>NZ_FOWL01000041.1:0-1655 GCF_900115445.1 Variovorax sp. OK605
GGCTGCGAGGCGATCACGCCGCAGATGCTCACGCTGGTGACGCTGGACGCGCAGCAGATCGCAACCGTCGCAGCCGGAGTGCCGGGCGGCGCGGCCAACATCCAGGACATCTACCCGCTGGTGCCGATGCAGGAAGGCATGCTGTTCCATCACCTGCTGCAGACCGAGGGCGATGCGTACGTGACGCTGAACAGCCTGAGCTTCGACAGCCGGGAGCGGCTGGAGCGGTTCGTCGCGAGCTTCAACGAGGTGATCGCACGGCACGACATCCTGCGCACGGCGGTGCTGTGGGAAGGTCTGCCCGAGCCGGTGCAGGTGGTGTACCGGCATGCCGTGCTGCAGCTGCAGTGGCTGGAGAGTGCGCAGCAGCTGGACGCCACGGTCGACCCGAGGCACTACCGCATCGACGTGCGCCGCGCGCCGATGCTCGGTGCCATCGCCGCCCACGGCGCGGCCACCGGCAAATGGCTGCTGCAGATCCTCAGCCACCACCTGGTGGACGACAACACGACGCTGAAGCTGATCGTCGAGGAGATCGCGCTGATCCAGCAGGGCCGCGCGGACGCATTGGCGGCACCGGTGGCGTTCAGGCACTTCGTGGCGCAGGCGCGCCTGGGCGTGAGCCAGGCGGAGCACGAGACGTTCTTCCGCCAGATGCTGGGTGATGTGCAGGAACCCACGGCACCCTTCAACCTGCTGGGCGTGCAGGGCGACGGGCTCGAGGTCGACGAGGCACGCCTGTCGCTGGAGACGGGCCTTGCCTTGCAGCTGCGACAGCAGGCGCAGCGCCATGGCGTGAGCGCGGCGACGCTGTGCCACCTGGCCTGGGCGCTGGTGGTGGGCAAGGCCACGGGCAAGGACGACGTGGTGTTCGGCACCGTGCTGTTCGGCCGCATGCAGAACGAAGGCGCCGCCCGCGCGCTGGGTCTTTTCATCAACACGCTGCCGTTGCGCGTGCGGCTGGGCGCCCAAGGCGTGGCGCAGAGCCTGCGCCAGACGCATGCGGCGCTCAGCGCCTTGCTGCATCACGAGCATGCGAGCCTGTCGCTTGCGCAACGTTGCAGCGGGCTGCCGGCGAGCACGCCGCTGTTCTCCACGCTGCTCAACTACCGCCACACGCCGCAGGGCGATGGTGCGTCGCTGGCGTTGGGACTCGAAGGCATGGCGGTGCTGGGAGACCGGGAGCGCACCAACTTCCCGATGTCGATGCTGGTCAATGACCTGGGCGATGCCTTCGTGCTGATCGCGCAGGTCAGCCGGACGCTCGATGCGCAGCGCATCTGCGGCCTGATGGAAGCGGCACTCCGGGGTGTCGTCGAGGCTTTGGCCAGGCAGCCTGAGCAGGCGGTCAGCGAGGTGGAGCTTCTGGGTGAGGCCGAGCGCGCACAGCTGCGGCGGTGGAGCGTGAACGGGCAGCGCCATGCGGGTGAGCAGCCGGTGCACCGGCTGATCGAGCAGCAGGTGCGTGAACGCCCCGACGCTCCCGCGCTGGCGTTCGGCGAGCAGTCCCTGAGCTACGGCGAACTCAACGCACGGGCCAACCGCCTCGCGCACCGACTGATCGCAATGGGCGTAAAGCCCGAGAGCAAGGTGGGCATCGCGGCAGAACGTTCCGTCGAGATGGTGGTGGGCATCCTCGCGATCCTCAAGGCCGG
>NZ_FOWL01000040.1:0-2500 GCF_900115445.1 Variovorax sp. OK605
GTGATCAATCAAACGAATTCATAGAGTTTGGAATCAGCTTTTGGCGAATTATTTTGAATGCGTCAACTTGGCATAACACCTTGATCAGACTGATCAAAGTTATAGGGTCAAGCCGCACGAGCAATTAGTATCAGTTAGCTTAACGCATTACTGCGCTTCCACACCTGACCTATCAACGTCCTGGTCTTGAACGACTCTTCAGGGGGCTCAAGGCCCCGGCAGATCTCATCTTGAAACGAGTTTCCCGCTTAGATGCTTTCAGCGGTTATCTCTTCCACACTTAGCTACTCGGCAATGCCACTGGCGTGACAACCGATACACCAGAGGTGTGTCCACTCCGGTCCTCTCGTACTAGGAGCAGGCTTCCTCAAATCTGCAGCGCCCACGGAAGATAGGGACCAAACTGTCTCACGACGTTTTAAACCCAGCTCACGTACCTCTTTAAATGGCGAACAGCCATACCCTTGGGACCGGCTACAGCCCCAGGATGAGATGAGCCGACATCGAGGTGCCAAACACCGCCGTCGATATGAACTCTTGGGCGGTATCAGCCTGTTATCCCCAGAGTACCTTTTATCCGTTGAGCGATGGCCCTTCCATACAGAACCACCGGATCACTATGTCCTGCTTTCGCATCTGCTCGACTTGTCAGTCTCGCAGTTAAGCACGCTTATGCCATTGCACTATCGTCACGATGTCCGACCGTAACTAGCGTACCTTCGAACTCCTCCGTTACGCTTTGGGAGGAGACCGCCCCAGTCAAACTGCCTACCATGCACTGTCCCCGATCCAGATAATGGACCTAGGTTAGAACCTCAAACACACCAGGGTGGTATTTCAACGTTGGCTCCACAAGATCTAGCGACCCTGCTTCAAAGCCTCCCACCTATCCTACACAGATCTGTTCAAAGTCCAATACAAAGCTACAGTAAAGGTTCATGGGGTCTTTCCGTCTTTCCGCGGGGAGATTGCATCATCACAAACATTTCAACTTCGCTGAGTCTCAGGAGGAGACAGTGTGGCCATCGTTACGCCATTCGTGCAGGTCGGAACTTACCCGACAAGGAATTTCGCTACCTTAGGACCGTTATAGTTACGGCCGCCGTTTACTGGGACTTCAATCAAGAGCTTGCACCCCATCATTTAATCTTCCAGCACCGGGCAGGCGTCACACCCTATACGTCCACTTTCGTGTTTGCAGAGTGCTGTGTTTTTAATAAACAGTCGCAGCCACCGATTTTTTGCAACCCATTCATGCTCCGTTGTTCACTTCACACTAATAGGGCACACCTTCTTCCGAAGTTACGGTGTCAATTTGCCGAGTTCCTTCTCCTGAGTTCTCTCAAGCGCCTTAGAATACTCATCTCGCGCACCAGTGTCGGTTTGCGGTACGGTCGTATATAGCTGAAGCTTAGTGGCTTTTCCTGGAACCTCGTTCAGTCACTTCACGGACAAGTCCGCTCGATCGTTGGCCTCGGTATATGTGCACCGGATTTGCCTAATGCACGCCTACATCCAACTAAACCAGAATAATCCAATAACTGGATGACCTATTAAGATCCGTCCCCACATCGCACTATATAACGGTACAGGAATATTGACCTGTTTCCCATCAGCTACGCATCTCTGCCTCGCCTTAGGGGCCGACTCACTCTACGCCGATGAACGTTGCGTAGAAAACCTTGCGCTTACGGCGAGGGGGCTTTTCACCCCCTTTAACGCTACTCATGTCAGCATTCGCACTTCTGATACCTCCAGCACGCTTTACAACGCACCTTCACAGGCTTACAGAACGCTCTCCTACCACTTGCAATAAATTGCAAATCCGCAGCTTCGGTAACTGGCTTAGCCCCGTTACATCTTCCGCGCAGGACGACTCGATCAGTGAGCTATTACGCTTTCTTTAAATGATGGCTGCTTCTAAGCCAACATCCTGACTGTTTTAGCCTTCCCACTTCGTTTCCCACTTAGCCAATTTTAGGGACCTTAGCTGGCGGTCTGGGTTGTTTCCCTCTTGAGTCCGGACGTTAGCACCCGGTGCTCTGTCTCCCAAGCTGTACTCATCGGTATTCGGAGTTTGCCTTGGTTTGGTAAGTCGCCATGACCCCCTAGCCAAAACAGTGCTCTACCCCCGATGGTAATACTTGAGGCACTACCTAAATAGTTTTCGGAGAGAACCAGCTATTTCCAAGTTTGTTTAGCCTTTCACCCCTATCCACAGCTCATCCGCTAGTTTTGCAACACTAGTCGGTTCGGACCTCCAGTACCTGTTACGGCACCTTCATCCTGGCCATGGATAGATCACTTGGTTTCGGGTCTACACCCAGCGACTGATCGCCCTATTCGGACTCGATTTCTCTACGGCTTCCCTATTCGGTTAACCTTGCCACTGAATGTAAGTCGCTGACCCATTATACAAAAGGTACGCAGTCACCCCTTACGAGGCTCCTACTTTTTGTAAGCACGCGGTTTCAGGATCTATTTCACTCCCCTCCCGGGG
>NZ_FOWL01000036.1:0-25652 GCF_900115445.1 Variovorax sp. OK605
CGTCGAAACACAAGGAAGGATAGATCATGAACAGCGACATTCAAGCAACCGGCCGCTCGGCTCGCCAGGACTCTGGCGTTTCCGACAACGCCCGCTACGAGGCATCCGCGCTCACGCCGCCAGTGGACGTGATCGAGGACATCAATGGCATCACCTTGTACGCGGACCTGCCCGGCGTGAGCCGCGAAGGACTGAACCTGCATGTGGAAGCCTCGACGCTGACCATTGACGCAGAATCGGCCCTGAAGGTCGCCGAAGGCTTGAAGATCAGCCATACCGAAGTGGCACTCGGCCGGTTCCGGCGCGTTTTCACGCTCAGCAAGGAGTTAGACACCGAGAAGGTCACAGCCGAGTTGGACCAAGGCGTGCTGAAGCTGTGCATACCGAAAGCATCGCACGCGCAGCCGCGCCGCATCGAAGTGAAAGCCGAATGAGAGCTGTTGCGGTGGGCGGCCTCTGACGGAAGACGAGGCCACCAGCCGAGGGACCGCAGCCTCTTTTTTCCCGCCATCGTTCCGCGTCATGACCAAGACCCGCCAGCGCTCGCTCGATCTACTGCCGCCTGATCGCCCCGCACGGCGGGGTTCGGGCGGTAAACGCACGGATCAGGGAACACGGAGAGTTCTGATCTTCGACTATCAGACTTGGCTATCTCTCACCAACGGTCTGGTCGAGAAAGTCAAATTCAGTGTCGAAGACACCGGAACTCTCCCCGTGCGCGGAACTGTTCGCGAAAGAGCGTCACGCCTGTGATTTCCAAGGGCTCCTAAGCTCGAAGCGGATAGGCGCGTTTATCCGACAGACAACGGCAGCTTCGCCTATTGACGAAATGCGCAGCAGCCGTTGTAGTGATCAACGCGAATACGCAGCGACATCGATCTCACCGGCCTTCGGCGCATCGTCACCCAACTAGCCGTTTACACCTCTTATGACTCAAACATCGCCCGAAGCTCTTCCATCAGCTCCATCGTCCATCAAGCCATTGACCGCATCGATACTTCGCGCGATGCTGACCCTCCCTTTGGGAGCTCAGGCAAAGGAGCTGGCCGCGCTGGTGCACTGCGATGTCGAACAGGTTCGTCGCACGCTGCGCGCCGCCAAAGCGCAGGGACTTGTCGACGTCGAGCCGAGCGATCGAACGGGTCCCGCGGAATGGTTTCTTTTGCCGGATGGCCGCGAGCGGCTTCGACAACACGAGTTGGAAAATCCGTCAGCGATTGCCCCCGTGGGTCGACGGTATCCACCCTCGTTGCCGAACGTGCCAAACAGTGTCTTCGCGCTCGGTGCTTTCGCGCAGTAGCTCTGGTGCCCGGGTGACGGCTGTAAACGAGACGGCGGCAAGACTCCTGGCGCGCGTCTCCCATGCGCAAATTGCTGTCGCACCTCGCACATGGGGCATTCCGCGGTGCGAGCATCGGCTGCGCAATAAATGCGTACGAAGGTGGAGTTGATCATGGAGGCGGAGGCACGATCGTGATTCGGCCTAGTGTCGTGAGTTAGAAGTTCGCAGACAAAACCTCTCGACACTGGCGAGAATGTCTTCGGTAGTCTTCGACCAGACGAAGGGCTTCGGCTTGGCGTTGTTGATGTCGAGGTACTCGCGGATAGTCTGCTCGAGTTGCCGTGTCGAGCGGTGCGTACCGCGGCGAATGCAGCACTGCGTGAGCGTCGCGAACCGGCGCTCGACCTGGTTGAGTCACGACGCCGAGGTCGGCGTAAAGTGCACGTGAACGCGCGGATGCCGCGCCAGCCAAGATCTGATCGACGCCGTCTTGTGTGTGCCGTAGTTGTGCATGACCAGATGAATGTCCAGCACCGCTGGCACGCTGGCCTTGACGGTTCGCAGGAACTGCAGGAACCTCGCTGCTGCGGTGGCGGCGATGCATCTCACCGATCACCGATCCCGTGGCGAGGGCCAGGGCCGCAAACAGCGTGGTGGTGCCATGGCGCTCGTAGTCATGGGTATGCCGCTCTGGAATGCCTGGGGCAAGCGGCAGCAAGGGCTGTGTGCGATCCAGGGCCTGGAACTGGCTCTTCTCGTCCACGCACAGCACCATCGCCATCAACGGCGGATCCATGTAGAGGCCGACGATGCGCGCACGTGCCCAGCACGAAGCCTCGATGACGTTGCCGTTTGCATAGAGCTTGGCGAAGCCGGCATACGTGTCGGCCTGCAACACGCCCTTGAAGTTCTTCAGGTGCGCCTGGGGATCTTCGCCCTTGCGGTCGGGCGAGTAACGCAACCACGCCGCTGGCGCGTCCGCGCTCGCCGATGTGCGATCGTCACGCACATAGACCCAGAGCCTTCCGGTCTTGGTGCGGCCACGCCCGGGTAAGAGCACCGCCACCGGCGTATCGTCGGCATGCAGCTTGGAGCCTGCCAGCACGTAGCGCCCGAGTGCTGCAACCAGCGGGTCGAGCAGCTTCTCGCTCTGGCCGACCCAGCCGGCCATGGTGGCGCGCTCGATCACGACGCCCTCGCGGGCGTAGATGCGGCTCTGGCGGTACAGCGGCTGGTGGTCGCAATACTTGGCGACCAGCGCGTGGGCCAGCAGCCCGGGACCGGCCACGCCGCGGGCAATGGGTCGGCTCGGCGCTGGCGCCTGGAAGATCGATTCGCACGCCACGCGGGCGAGCTTGGGGCGCACGTGGCGGATCACCTTGAAGCGCGAGGGTACGTACTCCAGTTGCTCCGAGACGTCCTGGCCGATCTGGCGCAGCCGGCCGCCGCACGCGCTGCAGCCGCAGGCCTGGCCGGCGGCGTCGTGCCGAGCATCCGACGCCTGGGGGCGGTACACATGGTTCTCTCGCGGCAAGTGCGCGGGCAGGCTGCGCTCGAAGCCTTCGCTGTTGGCGGCTTGCGCCTTCGGCGTCTGTGAGACCGGTGCAAGCTCGTGCATCGGCAAGCCTTCGATCAACGCGATTTGCAGATCGTCCAGCTGTTCGCTGGAGGCGCCGAAGCGGACTCGGACCTGACGCAGCAGCTGCACCTTGAGCTTGTCCACGAGCAGCTTGAGCAGTGCAACTTCCGCGTCGCGCGCCTGCACGACCCGCAGCAGCGAATCGACGGTGTGGGGTGCGTGGGTGGCGTTCGGCACGCCCGCTACTATGCCATCGGATCTGCCCGGAATCGACTGAGACCCGCGCGTTCAGAAGACGAATCTTGCTCGCGGTTCAGGCCGCGGGCACGGGCTGATCGGTGTGCGTCGGCATGCGCCAGTCGATGCCTTCGAGCAGCATCGACAGCTGTGCCGGCGAGAGCGAGACCCTGCCCGACACAGCCTGCGGCCAGACGAAGCGGCCGCGCTCCAAACGCTTGGCCAGGAGCAGCAGGCCCTCGCCATCGAACCATAGGACCTTCAGCATGTCGCCGCGCCGGCCGCGGGAGACGAAGACGTGACCGCAGAACGGATTGGCCTCCAGCGCCGTCTGCACCAGCGCCGACAGGCCGTTGAAGCCCTTCCTCATGTCGGTGTGGCCCGCGCGAGTGCTCGTGGGAAGGCCGATCACGCCAGCGCCTTCAGCGTCTGCAGTACGCAGCGCACGCTGGCTTCGTCAATCGTGCCGCGCAGTCGAACCCGCACACCGCCGACATCGATCTCAATGGTCCCAGCGGCTTGGCGAGGCGCCGCCACCGTTGGCGAAGGGCATGGCGCAACCGGCGCAGCTTCGATGGTGACGGGCAGCAGCATCGGCGAGGAGGTCGATGGCGCCGGCGTCGAAGACCGCTCTTGCGCGCTCAGGTGCATCCGGCGCCATGCGAACAGCAGGTTCGGGTTGATGCCCGCTTCCAGCGCGACGGCCGCCACCGAGGCGCCGAGCACCAGACTGCGCGCGACCAGCTCGCGCTTGAACATCGGGCTGTGCTCGCGCCGACGGCGCTTGCTCGGTGTGTCTTGATCGTTCATTGATGTGCATTAACAGTTCTTGATGCACACGACCGCCGTGCGCACCGAACAACCAATGCGGCTCAAAGCCATCAACAAAAACAGAGGGTGCTGAGACGACGCTTACTGCAGACGCTTACATGCAGCAGCTTCGACACCGGGCTCGTCGATGTTCGGGCCTGTCGGCGCGCCAATGCTCCGGTGCTGAGATTGCTGTCAATTGCGCGACGCAAAGTTGTCGCCGTGTGGGTCGAACCAATGGCCCCTTACGAAAGGAAGCGAAGCGCGAGGCACGCCACGCGTCGCCGGGGCAAGGAAGGAAGGTTGATCCATCGCAACCTCCGCGCTGTGTAAGCGTCCTAGTCTTCGACGCGTCACCTCTTACTGCGGGACCCACCATGAAGACCCAATGGATTGTCATCGCCAATGCAGCATCGGCACGCATCTTTCTCCGCGATAACGCCGCAGCGTCGCTCGTGCCAGTGGCAGCCTTCTCGCACGACAGGAGCCGCCTGCATGCCAGCGAGCTTGGCGCGAGCAATGGCGGCCAGGCCGCCGACAACGATCCCGGCCCCAAACGATTCGAGCCGCGCATCGACGTGAGGCACAAGGAGCACCGGCGCTTCGCGAAGGAAATCGCCCAGCGGCTGGATGCGGGCCTGAATGCCGGCGAGTACGGTTCGCTCACGCTACTCGCCTCGAATCCATTCTTGGGAGAGTTGAAGTCGCAGCTGAGCGACGCGGTCATCCAACGGATCGAAACCACGCTGAACAAGGACTTGTCCCACGTGGGAATTGCCGAACTCGAACGCCGCATCTCGGGCTCATGGTCCGCAGTGCCTTGACGCCATGGACATCGACGAAAATCAGACCTTCGACCTGGGACGCTGGCACTGCGAGCTGGAAGCCCAGCCGGCAGGGGCCTTTTTCCGGGCCGTCGCGATGTGCTGGCCGGCACAAGGAGAGCCGGTGCAGTTGCCGCAGGATGCCCAACCCTACGCCACGCGCCCCGAGGCGCTTCGCCATGCGCAGCAGCAGGCGCTGAGGTATGCGCGCCAGCATTGAGCTTGAGCGCGCGGAATGGCCGTGTAAACACGATAAAATCGATCTTGCCGGCGGCACAGTCCGAGACAGCTCGCAGGCCTGATACCCGAACCAGTCTGCGCTGCCTCGAGGCAGTGGTCAAGACCGCCATCCTTCGGCGGACACTCGAAGCATCGAGACCGTCACAGCATTCTGATCCCGCAGATATCAACGCTTCGTAGCCGTCTTGGCGCATTTCTGCCGGGACGCCGTTCACACCGCGGTCGACGAGCGCGACGGCGTCTCGCGCCATCGCCACGACGTAAGTTCAGCTTCGACATTCAAGGCAGGTTCGAATTCGCCCGAGCCCACGGGGGCCACATGTTCGACCGCATGGATCATTCGATGACGGTGCATGAGGGCCTACCGCGCACGCGGGCCGCAGAGGGGAACATCGTGCAAGGGCACGGCGAGTTGCGTCCCGAGCACGTCTGTCTGCGCTATAAGTTGATGGTGTTCGCCGCGACCGAGTTCGAGCGCTTATTCGGCGCGGTTGACAGCGCCAGTAGATTCTCGCCTCCAAGGGTCGAGTTGGGCCGGTATCAGACGCGGGGAAGCCTATGCCACGTCAAGCACAAGTCCGAGGAATCTATGCACCGTGGGGCGACTGCTTGCTGATCGCCCCCCAAGGCGACTCCAGCGACAGGGCGACGGTCCAGGGCCAGGGGCAAGCGATTCGCGGTGCAACTGACGTAGCAACTCCCGTACTCGGGAATTTTCAAGGACGTGCCGCCGCATCACCGACCGAACGTGCGCTCGAGCTCGCGAGATAACGCACCCCCCGGGGGTCGATGCCAGAAGCTTGATGCATCTCAACGTGCACTGCCGGGCATTCGTGCAAGATTCTTCCATGCCCCTAAGGAGCCGGTACATGCCATTCTTGTCGAAGAATGTCGCGATCCTCGACCGCGCGGTGCGCATCGGCGCAGGGCTGTTGCTCATTGCACTGGCGGCTAAAGGAACCATCGGATTTTGAGGCTTCATCAGCGTGGTGCCGCTATTGACGGGGGTCGTCGGCAGCTGCCCAACCTACACCCTTTCCGGCGTCAGCACCTGCTCGCACACTGAGCGCTGAACGTCGGATGCACATGCATCGCCAGACCGAAAGCGCCAAACGCTTGACCGGCTTATGCGTTCACCGCATTGTGAGCGGCAGCAGGCGCCGGTTTCGCTGGATCGTGCCGAAGATCTTCATGAGGCAATGACACTGGACTTAAGGCTTGAGGGGAACAACAATGACTAGAGGCCCGGCCAAGGGCAACGTCAGCGTGACGGTCAAGCCCTACGCACTGTGGACGAAATAGCCATGCGCCCGCCCGACCGTCCGTCGAGCAAATCCAGGACGGGAGGTTAGCCCATCCCCACAATAAAGAGTCGCGCTGTTCGGTGAAAAAAGGTGCGCCCGCCGTTGGCATATCAGCCACAGTCGTATCCGTCTCGGTTCCGATGCCGCGCCAGTTGTGCCTACGCATCGCGCCCCATGGCGCCACCGTCACCGCCCACGGCTTCGTCGTCATCCACAATTGAAGCGTGAAGCTTTTTTTGCTGGTCCAGTCCTGAACGGGCTCGCCGTCCACCGAGAAGCGTTCCGGCAGAGCAGCCCGCGCTGGTCGCGCTCATCATTTCGGTAAAAGCCCTCGATCACCTCGTGCTCGAGCAGACGCTCGCGGTTCGTGGAAAACGTGGAGCGGTTCCAGTGTTGATCTCCATACAACGCTTGGCGAAGGCAACTCCCAAAAGGAAATCAGCACTGATCCCCGTAGAGGCCTGCCGCAGCGGATCGGCCGATAACCTGCTGGTCGCGTCGCGGTGCATCAGCAAAGCGTGTGAGCGGCAGTTGATCTGCACCAGGTGACCTCACTCGAGTCAGCGCTTCGTGAACGTCCTGCAACTGCTCAGACAGTGCATTGTTCGCGCCAAGCAGCGACGGCACGCTCAGACCGAAGAGAATGGTCGGCTTGCCTTCGGCGCTCAGCGTCAAACCATGCCAGGATTAGCGTGGCGATCATGAAGACGTAGAACGCCCGGTGCATGAATCGCGCCAGCCTGTCCTGCCATTTTGGCAACGGCGATCGGATGTCAGGCGCCGCGCCGGCGCGCCATCACTCAGCAAGCCGGAGCGTGACCACCACAAGCACGCTCAGTCCAAGCACAAAGTGCAACGGCTTGAGGCTTGCGCCCAACTCGCTGCCCTGGGCGCGAGCCCACGCAACTCCATGGATGCATACACAGCGGCAAGCAGCAAGAGCATCAGCCAGTGCAGGCCAATGCCCCACGTCCCGTCACAAGGGCCATCAGCTCATCCAGTCCAGGCTGGAAAACATTCGGCATGTCAATGCTCGCGGCCGAGTGGACAAACACGGTGGCCTCTCGGCTGGCGGGATGGTCGAGCGCTCGTCAGGTTCGAACTGAACCGTCGCGCCTACCGATCGAATGCGAAAGCCGGCTCGTCTTCCCAGCCATCCTCGCGGAAATGAATCGCAATGAAAGGTTGCAGCGCTGCGAGCAACACGCCCACCAAGCCCCACCAGCCAATCTCACGGGCGATAAGACGACACGGAACGTCGCACTCGGAATGACTGATCATGAGAAGGGCTGCGCATCGAGGCTAAAGCGGCCAAAGGGCCACCCGTTTGCTGTACATCACGTCATGCGAGGTCGAACCAAAAGACGAACCATGCGCCGAGCGACAGAAGCATTGCCGCCAGCGCAATACGATGGTGCGGGAGATAAAGAATCCACTGCTGCACTCGCTTGATGCGTATTGACATGGCACACCTCATTCTGGGATCGACCACCATAATCGACGATCTGCTACGCCTTCGCCCAATGCGTGGTAGCGGGGGCGCAAGCTTACGAGCGCCGGCCTCCACATGCAATGGCTGAGTCGACCAAATCACCGAGCTGAAATGGAGACTCGTTGTGTGTCGCCAGTGCTCAATATGAAGCTACCTGAATCGCAGTCTTTCCATGCATGCACGGCAACAGGCTGTCGGACTTGCTGCCAGCAACGCGGCGGCGCTTCGCGGATGTGGGCCGTGCTCTTACATGTGAAGCAGTTGGCCGGCGATCGCGGCAAGGATCACAACGACCACCGGTGAGATCCGGGCATAAACGAGCAACCCGAACGCCGCCAGTGCGAACGCGAAGTCGATGCCGCTGTAGATGGCACTGGTCCACACCGGGTCATAGAGTGCCGACAACAGGATCCCGACGACGCCCGCGTTGACCCCTGCCATGGTGGATTGGATGTCGTCTCGCTGGCGCAAAGTGTCCCAGAACGGCAAGGCCCCCACGACCATCAGGAAGGCCGGCACGAAGATCACCACCAGAAATAGCAGACCACCGACCCAGCCTGACAGCGGCCCGTTCATCACGGCCCCAAGGTAAGCCGCGAAGCTGAACAGTGGGCCCGGCACAGCCTGCGCTGCGCCGTAGCCGGCGAGGAAGTCTGAATTGCTGATCGCATCAGGCACCACCGTGGATTGCAACATGGGCAGCACCACGTGCCCGCCGCCGAAGACCAGGGCGCCCGAACGGTAAAAGCCGTCGATCAACGCCCATGTCGCGGAGCCACTGGTCGCCGCCCACAGCGGCAGGCCCAGCAACAGCGCCGTGAACAACGTCAGGGCCACGATGCCCGCGCGCCGTGATACGCCGTAGTCGATGTGGACCGATGCTCGTTGGTGAGGCAGTTTCAACAGGCCCCAACCCAGCAGGCCGCAACCAAGGATGGCGCCTATCTGAGCGAAGGCCGACGGCAGCACCAGCGTCAGCAGCGCCGCGAAGATTGCGAGGCCAGCCCGCGAGCGGTCCGGGCACAGTGACTTAGCCATGCCCCACACGGCCTGCGCAACCACCGCGACGGCTGCCACCTTGAGCCCATGGACGGCCCCGGAGGTGGCCAGATCGCTATACCGCGAGACGCCGTAGGCGAACACAATCAGCGCCAGCGCAGAAGGCAGCGTGAAACCCACCCACGCCATGCAGGCTCCGAGCCAGCCTGCGCGCGACAGGCCTAGGGCCATGCCCACTTGGCTGCTCGCCGGACCAGGCAAGAACTGGCACAGCGCCACAAGGTCTGAATAGCTGCGATCGTCCAACCACCGGCGCCGTTGGACAAACTCGGCGCGAAAGTAGCCCAGGTGCGCGACCGGGCCGCCGAACGAGGTCAGGCCAAGACGCAAAAATGCGAGAAGCACTTCCAGCACGCCACCAGCACGTCCGGGGGTTCGCTTCAAAGTATCTGGGCTCGATGTGGATGCGATTGGCGCAGGGAGTGTCACGGGATGGAAAGGTACGTCTTCGTGCGGCGGATTCTCGGCCCTTTCAGTCGCTACGTATTCCGGCGAACGTGACCGACGTTCCCGCTCTATCGTGACCGGTCGCCTTGCGTGCTGAGTTGCGCGTTCAGATGTAGAAGTGACGGTCACGATGGGTCTTTGTTCTTCTCCTTTTGAGGCGTTCTCGCGGTCTGGCGCAATGACTCACCCGTGAGGGTGAGTCGGTGGTTCTGCTGCATCAGGCGATCAAGGATCGCGTCGGCGATGGTGGCGTCTCCGACCCAGGCGTGCCAGTGCTTGATCGGCAGTTGGCTGGTAATGATGATGGCCCTTGCTGGCCGCTCGGTCGTCGATGATCTCCAGCAGATCGCTGCGGGCTTGAGCGTCCAGCGCGGCCATGCCCCAGTCGTCCAGCAGCAGCACGTCGGTCTTGGCCAGTTGGATCAGCCATTTGCCGAAGGTCCCGTTGCCGTGGCGGATGCGCAGTTCCTCGCCCAGCCTGGGCATGCGCTGGTAGTAGGCGGAGCGACCGTCCCGGCAGGCGTACTGCGCCAGCGCACAAGCCAGCCACGACTTGCCCGCACCCGTTGGTCCCGTGATCAGCACGCTGTGGCCCGAATCGATCCAGTCGCCCAGCGCCAGACTCATCACCGCCTTGCGATCGACGCCGCGAACGGCGCGAACGTCCATGTCTTCGATGCCGCCTGTGGGTACTTCAGTCGCGCCTCCTTCAAGAGCCGCCCACGCCGCTTGTCGCCGCGCCAGTGCACCCCTCGCTCGACCAGCAAGGCCGTGCGCTCTTCGAAGCTCATGGCCGTCATGCCGGCGCTGGTGAGCTGGTCCTGCAGTCCCGCTGCATGCCCAGCAACTTCGGGCTGCGCAGTTGATCCAGGGTCGTGTTCATCATCATTGGAATTTTTTTCTTGTTCAAGTGCCGGATGCAGTCCGGCGGTCACTCGTAGTACGCCGGGCCGTGCACATGCTCGTGGGGTGGGCTGGTCCAGTTCGGCGCCGTGCTCGCGGCCGCCTTATCGCGCTCGTTGACCAGGATGGCCTTCACATGCACGCACTTCGCCGTGCCCGGCTCCAGCGCGATCTGGCTGGACGCCTCCAGGCGCTCGCGGCCGTAGCGGCGCGCCAGCGACAGCAGCCCGAGGCATGCCCGGTAGCCGTGCTCGGGGTGACGCCGCTCTTCGATCAGACGCGCCACTAGGCGGCCCGTGGCCGCGCCGATGCTCTGCCCCCCATGGACCAGGCGCTCGGGCGTCCACTCGAGATGCGTGCGGTGCGCCGCCGGCAGATAGGCGACGACGGTCATGAAGCCACCCTTGTGCGCGCTGCGCTGATGCGCGGCCACACGCTGGCCGCGGTGCAGCAGGCGCATGAGGATCCAGCGCTCCACGACCTGCACGGCCGATTCGACCTTCGCCTTATCCTGCGGATGACGCGGCCTTGCCGGTAGTACCGAGCGCGCAAAGTCCTCCACCGTGTTGCTGGCCCGAGGCTCGTAGCGGAATATGGGGCAGAAGAAGAGGACGTTGAGCATCACGGTGGCGCCTTTTCGACCTCCCCGATGTCGCGGATCACGCGCTGGATGACCATTGCGTCGAGCCGGTACAGGGGCAACACGAGCATCAGCTCGATCCGGCGCTTCAACGTGAGGGCTGTGTCCATGAAGCAGCGTCCGACGGCTTCCTTCGAGGTCTCGAAGGCTGCGGGATCGACCACGCCCCAGTGCGCGGTGATCGGCTGGCCAGGCCACACCGGACACACCTCGTCCGCCGCCTTGTCGCACACGCTCAGAACGAAATCCATCGCCGGCGCATCCGGCTTCGCGAACTCATCCCAGTTCTTGCTGCGATAGTCGGTGATGGGAACGTGCATCTTGTCCAGCGTGTCCAACGCATCCGCATTCACCTCGCCCAGCGGACGGCTGCCGGCCGAGTAAGCCTTGAATCGCCCCTTGCCCATGTGATTGAGCAGGCCCTCGGCCAGGATGGAGCGCGCGGAGTTGGCCGTGCTGGTGAACAGCACGTGATAGGTTCTTTCAGGCATGACGATATTTGTCGGTCGAGGAAGTTGGGTAAGGTTTTTGAACAAGCGCACGGCCATGTCCGGACGCAGGCACTTGAACTCGCGGCGGGCCGGCACAGGTGTTGGGAGTGCCGTCGATCGCAGTGCAAGCCTTGGGCCTCCAGGAACGGCTGCACTGTGGTCGTCAAGATGCCCAGCCGATGCACGCCTCTTGATGCAGCGAAGGCTGCCATGCTCCGAAGCGCTTGGGCGCCCATTCGATGGCCGCGCACATCGGCGTGGGGCGTCAGCGAGCGCAGCAAAGCGGTGATGCTTTGATCACGGCCCGTCTCTCATATTTCAATAATAGTTGAACTATAGAACAGACGATGGCGATTGTTCGGGCTTGCGCTGTAGAGGCGCGGGGCACACGGTGCAAGACGGATGCCACATCTGCAGCCACGCCGATGAAGGCCTGATGGGCTCGCCGATGTCGATGGCACCTCGGCAAAGACGGCTGGCACCCCTGCGGCGGCCCGCACCCACGGCGCGCGTCACCATCGGTTCTAAATTCTTTAGAAATGGCGCTATCAGAAGCTCCATATTTTGTGGAATAAAGTAGTAATTTCGTGCAGAGGGCTTTTAAATGTGATTTTTTCACATTAAGATGGGTACCGGTAGCTCTGTCTCTCTCCTCTGCCTCCCTCCCTCCTAGAGCTACCCCTCGCCCGCCTCGTGCGGGCGTTTTTTTTCCCGGTCCCAATCGAGCGTTCCCGCGTCAAGCAAAACCGTCGCACAAAAATGTGATAAATTCACATTTACATAACGACACATCTATCAGTCGCCATGACCCTCGACTCCGGACGACGACGCAATGCGGGTGGTTTCACGCTCATCGAACTGATGGTGACCGTGGCCATCGTGGCGATCTTGGCGGCCATCGCGCTGCCAAGCTACAGGCAGTACGTGATTCGTTCCAAGCGCTCGGCGGCACAGGCCCAGATGATGGACATCGCCAACAGGCAGCAGCAATACCTGCTTGCCAACCGCAACTATGCGAACAAGAGCGCGTTGACGGCCAGCGGCTACGCGTTGCCGGCTGAGGTCGCAAGCAATTACAGCTACGACGTCGTCCTGTCGGACAATGCTCTTCCCGCCTTCACTCTGACCCTGACCCCGCTCGGCGCTCAGGCAAGCGACGGGCCCCTTACTCTTGGCAGCGACGGCGCGAAGACGCCGCCCGGGAAATGGTGAAAGGCCATGCGAGCACGCGCGCCTCGCGTGCCCAGCGCGGCGTGAGCTTGATCGAAGTGATGGTCGCGCTGATCGTGGTGGCATTCGGCCTCTTCGGCCTTGTCGGCCTGCAAGCGCGCCTCCAGGCCTCGGAAATGGAGGGCTACCAGCGGTCGCAGGCACTCATCATGCTGAACGACATGGCCAACCGCATCGCTATCAATCGCCGGATGGCCGCGAGTTACGTCACAAGCACTGCGCTGGGCAGCGGAGGCGACTGTCCAGCGATGGGCACAACACGCCAGGAAGTGGACACGGCGGAGTGGTGCAACGCGCTGCAGGGCGCTGCCGAGACCGATGGCGCAAGCAAGATGGGCACGGTGATCGGTGGCCGCGGTTGCGTGCAGGACCTGGGCAACAACGAATACCTGGTCACCGTCGCTTGGCAGGGCCTGCTGCCCATCAGCGCGCCGTCCACAGGCGTGCCCTGCGGCAAGGACTTGTACAACGACGCCACGCGTTGCGTGAACGATTTGTGCCGCCGCACGGTCACCACGCTGGTGCGCATCGGGACGCTGTCATGACCGCGCGACGGCACCGCCAACGCGGGCTGACGCTCATCGAGTTGATGGTCTCTATCACCATCACGCTCGTCGTCATCGCGGCGCTGCTTGCACTGTTCTTGAATGTGAGCAACACACAGCGCGAAATGGAACGCGTGAACCGCCAGGTTGAAAGTGGGCGACTCAGCATCTTTGTGCTGGAAAACGAACTCGCCCATGCCGGTTTCTGGGAAAACTACATGCCGCAGTTCGACGACCTCACAGTCAGCGGCGTTCCAGAACATGTGCCCACCGGCGCCCTCCCTGATCCCTGCCTCGCCTATTCCGCCGCCAACTGGAACGAAGACTACAAGCGAAAGCTGCTCGACCTGCCTGTGCAGAGCTACGACGACGTTCCCCCCTCCTGCACGGAACTGCTCAAGCGCAAGAAGGCCAATACCGATGTGCTCGTCGTGCGCCACGCAGAAACATGCCTGCCAGGCACCACCAATTGCGAACCGGACACGCCGGGCGCCCTGTATTTTCAGTCGTCGCTGTGCGGCACGCAGAAGCCCTCGTCGTTTGATCTTTCTGTCGCTGGCTTCGCCGACATGCTGAGCAAGGACTGCACGACGCCTTCACCCAAACGCAAGTTCATGGCGGACATCTACTATGTGCGCGACTATGCCGACACGGTTGGCGATGGCACGCCCACGCTGATGCGATCGCGCTTCGGGTTGGCTGCAGGCGTCCTCGCGCAGCAGCCGCCGGTGCCACTGATCGAGGGGGTCGAGGGGCTCAAGGTCGAGTTCGGCCTGGACACGCTCGGCAAGACCGCGGCTCCAGTCAACTATGCCAGTGCCATTGACTGGGCCGACTCCGCCAACAGGCTCACACCGTCCAACCGCGGCGACGGCAGCCCGGACGGCGACTTCGTGCATTGCGGTGCCGTCTCGCCCTGTACTGCCGATCAGCTTGTGAACGCAGTGGCCGTCAGGCTGCACGTGCTGGCGCGCAGCACGGACATGTCACCTGGCCACACAGACACCCGAACCTACAACCTGGGCGCCGCCACGCTCGGCCCATTCAACGACCACTACAAGCGTCATGCGTTCGTCACCACCGTGCGCCTGACGAACGTGACTGGCCGCAGAGAAACGCCATGACATCGCGCACTGCCACGTTCGTGCCTCTTGCGCCTGCCATGCGCGCCCAGCGCGGCGCCGCGCTGATCATTGGCATGATCATGTTGCTGCTGATCACGCTCACGGTGACCGCAGCGTTCAAGCTCAGCACAGCCAACCTCAAGTCAATCGGCAACCTGCAAACGCGCAACGAAGCCGTCGCCGCCGCCAACCGCGCGATCGAGGAAGTGGCAACCGGATTACTCGCGCCAAATTCCGATGGAAGCGCATCGTTGACGGCGCCACAACCCACCGTGAGCTTGGTCGACATCGACAACGACGGCGTCAGTGACTACACCGTTTCGGTCGAAGCGCCAGTCTGTGTGCGGGCAACCAAAGCAGTAGACACCGCCGGCGGTACCGTGACCGGCCCGAGCGGGATCACGGGTGGGGGCTCCAGTTCCGGCTCCGGACTCGCCTCGTTGCCCGATCAATACAACTCCGTCTGGGACATCAGCACCTCCGTGACCGACGCCGCCAGCGGCGCCACCACAGCGGTTCGCCAAGGGGTACGGGCACTGCTCAACAAGGCGCAATTCGAAGCACTGTGTAACACGACGACCGGGCCGACACCATGACACAGAAGATTTTCGCGCCCCTGTGCGCCGCCGCATTGCTGGGACTGACGCTGAGGTGCTCGCACGCTGAAGACATCGACCTTTTCGTCGGCTACAACCAGGCCGCATCGCAGGCCCCGAATGTGCTTTTCGTGCTGGACAACACGGCCAACTGGAACCAGCCGTTCGCCGCCGAGCTCACCGCACTCGCCAAAGCCTTCGAAAGCCTGCCATCCAACAAGTTCAAAGTCGGCCTGATGATGTTCAGCGAGTCCGGCGGGGGTAACTCGAACAGCGACGGCGGCTATGTCCGCGCGGCAGTTCGCACATTGGACGACGGCACGAAGGTCAAGTACGGCGCGCTCATCCGCAGCCTGAATAAGCTGGACGACAAATCCAACGGCGGGAAGGCCGGCAAGACCATGGCCGAGGTCTATCGCTACTTGGCCAGCGCGGCCCCGATCGCGGGCAACAACAAACTCAAGGCAGACTACAGCGGCAACATCTACGGCACTGCCGCATCGAAAGCGGTGTACGCGTTGCCTCGCAATGCGCTGAACGCGACGAGTGGCACGACCTACCTGGGACCGAGCACGGAGAACTGCGTCGGCACCTACGTCATCTATATCAGCAACGGCGCCGCGCAGGACAACACCAGCGACAGCAAGACCGCATCGGACGCCCTGCTCGCCGCAGGCGGCAGCATCTCCCCGATCGTGCTGAGCCCCAGTGGCTCGCAGGACAACATGGCCGACGAATGGGCGCGATTCATGCAGACCAGCATGGGCGTGAAGCTGTACACCGTCGAGGCCGCAAAGGCCACCGGCGGCCAAGGTCCCGGATGGAGCGCGTTGCTCAAGAGCATGGCCACTCAAAGCCGTGGCGAGTATTACGACATCTCCTCCGACCCTGACCTGGGCGCGTCGCTGGGCGCAGCGCTGGACGACATCTTCAGCAAGATCCAGTCGGTCAACAGCGTCTTCTCCTCGGTGAGTCTTCCCGTGAGCGTGAACACTCAAGGCACCTACCTGAACCAAGTGTTCGTCGGGATGTTCCGTCCCGATCAAGATGCGCTGCCGCGATGGAACGGCAATCTCAAGCAATACAAGCTAGGCCTGGACACCGCCAATCAGCTGATCCTGCAGGACGCTGCCAGCTCCAACGCGGTGAACAACCAGACAGGCTTTGTCGCGCCCTGTGCGCGCAGTTTCTGGACACCCCCGCCGAGCGACACAGATGCCTATTGGAGCTTTCACCCATCAGGCGACTGCCTCGGCAAGGAGGCCGCGGACAGCCCCGACGGTAACGTTGTTGAGAAAGGCGCCCAGGGATACATGCTGCGTCGCTCGGCTGTGGCCAGCCGCAACATGAAGACCTGTGCGCCGGGCTCTTGTTCGACGCTCACCAGTTTCGCCGACGGCAACCTCGCCATCACCCAGGCGGCTCTCGGCGTGACAAGCACCACCGCGCGCACCAATCTGATCAATTGGGTGCGCGGGGCCGACGACAAGGGTGACGAGCGCACGGACGCGAGCGGCAACCCCATCACGTCCGCCGCGATGCGCGCCTCGGTGCACGGCGACGTCGTGCATTCGCGCCCGGTGGCGGTCAACTACGGTACCGACGCCCAGCCGCAGGTAGTTGTTTTCTACGGCGGCAACGACGGCGTGCTGCGCGCGATCAACGGTAATCGCTCGACGGCCATCGGCTCGGCGGCAGCCGGCGACGAACTCTGGTCCTTCGTGCCCCCAGAGTTCTACGGCAACCTGAAACGCCTGTACGACAACAGCACACGCATCAACTTCCCAGGACTGCTGGCAACCACCGGCTCTCTGGCGCCCAAACCCTACGGCATGGACGGCGCCGTGGCGGCCTACCGGCAGAACACGACCGCTTGGCTGTTCGCGAGCATGCGTCGCGGTGGCCGGCTGATCTATGCCTTCGACGTGTCGAATCCAGCGGCGCCGACCCTCAAGTGGCGCAAGGGCTGTCCGAACCAGGAAGATGACACCGGCTGTGACACAGCAATGGAGGGCATCGGCCAAACCTGGTCGGCGCCGAAGGTCGTCAAGTCGACCGGCTACGGGGCCGGCAACAGCCCTCTGCTAGTGTTTGGCGGCGGATACGACAAGTGTGAAGACGTCGACACTCTGTCTGCCGCCCAAACCTGCGGCGCATCAAGCAAGGGCAACCGGATCTATGTGCTTGACGCCAATACCGGCGCATCGCTTAACACCTTCGTGACGGACCGTGCGGTGGCCGGCGAAGTCACCATCGTTGTCGACAGCCTCGGCCTGGCGCGCTTCGCCTACGCGGCCGATTTGGGCGGCAACGTCTACCGCATCTCCATCGGCGATGCGTCGCCGGGAAGCTGGCGCATGACGAAGATCGCCTCGCTGGGCTGCGACACTGTGACCCCCTGCACCCCCAACCGCAAGTTCCTGTTTGGGCCTGACGTGGTGCAGGACAACGGCGTGTACGTGGTCCTGCTGGGCTCCGGCGACCGCGAAAAGCCACTGCGCTACTACAGCGCCGCGCTCAGTGTCGCCAACCGCTTTTACATGCTGGTTGACAAGCCTGCCGACAGCGACTGGCTCAACGCAGAGTCGGCGCACTGCGACAACGTCGGCGTGCTGTGCCAAGCTTCTTTGCAGGCCATCACTGGTGCGACCACGCCGACAGCCACAGAACTGGCGAACAAGAAAGGCTGGTACCTGGCTCTGGCCGCTGGCGAACAGGTGGTTACGGCTTCTGTCACGGCCTATGGTGTGACGACATTCAACACGCACACGCCGACCAATCCGAACGTGCAACAGTCTTGTCGCGCCGACCTGGGCACCGCGAACGTCTACAACGTGTCCTACGCCAACGCCGCACCACAGGGAACGGCAGGAAGGTTTCAGAACGTGGTGGGCGGCGGCCTGGCCCCTTCGCCAGTGGTGGGCCGCGTCCAACTCGATGACGGCAGCATGCGCGACGTGGTGATCGGAGCCAACCCGGACTCCTTCCTGAGTCCCAAGGGCGCCACACCCAAATCTGCATTCAAGCAACCCAAGGGGCGGGTGTACTGGTTCATTCAAAAATAGGTTCAAAGTGAGCCCACTGCACCAACGTCACAAATGCCGAGAGGGCCGAGACCGCACAGGGAGGGGCCGGCCTGCAACATCCACATGCGGCTTCACGCTGGTCGAATTGATGGTCGCACTGGCGGTGCTGGTGGTGCTCATTGCTGTTGCAGTGCCTTCGTTCGACGGCGTGCGCGTGTCAACCCAAATGAACGCCTACGCCACCTCTCTCGTTGCGGGCGGCCAACTCGCGAAAAGCGAGGCGATCAAGCGAAATGCGCCCGTGAGCCTGTGCGTGTCCGCCGACGGCGCGAATTGCGATACTTCGGGTCAATGGGAGGCGGGCTGGATCGTGCTAAGCGGGACCAAGGTGCTCCTGCAACAGCCCGCCGCCGCCAGCGGTTACCGGCTTCGCGATGCGGGCGGGGCAAGCGCGCTCACGTTCCAAGCCACCGGCGTTGGTGCCAGTCCGGCAAGCATTACCATCTGCCGGGCTTCGCCCAGCGCGAGCCAAGCGCGTGTCGTCAATATCAGTGCGACGGGGCGGACCTCGGTCAAGCGCTTGTCTGATGGCACTTGCGCCAGCTAGAGGCGGGTCCTCGGGGCGCGAGCGACCTGCACCTGTGCGCAGAAGTGCACAAACCGCAGATCGTTTCAGCCATCGCAAGAATTTTTTCAACGAGCCACAGGAGTAGACGCTCACTTCATGGAACAACGGCTTACCTGGGCTCTTGCCGCCTGTGCTCGTATTCTTCGGCCTGTGGTCAGGCTCGCGCTCGCCATGGGGGTCAAGCACCCTCACCTGGAAGAATTGTTGCGCGACGTGCTGATCGAGGAGGCGCGACGTTCATGGCACAACCAAGGCGTGCCCAACCCCAATCTGAGCCAACTCTCCGTGACAACCGGTTTGAACCGCAAGGCCGTGACCGCCAAGGTCAGGGCCATTGTCGACCCACTGCCCCACACCGAGTTGTCGGCGGCGGCCAAGACTTTCACCTTGTGGTTGCAGATGCTCACCCAAGATGCTTCCTTCCAGCGCTTGCCCGTCACGGCAGGCGATGATGCGCCCTCGTTCGAGACCGTGGCGCGCATGAGCAGCCGCGGCAATGTCCACCATCGCACCATTCTCGATGAGCTGATCCGGCTGAACATGGTGAGCGAGACCGATGGCGTGGCCGAGCTCACCACCGATGGCTTCGTGCCGGTGGGCGATCTTCAGTCGATGCTCGCATTTCTCGGTGACAACGGGCGCGACCACCTGCAGGCGGCGGTCTCCAACACCCTGGGCGAACAGCCCAGCATGCTCGAGCGCGCCGTATACGCTCGCGGACTGTCCCTGCAGGAATGCGAGCAGATCCACCGGCTGGTGCGGCAGCGCTGGTCGGCACTGCATCGCGAACTTGCGCATGAAATGTCACAGGCGGTCGAGCGCGCCCCGGTCGGCGCCAAGGGTCGCATCCGCGTCGGCATCTACACCTACTACGAGGACGAAGGCACGCCACCGCAGGCGCACGCCGCAAAAGACGAGCCCAGGAAATGAAGACGATGAATCCATACCGCCGACTCATGCTCGGGTTGCTGTCCGGCGCCGCCATCGCACTGCTGCTGTCTTGCGGCGGCGGGAGCGAGGCAGGCAATGCAATCAGCTTGGGTCTTGGCGCGAGCGGGACCCCGTCCGCGGCAGTCGGCGCGGACGCCCCGGCAGGAAACGGAACAGGCACAAGCGGCACCAGCAGTGGCTCGACCTCTTCGGATGCAGGCGGCGATACCAGCACCGCAAGCAATGGCAGCGGCAGCACCGACGGCTCCGGCGTGGGCTCGGGCGGGACTGGCGTCAGTGCGGACGCCGCGGGCATCGGCTCGGCCGACGGCTTGGGCAGTGTCATTCTCAACGGACTGCGCTACAACACAGACACCGCGACCTTCAGCGTTGAGGACGCCACGGACTTTCAGATCGGCATGAGCGCGCGCGTCGTGGGCAAGGTCGATGCCGACTTCACCAGCGGTGTCGCCACCCAGGTCGTGTCGGCCGCCGAACTGCGCGGCGCGGCCTCAGCCATCGACCTGGCCGCCGGAACCTTCGTCGTGATGGGTACCACCGTGAGCATCGACTCGGCCACTGTCTGGGGCGACGGGAATGGGCTGGGCGATGTCACGGCCGGGAACATCGCCCAGGTCTGGGGCCTTCCAAGCGCCCCAGGCAGTCTGCGCGCCACCCGCGTACAAGTTGCCCCGGCTCTGGTCGATCCGCTGGTCACCGGCACCGTGCAGAGCCTCGACACCCTGAGCAAGACTTTCATGCTCGGCCAACTCAAGGTCAACTACAACGCAGCAACGTTCACTGGCATCGATGCGCCGTCGCTTGCGAACGGCCTCATCGTGCGCGCACGCGGCGTCGCGCCACCGGTTGCCAACATGCTGGCAGCCACGAAGGTACAGGGCTGGTACGCCATTCCCGTGAGCGACGGCATCGCCGTCCAACTGGCAGGCGTGATCACTGACTTCACCTCGCGTGGCGCATTCAAGGTCTTGGGCGCGCCGGTAAATGCCAACGATGCGCAGATCACCGGTGGGCCCGCAGGCTCACTTGGCAACGGTGTGAAGGTAGAGGTCGACGGTTCCCTGTCCAGCGGCGTACTGGTGGTCAAGAAACTGCGCATCCGCAATGTGCCCGGCACCGGCGGGCCGGCCTCCTTCACGCTGATCGGCACCATAGGCGCTTACCAGTCGCCCGCCAGTTTTCGCGTGCGCGGCCAGCCGGTGGACGCCAGCGGTCCGGGCGTCATATTCGAGAACGGCACGGCTGCAAACCTGAGCGACGGCAAGCACGTGACGGTCGTGGGCGACAGAGTACTGGACGGCGTGCTGATCGCGCAGCGGTTGACGTTCGCCTCGCCTTGAGCGTGCGCCGGCAGCGCAGCGCTGAGGCGCTTGCACGGCCGGGCCTGCGGACCGCCCATCCTCGGCCATTGGTCTCGCCGTGGCTCGGCGAGGTTTGGGGGACAGGCAGCGCGGCGCCGGCACGGCGAAAGAACCATGCAGTGGTATCACCGGTGCCTTGTGCCATCTTCGGGGTGCCTACATGAAGCATCTCGAGGGTGATGAAGCGGCCATCTAATGCGTCATGGCCGCCATCACCGAAGACCAGCGGCATTGCGGCCTGTCGGTGACCGAATACCGACTCATTGCCGCACGCGCGTTTCCGCAGTGGTCGATGGCCATGCTGGCGTGGGATCCGGAGATCGAAGCCACGCTCGGTCCGCTGGCCGACATGGGGCTCTTCTGCATCCCGCCTGACGATGCGGCGCCCATCTTCCGTTCGCTCACCATGACCTCGCGCTGGAGCGTCCTCTAGGGATACTGGCAGTCAACGACAGCGCCGCTCGGCAGCTTGGCTCTCAAGACACTCGGGGTCGATGGCGCACATTGGGGTCCGAAACGGATCGGCTCAAGGGGATAGCGAGAAGGCATTCGGCATCAAGCAACCACAGCAGCAAAACGGCTCCTCATTAAGTGACCTCAAGCGAGCCGGGTCTCCTGGCTCGATCCTCTAGCACGCAGGCCGCACGTCAGATTGCGTCCCACAGCCGGAGAGCGACGAGCCTCTTGCGAAGCCGGTCGCTCGCGGTTGCAAGGGCTGTGGATTCGAATGCCAGATTCATGTGGCACAGCCTCTCTCGTGAGGGTAACGCGTGCACCCGCGACCGTTTCGGATCAGCCTTGGAATCGTCCAGTCCCAAGTCGTTCGGCTCCGCGGAGCTGCCGCCTTCCAGGAGCGATTGAATGCGAACATGCAACCCGGGCGCCCGGAAGCAAGACATCGAAAAGATCACGGATCCGGTTTCGGGGGCGTAGCGGCCTTGCGGGTGCAATTGACGTGTAAAGGCGCGCCGTCGACGAATGATTTGCATCATCGAGTTGATAACTTGACATTCAGCAGACATCGCAGGTGCCAAACGGACAGCGCGTCGGATCAAGTCCGAGTGAAGGTTCGACCTTCAGGCCATGCGCGCCCGGCGCAGCCGCTGCCGCCCTCCATCAGTCAGTCAGCGCCGACGGGCGCGTCCCGCCGGTCTATTGCTGACACCGGCGATGCGTCGGAGACAAACATGACGTGTTCCGGACGAAATAAAACGGGTCCATGTGATAAATTCACATTCAATCAGAAGCACTAGCAAACAACTTATTTCGCGCTGCCACCCGGTCACAACGAGCAACGATGCCCATGAACTTCTTGATTGACCTCGCACAGGGGCCCCCAAACTTGACCACGCGCGCACACGAGCCGGGGCATGTCGCCGTTTTAGAAGCGACTGGCCTGATTGAAGCCACACTCGACATTCCACCCGCGCCCCCGCGTTGCGCGAGGAGCGCTTTTGTGCGTCCAAGCACGAAGGAGCGCGAGCAGGAGATAGCGGCGGCGACCGGCCGCAAGTCCGCCACGGCTGACTGGCATCACCGGAACTGCTTGGCATTGGAATATCTCCATATTCTTGAAAAGGCAGATTTCCCTGTGATCGTTAAGCAGAAGGAGGAATTCGAGAGCGCGGCCATGCTGCTAGGAGCGGGCTTGATCCACGGCGTTGTTCAGGAGCACGTGAGGCCGAGCGTCATTCGAGGACTCACCGAGGTCGGGCGCGAATTCTTCTCGCGCCGGTACGGTAAGGCAGCAATTGCTCGAGCGCCCAGTTCTCGAGCCGTCCAGCAGCACCAAACGAACGATTTTCTTGCTCCGGGATGGCGGCCTGAGCAGAGCGCGCTGGCTGCTTGACTCCTGCGTCGCATGACCATTGATTTTGCATGGGCAACGTATACGCACCCGGCGTGGATTGCTGCAGTCTCGGCTGGCGAGTCCGCAATTCGCACAGTTGCCAGGCAGTTGCGCTGCACGGCGCACTCGCACATCCATTCCGCCGAGCACCTGGAAGGTCGGTCGCCGGCTCGGCCTGGACTTCGCCGCGATCCTGTCCGCGCTGGTCGACACGTTGATCGTTGCACCACTGGACATCGAGGGGATCGCCGCATGAAGGCATGCCTTCGAGAGCGGAAGCTTTTCTCAACGGGGATCGCAGGCATCGTTGCCCTGATCAAGTCATCCGAGCCAAGCCCCGCCCGCTTCAAGAGCGTCCCAGTGGCCCTGTCCTGCGGGGAGGGCAACGGGGAGGAATTCCGACGGGAGGTCCTTGACCCTCAGCCCATCACCACCGACGCCGCCTCAATAACGCAAACGAAGCTCGGCCTCCTCGTGCTGGACTTCAGTATGCCGTCACTGACGAGACATTTCAGCGCAGCGCCATCCTTGGAGGCATTCGTATGTTGCTTTCCGCAGTACTCATCGAAGACAGCAAGACCATCAGAGACAGCTTGATCCCGGCATTGCGCGACATGGCCAGTGTGCAAGTGATCGCCGTTGCGGAGACGGCCAACGACGCAGCGGCGACCCTGGACGGACTGTGCGAATCATGGCAACTCGCCGTGGTTGACCTCTTCTTGCGCGAGGGCTCTGGCTTGGACGTGCTGCGCTCGATCCAGCGCCGCTTGCCACATCAACGCGTCGCCGTTCTGACGAATTACCCGACCTCGGAGATGCGCGAACGCACGATGGGACTTGGCGCGGACGTTCTTTTCGACAAATCCACAGAGCTGGAGCAGTTCTTTAATTGGTGCAACCAGATTCGCTTGGTGCATCCCGCGAGCGGCGCCGCCCATCGCACAACGCAGCTGCGCCTGCCGTCGAGGCCAGCCCCCTCTTTCCGGGCCGATGCTGCTTTCACTCACGGTCCCGTTCAGATCAATTGGTATCGTTGACGACGCAGCATCGATTCCAGATCGCCAGCCGAGGCCGTGCGCCATTCGCCGCCATGCTCGAAAGCCGCCGCACCAGTTGCTCCGTCGATCGGAAGCGGAATTCGAGCGTGTGGATTCGTTGGCACTGACCACGGCCAACAACGCCACGTGACTAGCAGATTTCCGCCTGGTCTGATCTCTCGGTTCGATCTTCGAGCACATAGGCCGCACCGCGAACCGTGTGCAGAAGCTTCACGTCAGAAGGGGCGTCCAGCTTTCTTCGAAGGCGTCCGATGGTGACTTCAAGCCTGGTGGAATTGCCATCAAACCCATGTTTCACACCTGCGCCGCGAGCAAGGCATGCGAAACAATCTGACCGTGCCGCTGTAGGTGCTTCGTCAGCAATGAAAACTCTTTAGGCGAAAGCTTTCAGCGTCGTTCGATTGCGCGCGCATATATGGTTCTCGAGATCGACCACGAGGTCGGCCAACCTCAGCTGCGTAGGTTGTCGCCCTACCGGATTCCGAGAGCGCTTGAAGGCGAACAAACAACGTCAGAACAGAAAACGGCATCGCCAGGTAGTCGTCCGCACCCGATTGCAGTCTATGGATCCGGTCTGCGACCTTGTCACGCGCGGTAAGCATCAGTACTGGAACACTGGAGACACGCCTGATAGCCTGCAGAAGACCAAGGTCGATGCTCACAAGCTTCAGATCGAGTAGCACCGCGACGTAGTGTCCCCCGATCGCCAGATATCGTCCCTCGACGCTGTCACGAGCAAGGTCGACATCATGTCCATGCCCTCGAGGGCCTCCTGGATCATGTCGGCGAGCATTGGATCGTCTTCAATGAGCAGCATCCGCATGTCATTGCCCTAGCCAAAGACTGAGCAAACAACCATGAGACGAACGCCAGATTGACAATTTCCAAGAGGCTGCCGGAACATTGTTCCTCCCTGAAGGGGTTGTTCGAATATGCGGCTTTTGAAGGAAGTTTGCAAATGAAAGCGTACTGGAAAGATGACGGACAGCCTGCGCGCCAGGTAGAGCAGCTGTAAGCGCTGTCTCAAGCCGAGCTCATTCGCGATCCACGGCGCGACGGATGCTGGATTCGAGGCTGACTGTGTTCGCATAGAGAGCCGAAAGCGGGTGTCCGACCTTGGACCAGCAGCATGTCGTCGTCGCCCTCGCCCTCGCCTGCGCGCAGATCGATGTACTTATAGCTCATCGCAATGTCCCCCAGGCTTGAATGCCGCGGGCGGAAGCCGCTCAGCGCCCTCGATTTGGTCCGGCGATTGACCAGGAGCTGGGCAAAGCGGAGAGTCGGTGATTTCCGCCAAAGGCTTTGGGCCCGCATGACGCGAAATCAACGCCGCACGCTCTCTTGCGTCGACGACTCAGGCCGGTCCCCGTTTCGTCGCGCCGACTACCAAGACATGTTGACGTACTTTCCTAGCGACACCCTTGCGAAACGGTAGCGCGGAACTCGCCAACGGACATCTCTGGCTCATGCGACATGCTCGCCGACGGATTGATCGGACTTTGAGAATACAAACTTGCCGGGTGCGTGAACAACCTCGGCGCTCACACTGATCGTGTCCTTCGGCCCGAAGCTGCCGTCGAGCAGCAGTTTCGAGAGCGGGTTCTCGATGCGCTGCTGGATGGCGCGCTTCAGCGGACGCGCACCGAACACCGGGTCGAAGCCGACCTTGGCAATCTCGGCCAGCGCCGCGGGCGACACTTCCAGGCCCAGGTCCATCTTCGCGAGGCGCGCCGTGAGCACCTTCAGCTGGATCGCGGCGATCGATTCGATGTTCTTCGCGTCCAGCGCGTGGAACACGACCGTCTCGTCGATGCGGTTCAGGAACTCGGGGCGGAAGTAGTTCTTCAGCTCGTCCCACACCGCTTCCTTGATCTCTTCCGAAGGCTTGCCCACCATGGCCTGGATGATGGGCGAGCCGATGTTGCTCGTCATCACGATCACGGTGTTCTTGAAGTCCACGGTGCGGCCCTGGCCGT
>NZ_FOWL01000035.1:0-25845 GCF_900115445.1 Variovorax sp. OK605
TCCTGCGCGGCCGCCGCCGCCTGCGAGGCCGCCGCGCTCGCGTTGGTCAGCGCCCCCACGTTCACCGCCGCGATCACCGGGATGCCCACCGACTGCCCCTTCACCTGGATGTTCTCCGCGTTCACCACGCGCAGCGCCGCCAGGTTCACGTTGCCCGACACCCGGATCCCCGCCTCCCCCGCGTCGATCGTGCCCAGCGGCGCGATCAGGTCCACGTCGCCCGGCGGGATCTCCGGGATCGGGTTCAGCGTCGCGATGCCCGCGCCGGTGTTCGGCGTGTTGGGTGACAGGCTCACCAGGCCGATGCCGTCGTACACACGGCGCTGCGGCGTGTAGACCACGGTCGACTTGGAGCCGCGCCCGGCGTTGATGTCGCCCTGCGCCGACCATGCGAGCACGTTGCCGCCAAAGGTCGTGAAGATGCGGCTCTGCCCCAGCAGGATGCTGCCGTTCGAGAAGATCTCGATCTCGCCCGCGCCCTGCGTCAGCACGCCCGAGCCTTCGCCCGGCACGAAGCCGCCGTCCACCCCGACCAGCGTGCGCCCGCCCGGCACCATGAGGCGGATGTCGCCGCCGAAGTCGGTGTGCACGCCGGCATCCTGCACTTCGTAATGCGCGGTCTTGTAGGTCTCGCGGCCGGCAGCGATCCATTCCTCCTTGGTGAGGTACTTCACGCCCGCGCGGGGGCGCGTCGTGACCTGCACGATCCCCGTGCCCTTGGTGTCGTCGTAGTACAGCGCGCTGCTGAACATCGTCAGGTCGCCCTGGTAGTCGATCGCGTTGCCCTGTGCATCCTTCGAGGGGAACAGCGTGGCGATGGCTTCGCGCCCGCGCAGGTAGCTGCCTTCGCGCGGGCCGCCCACGGCGTTGTACTCGCGGCCCGCGGCCTTGAGTTCGGCGTAGTACACCGGGCGCAGGAACGCGCGCTGCTGCTCCGCCGGCAGCGCCGCGAAGAAGGTGCGCGCGTCCATCGACGCCGCATCGAAGCGCAGGCCCAGGCCGTTGCGCTTGCCGTCGCCGAAGCGCCCCTCGAGCCAGTTGACCAGGTGCAGCTGGCTGCTCAGGCCGTACTCGCGCGCTAGGTCGCGGCTCGGTGCACCGCCAACACCGGCGCCGGCGGACTGCTGGTGCGCGCGGTCGAGCTCGGCCTGCTTGCTCGTCAGGTAGGCCGGCGCGCCGGCCTCGTCGCCGCCGTAGCCGAACTGGCCGCTGAGCCACAGCGCCAGCGTGAGCCGGTCGCCGTAGGTCGTCACGGCCTTGCCGGGCTGCTCGGCCAGCGCCTGCCCGCCGGCCGCGAGGTTGGCGGGGTCGAGGTAGCGCGCAGCAAAGGCCGCGAAGTCGGGGCCGTTGCGCCCCACGCCCGCGGCCACCGCGATGCCCGCACCGCTGCTGCGGTCGCCCGGCGTGATGTTGGCGACCGGGCCGATGCTCTTGAGCTCGGCCCTGTCGGCCATGTACACGTCGCGCCCCGCCGTCACTTCGAGCACGCCGGGGCCGGCCACGTAGAAGGTGCTGTAGCGCACGTCGCGCCCGGCCTGGACCACCGACACATCGTCGGGGTTGTTGTGCACGATCAGATTGCCGCGCGCGCCGCCGCCCGAAAGCGGAACGGGCTTCAGCGGCGCGCTGGGGTTGCCGTTGTAGGCCTGCGTGCCCCAGCCGGTCCCTTCGATCGGCACGGGTTCGGACTTGCCGAGGCCGGTGCCCGAATTGACGATGTCGCGCCCCGCGCGGATCGCCACCGGCCCGCCACCCTCGTACCAGGTGGGCAGGTTGCCGATGGCGCCCGTGCCACGGGTGATGATGGCGCCCGTGCGCACGCCGATCACATCGCCTTCGCTCGCATAGAAGCGCGCCGGCTGCTGGCCCACCACCGCGTACCCCGAGGCAGTTGGCGGCGTGAAGCTGAACAGCGGATAGAGCTGGGCGCCCTCTCGCAGGGTCAGGTTCTCCAGGAAGACGGTGGGGGCCAGCGCGTCGGGGTTGATGTTGCTGAGCTTCTGCGTGCCGTACCACGTCGGTGCCATGGAGCCGCTGAAGCCCGCGTTGAACGGATTCGGCAGTGCCGTGGGGTCCGCGCCCGACTGCGTCACGCCGTACCCGCCGGCATAGATCGAGTCGGCCGCCAGCAGCTCCAGCTGGCCCACGCCGGCCTTGGCGTATTGCGGGCCCACGGGCGAAGGCGCCAGCATGACGCCCACGGGCGACTGCACCGGCTTGTTGCTGCTGTCAAGCTGACCCGTGGCGGAGTTGCCGTAGTAGATGCTGCCGCTGGCGGCCACCGCGCGAAGCACCGAAGGCATCAGAAAGCGGCCGTCGCTGGCCTGGATGTTGGCGTGCGGGAGGTCTCCGGTCGTGCTGTTGGAAGGCGTCAGGTTGCCACCGGCGCTGAACAGGTCGATGGCGCTGCCCGGGGTCCACAGGGAGAACCAGCTGTAGCCGTCGGCCGGCATCGGCACGCCGTTGGCAGTGAACGGCACGCCGTTGTTCGGCTGGGCCACGCGGCCCGCGTCGGCCACGCCGCCGAGCACGAGGTCGCCGCGGGTGTCGATGCGCACGCCCGAGTCGCCAGGCACCAGCACCGGACCGCCGCCCGCGGTGGACGAGGTGGCCGTGTAGACCTGGTAAGCGCGCGATTCCTCGGGGTCGGCGCGGTTGAAGCGCAGCTCGATCCCGCCCACAGCACCGGCCTGGATGCGCAGCGCGCCGCGCAGGTTGACGAAGGTGCTGTTCAGGTCGGAGCGGTTGCCGCTGTAGACCGTCTGCGGCGTGATCTCATCCGTGCTCGGGTAAGACCGCAGCTCGGGCACCGGGTTGAGCCCGCCGCCGATGCGCAGGTCCAGATCGCCGCCGCCCGTCAGCGTGAGCTGCCGGCCGTCGGCCGACACGCGCCCGGTGCTGCCCACTACCAGGTTGAGACCGGTGCTGTGCGCGGCGTTGACGGCGAAGCGGTCCGCGCGCTTCGTCAGCATCCCGGCATCGCCGCCGGCCTCGAGCACGAGGTTGCCGCCCCCCAGCGTGCCGATGCCGATGAAGCCGACCATGAGCGGCGCGGTGCCGAACGTGGCGTAGGAGTCGGTCGCACCGGGCACGTAGCTGCCGAAATTGGTCCACCAGGCCGTGGGCACGCCCTCGCTGGCCGCCACGGCACTGCCTGTGCCCTGGCGCCACAGCCAGTTGCCCACGTCGACGCTGGCGCCCGTCGAGCGCAGGGAGCCGATCGCGTCCGGGCGCGTCGACACGTTCGCGCCGACCAGGTCGCCACGGACATCGCCTTGCGCGCGCAGCAACACGTTGCCGCCGTGCTCGGGGTACCAGGCGCGGTACAGGCTCTTGCCGCCGCCGTCGACGAAGGGTTCGAACTCCGTACCGGTGCCGCCGAGCACCATGCCGTCGACCTTCGCACGTGGCTGGTTGTAGGCCGCCGCGACACCCGCCGACTGCGTGCCCGCGGTGTACACGCCGTAGAGCGAGTTCATCGTGAAGTTGCCGCCGGCGAGCAGGTCGAGGTCGCCGGTGCCGGTGCGCAGCACGCTGAAGAGCTGCTGCGTGGCCGGCACCGGCCGGGTCTTCGGTGCGGAGCCCAGAGGGGCCCAGGTCACGAGGTCGCCCACGCCCCAGTTGTTGATGTCCTGCACCGCTTCCTCGCCGCCCCACTCGTCGAGGTCGATGAGCTTGCCTGGTGCATAGCCGATCTGGATCAGCGAATCGCCCATCCAGTAGTACCGGCCCGCCACGCCGGGCGTGGGCAGCTGCAACATGAGTTCTCCGCCCATGCCGTAGTGCGTGTCGGCCAGCAGCAGTTGGCCGTTGGCGTCGCGCGGGCGCAGCGCGCGGGTGTCGGCGGCGCGGATGTCGGCACCGGCCACCAGGCGCATCGACCACGAGCCGGAGCCCGGCGCCAGCATCGGCGCAAGCGCGAAGTTGCGGCCCTGGTTGCCGTCGGCGTCGGCCGGGCGCAGGTTGACGGAGGTCACGCCGTCGGGCAGCACGACCATGGTTTCAGCCGGCACCACTGCGCCCTTGCGCAGCATGAGCGAGCCGGCCAGCTGCACGCCGTTGACGGGATAGTTCAGGCCGCCCGTGTCGTTGATGATGCCCGGGGGGAATGGCAGCGGCACGCCGGCGGGCCAGGTCATGGCTGCGACGCGCGTGTCGCCGGGCAGGCGGTTGCCGGCGTCGAGCTTCGTGCCCGCTGGCAGCGTGACGGCCTGCGCCAGCACCGCGCCCGCCGCATGCAGCACATGGCCCGAGGCATCGCGCACCGCGCCGCCGAGCACCGTGCCCGCGGGCAGCACCAGGTTGGCCGAGAGCGTGGCGGTGGTGGCCAGCACGGTGCCGGCCTTCAGGCTCATGGGCTGCATCGGCAGGTCGAAGTTGAGCGTGCGACCGGGCTGGAAGAACGTGCCCTCGGCCAGCTCGACGAGGCCGCCGCGCGGCACGACGACGTCGCCGCCCCACGGCACGCGGCCCTTGACCAGTACCCAACCCTGGTCGCTCGGCGTGGCGGGCAGCACCGAGGTGTCGAAGCCGTCGGTGATGCTGCCGTACACGTTGAGGTTGCCGCCGGCGCGCAGCACCAGCGCGCCCGATTCGCCCGAGCCGTACACACCGGTCTGCTGCGTGCGCGGGTTGACGCTCGCATAGCGGTAGCCCGACAGGTCGATGTCGCCGTCGACGTGCAGGTCGCCGTCGGGCGTGGCGCTGACGATGGACACGCCGGGGCGCAGGTGGAAGGCGTCGCCATAGGCGCGCAGGCCGGCCAGCCGGGTGTTCATCAGGTTGCCGTTGGCCAGCACATTGCCCATGAAGGCCAGGCTGTCGGCGTGCTTGCGGTCCAGGTAGGCCTGGTTCACCACCTGGTAGGGGCGGCCGTCGGCCGCGAGGTCGGTGCCGGCGTCCGCGTCGTTGTAGGTCCAGAAGCCGTTCACGGTGATGGCGCGCGCGCCGTCGATCTGCACCTTGCCGCTCGCGTCGATGGCGATGTCGTTGCCGCGCTCGCCGCCCACGCGCTGCGCGCTGAGCTCGACGGTGCCGAGCGCCTGTGCGGTGCCGCCGGTGCCGGCGCGCACGTCCATGCGCGCGCCGTCCTGCAGCACCAGCCGGCCCTTGCCTGCGTCGATCTCGATCACCGCGCGGTTCGGCGCCTCGATGACCTGGCCGTAGCTGTCCACGCGCAGCACGCGGCTGTGCGCGTCGAGCAGCGCCGCGCCACCGAGGGTCACGCCGTCGCGCGCGGCCAGGCGGATGCTGCCGGCCTGATCGCCGCTGGCATCCACCGTGCCGTTGACGGCCAGCCGGCCGCCGTCCACCGACACATTGATTTCACGCGCCTTGAGTTCGTCGCCCAGCACCAGGTCGCCCTGCTTGAGCTGGAAGCTGCGGCTGCCGAACACCCCGCCCTCGCCCAGGCGGCGGTTCAGGCCCGTGAAGTCTTCGATGTGCTGGCTGCGGATGTCGGCGCCGCCGGCCGCATAGGGCACCAGCGTGCCACCCGCGTCGTACTGGCCGCTGCTTGCGCCCGCAATGGCGCCGCGCAGGTCGACCGTGCCGGCACCCTCGCCGAGCGCCAGCACCGTGAGCTTGCCGGCGCGGTTGTGGTCGGCCGACATGTCGATGCGCGAGCCCGCCGACTGGCGCACGTCGCCGGCGCGGCTCTCGAGCACCACGTCGCCGCCCCAGCTGTACTTGGCGACGTCGAAGAAGCCGATCTTGCGACCCGCAAGGTCGAGCTGCGCGCCGTCGGCCAGTTGCAGGTCGCGCGCCGCCGAGGCCGTGAGCTTGCCGCTGGGCAGTGCGATGCGGGTGTCGAGCGTGAGGTTTTCGCCCGCGTCCAGCCCGATCTCGGCGCCGAGCGCGTCGGTCAGCGCCTTGCCCGAGAGCGCCGGCGCGGCCATGCCGGCGGGTGCGCTCACCGCGATGTCGCCGCCCGCCTTGATCTTGTTGACCGAGCCGGCCTGGCCGGTGAACAACGGTGTCTGGATGCGCAGGTTGCCGCCGCTGAAGGCAAAGCCCTTCAGCGCGTCGTCCCACGCGCCTTGCGACTGGTAGACCGACAGCGAGCCGGTGTGATTGGCCGTGACGCGTTCGCGCGCGTTGAGCACCACCTCGCCGAAGCCCAGGACGAGCCGGTCCACGCTGTGGACGGTGTCGGGCCGGCTGTTGGGGCCGTAGCCGAACTCGATCTGGTCGGCATCGATCTGCAGCCGGCCGCTGCCGGTGCCCGCGCCGCCCGCGGCGACCAGGCCCGGCGCCGTGGTGGCGCCGTTCCACACCAGGATGCCGGTGCGGATGCGCGCCAGCGTGTCGGCGTTGCCCGCGCCGTAGATGGCGGGCGTGCCGAGCACCAGCCGCTCCAGCGACGAGCGGCCGGTGAGCGGGTCGATGGTCGACAGCTCGATCGAGTCGTGGAAGTTGACCGCGTCGCGCGCGGTCAGCACCAGGTTCTCGAGCGCGGGTGCGCCGCTGGCGGGGTCGCCGCGCAGCAGGCGCTCGAGAATGCCCTGGTTCAGCGTGAGACCCGGCGCCAGCGCATGGCGGGCGGCCGCGGCGGCCAGCGCGGCCTCGCTGCCGACGTTGATGCCGCCGACCGACAGCACCAGGTTGCGCGTGCCGTAGCGGGCTGCGTCGCGCAGCTCGAAGCTCTGGTCGGTGGACGCCGCGATGGTGCCTTCGGAATAGAGCCGGGTCACGCCCTGGCACAGCGACCCGGTCGCGCAGGCGCCGATGTCGATGCGGCCCGCACCCCGGGTTTCGTCGGCGCTGAAGGCCGGCGCCAGCAGGTCGAGCCAGCCGTTGGAGACCGCCAGCACGCTGTATGTGCCCGGTGCGAAGACAAAGCCGTCGCGCGAGTCCCAGGCTGCCTTGCCGCGGCCCAGCGTGTTGATGCCCGCGCCCTGCTCGACAACGATGCCGCCGGCTTTCACATTGGTGACGAGGTAGACCTCGCCGGCCTTCAGCACCGCGCCTTCGCGCAGCACGATGTTCCCGGCCCCGCTCAGGAAGTTCGCAATGTTAGCGCCCTGCGAACTGCCCAGGTAGTCCACGTAGAGCACGCTCGGCATGCCGCCGATCGCCAGGCGCGGCGCGGCGATGGCATTGAGGGCACTGGCGGCCACCGACACGCCTGTGAAGCCCGGCGTGCGCACGGCGCCGTCGGCCAGCACTTCGATGTTCGGGCTGTAGTTGCCGTCCACCAGCGCGGTGCCGCCGTAGCTGCCGGCCGCGGCCGTGTAGTCGGCGACGCCCGCGAAGCGCAATGCGGGTGCGTCCGCGTTCGCCGCGAGCGCGCCCGGGCGGCCGGGCTGCGCGAAATTGAAGCGCAGCATCTTGGCGTCGCGCTCCAGCAGCGGACGCGGCACGCCGTAGCGCTCGGCCTGTGCGATCGCGAAGTCGGCGTAGCTGGTCTCGTTGTATTGCGAGTAGCTGCGCAGCGTGTCGGCCGGGGTCAGGAACACCTGGGTCGGCAGTGCGTCGCGGATGCCGGTGTTGGTCACGCTGAACTGCGCCGCCGCGGCGTAGGAGCCGTTGCGCATGGGCACCGTGACGCCCGAGGGCGGCAGGTTGGGTGCCAGCCCGTTGAGCTCGACGCGGAAGGCGCCGGGCAGCAGCGCGAAGGTCGAGGGCAGCAGCGTGTAGGTGCCGGGCGGCAGCCCGGGCACGCCCGCGCCGATGGTGATCTGGCGGCCCAGTGCCGGGTCGCCGGCGCCGTGCTCGTTGACCAGCGGCGCATGGCCGGCCTGCGCGCCGGGCACGATGGCATACACCGGGTTGGTGGCCAGCCCGGGCAGCGTAAAGCTGCCGCGCGCGGTGGTCTGCACCAGCGGGTTCAGGCGCGCATCGGTCGAGCCACCGCGGCCCGGAAGGAAGGCGGTGCCCGTGAGCTCGCCGCCGCCCGAGAGGTCGAGCACCGCGCCTTCGCGCACGTTCACCACGTGGGCCGACAGCGTGACCGCAGGGCCGTTGCCCACGCCCTTCCACACCACGTCCTTGCCGTCGTACAGGTAGCTCAAGCCGTCGAGCGTGCCGCCGTACGGCATGGCAAGCCCCTTGGCGCTGACCGAGGTGACGCCGCCGGGCAGCAGGTTGACCTCGCCCGTGGGCCCGCTCCCAGCGACAGCGCCCAGCTCGATCTCGCCCAGCGGGGCGCGTACCACGCCGCCCTGGTTCACCACGGCCGAGGAAAAGCTCAGCCGGCCGAATGCCGAATAGGGCTGCGCCGGCAGCGGTGCCGAGGGATCAATGCGCTCGATGTTCAGGCTGCGCGCCGGGTCGAACTCGCGAAGCAGCGTGCCGTACTTGTCGAAGCTGCCTCGTTCGCCCACCACGAAGACACCGCTGTCGTTCATCGCGGGGTAGATCTGCGAGGCCGCGAGGGTCAGGCTGCCGGGGGTGTAGAACTGCGCCGCCTGCGACAGCCGCAGGTCGCCGTCCGAGCGCATCACGATCTGCCTGAAAGCCAGGCGCTCGACCGTCAACGGATCGCCCGCGTTCTGCACGATGGCCCCGCGCGCGCCGGTATTTACTTGGCCGGCGATGTCGATCAGTTGCGCATCGAGCTGCAGGCGCGCGCCCTCGGCCACGAGCGGCAAGCCGAGCATGCCGCCGCCGCTGCCACTGTTCTTCGAACCCCGCACCGGGTTCGGCATGATGTAGTTTTCGTCCTGGCCGCGCGTGCTGCCCGCCAGCCGGATGTAGGGGGCCGCGAGCCTGACCTGCGACGTGGGCGCCGCGTTGGCCGGATTGGCCGCCAGGCCGAACGCGCTGGCGGTCAGGCGCAGGCTCTGGCCCATGCGCAGGTCGATGTCGCCGTCGAAGCTCACGAGGCCGTTGGCCAGCAGCGAGAGGTTGCCGAAGCCGCCGGCCGCGATGCGGTCCACGCCCACGCGCGCAGTGCCGTAGGCCAGGGCCGCCTCGCGGTCGCCGACCTTCAGGCCGGCCGATAGGCCGCTGTCGCCCTGCACCTGCGCCAGCACCAGTTCGCGCGCCACGCGCACTGCGTCGTCGACGTTGATGCCCTTCAGGCTCAATTTGTCGACCGGGCCGTAGTTCGGCGTTTCCAGCGTCACTGCCAGCGTGCCGCCGGCCGCACCCGCGCCGCCCGCCGCCGCCCGCATGTCGCCGTCAAGGAACAGGCCGCGGTACGAAGCCAGCGAGATCAGGCCGCCGTCGCCCGCCACGTCGAGCGTGCCGCGTCCCGGCAGGTCGAGCCGCGCGGCACTGCCCGATGCATCGAGCCGCGCGCCCGGCCGGATGACCACGAAGGCATCGGCCGCGTCGACCTGGCCCGCGTCGGCCTTGTAGGCCGCGCCGATCTCGATGCGCCCGCCGCTGCCCACGTCGCCGTACACCCGGCCCTTCGAATCCGTTGCCGTGTCGGCGCGGCCGGCGGCGTCGAGCACCGCGCCGCTGCCGATCCAGATGGAGGTGGCATTGGCCGAACCCGCTGGATGGCCCACGTCATTGCCGGTGCCGAACGCGCCGGGCAGCACGCCGATGCGCCCGCCCCACGCGTTGAGCGTGCCGTCGATGGTGATCTGGCCATTGCCCGTGAGGGTGAGCGAACGCCCCGGGTCGACGGAGAGCGTCGCGCCCTGGCCGACGACCAGCGGCGCCTGGCTGTAGACCGAGCCCGCGCTGAGCGACAGGTCGGCACCGGCGCGCTGCGTGAGCACACCCTTGAGCGGGTCTTCCTGCCACACCGGCGGCAGCCAGCGCTGCAGCACGGCCGACGGATCGGCGCCGGTGGCCGTGGCGCGGGCAGCGGCCGGGTCGGCCCGCAGCAGCGGCATGGCGACATCGACCTTCGCGCCGGCGGCCACCTGCATACCCTGCTGCGCACTGATCGCATAGCGCGAGAAGCCGCTGCGGAACACGCTGTCGTCGAGCACCAGCAAGGGCTTGACCGCCACGTCGATCGGCAGGCGGTTGCCGGCCAACAGCAGCGTGCCCTCGCCCAGCACCAGGTCGCGCACAAAGGGCGTGCCCGCAGCCACCGTGGCGTTGTAGTCGGACACCGGCATGCCGTTGGGGAATGCGGCGGCGGGCACCACATAGCCCGGCGCCATCTTGCCGCTGATCTCCACCAGCTCGGTGCCGGCCGGGATGGTGTTGCCGCTGGCGTAGATGCTCCCGCTCTTGCTGGAGACGAAGACGTATTCCCATGCGACGGTCGCCTGCGGCACCACCCAGGCGGCCGGCAGCTTGTAGGGCCTGCTGACCGTGAACACCGGCATGATCTTCAACGCCTCGCCCGCCGGTACGACGTTCGAGACATACGTGAAGTCCTGCGGCAGTACCGTGCCCGCGGGAATGGTGAAGGCCTCGGCCAGCGTCAGGTGCACCGGCACCGATTCACCCGCTGCCAGCCGACCCGGGTTGGCGAGCAAGCCGCCGCCGATGGCAACGCCGATGCCCGTGTCGATGGTCAGCGTGCCACCGCCCTTCACGCCGTGGCCGCGCAGCTCGCCCTCGAGCAGCAAAGTGCCCGCGCCACCGCCGGTGTTGCCGTTCTGGTTCGATCGGAGCGTGATGTTGCCGCCGCGCCCACCCTGCAGCGAGCCGTCGGCCATCATGGCCGCGCCCGACGAGGTGTCGATCACCGTGCCGGCGTGCAGGCGCACGTCGCCCGTGCTGGCGATGGTGACGCTGCCGCCGTTCATGTACGGCAGGCCGCCGATGTCGGCGGGGTTGTTGCGCAGGTTGGTCCAGAGGCCGTGCGTGTCGAGCGCCACGCCGCCGGCCACGTCCACGCGCCGCGTGTAGCCTTCGAGCAGCGAGTTGCCGATCGGCTGCTCGGCCCAGTTCACGATGCTGCCGGGCAACAGCCGGTTGACCGTGTCGCCCAGCGCGATGCTGCCGCCGCGCGCGCCGAGGTTGGCCTTGACGTCCACCTGCGTCGCATGCAGCGCAATGCTGCCGCCGTTGGCCAGGACCACGTCGGCGTCGACCGTGATGCCGCCCTGCGCATAGGCCTTGAAGCCACCGAGTTGCTGGCGATTGAGCCAGCCGGCGTCGATCTGCAGCTTGCCCTTCAGCGCGTCGGGCAATGCGTCTTCGAGCTTGAGGTCTTGCGCGATGCGTTGCACCGTGCCGATGTCGATGCGCTCGACCAGCGCCGTGGGGTTGTCGCGCAGCATGCCGGTGTCGATGCTGAACATCGGCTGCAGCTGGCCGATGAGCAGCTGGCCGCTGCGCGGCGCGGCGGTCTGCGCTTGCCGGTAGCTGTCGAACGCCGCGTCGGGCGCGTTGCGCTGGCGGTCGCCCTGGAATACGGTGGCCTCGATCTCGCCTTCGAGCACGGCAGACTTGGTGCCGACGATCACGCGGCCGGCGTCGCGGCCCACCGTGTAGCCGCTTTCCAGGCGCTCGCGCGCACCGATCAAAGGGTTGTAGAAATAGTCGGTGGTGTTCTTGCCCCAGCGCTGGTGCTCGCTCTCGAAGCCCTTGTAGACGCCGGTGTACAGCATGTCGCCCGGCGCGCTGGAGAGGTTGTAGAGCCGGCCGTCGTTGCCCTTGAGCCAGCTCTGCTTGAGCATGCCGGTCTGCACGTCGAGGGTGCCGCCCGACACGTTGATGGCCGAGCCGGCCTGCGTCACCAGCTCGCCGCCGCCGAAGGCCACGGTGCCGCCCGAGGCGGCCCATTCGCCGATGCCGTGGCCGCCGGTGTTCAGGTAGCCGCTGACTTCGAGCAGGCCGCCGCCGGTGTACCAGCGGTCGGTGGTGTAGCCGTTGGTGCCGGCCGCCACGCGCACCAGGGTGCGGCGGTCGATCCAGAGGTTGGCGTTGTTGAGGTTCTTGCTGTCGCGGTTGCCCGGCGCGTCGCGCTGCTCGTTGCCCTGGACATTGATCTCGACGTTGTTCGACGCCATGGCCACGCTCACGCCGACCGCGCCCGCCACGTCGATGGCCGCGCGATCGGCCACCTGGATGCGGCGCACCGCGTTCACGTTGACCTGGCCGCCGGTGGCCAGCGTCATCGAGTCGGACAGGAACTCGACGTTGCCGCTCGATGCGATCTGCACCAGCGACTGGTCGCGCCGGTTGTAGGCGCCGTCGGAGAGGCTGGCCGAGTCCTTGATGAGCGCGTCGCGCTGCACGTCGAGCGCGGTGGCGCTGCTGTTGTCCAGCAGCACGGCGCTGACGCTGCCCGGGGCCAGCGTGACGCGCGCATCGGCGTTGCCGGTGGCGCTCAGGTGCACGGTGCCGCGCGTGTTGACGCTGGTGCTCGACAGCAGCACGCCCGATTGCTCGACCGTGTGGCCGGCCAGCGTGATGTCGCCGGTGAGCGCCTGGATCAGGCCCGCGTTGGACACGCGCCCGGCTGTGCTGTCGGCCACGCGCGCCACCGTGACCTCGTTGCCGCGCGTGCTCGATTGCTGGTTGCTGTCGGTGCCCACGCCCTTGCGGATGACGAAGCTGTCGCCCGCGGCGAGCATGGTCTGCCCGCTCGGCGTGACGATGGTGCCGCGGTTGTGCGTCTCACGCCCGGCCAGCAGCACGTAGCCGCCGCCCTCGGTCACGGTCTGCGGCGCGCGCGTGGCAATGCGTGCACCGGCCTCGACGACCACGTCGCCGGTGGCCTTGCCGTTCGACGAGGTCGAGGGCGTCACGTTCAGGTCGTTGGCCAGCGTCGGCACGAAGCCGGTGCCCAGCGCCTGGCTGTAGATGCCGCGCTTGAACTGCGCATCGGTCATGCCCACGGCGGAGGCCAGCAGGTTGCGGGTGTCGACCTGGCTGCTGCCGCTGAACACGATGCCGTTGCGGTTGACGATCATCACCGTGCCGTCGGCCTGGATCTGCCCGCGGATCTGAGAGGGTCGCGCGTTCGGGTCGTTCACCCGGTTGAGCACGGCCCAGCTCGGCTGCTGGTCGAACTTCACGGTGGTGTTCTTGCCGACGTTGAAAGTCTCCCAGTTCAGCACGGCCTTGTCGCCGGTCTGCTGGATCGCCACGTTCGTGCGCCCGTCGGCCTGCTGCGACTGCACCGGTGCGTTGGCGTTGGCCCAGCCGGCCGTGAGGCTGTTGGTGTCGATCCGCAGGCCGCCTTCGGCCAGGCCGTCGGGCACGGAAGACGGGTTCTTCAGCGCGGCCTCGCGCGCCGCCGCCTGTGCGGCCTGCTGCGCCGCGATGGCCTGCGCGGCCAGGGTCAGGTTGCCGATCGAACGCTGCAGCTGCTCGTTCGCGCGCTGCTGCTGCGCCTGCGGGTTCGTCAGCAGCGAGGCCGGCGTGCCGTTGGGCAGGTAGCCGGTGGCGGCGGCCGTGCCCTGCGCCATGTTCTTCTGCGCCATCCATGCGGCGCTGAAGGCGCGCTGCGCCTGTGCGTGGCCGGCCAGGCCCGCGGTGGCCAATGCGATGACGACCGCATGCGCGAGCGGCGCGTGGCGGAATGTCTTGTTGCTCATGTCGTACCTCGGAGGAAAACCCGTTCGCGTGATTGCTTCACACGGCACCCTGGCGCCGTGCCCTGCTTAAGAGACCGGGCTCGCCGGATGCGACCGACACGGCGTTTGCAAAAGACGGGATAAATTTCCGGGGTGGCATGCGCGGCGGTGTTTTTCACAGCCATGTCATGCAACGCATGCAGGTGCGCGACAGCGCTGCCGACCCCTAGCCGAGCAGCACGATGCCCGCCGGCAGCGCCGTCACCTTGGCGCCGTAGCTCGCGGCAATCAGGGTCTCGACGCGCGCGAGCTGCTCGAGCCGCAACCGCGCCTGCACCCGGCGGCGGCCCAGCTCGGCATTGGTCACGATCAGGCGGCCCGGGCGGTAGCGGTTGATCTCGTCGACCACCGTGGCGAGCGGGGTGTCGTTGAACACCAGCACGCGCTCGCGCCACGCCGTGACGGCCGCCAGGTCGGGCGCGCGCATCACGCCGGCGCCCTGGCGGCCGTAGTTCAGCTGCTGCGCCTCGTGCGCCACCAGCAGCTGGTCGCCGTAGCGCAACTCGAGCGACCCGGCCATGCAGGTCACGCACACCTCGGGCCCGGTGGCGCGCACGTTGAAGCGGCTGCCCACGGCGGCCACCAGCTGGCCGCCGCCCGCGCTCAGCCTGAAGGGCGCGGCGCGCGCGGGCGCCAGCAGCACCTGCGCCTCGCCGTCGACCAGCTCGACCGCGGCGGGCTCGCCCTCGGCGCTGGGCCGCAGGTTGAAGCTGGTCTGCGTGTTCATCTCGACCACCACCGAATCGGCCAGCACCACCTGGCGCTGCTCGCCGGTGCCGGTGCTGTAGTCGGCCGTCATGTCCGACAGCGCGGGCCACAGCCGCGCCGGCGGGCGCACCACCACGAAGGCGGCCACGCCCGCGGCCAGCGCGGCGCCCAGGAACTCGCGCCGGCCCGGCCGCGGCCAGGCCATGGCACCGGCCGCGCGCGGCGGTTCGCCAGCGGCAGCGCGCATGCGCTGCGCCACGGCCTGCGCGGCGGGGCGGGCCGCGTCCCACAGCCGGGTGGCCTCGGTCATCGCCTGCGCATGCAGCGGGCTCTGGCCGCACCAGCGCTTGAAGTCCTGCGCGTCCACCGTGGTGGCGCGGCCCGAGGTGAGACGCACGAGCCAGTCCCGCGCCTGGTCTTGCAGGGCGTTGCGGTCGTCGGGCGGTGTGGTCGAGGCCATCATGCTTTTACTCAGACTGTTTTCCGGCGCCGGGACCGAACCTCTGGATCACATCTCGGCCCAGCCGGCCCGCGCAATGCACCAGCGCGGCCTTCACTTCGCGCTCGACGATGCGCACCGACACGCCGTAGCGCAGCGCGATGTCCTTGTGCGGCGTCTCGTCCACGCGCGACGCAATGAAGATGTCCCGCCGGCGGCGCGGCAGTTCCTCGAGCGCGCGCTCCAGTGCCTGCACCTCGCTGCGCGACTCGGCCACGCGCGCCGGGTCGTGGCTGTCGTCGGCAAAGTGGAGCAGTTCCTCGACCTCCACGAAGTCGAGCAGCCGCCCGTTCGCGATGCGCCGGTCCTCGGCCACGTTGGACGCGATGCGCAGCAGGTAGGCCACGGGGCTTTGCACCGGGCCGGGGTCGGCCATGCGGTGCACGCGCAGCCAGGTTTCCTGCAGCACGTCGTCGGCGGTTTCCTCGGAGCCGAACTTGCGTTTGAGGCGGTTGCGAAAGTCCTGGTAGCGGCTGACGAGCAGGCCGCGCAGGAAGCCGGGGGTGTCCTGTTCCATCGCGGGCTCAGGGCACGGCGTCAGGCGCGGCGCAGACGTCGGTGCTGCCCTGGGCGTGCGGCAGCAGCAGGATGGTCAGCGGCTGCTCGGCCTCGCTCGCGGGCGGCGCCAGCACCAGCGTGCCCATGGCCGCGCGCAGCGCCGCGTCGCGCTGGGCGATGCCGGTGGAGGCCAGCATGCGCGTGCGGCGCACATGGCCCGAGGGACCGATCCACAGCTGGACCACCGCGCGGTAGCTGCCGGGTTGCGCGCGCGGCCAGCGGCACAGCGTGCGCTCCAGCGCGCGCTGCACCGCGCGCGCATTGCCCTCGGCCAGCGGCTCGGCAAGCGGCGCCGGCAACGCCGGCACACCGGCACGCACCGAAGCGCCCGCGTCCTCGACCAGCGTGAGCGTGGTGTCCGCCGCGAAGCGCGGCGCCAGCCCCGAGCCTTCGAGCAGGCGGCGCAGCGCCTCCTGCGGCGTGAATTCGCCGTGCACGGCCACGCTGGTGCGCCCGGCGGTGACCTGTGCGTCGAAGAACACCGACAGGCCCGTGGCCTTCGCGTAGGCCTGCAGCGCGTCGCCCAGCGGCTGCGCGGCAATGTCGAAGCCGATGCGCTGTGCCGGGGCCGCGCCTTCGGCAAGGCAGGAGGCCGCGGACAGCAGAGCGAAGATCAAGGTCAAGGCACGAACCAGGCGCGACCGAGCCATCCGAAGCATGCCTGGTCCTGTCAGGGGAAGGGGAAGCGGCTCGCCGATGAATGCGTGGCCGTACTGCGTTTGTCGGCGCGATGCTAGTGACGCTTCGTGACAGGTTGAATGCAGCGCCCGCTCAATCGCCGCCGCCGTGCGCGGCCGCGCTGCCCGCCAGCGCGCGGCGCGCGGCGTTGAGCTCGGCCATCGAGATGTTGAGCTCCGCCATGGTCTGCACCAGCAGCGCCAGCAAGGCCGCGCGCTGCTTCTGGCGCACGGTCTCCGCGCGGCGCGCGCGCTGGGCCTGCCGGCCGGCGGCGACGATCGCGCGGCCGGTCGGCGAATCGTGGCTGTCGCCGGCCGCGCCGCTGCGCTGCATGGCGCGCATCCTCAGGCGGCCGCGGCTTCGCCCCGGGCGTTCCCGGTGTTGTCGCCGGCGGCGCCTTCTGCGGTGTTGGCGCTGTTGCCGTCGTTGCCGTTCGCGGCGTCGGCGCGCGTCTGCGCCGCCGGGCCGTAGTTGCGCAGGTGCAGGAAGAACTCGCCCATCATCTGCATCCACAGCCGCACGGCGAACGCCAGGTACGCGGGGCTCACGCCGCCGGCCACCACCACGTCCATCTCCAGCACCACGAAGTCGCCGTGCTGCGCCACGCGCGCAAAGCGCTTGGTGCGGTGCCACGAGGCCAGCACCGCCTCGGGCAAGGTGCCGCCCTGCACATGCAGCGGGCAGCTCAGCGTGAAGTCGGTGTACTGCGTGGTGGTGACGGGGTTGCCCCACATCACCTGGAAGCCGATGCCGTGGCTGGCGCTGTGCAGGCGCACCACGCCGTCCTGCTCGATGCTGGTGACGGCGCCGCCGGCAGCCTTGATGGCGTCGGCCACCTGCTCGGGCGTGACGGCGTCCAGCATGTCGATGGGGGCTGCGGCGGTGTCGTTGGTGTCGGTGGGGGTCGAAGTGTTGTTCATGTTGGCCCTGTGAATGTGTTTGTGTGCGGATGGAATCAGTTGGTCTTCTTGAGCGCCGCGTCCAGCGCGGCGGCATCGATGCTCAGCGCGGTCGCCGGCGCCACCTGTGCGAGGTAGGCCTGCACCAGTTGCTGCTGGCGCTGCTGGCGCAAGGCGGCCTGCAGCTGGGGCTTCATCTCGTCGAGCGTGGCGGTGCGCGCGGGCGTCACGTCGAGCAGCTTCACGACGTGAAAGCCGGCCTCGGACTGCACGGGCTCGCTGACCTGCGCGGGCTTGAGCTTCGCGATGGTGTCGCGCAGCTCGGGCAGCATGCGCGCCAGCGGCATCGTGTCGACCTCGCCGCCGCGCTCGGCGCTGCGCTTGTCCTGCGAACTGGCGCGCGCCACGGCGGCGAAGTCGCCGGTGCGGGCCTGGCGCGCAAGCCGGTTGGCTTCGTCGCGCACCTTGGCCACGGCGGCCGCGCTCCTGTCTGGCGTGGCCAGATAGATCTGCGCCACGCGGTAGGCGGCCGGCAGGTTGTAGCCGGTCTTGCCCTGTTCGTAGGCGGCCTTCACTTCCGCGTCGGACGGAAAGCCCGCGGGCACCTGGCTCACCGCGTCGAGGTAGGTGGCGCTCACGACGCGCGCGGCAACCTCGCGCGTGGCCGCATCGATCTTCGCCTTGACCTCGGGCTTGTCGGCCCAGCCCTTGGCGCGCGCGTCGCGCAGCACGGCCTCGCTCAGCAGGCGCTGGCGCAGCCAGCCGTCGAGCGTCGAACGGTCGGCCTTGACGGCGGCACGCTCGGCCTCGGGCAGCGCCTGCAGCAGCTTCTCGATCTCGTCCTGTGCCACCGTGACGTCGCCGACACGGGCCACGACGGCGTTGCCCGGCACGGCCACCGGCACCTGCGCGCTGGCCACGCCGACCGAGGAGGCCAGCAGCACGAGCGCCGCGGCCGAGGAGGACTGGAGGCGCTTCATGGCTTTTCTCCGGATGCGGGGGCTGCAGGGGTTGCAGGAGCAGCAGCGGCGGCCGGCGTTGCGGCCGCGGCCTGTGCCGGCGCGCCCACGGCGCGCACGTCGAACTTGCTCTCGTACAGCTTGTCGCCGTACTGCTGCGCGATCTGCTCGAACTTCACGCGGCTCTGCGCCGCGAACGGCTGGCGCGACGCGAGCACGGTGCCCACGTCCACCGTCTCGTAGGCCCGCAAAATCTCCTGCCCCACCGCGTACAGCTGCGTGTTCTTGGCCTCGCACTGCGTCATGGCGGTGCGGTGCGTCGCGCTCTCGGCCGCCAGGCGTTGCCGCTCGGCTTCCGACGCGCGCGCCATCTTCAGCAGCTCGTCGTAGGCGTTGCGGTACTGCCCGATCTGCGCGGTGGCCTTCTCGGTGGTGGCCTGCGCCTGCTGGCGCAGTTGCTGGCTGCCGGCGCTGGCCGACTCGCGCGCCTGGCGTTCGGCCGCGAGCTGCGACTGGCTTTGCGCCAGCTCCTTCTTCAGCGCGTCGAGCTCGGACCTGGCCGGCGCGGTGGCGGCGCCCGCGGGGGCGGCCGCTGCACCTGCACCAGAACCTGCACCTGCGGGTTGCCCCGCCTTCAGCACGGCGAGTTCGTTCTGCGCCTGCTGCAGCTGGGTCGTGGTCGTGCGCAGTTGCGCGCGAAGCCGCTCCTCCATGCTCTGGCCGCCGGGCTGCTGTTGCGGCTGCGCATGCGCCACGCCGGCAGGGACCGCCAGGGTGGCGAGCGTGGCCAACGTGGCGAGCGTCAGCGCCGGGAAGATCTTTCCTCTGGACACGGCCGGCTCCTTAGAAACGCGCATTGAATTCGAGCTGCAGGGTGTCGATCGACTGCGGCGGTCCGTAGACCTCCTTGGTCGAGATCCAGCGGCCGGTGAACCACATGTTCTTGTCGATCGCGTACGAGCCGCCCAGGAAGTAGCCGCGCGCATTGGTGCCGCCGCCGTGGAAGGTCGAGTCGTTGTAGCCGTCGGGCATGGCGTCGGGCTCGATGCGCTTGTAGCCCGCCAGCACGTTCCAGTCGCCACGCGCGGTGGGTGCCGGCTTGCCGTAGGTCGCCTGCACCATGTAGGCATTGCCGCCGCTCTTGAAGTCGGACTGGCTCACGCCGCCGGTGGGGCCGAAGTTGTTCACGATGGCGCCGCGCAGGCCGGCACGGTTCCAGATGTCGCGCGAGTCGTACGCGGAGTTCTTCACGAAGTTCGCGTCCAGGCGCAGGTTGTTGCCGGCCACGGCCGTGTCCCAGCGCAGGTTCAGGTCGATCAGACGGAACTTGGAGGCCAGGCCCACGAACTGCGGCTGCGGCGTGCCGGCCGGGTTGAGCGGGTCCAGCGAGATGTCGCGCAGCAGCATGAGCGTGTTGCCCTTCTGCATGAAGGCCGGGCGCGACCAGTCGGTGCTGCAGCCGTCCACGCCCGCATACAGCTTGCAGGGCTCTGAGACCTGGCCGCTGATGTTGCGGAAGTTGTAGTACGCGAGCGCGCCGCGCACGCGGTTGTCGTCGTCGATCTTCCAGTCGGCGCCGATCTGCGCGCCCAGCAGCCACTTGTTCTCGCTCTTCATCTTGATCTGGTTGCGCGCCGGCGCGTTGTCCGACGAATATTCCAGCGGGATCAGGCCGAGCGTGCCGAACAGCGACAGGTCCTTGTTGGACGTGAGCTTCTTGTCGAACTGCGCGGCGATGCCGTCGAAGTTCAGGTCGTTGGAGTACAGCAGGTCGCTCGACATGAAGGGGTTGCCGAAGCGGCCCGCCGTCACGGTGAGCCAGTCGACCGGCTTGTGCGAGATCCACATCTGGTCGAGCCACACGCTCTTCTTGCTCAGGCCGCCGCCCAGCGTCTGGGTGGTGGACACCGGGCTCTCGTCGCTGCCCGAGGCCAGGCGCACGCCGGCCTTGGTGTTCTCGGTGAGGTCGGCGTACACGCCCAGCCGCGCGCGGGCGCGGAACAGGTTGCGGCGGTCCTGGCGCGTGTTCAGCAGCGACGGCAGCGCCAGGTTGGTGTTGGGGTTGACGTCGTAGCCCGAGCCCTTGTTGAACTCGCTCCAGTTGGTCTCGATGTCGCTGTTGCCGCCGGCATAGCCGCGCGACTCGTTGCGCACGCGCACGTCGCCTTCCACGCGGATGCGCTTGCTCCACTCGGGCGTTTCGTTGGGCGCGGCCCAGCCTTCGTCCTTGGCCTGCGCCATGACCTGGGCCTTGACCTCGTCGCGGATCTGGTCGCGCACGGTCTGCGAGATGTAGGGCACGCGCACGTCGCCCGCTTCCAGGCGCAAACCGCCAGCCGTGCCGGCGGCGCTGGCCGACGCGGCGGTGGCCGAAGCCGGCATGCGCTGCGCCTGCTGCGCGGCCATGGCTTCGGTCTGCGCCTGCGCGAGCAGGGCCTCGCCCACGTCCTTGGCGAGCGTGCCGCTCTGGATCAGGCCGCGGATCAGCCTGACCATGGCGGTGTCCGCCGGGGCGGCCTGGGCCGCGGCGGTGCCGGGCGCGAAGACGAACACGGAGGCCACGGCCGCCGCGAGCGCGCACTGGCGCAGGACCGGCATGGCGCGCCGGCTCGGAGTTTGTTGAAGTTGGTTCATCGCTTCGTTCACAGGATTGAATGGGACAGTCGGGGCGGCCGGGGCACGGACCGGCAGGCGGTCAGCGTTCATGGCCGGCGCCCCTTCATGGACACGCGCATCGGGAATCGCAGCGACGCGGGCGGTTTCTCGTCGATGCGGTCCAGGCCGCGGATCAGCGCGAGCACCGTTTCGTCGATGTCGCTCGTGCCGGTGCCGCGCACCAGCTGCGCCCGCACGGTCTTGCCGTCGGCGCCGAGCCACAGGTCGATCTGGATGTCGTCGAACACCAGCTGGCGGGTGCGCGCGTCGCGCGACAGCGCCTGCTGCAGCAGGTTGGCCACGTAGCGGCCGTAGGAGCCGCTGCCCAGGCCACCGCCGCCACCGGTGCCGCTCATGCCGCCGCCGCTGCCGGCCTGGATGCCGAACGCGTCGTTGCCGGCCTGGGCCGCGCTGTCCATCGTCACCGGGTCGCCCAGGTCTTTCGACGGGCTGGGCGGGGTGTCGTCCTTCGGCGGCTCCAGCGGCTCGACCGGCTTGGGCTCGGGCTCGGACACGGGCTTGATCTTTTCCGGCTCGGGCTCGGGCAGCTTCTCGGGCTCGGGCGGCGGCGGGGGTGGCGGCGGAGGCGGCAGCATGAGCATCGGCGCATCGGCCACCACGCGCTTGGTGCTCGCGGTGTCCGACAGCAGGTGCCATACCAGCGCCACCAGCGCGGCGACCAGCACCCCGCCAATGGCCGCCCCGCCCCAGCGGCGCCACAGCCCTGGCTTCGCGCCGGCGCGCCGCGCGGAAGCAGGAGAACTCGGGTCGCGAGGGTTCACGCTCGGTTCCTCACTTCTGCTTGCCGGTCACGAGGCCGATCTGGTTGAGCTCGATGCGGCGCAGCAGGTCGAGCACATCGATCACCTTGGCGTACTGCACGCTGGAATCCCCGCGCACGATCACGGGAAAGTCCGGCGACAGCGCCTTCTCGGTGCGCAGGCGCTCCTCGAGCTCCGGCAGCGTGACCGGGTAGGCATCGAGGAACACGTTGCCCGCGTTGTCGATGGTGATGGCCTTGGTCTTCGGCTTCTCCAGCGCCACCGAGGCGCTGGCCTTCGGCAGGTCGACCTTGATGCCCGGGATGCTGGCGTTGCTGGTGAGGATGAAGATCACCAGCACCACCAGCAGCACGTCCACGAAGGGCGTGATGTTGATGCCGCCGGTGCGCCTGCGCGGCGCGAACTTGGCTGGGGTTGCCATGTCGGTGCGCTCCTCAGGCCCGTGCTCGTGCCGGTACCGACGGCATCGAGCGGCCTTCGCCCTGCTCTTCGGCCAGGCGCGTGACGAACTCGTCGACGAACACGGCCATGTCGGCGGTGATGGCGTCGGAGCGCGAGGCGAGCCAGTTGTAGCCGAACAGCGCGGGAATCGCGACGCCCAGGCCGGCGGCGGTACACAGCAGCGCGGCCGCCATGCCCGGGGCCACCGAGTTGATGTCCACCGCGCCGGCCATGGCCGCCACGACGAACACCAGCATGATCCCGATCACGGTGCCGAACAGGCCCACGTACGGCGCGCCTTCGATGGTGGTCGACAGCCAGTTCATGCGCTTGGACATGCGCTCGATCTCGCGCACCATCACGCCGTCCATGGCCGCGCGGATGGCGCCGATGGTGGCGTCGGACACCGCGCTCAGGTCGTAGCCGCGGTCATGGCGGCGGCGCATTTCGTCCACGGCCACTTCGTACAGGCGCCACAGCGACGAGTCGGCACGCACCTCCTGCGGCACCGTGTTGTGGGTGGCCAGGCGGTCCAGCGGCGCGCCGGCGGCCTCGCGGAAGTGCTCGATGAAGGTGCTGTTGGCGCGCGCGGTGGCACCGTAGTGGCGGCCCTTGCCGATCATGATGGCCCACGAGACGGCCATCATCAGGCCCAGCAGGCCCACCACGATCCACGCGTCCAGCGGCATCGCGGCCAGGATGAAGCCGAAGTGGCTCTTGCCGGCCTGCTGCTCGTCGGCGCCGAACACCGTCAGGCGCGACTCGGCGCCTTGCGAGACGGCGTCGGCCAGCAGCAGCGCGTCGCCGCGTGCCACCTTCGAGAGGCGCGCTTCGTCGATGGCGCCGGTGAAGGGCGCGAAGGCGGCGGCTTGCGCTGCTTGCGCGGCTTGCGTTCCTTGCGCTCCGGCTGCGGCAGCGCCCGCCGGCCCGGTGGCCGGTGCATCGGCGCCGAGCGCGGCGGCGGTGTTCATCGCGGGCAGCTTGGCCGCCAGCGACACGGCGGGACGCCCACCCACGTAGAGCGCCACGCTCTCGCCTTCGGCCTTCACCGCGATGTGCGACCACTGGCCGGCCTGCACCGGCTGGCCCGGCGTGCTGCGCTGGCCGTTGACCTGCACGAAGGGAACGCCCTGGTCGATGCCGACCACGAACTCGCCGGCGCCGTCGCGGCGCGCATAGATCGCCTGGCGCGCGCCGAGCTGGTCGGGCTTGATCCAGGCGGAGAAGGTGAGCGTGCCGCCGGCCTGCACGGCGAGCGACGGCGTGGCCGGCAGCATCAGCGCGCCGTTGCCCATCTGCGCGCCCTTGCCGATGACCGTGCCCTCGACCGGGACGGTCGGCGTCTGGCCGTTGTTGCCGTAGGCGGTGGTGTCGCGCGGCGGCACCGCGCCTTCGGCGAAGTGGTAGACCAGCGTGTAGTCGGGGTCGAAGCTGCGCTGGCCGTTGCCCGAGGCCGGGGCCTTGGGGTTGCCGTAGTACATCCACAGCTTCTGCGGCGTGCCGGCCGAGACGTTGGGCACGTCGACCCAGATCAGCGCCATGCCCAGCAGCGGATCGAACTGTTCGATCTGGTGGTTCAGCACGGTCTTGTCGTCGGCCGCGACGAAGCGCAGGTCGGCGCCGGTCTCGCTCACGCCTTCGAACTTGAAGTTGCCGGTGTGCAGGCGCACCAGCACCGGCACGCGGCCGGCATCGCTGCCGATGGCGCCGGCCTGCGGGCCGCCGTCGATGGTGACGGGCTTGCGGTAGGACCACTCGGCCTGCCACCAGGCGTGGGCCAGGCCCGGCAGGAGCGTGCTCAGCAGCGTGAGCACGATGAAAAGGATGCGTCGCATGACAGTTCTCCGGAAAACTCGTAGAGAGAGAAAAAAATGAAAAGGAAACGGGGAGCCGCGCCGCTGGTACTCAGTAGCTCGCGGTCAGGCTGAAATTCACGTTCGCGTCGTGCCGCTTGGTGCGCGGGCCGTCCTTCAGCGGGTAGCCGAAATCGACCCGGCCCGAGAAGTACTGGCCCACCTTGAAGGTCGTGCCCACGCCCACCGAGGCGAGCTGGAAGCGGTCGGCCTGTTCGGCCAGCGGGTTCTTCAGGCGCAGCCGCGCGGCATCGACGAAGCCGTACACGCGCCAGTTCTCGACCGTGCTGCCCAGGAAGGTCAGCGGCTGGCTGCGCAGCTCGAGCGAGCCGACCACGCCGTAGTCGCCGGTGGCCTCGGCCGAGAGGTAGCCGCGCACCGAGTTCATGCCGCCGCCGGCGATCTGCTCGCTCGACACCAGCGGCGAGTCGGTCATCTGCGCGTTCACGCGGAAGGCCAGCTGCTGGCCGCCGTCGAAGGTGTGGGCGCCGTTGAAATCGGTCTTCAGCACCATGAAGCTGGGCGAGGACTTGTAGCGCTTGTAGTCGAAGGCGGCGGAGTCGCTGCCGTACTTGAACGAGCTGCTCGTGCCCACCACCAGCGACAGGCCCACGCCGTACTGGCTCTTCTCGGCCTGGCGCAAGCCGGTGTACGACAGCGTGATGGGCGCGTACTTCAGCGGCACCGTGTCGCCCGAGCCCTTGAGCTGCAGCGCTTCCTTGTTGTTCTTCAGGTCCACGCCCATGCTGAACGAGTGCCACCAGTTGCCCGCGTTGGGCACGGTGTAGATCGCCTTCAGGCCGATGGAGTGGCCCTTGCCCAGCACGCTGGTGCCGCCGACGGTGGCCACGTTGCTGTCGGACACGTAGGCGTTGCCTTCCAGGGCCCAGTTGGTGCCCGCGAACGGCGCGTTGTACGAGGCCGAGAACACCTTGGTCTGGCTCAGGTCCTGCGGCGCGCCGAAGAAGCTGATGGAGGCGCTGTGGCCCATCTGCCAGAGGTTGTCGTGGCCCAGCGAGACGCTGGCGCGCAGCTTGCGCGTGTCCGCGCTGTAGTCGTTGTTCAGGCCCACGCTGGCGCGCCACGGGTTGCTGTCGTCGACCTTCAGGTCGACGTCCATCGTGCCGGGCAGGCTGCCTTGGCGCACCAGCGGCATCACCTGGCGCTTGGGGCCGCGGTTGAGCGCGGTGAGCTCGGTCTGCGCCTGCGTGAAGTTGGGCACGCCGCCTTCCTTCAGCGCGGGCACCTGGTCGCGCACGTCCAGCGGCGAGCTGTACTCGGCGCCCACCACGCGCACGCGGCCCACGCGGGTCTCGTTGACCTGCAGGAACACCACGCCCTGCGTGACCTGTTGCTCGGGCAGGTCGACATACACCGACTGGTAGCCCGCGGCCTGGTAGGCCGCGAGCAGCGCGTCGCGCGCGGCCTCCACGTCCTTCAGCGTGCGCTCCGGGCCGAGGAAGGGCGTGACGGCCTTCTCGATGGCGCGCGCGTCGAGCACGGTGTTGCCGCGCACGATGTACTCGGCAATGTCGACCTTGCGCTGGGGTTCCGCGGGGGCGGCCGCGGCTGCGCCTGCCGCCGCAGGTGCGGGTGCACTTGCCGCCGCGGGCGCAGGCGTGGCCACGGGTGCGACCACGGGCGCGGGTGCGCCGTCCGGCGCGCCCGCCTGCGCGAAGGCCGCTCCCTGGGCGCCCATCGCCATCACTGCCAGCCACACCGCTCTCCAACACATCGGTGGGCTGTTCTTCTTCATGTCTTGCATTTACAGCTCGTTCTCAAAGATGAATCGCTGTGCAGCAGCGCATGGTGGAGAGCCCTCATGTCGCTGCTGCGTACGGTTATCTAGACGCACGGCGCGCGCGGCGACTGCCGTTTGTCACAAAAACTTCATCAAGAAACCGACACTCGGTCCGGCGCGCGGGTTTTTGTTGCACATAAGAAGAAGGGCCTCCGAATGGGAGGCCCTTGTTTTTGACACTGCGATGAAATCAGCGGCGAATCACGCTCATTGCCTGAGCCCGCGTTTCTCGCCCGGCGTGAGCGACTGCATCTGCGCCGCGGTGAGCGTGCCGGCGCCGAGCACCTGCACCACGCCCTGCGGGTCGTAGGCCGCATGCGGTTCGCGCGCCTTCGGCGCGGCGCCGTTGTCGCCACCGCCCGCACCTTCGTTGCCGAAGCCCAGCACACGCACGCTGAACACCGAGGGCAGCGCCTGGCGCTGCGCCGCGCGGTCGCGCTGCAGCACGTCCTGCGCGGCCGCCGCCGCCTGCGACGCCGCCGCGCTCGCGTTGGTCAGCGCCCCCACGTTCACCGCCGCGATCACCGGGATGCCCACCGACTGCCCCTTCACCTGGATGTTCTCCGCGTT
>NZ_FOWL01000034.1:0-26762 GCF_900115445.1 Variovorax sp. OK605
ATGGTCGTCTCGTCGGGGATCGCCTCCAGACCGAGTCCGGCGAACGTGCGCAGCGAGGCGATCTCGTACAAGGCTTCTTCCATCGCCGGGTCGCTCAGGGCGAACCAGTTCTGCATCAGGTGCACGCGCAGCATGGCTTGCAGCGGGTAGGGACGACGGCCTCGGCCTGCCACTGGATAGTGGGGCTCGATGACTTTGAGCAGCGCCTTCCACGGCACCACCAGTTCCATTTCGGCAAGGAAGATTTCGCGCCTGGTCTTCTTCCTCTTGCCCGCTTGCTCCGCATCCGCAAAACTGATCTGGCTCATCGCTCGTGCTCCTTCGCAGGGTTCAGTCCCTCACGCAAGAAAAGTGCTCTTGATCAGACCTTCCCTAACAGCTTGCGCTGTTCGAGATCAATAAAATCACGGGTGATTAGCTCAGCGATAGAGCGTCTCTTTTACACGGAGAGGGTCGGCGGTTTGAGTCCGTCATCACCCACCATTTCGCGCCTTCAAGGCGTCGTATTCGAAAATGTTCCGCGGGTGTAGCTCAGTTGGATTAGAGCGCTGGCCTCCGAAGCAGAGGCCGTCCGTTCAAGTCGGACCATCCGCACCAATTTTGTTTTCGGGGTATAGCTCAGCCTGGCAGAGCGCGGCGTTTGGGACGCCGATGTCGCACGTTCGAATCGTGCTTCCCCGACCATTACTCGTCACAGGGCATCCCGCTTCGGGATGCCCTGTTTTGCGTTGCGGCATCGACGTGCTTGCGCTGGATGCGAGAGAATGCGCGTCGCCCACGCGCCAAGCTGGCATTCAAGCGCGTGATCGCACTACGAACAAGAGGGAGATCGGATCATGCAGTTGAGGATCGGACGCGTCATTGGGCTTTCGCTCGCAATCTGCGGGATCCTCTCAGGCTGTGGCGAGCCCCGCGAGCCTACCGGCCATGTGGCGCATTCCAATGCTGGCCGCTTGGAGGCCTACGCCTCAACCCTCATGAGCAAGCATTCCTCGCTCGCTCGCCGCGGCGAATCTGAGCAGACCGACGATTCCCCCCTCACGTATTCGACGGTGTTCATCCTCGCATCTGAAGTCTCGAACGTGGTCGACGCTTCACTCAGCCCCGCCAACTGGCAAGCGACCTACTGCAGCCCCCAGTTGATGGAACTTATGGAAAAGCAAGGCATCGACATCGCTTTTGGCGCGCTAAAGGACAGCTCGAGCAAGCCGACAGCAGTGGCGGCCTGCTCCAGGACGCAGCCAAGGCCGCCTCCACCAACTGAGACGTCGCCCACGCTGGCAGTCGGCAACTTCGAAGCGGTGCAGATCTGTCGCGCCGCGCTTTCGGTGCTATACCAGCGTGACGCGGCGAGCATGCGGGGCGCGATGGTCGACGGGTTCGCGCAGGTGAAGTACGAGCGGCCGACGGAAGGCCGCCAGTTGAGTTACCGTTGCAAGCTTCGCGGTGACGCAGTGCTCACCTGGGACGACAACATTGCGGGAGCGCGGTGGTTTGGCGAGGCCGCCGACGGCTCGCAGACCAGGTTTAGGACGAGCGGCGACGAACTGGTGGTCGAGGCTCTGACTGCGGGCAAGGTTGAGCGCGAGCTGCGCTTCTCGCGCGCGGATCTCAGCCGCCAATGAGGTGGTGGCGCGCGGCAACATATTTGACCGCGTTCAATCTTCACTGATTTAGCCGGCTGCTGGCGGGAGTGCGGTTGGCTGTGTCTCTATTGCCCGCCAGGGTGTTTCGGAGCATCTTGTTCGTTAGCCCGCTGCCAGTACGTGTCACCAAACCTGCTGCCCTTGATGATCGGCATGATCTCGCCCTTCTCGAAGTAGCGGCGGCTGTCCGATTGCGCCACTGTGAACCACCAGCCGGCCTGTGGGCACGGATCGCCACCGGGAACATAGGATTGCCGCTCCGACGAGGCTGCGCCGGCAGGCGTATTCGATGGATCGTTGGGCGATGACCGGGCTCGGTGTTCTCTGGCCCAGTCGGCCAAGTCTTTGGGATAGACCAGATGGTCTCGATAGCTGGTGTCGTCGATGTCCCAAAGCACGGTGACCAATGCCGCCTCGAAGGCCCAGTAACCAAAGTAGGACGACCCCTCCTTGTCGGTGTGGGTGTTGTGCCAGTAGCAGTCCTTCATGTTCTTGTACCAGCCGTCGAGGAATTCCTTCACCAGTGTGGGGCGGTCCTGGGCGTCAGGCGCTGTCGCCTTGGCGAGTGGGCGATAGGCGGCGGGATGCAGCAATACGCGCTCCACGGGCTCCTTGCGACCCGTCAGCTTCTCCACCACAGCCTCAAAAAGGCCATCGCGGCCTCTGTTGAACTCAGCGTTCTTGTCGAGCCAGCGCATCACTGCGGAAACCAATTCCGCATGGCCCAGCAATCTGCACAGCGCCAGCAACCACATCACGTAGACATAGGCCTCGAGTTGTGTGATGGTTAGCGAGTGGGCTTCGTTGGGCCGCGGGTTTTCGAGCGGGACGAAGACATCGAACGCTGCGATAACGGATGAAATCTCCTGCGACAGATCCACGATAGGAAGACCTGCGGTATAGCGAAGAATAAGCAGTTGGAGTGATTCGCTGGCGACCTTCCAGGCGTAGCTTACGCGAGCTCCTTCGCGCAAGGTCATGTTGCCGATTTCCTGCTTGAAATCGGCGATTCGCTCTGTTAAATCTTCTTCACGCTCTTTAGCAAGATCTTCTGCCAAGAACTGTTGTCTTCGAATTTCGTTGAACTTCATGGTCACCTCAGTATGTCGAATCCTGCGGAGGAGGAGAAGACTTGCGCGGTATTGGCTGCTTGCTGTTTAAGTCTAGGCCGGCAGCCACCACATCAATCAGTACGTAGAGCTTGGTGCCGCTGCCAACGGGGCCCGGCAGGCATATGAAAATCCACCGTGCGTAGCCTTGATTCGTGATCTCTCTTTCCTTTGCATCCCGAAATGGTTTATTCGCGGCGCGCGGGTATTGGCGATTTAGCGCCTGAGGAATGCGAGCTTCGGTCCAAACCGTTCCCATCTGCTGCCCATCGCAGGTGTTCCCGAGTCGGTTCTTCGCCTCCTTCTTCATCCCCTCGGTATCGTTCGCATCGAACGACTTGGCAATGTGCTTGGCCTCGAATACCACGAACTTCGGATAGGTGCTGACGGGTGGCTTGCCCGTGAAGTCGTACCGTGGCAGCGGCGGCTTGTCGGTCGGCGGGATGAAGATCAGCTTACCGGGGTGAGGGAACTCAACCGTGGTGGGCATCGGGTTCGGCTGATTGAAGGGTTGGTGTTTCTCGAACAGGCCATCCAGCCCTTTGCCCTTTGGCGGATCCACCAGCCGAGCGTATTCCAGCACCAACTCCATCAGCACATAGCCGTCTTCCTCGCACTCGGTCCCGTTCTTCTTGTTCTCTTCGTTCTGCGGCTTGCAGTCGTTGTTCGTGGTGTTCACCGCAGCGTCGGCATCGGACTCGTCCAGCGGAACGACGATGGCCTGTGGCTGTGCCTTCTTCTGTGGTGTGTCGCCCGAGAGCATGAGCGGCAACAACAGGATGAGCCAGGGGGAACGCAGCAAGGTCGGCAACAGGGCTGGCGCACCAGGTGTCCTGAGAGGCGGTGCCGGCTCCACGGGGACCGTGGGAAGTTTGGGCGCGGCAGGCGGTGCTCGGTACTGTGGCGGAACATCCGACACCGGTGCCATGGGGTCTCCGGTCGGGGCAAATGCGAGCACGAGGGGCGGCTCGCCACCATTGGCCGCCATCTCGATGTCCTTCGTCTGCCGCTCCAGAATCCCTTTCCACGCATCGATCTCTGCCTGCGCCTTCTTCTGTCCGCCGCCCCAATCGAAGGTATCGACATACTGGCGCGCATTGCCGTAGCTCTGGCTGTGCATGAACGCCTGCACCTCGGACCAAGGCTGCTTTTCTCCGGCCATCGCAAGCAGGGTGCATGCCGCGCCGTAGCTGGGCATGAAGCCCGAGAAGTAGTACGCCAACTGATCAGCAATCTGCGTGCGCTCGCCGCTGCCTTCACCGCCACTGCCGAGCGCGAAGGCGAGGAAATCACGCGTCAGGCGCAGGAAGTCGTCATCGTCATGGAATCCCTTGATGCGCGACAGCCACTGCCCTGCGATGGCCTCGGCGGAGTGGGTCTGCGTGATGGCCTTCGATGGATAGAACATTCCCAGGAAGCGGGCAATTTCGCGCACCGCCATGCGCACGGCGTCGTCCAGCTTCGGTTTGACCTGGACGATGGGGATGGTGCGCGCATTCAAGACGTGAGCCTTTTCACGAAGGCAATGCCCGCCTGCGCGGTCTGCGCCGCACCGAAGCGGTCATTGGGGCGCTTGGTTTCGCCTCCCCACTGGCGTTCATCCTCGCCCCACTCGACGCGAGGCGAGCCGTCCGGCACTCCGTCGTGCCTCGCAAAGCCCTTTTCGCTGAGCTTTCCGCTGATGACGGCCCCGTTGTCGAAGATGAGCTTGTAGGGGGCGCCCTTCACCGGCTCCAGGTCGGCGTAGTTGTAGTTCAGCTCGATCCAGTTGGGCTTATCCGACACGGAGGGCATAGACGGCGTTTGCACAGGCAGGCTCTTCGGCCCCACGAAGCTGTGCGTCGCGGCGTGCTCGCGCCAGATGCCATTGGTCCCGCTCACGATGCCGTTGGCATTCCAGCGCGTGAAGCTGGAGCCGCCGTTGATCACCACCTCTTCCTTCGCCGTGATGGTGATTCGGGTGGCCTCCAACTTGATGTTCATTTTTGCGATCACGTTGACCGCGTTCTTCAAGGCCGTGATGTCGATTTCTGAAGTCGCGGCCGTCAGCTTGATGCCGGCCTTGTGCGCCACCATGCGCACCGCGTTCTTGGCTGACACCAGAAAACTCTTGCCCGCCGCCAAACTGGTGTGTGCTCCACTTGTGAGTGCCGTGTGATTGCCACTCGCGATGTGCATTGAACCCTGGGCCTCGGCCTGGATGCCCGCGGCGCTCGCCAGCGTCAGATGTGGTTTTTGGAACTCGGGGAAATGTCCCTGCTCCTTGTCGCCGCCTTGGCCCTTGACGTCGTCGTTCTGCTCCTGCAGTGCCTTCGTCACAACGTCCTGATCGCCGCTCTCGTGCGCCTTGGCTTCCTGCGCAGCCTGAGACATGCCCTCATGCATGTCGCGTGCGCTGGTCAGCCGGGCGACGGTCTCGCCCATGTCGGTGATGTGGGCTTGCGCGTTCGGCCGAGGCTCGGTGCTGAGCAGCAGGCCGTTTGCCGCCCGAACCGCACCATGCCCATCGGTGCGCAGCTCGAAGCCCTGGCCCCGCTCCTCCTTGCGTCCCGCCGTGTCCTCGATGCGCCCGATGTGCCCCAAGCTGAGACTGCTGGAGTCGTGATCGCTTTTAACTTGGGCCTGCACCTTCTCGGCGCTGTCATCGAGGACCAAGTGGTTGCTGCGCCCGCCGCCCAGCTCCCGGCTGCGGATGCCCGAGAGGTGCTTTTGGTCAGGCAGTTGCCAGGCCGGCATCTCGTCGGCGTTGTGCACCCGCCCTGTGATGATCGGGAAATCGGGATCGCCATTCAGGAAATCGACGATGACCTCCTGCCCGATGCGCGGCAGCGCGGCGCCTCCGAAGGTGGCGCCCGCCCAGTATGTCGACACGCGCAACCAGCAACTGGAGTTTTCATTGTTCCGGCCAAGGCGATCCCACTGGAACTGCACCTTCACGCGGCCGTACTTGTCGGTCCAGATCTCTTCGCCGGGCGGGCCGACCACGATGGCGGTCTGCGGGCCGCGCGTGCGTGGCTTGGGCGTGGTGCGCTTGGGGCGCCACGCGTAGGTAGTGGGCTGCACGTCGAAGGCGAACTGCTGGACCGAACCCTGAACCGTGCCATCGCGCCCTGTGCCTTCGCTGGCCTCCAGGTTCTCCTGCAGGAGATAGCTCACGCCGAGCAACAGGTATTGCTGGTTTTGGTCGGCCCGCGGGTGGCTGGCCAGCCGGATCGTGTGGCCAGGGGCCAGCTCGCGAAGATTGGAGCGCCCTTTGGCGCGACTGCGCTCGCTCAGCTGCTCTTCATTGCGGATGCGCGCATAGGATTCGCCGTCACTATGCTGGAGGTAGTCGCCGGGCCATTCGTACATTTCATGATCATCGTGATCGTGGCCGGGCGGCATCTGGCGCAGACTCGTGAGGTCCGCGTTTGGATGCTCGAAATCGTAGTGGTCGAGGTAGTAGTGGCCGGAGCGAACCTCTTCGGACGTTTCCCACGCGTAGATGCGTTCGCTAGGCTCTAGGCCGCCCGTCATGCCGGATTTTTCGTGCGGGTGGTAGCACACAGTCTCGCCACCCGGAAGCGGCCCATGTGAGCTGGCGATGTCGTCGGCGAAGACCAGCACATGCTGCTTGGCCTCGTGGCGAAAGCAGAAATATATGCCTTCGTGCTCGCACAGGCGAGCGATGAACGAAAAGTCGTCTTCGTCGTATTGAACGCAGTAGGTCCAAGTTCGGTAGCTGCGGCTGAGCTTCTGTTCCATCGGATAGCCGTAGCGCCCCAGCACGGCTGCGATGATCTCGGGGACGGTCTGGCCTTGGAAGATCCGAAAATCCGAGCTTCGGCTGGCGAGCCAGAGCCAGGGACGCAGCCGCATCTTGTAGAACGACTGGCGGGCGTCTTCCTGCAATAGGCCGAAGCGCGTGACGACGCCGGCGAGATGGCGGAGGCCGGTTTCTGTTTGCACTGTGACAGTGGCGCTCTTCCCGAGCAGGGCCTTCGGGTCGATGGCGTTGCTGTTGCCGAGCAGCTCGACATCGAAAACGTAAGCCTGGCTGAGAGCCTCACGGCCGACCAGTCGGTGGAATTTGAGTGCGTCGCCGAGCGGCGTTGAAATTTCGACGCGGCGTTTCATCGAAGGCGGGTGCGCGAAAGCGCACCGTCGAGGATGGACATGGAACTCCCTGCAGTGACTGCCGCTCGGGGCGAGGGCAGGCTCTACCTGATTATGTAAGTGCCTGTACGCGGTCGGAAAGACGCCAAAAGTAGCACCGACAAGGTGAGCGTGCGCAAGAGCATGACCAAGTGCACATCAGCAGCGCTGAGCAATCGAGCAAGGTGGAGGAAGGCGCCTGGACCGAGGAGCGGTGTCCCGGAGATACGCCAGACGAAGAATGGCAACGAGTGACACTTCGGAATGAGGCGCACATCGGCGTGGACGCTGTCTCGGGGCGTGTGTACACGGTGATGACCACCTCAGCCAGCGAGGAAGACGTGGAACAGGTGAGTGACCTGCTGCACGCCAAGGAGTACACGGTGTGGGCGGACTCGGGCTATCGAGGCGCGCAGGGCCAGGTGAAACGCAGCGTGCAATGGCACATTGCGGGCGCGAGGTGGTTTGGCGAGGCGACCGTCGGCTGGCAGACCAGGTTTAGGACGATCGGCGACGAACTGGTGGTCGAGGCACTGCCTGCGGACAAGGTTGAGCGCGCGGTCGCAGCCGCTAATGAGGTGGTCGAGCGTGGCAGCAGACTCTCGATGCATTTGATGGGCCGAAAGCTCAGGAGTCCAGGCCGCAGGCAGCGACTGTCCCTCCTTCAGCTCTTGTCGCCGTCTTTGCCGACCAGGAGCTTGGCCACGCCATCGACCTGCAGGCCGCCCGCTCGCATCTCGTCCGCAATGCCCTGCACGAAGCCCTTACGGCATGGGCAACTCGTTGGATAGACCTTGGTGACGCCAAAGCTGTCGCCAGCGGTAAACAGCAGAAAGTCATTCATTCTGTGGTCTACCCGTCGGTGGAGGGAGGCCGCTGGAAAACAGAAATCGACTTGGGTACTGCTCCGCCAGAAGCAATAGTTGACCTACTGGACGCCCTGGGTCAGATGGGGCTCAATCATGTTCAACTCGGTACGTTTTAAAGAAAATGTCGCATGCGGCAGTCTGCTTAGGGCCCCGCCCGGCAGCCGCCGCCAGGCTCCAGCCGGCCACAACCGGTCGGTCGCCTCGTCAGGCAAACTTCGGCCAAGATCGGACATTTCGTTCGCTCTCCCTTCTTGAGAAGAAGAGCCGCTGATCGTCAGTAATTTTCCGGGAACGAGAGCCGAACAAGGGGGAAACAGTCATGGGGGTAGCACAAGCAGGAGTCGCCTTCTGGCCGCAGACAGAGATTTCGGATCTGCCGCGATTCGTCTCTGGACTCTTTGGCGAAGAGTATGTGGAGATCGCGCACCCGAACGTTCGAGAGTTCGACATCCGCCATGGTGGAGACGTCATGGTCCAGAACTTCGACGGAGCCATCTTCGTTTGCAGTGGCGATCTCGTGTGGGGCCATCTGAAAGATGTGAACAGTGATCTCCTTTTGCTCCACCACCAATTGGGCTCTCCGGCCACCTTCACGGTTTTCTGCAACTACGACTCTGGCGGGAGTTACGGCTACGCGCTTGTCGAAAACGGGGTCCGAAAGCGATCACGACTTCAGACCATGGGCGGACCTCAACTGCCACCTTTGATCGAGTATGGAGCGCCAACCGCCATCGAGCAGAGATGGCTGTCTGCGGAATCGTATCTGGAGGATGACGACGGCCCGATAGATGAGCGGCAACGCATGCTTTACCTTGAAGATCCGCGGGTCGAGATTGCAGAGGACGATCTTACGGGGAGAGTCCTCCATGAGACATTGATCGCCCAATTCGGCGTGTGTCCTTGGGAGACCGAAGCAGAGCCTGTCTATCACTTTTACCGGGCAATCTCCAAGATGCGGGAGATCAAAACGCCGGAACCACCAAGTACATTACCGAGCGGTGCTCTGCTTGACGCGATCCAGAAGCAGACGCGCCCTTGGTGGAGGATGTTGCTTGGGAGTTGACATGTAGCCAGAAGGACGGACTCGGCCAAAACCGGTCACTCAGCACTTCCCCAAAACGACAACCGGAGCGAATGTGGTCTTTCTTGCAATAACCCCCATGGGTCTGAAAGATGCGATGCGTGAGGCGGCGGGTTCGAGCACCGCGGTTTGGTGTGGCGCCGATGCCGTCACTGAGCAAGACTTTGCTGCAATGATGGGGAAAGGCCTGACGCGCTTCGCCTATCCTCTCGGAGCGCGCGACCCACTGGTGTTAGAGGGGGCGCTAGATACCATCGGCCAGCATCACGCCGACGAAGTCGTTTGGGTTGAAGCCGCAATTTCGGCAGGCTGACCGCACCCGGCCAAGAGCAGCCCCTCGCCACGGTCCTTCAATACACAAGCTGAGCCACGATGAATAGATACGAAGCTGCCGCTGCAGCCGTCCGCACTGAATTGGTCCTTGCGCTTCGGGACGCCCGCGCGGACTTCGAGGAACTGCCGGGGCCGACCACAGGACGGCCCATTTCGGGAATGTCGCTCGACTTGCACATCCAGCACGGCTATGTCGCAGTCTCGCTGCGCACCGATGAAGAGAAATGGGAACAGACCCATATTGGCGACTGGCAACACGCGAAGTTCCTTTCGTCGTTGCAAGACTCCCCTGATACAGCCATGTCCCGTTTGGCTGCCGTCGTAGTCGAGCTGTACAACGAGGTGAGGGAGGACGACGTCTTTGGGCTCGCCGACCGACGTCAGATGTTGTACTTGGTGGCTGCAGAAGCTGTGCTGAACGAGGAGGTCGCAATCGTGCTCAACGAATTGGGAATCGAAGCGCCTGTGTTTGGCGAGGAGCTTGGCTCCGCGCCCTTTGCATTCTTTGTGTACGACGCAGACGAAATGCTGACGGTGAACTACTGTGATGTAGTGCGCGCCCACCGGGTTACCGCTCGAGTTCTGCGCAACGAGGCTTAACGGATTGCGGCCAGCAGCAGACCTTCACAAACCACGCTCCAAGGAATCAGATGAGTGCCCTGCAGTACGAGCGTGCGTTGGCCTTGCTCGAAGCACCCGAAACTTACCCGGTCCTCGCTCACAGGAAGTGCACGAGGCTTCTGCGAGTGTGGGTGTACCCGTCATTTACGCCGTCTGCGTCTTGGTCCGTCATCCAAGAGGGCAGGAAATTCTTCATTCGCCGGGTCGTATGGGACCAGGTCCAAACCGTCGATTCGGAGCCAGTCACCTACGGCGCGGAATCTCCCATAGAGGAAGAATGCTTCAGAGAGTTGCTGTCCGAGCTTCGGGCCATGCACGTCACCCCGTTTGCCTTGGCTTCAACCATGGGAATTGACGGCACCTCGTACGGCATAGAAGTGGGCGGATTCTGTGTCTCGGGTCGGATGAGCTGGTGGGGCAAGCCGCCGATTGAGTGGGTTCCCCTTCAGGAGTTGCAGGCACGAGCTATAGAGCTTTTCGAGTCATTGCTGCCGGCGAGCACCAGTCGAGTGCCTCGTTCCGAGAGGCCGCTTTCGAGCAGCACGTAGGACCGCTTAGGGCCCTGTGGCGTCGGCCGCCATTCGGCTACAGTCGGCCAGAACCGGTCGTTCGTCACGGCCCTCCGGTTTGATGCTAGCGCGGTGCTCTGCCCCGGACTAGGCGCCTGTTCATTCACCCCACCGACCCTGTGATCGACATAGCACGGAACGGCTTATGCCCCAGTTACTCGTTTCTGGCAGAACCTTCGACTGGTCTTTCGTGGCTGGAACGGCTGACTTCCGAAAGCTGCCGCGATCCGGCGACCCCGATGAAATAGGTGTGTTGCGCATTTCCTCCCCTGGAACCGGCTTCGATGTCGCGATCCGAGTGGACGTTGGGCGGTACTCGTCGGGAGATAGACGATATCTGGGGCCACTGCTTGTGATCGGCAACGAATTCCCTGATGGGCAGCGAGCGGTACCCGTGGGTTGCATGATCGAACTGCGACCCAAGCTCGTGATGCTATCGTCCGATGAGCCGAACGCTGCCACAGTCGAGCGAATCGTTCAATGGTGCGTCAGCACACGGTTCAAGCCCATGCGGGTCAATTCAAGCGGCGGTCGATGGGTCGGCTATGGCGCAGAAGGCGCGGCCTCTCTGAGCCCAAAGTGCTAACAGGCAAAGCGGGCTTCAGTCGGCCAGAACCGGTCATTGACCGCTAGCTCAGAACCCGGCCGCAAGCGGCCTTTCGTCACGTCGCCCGACAGCACTACCAATTCGCAAATCCAGTAAAGACACGAAAACCATGATCGGCATCACATTCATCTACGAAGAAAACCCGGAACGCCTGAAACCACTGGGTGAAGAAGGCCCCGACGCACTGGACGACCTGACGGTGGTCAATATGGACGTAATGAATTCGCTGGACTTTGCGGTTCTGTGTGGCCAGGCGGTGGAGTGGAACCAGGGAGAGCCTGCTGTATTGCTGGAAGATTTGGTGGTCGTTCGAGTGGCGCCCGAGGCGTTGGATCACGTCCTAAGTGGCCAGCATGACGGTCTCGAATCAGAGCAGCTTGCAGATCTAGATCGGCTCAGATTGTTCGTGACACAGCATGGCAAGGAACACGTTTGGGAGTTCGCAACGTTCTAGCGCTTTTTGTAGGTCCTGAGACAGTTCAGTCCGAGGATTCGAATGACCGCTTAGCGCCCTTCGCGATGGCGGTTGTTGGGCCCTTTGAATTGACCGCCTGTGCGGCTACAGTCGGCCAAGACCGGTCGGTCGGGACCGAGGCAGAATTCGATCGGAAGCGGTCTTTCACGGGCGAATCGGAACCGCGGCTTCAGTCGTAACGCGGGCAGTCAGTGCGTCGTCTCCGCAACGCAGCCCCGTGCATGCGAAGAATGTCTATCTGCTGCCCCAACGTGCAAGGTTCGTAAGAGTCCGGTCATCTCATCGCACGACAAGGCGAACAACCAGACAGTGGGCGGCCCGTGCTCCCATTCACCTCGGGAGGCGCACCTCGCTGTGGCGCATGTAATCCAAGTTGCTGGCCTGCCTTCAGCCCGGTGTGTCGATGGCAGCAGTCGCGCTGGCCAATGGCCTGAATGCCACCATGCTGCGCAAGTGGGTCATGGAAGCTGAGCGAGTGCAGCGCGTGAATGCGCTGGCGCCACTCGCCGACGCCTCACCGAACGCGGTGGCGCCGAGAGTCGAGGGCTTCGTGGCGTTGCAGCTTGCGCCGGAACCAGTCGCCCCGACAGACATCCGCATCGAAGTGCAGCGCGCCGGCACCACGATCAGTGTGACTTGGCCCAGCACCGCGGCGGCCGACTGCGCAGTCTGGCTGCGCGAACTGCTGCGTTGATCCGCATCGAAGCGGTATGGCTGGCTGTAGCGCCATTGGACATGCGCACCGGCACCGACACCGCGCTTGCCCGTGTCGTGAAGATGGTGTTCGCTGGGCTCCGGCTCAGAGTGGCGCGCATGTCCTCATGGCAGCCAGGGACCCAGTTTAAAGGGGAGCCGTGCAAGCAGGCTCAGCTTGAAAAGAAGAAGATAACTCGCTTCACATCCGCTTTCACAAGGATGTCGAGCGAGTCGAAGTAGCCGTCGCCCAAGAACTCGCGGACGGTCAGGCTGACCTTCTTCCGGTGGTCAAAGACGACGCGCGCGTAATCGAAGGCCGTCAGCTCAGAGAGTTGGTACCAGGTCGCTCCATACCATTCACCGTCCTTATAGGCCTCGCAAGCCTCGACGCCAGCGTCTTCGGGGAAACCTCGTCGATTCTTTAACGGCCCTATTTCTGCAACGTTGGCGACGTCGGCGATGAATCCGTAAAGGCTGGACCAACTGTCAAACTCCGGGTCGCAGTCGACCGACGCCCAGGTTCCCTGCGCATCACGGCGTTCCGGAAACGCCATCATCGTGGCTCCCATCAGGCCGCCACTTGTTGAAAGCGTGATCCTTTCGCGACCGGTTTGCCGGTGCCACCCGAATGACCGAACCGTCGGCCCTGGCTCAGTTCGATCCGCATCTCGAGCGCCGTCACTTTGCGAAACAAGCTCGCGCGCACGACGATCTGTCCGTGGCCGTGCAGATTTTTGTCGTGTTCATCCATTTGGGTTTCTTGTTCCACACAGCTGGCTTTCGCAGTGGTCATGGGTCTGATCTAGTCGGCAAGCTCAATAAGCAAGCTGGGGCTAAGGCCGCTTGCCCGGCCACCAACCGAAGAGGACGAAGATTACCGGCTTGACGAGTATCTCAACAGCAGAGAGATCTCCTGAAGAGCTGATCGCTGCCTCGCCCAGAAGTTGACCGCCTCGCTCAACATGTCTTGTTCGGTTCGCGTTGATCTGTGCAGATGTCGGTCGGGCAGAGCACTGGCAAGCAGCGCAAAACTCAATCTCGCTCAAATTGGTCTCGCCGCAAGCGAGACATGACCATCGGTACTTCGGCATGGGGCGATGTTGCTACAACGGCACGACATCGTCTAGCCGTCGCGCGTCAAGATGTATTGGCTGGCCGCTTACCAAGTTGCCGTCCGACTCGAGCTTTCCTGACTCGACAAGCGCTTTCACTCTTCGGGCGAAGAACCCGACTGGCACCTCCCTCAACTCCGCGCGCCCCTTGGAGGAAGCCATCATTACGCCGAATAGCTTTTCGCGAGCGGCGAGAGTCCACTTTAGAGAGAATTAAACTTCGGCTTTGGGCCCGAAGCTGCCGGTCGTCCTGCTCCAAAGCAGACGGTCGGCGCGTAAGCTGCGGGCAAAATGGGAAGTTTTGTGAGCAAGAATTGGAAAGGTGAACTCAATCGCCTAGCAACTGAGTTTTGGTTTCGCTCAGGAGATGCGGCAGAAGTGACGCCATGGGTGGAAGCTGCCTACGAAGCAGGCGAAACAGCCGTCGAACTGGCAGAGATGTGGGGAGGCGCCGACATCGAGCGCACGCGCTCGCACCTTCAGTTCTTGGCCAAGCAAATCAATGGTTTCGAGCCGTGGTCGGATGCAGCTCAGCCGCTCGCGGTCGCTGCACTTGAAAGAGCCTTGCGTCGCTACGTCGCCCATGAAATCGATCCCGCTACTCTTTGCAGGCTGGTAGACGACTTGGACGCGGCGTTCTTGGACAAGCCACCAATGCCAAATCTAGACCGATGGATGGGTAATCTCTGGAATTGCTGCGACTGGTGCGACGCCACTTGGACCTTCGACAAGGTGCCGCATTTAGAGGCGGAGGCAGTCGCCGTCTTGGCGAGACTGGCAGCCGCCAAATGTTGATGCTTGGCGAACCCAGGACGGCTATGCGGCATGAGGTCCAGTAGGTCCGCTTCTGGCCGACTGTAGCCGAAGCATCACCGGCGACGCGGGCCCTGAGCAGTCATCGAATCGTCTCGAAAGCTGACGTTCGCCCCGCGATTGCAACTCGCGTGCCTACGGATACCAAACAATCGAACACCCTTCGTCGAGTGCGCCTTCGTAGTGCTGCCTGAACACATGCATACGTTGGTCATTCAGGGCCTCAACGTGTAATGGACGCCCAGCGCCGATGTTGAGCTCGACAAATCCAAATCGGACGAGTTCCGACGCTGCAATATCTTCTCGGGAGATCTCTTCGTTCTGGGCCAAAAAGAGCATGAGCTTGTGCCTGGCGCCGAGCATTGGCGCCATCCATTCAAAGTCGCAATGTCCGGCGTACGTTGCCTCGCAGCCATACAAGTAAACCTTGGTCACGTTGATTCGCAATCGCTCATGGTGGCCGGATTTTGACCGACCCGGCCATGTCCGGTGTTGGCCGACTGTAGCCGCTCGTGCCTAAAGGCTTCTCGGCCTGAAGTGGTCATGGCCGCTGTTTCGTCAGCCGGATTTCTCCGTCACCAATCTCCACTTCGCTACCCCATCCGAGGTGACGATAGAGCCGCGCAGCGCGGCTCCTGTTCGCGGTTTCGAGCCACGCGGCAGGGTGCCGCTCGAACAACGCGCGTTCACAGGTCCGGGTCAGGCGCGTGCCTATCCCGCAACCCTCATGTTCGGGCAACACAAACAGGGCAAACAGGCACGCGTCGTCCAAGTCGACCATGGCGAAACCAACGACTTCCTCATCGATGGTCGCAACCCACGAACAAGGCGCGCTACTGACAGCAAGGGCGATGGCTTCCGGCGTGACGCCTATCGCCGAAAGCTCGCCGGCAGTCATCGTGTTTTCTCCGACCGATGCCCTGACTTTGAACATTGCGCTCACGTCTGTGACAGAGGCAGGCCGAATTTCTGGAGACAAAATTCTCATAAAGGAGTGGTGGTCGCGACCGTCTGCTTGTGGCCGGCTGCAGCTATACGACGCCCCGGCCCACGGCCGAGGCGATTTGATACGCCGCATGCTCAGCCTGTCCCTTTCCTGGGTAGTCGTCAGGAACCACTTCAATCGCTTCGACTTCGAGACAGGTTCCATGTTCAGAATTTGCCCGAGCAACGCCCGCAAGTATCTCTGACACGTGATTCGCCAGATCAAACTGGAGCGCGCTCTCCGTTCGGTTCATCGCAAGTAGCCGAATCACCGAAGGGCCGCTCGGCGGAGACTTTCCAAATCGGACGGAAACTAAAACGCACTTCGTACCGGTCACGTGCTGATACCGGTAGAAAACCGAGCGCTGGATGCGTGTGACGTCCATTTTTGTGAGCTGTTGCGAATGATTGGTTTTGGCCGACCGCCGACCGTCATGCTACCGGGGCGCTTGCGCATTCTCTTGCGTACCTCCCCGCGACTCGGGTCGCAAAGTTGTACCCCAGGTGTTGACTTCGGCCGCTTCCGTCCCGGCGGCCAGGTCCGTCAGAAGCAAATCCGCAATCCCAGAGCCGCCCCACCCGTATTGGTGATGGTCAGGATGTGAGCGAAGCCTGTTTGAAGGGTGCCGCAGCCGGCAGGGTCTGCTGCAGTCGGCGGCTGCGTTCCCGCCCAGCCACCAGGAACACCTGTTGCCGGTCGTCGAGAGCCTCTTCCGAGGCTTGGCGGTCCAGTTCGCCCAGTGAAGTCTTGGCCAGGACCACCGCGATATCCGGTCAGAATGAGAGCCTTTGCCTATGCAGCCCCTGTTCGACGCAATCGCTTCAATGTCCGCACCGGTGGACGCGCAGCGCATCTTCCACGGCCGCGGTGGGCTTCATCCCGAGTGCGCTCACTTGTCGCTGGACTTTTTCCCACCGGTTTGGGTGTTGACCAGCTTCAAGCCTGTGACCGACGGCGAACTGGCAGCAATTGGTGCTGCGCTGGAGCGCCGATGGGCGCAGTTGGCGCCGGGGGAAACACTGCACTGGGTGTTTCAGTGCCGGCATGAAGGCCAGAGCAGCACACAGCTCATGGGCGGTTCGGTGCCCGACCCGCATTGGGTCACCGAGGAGGGTGCTCGCTATCGCGTCAACGTGGGCCGGGGCCAGAACCACGGGCTGTTTCTCGACATGGCCGAAGGACGGCGCTGGGTTCGTGCGTTTGTGAAGGCGCGCCCAGACGCCCGGTCGCGCGTCAAGGTGCTCAACCTGTTCGCCTACACCTGCGCGTTTTCTGTGGTCGCATTGCAGGCAGGGGCCCGGCACGTCACCAACCTGGACATGAGCAAGGGCGCTCTGGCGGTGGGGCAACAGAACCACCGCGCCAACGGCGTGCTCGCCGGCGCGAGCTTCCTTCCCCATGACCTTTTCAGTTCGTGGGGGAAAATCACGCGCGGAGGCCCTTACGGGCTGGTCATCGTTGACCCACCGAGCTATCAAAAGGGAAGTTTCGTTGCGACCAAGGACTACGCCCGGCTGATTAAGCGCTTGCCTGACCTGCTGGAGCCCGACGGCGTTGTCCTGCTATGCCTCAATGCCCCAGAACTGGGACCAAAATTCCTGCAGGAGCAAATGAGCGAACTGGCGCCAGAGCTGGATTTCGTGGAGAGACTGGCGAATCCAAGCACCTTTCCCGACGTGTCCGACGAGCGGTCGCTGAAGGTGTTGGTGTACCGGGCGCCGCCGGATGTTCGACCTGAGGTCTGAAGGGTGCGCTACGCATTAGCGCCACGGGCGGACTGCCCCCTGGAGCGCCTTCGTGTGAATTGAAGCAAACTGTCGAATGACTGGTCCCGGCTCCGGCTGTTGATCGCATTCTCCCGCGCCCCGGCCGGAATGTAGCTGCAATCGGCGGCCATCCTCCGCCCGCCTACGAAAGTTCAATGGCGCGTCGACCAATGAACAATGCCGTTCCGCAGGAATGCCTTCTACTTGTTCTCGGGTATAGCGTGAACAACCACTCTTAACTACTCTCCCGCACTATTAATAGTGACAAGAGGGTTGTAGAAATGGTACGGCGGCATTTGAGGTTTCGTCTTCGTGGGACCGGCGGCGTGCTGGCAGCGCTCTTCATCACGGCGTGCGGCGGCGGGAGTGGCGGCGGCGGGATCGCTTTTCCCATCATCCCTGCGGCTCCGGCTCCTGCGGCTCCGGCTCCGGCTCCTGCGCCTCCTGCTCCTCCTCCTCCTGCCCCCCCAGCGCCAGCACCCGCCACGGAGCCGCCGCCCGCACCAACACCAACGACGCTTTCATCCAGCGTTTCAAAGCTCGCCCTGTCGGTGAATGCACCGGGCGTGAACGCCGCCCTCACAGGGACACCCCGCACCATCACGATTGCGAACACCGGACTGTATGAAGCGAAGGCCGTGACCTACTCGGTGTCGCCGGCTTTACCGGCCGGCACGACGATCACTCCTGCGGCTTGCGGCCCGATCGCTGCTGGCAGCACCTGCGTCCTGACGGTTTCACCCGGAGCGACGCCCACCGCAGCGCCGTCCGACATTGCGCCGACGCCGCTCGTTCTGACCGTTCAGGGCGAGAACACTGCCGCAGTCACCTCAACGATCAGCATCCTGGGCTATGGCAGCGTCTACCAGTCAGGCTATCTGTTTGCCGTGGATGACACCACGCCTCCCACGGGGAGCATCGGAGGGAAGGTCGCCGCGCTTTCGACCAATTCAGGTTTTCAGTCTTTTGGCGGGATCGGCATCAATACAGGCGGCCAGAGCTCGACCGATGGCGCTTCCAATACCGCAGCAATCGTTGCTGCACTGGGCACGAGTCAAGGTTCTTTGGCGCGTACTTGCACCGAAAAGATTGACGGTCGCTACACGAACTGGTACTTGCCGGCGATCTGCGAACTTTCTTCAACCGCTGTTGTCGATGTTGGCGTCAGTTGCAATGGGTCAACTGGCGGCGCCATTCAGAACGTTGACTCCAACCTGGTGGCCAACGGAATCATTGATCAACTCCAGATTTATTACTGGAGTTCTACCGAACCCGCACTGGATCCGGCAAATTCGGCATACGTGTACTTCGTTCGAAAAAGTCCTCGAGGATTTTCCATCGAGCAACCCAAGAACTTTAACTTTTGGTCTCGTTGCATCCGCGCGATCACGAACTAGGAAACGTCTGGTCAAGTCGTAAATCGGCTTGATGCCGAGAGTGGGTGTTGCCTGACCGTGCCGCCGAAAAATGCAGAGGCGGTGCGGTTGGCCGGCCGGTGTGGCTGTAGAGCGGCGCTAGATGTTGGCCCAGCTCTCCGAGATCGAGGAATCGGTCGACGCCTCGCAGGAGGTGATCGCGCGGCACGTGACCTTCGAGATCGAATGCGTAGAACAGCCGATCCTGAACGATGCTCTGACCCATCATGATGCGTACCGCCGTCGATGACGAGAGGCATGCAAACGGCGCGCCAGTTCCCAAGATCTTGGGGATTTTTTCAACACGATCCGCTGCCCATTCCGGCCGTTCGCGTTGGGCGTCCGCTTCTAGAAGGGCCTGATGTCCGCCAAGGGGCGCAAAGCGCGTCGCTGAGCATCACCCCCACAACGGACAAAAGGCGCAGCATTGAATGCCGCGCAGGTTCAATGGCGCATTGGGCCAAAATCCAAGGGCGCGCAGCAAGGCAACCCTTCGACGCCACATACCCTCCGCCTCCAGCCATCAAAGGCGTTCCAAACCACCCCCCCGCCATGCACCAGGCAGCCCTCTCCGCCAACGACATCTTCCTGCACATCCGCGTGGTGATGGGCATGGTGATTGGCCTGGGCCTCACGCGCTTGCTCTCGGGCCTTGCGCGCATCGTGCAGCACCCGAACCAGTACCGCTTGTACGGTGTTCACCTGGCCTGGGTCGCTTCGATTCTTCTGGCGCTGGTGCACTTCTGGTGGTGGGAGTTTGGCCTGTACCAGGTCGAGATCTGGACCTTTGGCACCTATGCCTTCATCGTCAGCTACGCCATCGTGCTGTTCCTGCTGTGCGCGCTGCTGTTCCCCGACAGCATGCAGGACTACGCGAGCTACGAAGACTACTTTTACGCACGGCGCGCGTGGTTCTTCGGCTTGCTCGCGGCCACCTACCTGCTCGACGTGGCCGACACGCTGGTCAAGGGCGAGGCGCACTTCGCGCGCTTTGCCACGGAGTACCTGATACGCACGCCCATCCTGGTGGTGCTGTGCGTCGTGGCCGCCAGAACGGCCAGCAAGCGCTTTCACACGGCCTTCGTCATTGCCATGCTGGCCTACCAGCTCTCCTGGATCTTCCGGCTGTTCGACACGCTGGGTTGATGGCCTGCATGCCGCAGCCAAAGCACGCAAGCCCTCAAGACTGCGCCGTGGCCGCGTCTTCGCGCTGCTCGGCCCATGCAATGACCTTGGCGAGCGGCGCGGGCCGCATGAAGTAGTAGCCCTGCAGCAAGGGCGAGCCCAGCGCCTTCAAGGCCTCGAGCTCTTCGCGGTTCTCCACGCCCTCGGCCACCACCTCGATGAAGAGCGACTGGCCCAGCCGGATCACTGCCTCCACCATCAGCCGGCTGCCGGGCGAAGACGCCAGGTTGAGGATGAAGCTGCGGTCGATCTTCACCTGGCGCACATGCTCGCCGCGCAGCGACGCGAGCGACGAGTAGCCCACGCCAAAGTCGTCGATCACGATGGAGATGCCCGCCTCGGCCAGCGCACGCAGCCGCATCTTGGCGGCCGAGGTGTCGAGCGCCACCTCTTCGGTGATCTCGATCTGCAGGCGGTGCGTGGGCAGGCCGTGCTTCGCAAGGCAGTCGAGCACGATCGCGTCGACCGGCAGTTGCGCCATTTCGCGCGGCGACACGTTCATGGCCACCGGCACGTCATCGAAGCGCGCGCCGGCCGCGGACAGCTGCTCGATGCCCTTGCAGATCTCGCCGAGGATGTGCCGCAGCAGCCGCTCGGCCAGCCCGGTGTTGGCGGCCGCGTAGATGACGTCGGCCGGCGCCACCCAGCCGTGCCTGGGGTGCTGCCAGCGCAGCAGCGCCTCCAGGCTGTGCAGGCGATGCCCGCCCTCGCCCAGAATGGGCTGGTACCACACGCAGATGGCGTTGGAGGCAATGGCCTCGGCCAGGTCGCGCTCGATGTCGCGGCGGCTCAGCAGGCGGCTGTGCAGCGCGTGGTCGAAGCGGTGGCAACGGTTGCGGCCCAGGCGCTTGGCCTCGTACAGCGCCTCGTCGGAAAAGCTCAGCATCTCGGCCACCGAGCAGTCGTGCCCCGTGCAGATGCCGATGCTCAGGCCCAGCTGGCCGCCGTAGCTCGAGGTGGCCTGGCCGATGGAGCGGATCAGCTCCTCCGCCACCGCCTCCGGAGCGTCAGGCCCCTGGTGCGGGCCCTGCGCGCCCTGCCCTTCATGCCCTTCCTTCCCGCCCTGCCCTACCTGTTCGCCTCGCGGGTGATAGAACACCGCAAACTCGTCCCCGCCCCAGCGCCCGACCACCGCGTCGTGCTTCGCGAGCCGCGCCTGCAGCCACCGGCCCACGTCCTGCAGCACCTGGTCGCCCGTCTTGTGGCCGAAGGCGTCGTTCACCGCCTTGAAGCCGTCGAGGTCGAGCATGAGCGCCGCGTGGTCGTGGCGCGAGCCCATGGCGTGGTCGAAGCGCGAGGCGGCCTCGAAGAAGCCTTCGCGGTTGAACAGGCCCGTCAGCGAATCGTGGTTGGCCCGAAAGTCGAGCTCGCGCGCCGTGCGGCTCGACTGCGCATGCGTCTGCCGCAGCTCCGAGGCCATGAACAGCGCCTCGTTCTTCAGCCGGCTGCTGACCTGGTAGGCGCGATCGCCGCGCAGCGAGGCGTGAACGAGCGTGCCCAGGTACATCACCACCATCAACGCCAGCGCGTTGTGATAGAACCCGCCGGTCCACAGCAGCCAGCCCGTGACCGACAGCAGCGCGGGCGTGACGAAGACCACCGGCACCGGCGCATAGGCCGCGCTGTAGATCACCGAGCCGGCGCACACGCCGCACACCACCGTCATGAAGAACAGCGTTTGCGACGGCACCTCGCTGCTGCAGAACATGGGCAACAGCGCCCACACGCAGCCCGAGAGAAACGACGACAGCGTGACCAGCCGAAGCTGCCCGGCAATGCCCAGCTCGTCGAGCCCGCCCGGGCTTCGCTCCGACGCGCGCACCGAGCGGCACACGAACGCCCGGAACGCGTTGGAGAGCACCACCAGCAGCAGCCACGCGAGCGGCTCGGTGCTGGAGGCCGACGAGTACAGCGCGACCCCTGCCGCGGCCAGGCCCACCGCCATGCCCGAAGGCACCACCGCGCGAACGCTGCGGCGCACCGAAAGCAGCTGGTCGGCGCGCACCCATCGCACGAGCACATCGTCGGCAGCCGTGAGGGTTGAAGCGTCGCTGCTTGAAGTGAAATCGACCATGTTGGATGGAAGAGCGCCGCCGCGAATCGAACGAACTTGAAGCCACGCCTCCCGTTGCCATTCGGTGGCAAAAGTTACGCGCTGCGACTCGGTCTTTTCCACTCTGTGTCGTGGTCGTTGTCCGACAAGACGAGTACCAACGACCTCTGTGCAAGGTCTCGCGGCCGAAACTGTATTTGTTGGCGCTAATCGCGACTTCATGACGCGCCGCGCGGGCACGCTGCCCCGCGCTTGCCTACAGTGAATGCCCCTGTCACTCAACACCCCGCCAAGGGGGCATGGAAGGCAACACCGCATCGGCCGCGTCAGCGGCCCTGGTCAATGAACAGATCGATGAACAGATGAACAACAACCGCTTGGCCTCGCGGCGGGTTGTCGGTGCGCAAGCAACGATGCAAATGCGAGGTATCAAAAGGCGACGGCCAAGGTGCAGTAACACCAAGGCCGTCTAACCAAGTGACGTGCACATCTTTAAAGGAAAGCACCCCAAATGGCTAACAAGACTATAGCCCGCCGCCGCGCGCGAGCATCTTCCCGCGACGGCAACACGCAAGACCCGACGGACTTGCTCGAGAACAAGCTGACGCAACTCAGGTCGATGACCTGGCTCTGCTACGGCGGCGTCGTCGATTGGTTCGATGGAAAAGCACGCGAACACCTGGACACCGTGCTCTGGGTGCTGGCGGACATGGCCGAGGACGCGGAGGAGTTGTTTCAGCTGAGTGAGAAGGCGCGGAACGAGAGGGGTTGACGCAGGCTGTGAGGGATTTTTGGCGGGCTTGCGGATTCCGTGGCCCGCCTCGTTTGGACATCTGTCCTGGGACCGCTTCAGACTGGGTGCGGTCAGTCGGCGCGGCCCGCCGGATGTCTTGATGTGCCCGTGCTCTGGGTGCACCGACACACACATCAGCAGTTCGACTATCGGGTCCGTTCTTGCCGAAATGTGTGCAACCCGCGCGGCTACGTGAACTGGAGTGGCAGGATCGAGAACAAGGCGTTCGAGCCTGGGTTGGTCATCAATGTGTCATCTCTCACCGGAGGCGACAACTGGTGAAGCTCCTCATCCTTTCCGGCCTCCATGCGGAGTTCGAGACCTCGTTGGCCTAGGACGCCAAGGCTCACGCCGGATCACCCGTCTACCCATTCCCAGGTATTGCGTCCGTACCGCGCGTACTTAAGATTCTTGCTACGGATTAATTTGGGGAGATATTTCATGTGATATGGCTCCCCAAAGATGCCGAAGGAGTCGACGCATGGATGACATTGTGGATATGAATCCTCCAAAGATGCGAAACGCTGAAGAGGCGCGCATGGACCTTGTCTTGCTCAAGATCGGGGAACACTGGCTGGAGGAATCGCCTGACGACGGTACGTTACGCGTCGTAGCGAGCCCCACGCAGGGAAGCCTCTTCCTCGCCGAAGCGGCCGAGGGAGGATATCGGTTCCGAGCGTGCGGCAGCGCAAGACCCCTGATGACGGACAGTGGAGTGCCCGCGCTCGGCGAGCCGGCCACCGAACCTAGGCCCGTGTTCTTCCTACCGATGACCGAATGGAAATCTTCGGAAGAGTCTCACGCTCCAGAGTGCGCGGTTCCCACGTCGGCAAGCCTGGCGTCAGCCGGCGACCTCGCCGGCTACAGGATCGCTCCAGAAATGTTCTGGGATGACAAAGAGCACAAGCAATTGATCGAGGATGCCTTCGCCGCCGTGATTCGATTCCCCGATGACAAGGCGGGGTTGAAGTGCCTCAAGGCGCTTTGGAGCAACCAGGACTTCAAGACAGGTGTACTTCAAGGCCTGCTTGATGCCGACTACCAGAGGCAGTACATCAACCCTGTGCCCGGAACGCCCATCCCGACCTACGCATCACACTTCTTCGATCCCGACACCAAGCAGAACTGGCTGCCGCTGCTGTTCCCCAGCCAGACGGCGTACTCCGAGACTCTGCGCTTCGCTCAGGACGCGGCCAATCTCGCCGGCAACATCGCCAGCGGCGGGCGGAATGCCGCTGCGGGCAGCTCGTCGAACCTTGGCGCCGAACACCTCGAAGCAGAAATGCGCGACGCCGTATCTGCGCCGCCGTCGGTTCCGAACACCGCCCATGGCCAGTGCGGGTTCAAGCTCGGTTTGGCGTTGCACTACTTCTCGGATCTCACCCAGCCAATGCATGCTGCCAACATAATCAACGCCCCGTGGGCGAATGACTGGCGCCATACCGGCTTCGAGCAGGGGGCAGACGAGCGTGGTCCGGCCTTCAGGATCGATCCCGTCCGCGTGGCGTGGGCGAACGTCGATCCGGGCAAGATGCAATACCTCGCGCAACTGGTGATGCAAGTGGCTGCCAACTCGAAGAGGATCTACAAGCAAAAAGTCGAGCCGGTCATGGCGAGCAAGGTCCGCGTGGTCTCTACAGGCCGGGGGACTGCCATCGTCTATGACAACGCTAAATGGGGGCCGGAGGCCGATCCGATCTTGCGGGAGGCGATTCCCGCTGGCCAGCTCGCGATCACCAAATTCCTGGTGATGTGGAGTCGGATGAGCGCGTTTCACGGGGCCGACGCGGTGTACTGGCCGCGAAAAAAACCATGGAGTGATCACGCCCCATTCTTCTTCAGCTTCAGGGGAAGGACCTACATCGTTTATGTCGACACGTACCTGGGAAAGAACGACGTTTATGTTCAACCCTACGACAACTCGGAGGTAAAAGCCAAGCAAATCGCTTCGGGCGTGAAGGGCGTGCCGTCCGTGATCGAATTCGAGGGGCGCCTCGTAATGGCGTTCGCCAAGGGGGAAGCCATCCAATGTCTTGCATCGGTCGATGCGAAAAACTGGACCACCGCGCCTGCTCCCTCATATGCGCAGATATCGCAGTACAGCCGGCCGGCGTTGTGCGTCCACGAGGGGCGGCTATTCATGGTGTGGGTCAACCCGGGACGCTGCATGTTCTGGTCCGCACTGTCAGTCGGAAAAGCCTCTTGGGTAAATTCCCGGCAGATGTTGGACAAAGCCACGAGTTACTCGCCGACGTTGGCGCTCTTCAACGGCAGGCTCTATGTTGCTTGGACGGGAATGAACAAGACGGACTGGGTCTTCTACGCGCGTTATGAAAATGAGACATGGTCCAGCCAGGACAGCCTTGAGGCCGCGGTCGTCAAGAGCAACTCGGGCCCCGCGTTGATCGCGGCAGACGGCCTGCTCTTCGCCTTCTACCGTAGGCCAGGCGACGATCAAATCTGCTTCTCCAGAACTACGGATGGGCGTGCGTGGGACGGCGGGCGCCTCTATCCGATGCCCGACGGATACACGACGGAAAGCGACATGGTCGCTTCGCCGCTCCCCGGAGGGGCCTTCGTCGGATGGAGTCGAGGCCATACCTTCGTTAGCGGTTACCAAGCATCGCATCGCCTGATGTGCACCCCTGTGGGTTTGCAGCGGTCATACGTCGAAATTCCTGACGGATCCTTGGTGCAGGCGTTCGGGCGTGCCGAGATCTACGTGGTTTGCGGCTACGCCAAGTTTCACATTCCGAGCAGCGCTGCCTTCACCAAAATGAAGCTCAACGCTTGGGACGTCCGGCGGGAACCGGTCGAGGTCATCGACGCCCTGACGTCGAGCCCGAACGATGGATCGCTGCTCCGGGAGGACACTGACCCGAGAATCTGGTTCATGACGGCTGGTGCTCGGCTGCACGTTGCGAATTCTCGGGAATTGGATCAGCTTGCGACCGGAAGAGCGACTCGGTACACCTCCATCCCCGACGGCACGGTCGGAGCGGTCCCCGAGAAGTTCCAGAGAGAGAGCGTGGCGATCAAGGTCTCTGTGAATCCCGGACAGCCCCTGAAGGACGTTCCACTTCGCGGATGGAGAATCTTCAACCTGGTTCGGATTCACGGCGAGGTAAAACGGAGCCCCGTCGATATCTCCAAGATAAACGACGAAGACCTTCGCCATCTGGTCGAGATTGCGCTCATCGCGCCTCAATCCGCCCTGCGCACATCCGAGATTCAGTGAGTGAAATGAGGATCGCGTCGTCTGCGAACGTCCAGCCATGCGATCGTCCTGGAGGCGGAATCGATGTCGCCCAAAAAACTCCATGTCGCCCTGACCCTGGGTGCCAAGTCGGTCACGATCGTGACTCTGCACCACACTACAACTGCGAGCAAGGCGAGGGCTGCCCGAAGTCCGGGCAGCTTCAGCGCCTTGCCTCTGTTCGAGGTCTTGGCAAGCGAGAAATCACTGAGTTGTTGACCGCAAAGTAGAAGGAGTTGGGGTAAGGCGAAGCGTGTGCAGAAAGTCAACTTACCATGGCTTCCACCAACGCCGCCGCTGTCGATGCTCAAGCGGCCGCAGGTCCAGGGTTTCGTAGTCAGGATTGAGCGCACCAGCGCATCGACGCAACTCCGCTTCCAATTGATGGGCAATGCCGCGTGCGTGCAAATCGCCCTGCAATGCTCGCCGGCGCCATTCCGTTGCTCGAGCGCCCAATTCGTGATCGGGTAGCGTTTCTGTTTCCATCATTGTGCTGAGTGTTTGTTCGGCTGGTCACCACACTAGGAAAGTCATTCATATTTGAGGATGGGCTTGTCAAGCGCCGCTAGATAAAGATCGCAATTGACGCGAAGTTCCTCCAGAGTCGCGGCAGCCGGGAAGGTTGGATCAGCCCCGTACCCTTGAACTCGCCCATGCTCGTCGTGGTGCACCTCATAGATGGCCAACTCGCCATCTCGATCCAAGACTCGATATTCCCAGGTCATAGCATCTCAGTTCTTGTGGAACTCAGAGTGTGCGAGCGTCTGACCGCCCAACTCTGATGTTGTGCGGCAACAAGCCTTGGAGAGGTGTCCACCGGTGCGGAAGCAGCGTAAGCAGTCAATGAACCACGCCCTTGTGCGTAGTGTCGGCGCCGATGCGCGCAGGGAGGGTTACGCGTCGCCGAGCTCGATGTTCCAGGGCAGCAGCGCCTCGTAGTCGTCGACGGTCTGCGCCAGCGGCAGCTTCTTGAACAGAGCGACGAGGTACCGATAGGGCTCGACGTTGTTGGCCTTGGCCGTTTCGATCAGCGAGTAGAGATTGGCGCTCGCGTTGGCACCACCGACGGTGTCGGCGAACAGCCAACTGCGCCTTCCGACGACGAAGGGCCGGATCGCGTTCTCCACTGGGTTGGAGTCCAGCGGCCAGGCTCCGTTGTCCAGGAACCGCACGAGCTTGGGCCACTGTCCATGCAGGTAGTGCAGCGCCTCGCCCAGCAGGCTCGACGGCGCCACGCTGTGCAG
>NZ_FOWL01000032.1:0-35995 GCF_900115445.1 Variovorax sp. OK605
ACGTAAGCGTCTCCTCAGTACCCTCTGTTTTCACTGAAGGCTGATGTGCAGGATCGGTGGCCCATGCACGCTGCGATGGTGTGCATGAAGAACCGCTAATGCACATCAATGAACGATCAATACACCCCGAGCAAGCGCCGTCGGCGCGAGCACAGCCCAATGTTCAAGCGCGAGTTGGTCGCGCGCAGCTTGGTGCCCGGTGCGTCGGTGGCCGCCGTCGCGCTGGAAGCGGGCATCAACTCGAACCTGCTGTTCGCATGGCGCAGGATGCATCTGAGCACGCAAGAGCAGCCCCAGACGCCGGCACCGTCGAAGCCCTCGCCAATGCTGCTGCCCGTCACCATCGAAGCTGCGTCGATCGCGCCATGCTCTTCACCCACGGTGGTGGCGCCTCGCCAACCTGCCGGGACCATCGAGATCGATGTCGGCGGTGTGCGCGTCCGACTGCGTGGCGCGGTCGACGAGGCCAGCGTGCGCCATGTCCTGCAGACGCTGAAGGCGCTTGCGTGATCGGCCTTCCTACAAGCACCCGCGTCTGGATCGTCGCCGGCCATACCGACATGAGGAAGGGATTCAATGGCCTGTCTGCGATGGTGCAGACGGCGTTGGAGACCAACCCGTTCTGCGGCCACGTCTTCGTCTTCCGCGGCCGACGCGGCGACATGCTCAAGGTCCTGTGGTTCGATGGCCAGGGATTGCTGCTGCTGGCCAAGCGCCTGGAGCGCGGCCGATTCGTCTGGCCGCAGGCGCAAGGGGGCAAGATCTCGCTCACGCCGGCGCAGCTGTCGATGCTGCTCGAAGGCATCGACTGGCGCATGCCGACGCGCACCGATCAGCCCGCGCTCGCGGCTTGAACCGCGCTCAAGAATTCGTCTTCTGAACGCACGGGTCCCGGTCAACTCCGGGTAGGTCCGATGGCATAGTAGAGGGCGTGCCGAACACCGCCAACGCGCCCCACACCGTCGACTCGCTGCTGCGTGTCGTGCAGGCGCGTGATGCCGAAGTCGTCATGCTCAAGCTGCTCGTGGACAAGCTCAAGGTGCAGTTGCTGCGCCAGGTTCGCTCCCGCTTCGGCGCCTCCAGCGAACAGCTGGACGACCCGCAGATCGCGTTGATCGCAGACCTGTCGATGCACGAGCTTGCGCCGGTCGCGCAGACACCGAAGGTGCAAGCGGCCAACAGCGAAGGCTTCGACCGCAGCTTGCCCGCACACTTGCCTCGAGAGAACCATGTGTACCGGCCCGAGGCATCGGATGCCCGCCACGACGCCGTCGGCCAGGCCTGCGGCTGCAGTGCGTGCGGCGGCCGACTGCGTCAGATCGGCCAGAACGTCTCTGAACAACTGGAGTACGTGCCCTCGCGCTTCAAGGTGATCCGCCACGTGCGCCCCAAGCTCGCCTGCATGGCGTGCGAATCCATCTTCCAGGCAGCAGCGCCGAGCCGGCCCATCGCACGTGGCATCGCCGGTCCCGGGCTGCTGGCCCACGTGCTGGTGTCCAAGTACTGCGACCACCAACCGCTGTACCGCCAGAGCCGCATCTACGCCCGCGAGGGCGTCGTGATCGAACGCTCCACGATGGCTGGCTGGGTCGGCCAGAGCGAGAAGCTGCTGGACCCGTTGGTTGCAGCGCTCGGGCGCTACGTGCTGGCCGGCTCCAAGCTGCATGCCGACGACACGCCGGTGGCGGTGCTCTCGCCCGGGCGAGGCCGGACCAAGACCGGAAGGCTGTGGGTCTATGTGCGTGACGATCGGGCATCGGCGAGCACCGACGCGCCGGCGGCGTGGTTGCGTTACTCGCCCGACCGCAAGGGCGAACATCCCCAGGCGCACCTGAAGAACTTCAAGGGCGTGTTGCAGGCCGATGCGTATGCCGGCTTCGCCAAGCTCTATGCAAGCGGCAACGTCATCGAGGCTTCGTGCTGGGCGCACGCGCGCAGGCCGTTCTGGGATCTGCACGAGAGTCAGGGGCGTGCGCCAGGCTCGATTGCGGAACAAGCGCTCAGGCGCATTGGTGCGCTGTATGCGATCGAAGCCGGCATCCGTGGTCGCCCGCCGGCTGAGCGATGCAGGGAGCGCCAGGCGCGGGCCGGGCCGCTGCTCGAGGAACTATTCGCCTGGTTGCGAGGGATGCTCGCCCAGGTGTCGACCAAGTCGGAGCTCGCGCGCGCCATCGGCTACACGCTCACGCGGCTCGGGTCGTTGACGCGCTACCGTGACGATGGACGCATCGAGATCGACAACAACGCCGCCGAGCGCGCGTTGCGCGGTGTCGGCCTGGGCCGCAAGAATTACATGTTCATGGGCTCGGACGCCGGGGGCGAGCGCGCTGCGGCCATTTATAGCCTCGTGGAAACAGCCAAGTTGAACGGGATCGATCCACAGGCTTATCTGCGCGATGTGCTCGGGCGCATCGCGGACCATCCCATCAACCGCATCGACGAGTTGCTGCCGTGGAACATCGGTGCGCCGCAACACCTCGAGCAGCGGCTGGTCGCCTGAGGACCTCGTGCCCGGGCGACTACAACCTGACAACGCCAAGAGGACAACGCAGTGAACCCGCAAGGCACCGACCCCAAGCTGATCGATGCGCTTAATCGTGCGACCAGCCTGGAGCTGTTCCAACTGAGCGCCATCATCGAGCGCATGCTGGCCGATCCGCGACGCATCATCGCTGTGCGCACGAACATGAACCTCGGCCAGATGGTGCGCTTCCTCGACTGGCGCGACGGCCAGATGCGCAATGGCAAGGTGGTCGCCATGAAGGACACGCAGGTCACCTTGCACGAGGAAGGCACGCGGCGCGAATGGAAGCTGCCCTATGCGGCCGTCGAGCCGCCAAGTCCTGCCAGTGCAACTGCATCGACCCCTACGCGTCCCGCGCCGCTGAAGAGCATGCCTGCGCGAGGTGACTTCCGCTGCGGCGAGAAGGTCTCGTTCGACGACAAGTACCTCCAGCCTCAGGTGGGCATTGTCGTGCGCATCAACCAGCGCACTGCCACCGTCGACACCGGCAACGGGCACTCATGGCGCGTTCCCTTCCATATGCTGCGACAGGTCTTCGACATCTGATCGAACGGCAGAGGTCAAGGGGGGTGCTGAGCTGACGCTTACACGGAAACCCCATTCGGGGCTGCCAATCCGTCCGGTTGAGGCCAGCGATCCGGCCTCCTTTGATCAGAGTAAAAAAAGCCTTCTTGGCTTCATCATCGAGCGCGATGCGCGCGACCGTCGGTGCCGCCGCTGCCGGCATTCCCATGCCCAGCACGAGGTTGGCCGCGTTGCTGCTACGACTGATGTAGGCGGCGTGATAGAGCCTCTGCTCAGCGTCAGCACCTGCCATGATGCCCTCCAGCACCGATCCTGTTGCCCCGAAGTAGAAGCGAAACAATTCAAGGCTGGGCACGACCAGCATGGTGTTCGGATCGACCTGCACGCGGGCGATCCAAGAGCGCGTGTGATCACGGTGGACGTTGAACACGTTGAAGGGAAGGACGTATGACGATGCGCCGCCAAGTGGCGAGTACGGCAAGCCCACTGGCAAAACCTCAGTAGTCTGCTCATCAACCTGAAGATCCTGGAACAGTAACCGCGTCAACGGCGCCGATTCAACAAAGCTTCCGTTCTGCCAGACATCGGCGAGACGAATCTGCGGCAGGATCGCGATCGGGATTTCGATCTCCTGGCGCTCGTCGCCAGCGCCCAGCGTCCATCCCAGGTCTAGCCGCCAACGCGAGCACGACACTTTCAGTGTGCGTTGCTCCGGCCCAAACCGAAGAGAGTTACCGACATTGCCGAACCAATCGATGCGAAGCGCGGCGCCGTCCTGACGTGCCAATTCGGCATAGACCTCCATTCCTCCTCCATTCCACTATTTTTGTAGCCCCCGCAAAGCGGCGAGCAGGGCCATAGGCCCCTGAGTAACACTTCCGGATTCAGGCTATGGCCGAAGGTACCGACCTACTGTATTCCACAAAACAAGTACGAAAACACCTCCAAGACCCACCTTCACTATTCGATCCCCATGTCTATTCAACAACGTGCCGAAAGCCCAGCGAAGAGGATGACGGGTCGCACGGTCGCGCCAGTGGGTCAGTTCCTTGATAGCAGCCTCCCTCGCGGACAGGTCCGAGGCAATGTCGTGTTGTCGCTGGGCCAGTTCACAGATGTAGTCCACCAAAGAGCGCTCAACGATGTTGTGCTCCCAAGTGTCGACAACGGTCAGCGCATCAGCTTTCATGGATTTTGACGTGCCAGAACGGTTGTCGGAATCGTCATAACTAAAGGCAATGTTGAATTGTTCGTAGAGACGGTTTCGCCGTACCTTATTCGATGGCGACGCGTCACCGGCGTTCAAGGTAATGGCCTTCACCTCCGCACCAGGCCACTGCTTCGCCCAGGTCACAACCTCGTTGAATAAGTACGTCCCGATCCTTTGACCGCGCAGGCCACTGAGATCCATGAAGACAGCACCATTTCCATGGACGCCCGTGGAAGTCAGCGAGACTCGTTCTTCAAGAAGCTTGCTGTAGCCTCCGACAAAACTCCCCGCCTCGTACGGTGACTGCCTGCGGGCATCGAATTTGGGAAGAATTCGCTGGAATCGCAGCTCGATCGAGGCTTCGAAAACCGAGCCATCGCGTTCATCAATCCGACGCGTCTCAACCCGCTCGAGTAGGAGATGCGCAATGGGCTCGCCGGCCTCTTTTCCTTTCTCGCGATCATAGATTTCGAGGACCTGCAGGCGCGGCTTCGACCACGTGCCATCTTTTTTCAGCCTCGAACCAAGCAATTCGATCATCCGTCGTAGTTACCTGAGGTCGATCGAATCGGCAATCAGCGCGTGAACATTGGCAGTTGGATGAGCAGTCCCGGTTATCCAGTCTCCCTGGACACGTCCGCTTCGCACCTTGTCTTTCGTTGCCATCGCCAGGACGGCATCCACGCCGTAGCGCATGCCTCGCGTGCGCGTGGGGTCGTAAGCATCGAACGTGGAGATATCCGCAATCCTGGGAAATTCTGGCGCCGAGACATCCGGCTTGGGGACGCTCCAGAACCGAACACGGTCTCCTGCCGCGCAGGCCTCGCCCTTGCAGGCGGGGGAGACCGCGCAGTAGCCGTGTCCCACACCATCCGCGGTTCTGAATGAAGACTCACTGATCACTGGCCGCCAGCCCATCGAAGCGAAAGACTTGACTTGAGCGACCTGCAGCGGCGCGATAAAGCGCTCATTCACAGAGCTGTATTCCTTGGAATTAACTCCAAAGAGGAAGTTGCTGTTGCCGGAGACGCTACGGAAAAATACCTGCAGCGCCTTGTTCCCATCCCGCGTCCTCTTGTTGCAGACCGCAAGGTTGTCGTTTTTCTGGGTGGGATTCGGATACACCAAGGATAGAACATTGCGCGAGTCGATGCCATACATGCCAAGCACGTTGTTCATGCCGGCGTACAGAGTGTTCAGTTGTGCAATCCCGCGCGCAGCGTACTCTGGCTCAACAACCTTAAGGCTTCGTACAACGCCAAGAGCCCACTTCCGGGCTTGGCCATACAGAGGAATTCCCGCATGGCGCACCGTCCCCGGCATCAAAGTCCAAGTCACGATGCCGGAAAACCCCGCGTCGTTGCCGCCCATTGCGGACAGCACGCGATGCACCTTCCTGTAGCCACCTGGACAGCCATACACGGTAACGGGCCCGTAGTAGTACTGGTTCTCTCGCACGCCCTCCATGTACGAGTTGACTTGATTCCAGTCTTTTCGGATCGGCACGGCCTTCTCAGAAGTAGCGCACAGCAAGTCAGCAAGTGCATGCTGCTGGGAGAGCATCAGTCGCGTGTCGTGCTTCGTCGGTTCGGTTCTTGATCCGCCATCCACTGGCGGTGAAAATCCATCGTTCTCAACAAGATGTTCGGAAACCCCCGGAGGGTTGAACTGAGCGCGCATGAATCCGTCGTATATCTCGGCGCCCGAGCACGCGTAGCTCGCGAATTGAACGACTTCCTGCTTGTTCCTGATTGCTTCGCTCATGGCGGCGAGCGCCTGCCATGAAAGGAGAGATCGATGGCAGGATGACTCCCACCACTGCGCATCCTTATCGATGAAGCGAGCCGAATCGTTGAGGACGTACCAGTCAAAGCTGGCCTTGGTTCCCAGGGACGAATTGAATGTTGCTGGATGGTCAGGATTGCCTTCACCCGACGCGAAGGAATCGCCCAGGCCGACGATCAGTTTTTCCCTGATCTCGTTTCCGCCGGATTCAATCGGCGATGCAGAGCCATCGTCTAAATACGCAAGATCGAACTTCGTGCTGGAAGGGACTTCGGTCGTCAGCCATTGGCGACAGGGTGTCAGATTCGCAAGTCGCCTGCCGTTGATCAACCAAGCGCATTGTTCAGCAGGGCCGGCCTGTCGCTTGCGGAACCTGATTTCATGCGTCGCGCGAAAAAGCACTTGCTTGTCATAGGTCCCAGATCCAGGAAGCCATGCAGTGTCATGGATCGGAAGGATGTCTCTCAGCCTCCCGGTGAATCCGGGGGCATTGACCGTGTCCGCTGCCTTGCCCGTCGGGCTCCACGCCTGCTCCAATTTCACGAAATCCGCGGACTTCCTGAAAAGTGGGAAGCGATTCACGACCTCCCACTCAATGGTCGATTGAGCATGCGTCGGAAGCACTGCGCCTAATGCTCCCAACCAGAGGATGACAAGGTACCGCATGGTCATGAACTCGTCCCCATATGCAAGTAATGAGGTGCATCTTGGGTGATCCTTTATTACAAATCAACCCCGACCACTCTTGAGGACGGAGTTTGGCTTACGCCGACGGGCACAGCGCCAATCCAAAGTTCTTGCGGACGAGATTCCAGTCGATGGAGGGTTCGCCAGTCTCAGGCCGCGCGGCAAGCCGGGGGCGTGCTCGAAGGCACCGGCACAGATAGGCATCGGCGTCTTCCGCGACAAGCGCGCTAGCAGCAACCTCGACCATCTTCGCCTTGCTCCAGGCGGTCATGCCACGCGTTCCACCAATCTCTTTGAGCTTAGCGACCAGTTCGTCACGGAAGAGCAGCGAACACATTGCATGTACGCTGCGATCAGGATTTAGCTGCGCGGCGCGCACCTGATGCAGTTGCAGATCCAGGCGGTGCCCAGTCGGTAGCATGACGCCCCACCACGCCGGGACCAACGCCAACACCTCATCAAGGTGGGCCGGCACAGTGACGATATTCGCTCTGGCGCACACCTTGCCGTAGCCAACGACCTGCTTTGGCAAGCGCGTCAACCGGTCGGCTCCAGCCTTGATCTCATAGCCCACGAACTCCTCTCCCGCCGCGACCAGGTCCGCGCGCACCATGTTGCCCGGCAGGTAGAACTCGTCCACAACCAAGGCATTGCCGGCGATCAACCCGCTTCGCTTCAGCAACGCCCGCAATTGAGAGTCAGCGTGGATTGAGCGTCCGCAAGAAGTTGGATGGACACAGCCCCTGTCTCGCATGTCCCCGACAGCGACGAATTCCGGACAAGGTCACTCCGCAAGTGATGGGCTATTGCATCCTAAAAAATAATCCGTCAGGTTCCATTCAGAAAAGTTTTCTTCGCGCACGCAAGGCATTCTAATTTTTGGCTAACAAAAGTCATGAATCTGTCATCAAAAAGGAGCCGCATTTTGTTAAAACGAATTTTTACACATCGACTCCAAAAAGCCTCATGGCTTCAGATAATTGAGACGCCTAGCATCTGTGTCTAAATTGTCAAACTAGATGAATTTCAACCATTCAACGACGAGATATTAAAAAATGGGATTGCCACAGAGCCAATCGCATCTCGTAAGAAGCATTGTGACCACGACGTCAGGAATCTTCAAAAACTCAAATAGCTATTTCTGGCTCATGCTTGCAACAACGCTCGGGCATGTGATTTTTATGAGATTTTTCTTTCAGGAAAGGTGGGGGGAGACGCATGACGTGACTACTTTCACGAGACAAATGGCGAATTTCGTGCCAATGATAGGAGCTCTCGAAAAGTTTCGAGGGTACGGAAACTACTGGGGGATTTTTTATTCCATTTTCTGGGTGCTCTCACCAGTATTTTTGATCTGCGGCTACATGTCGGCCTACTTCTCCCGTGGTAAGGGGTTGGATTTTATAGAAAGAAATCCTATCTGGAAATATTTCCTTTTCTTGCTGCTTTTTTTGTGCGCGACAGTTTTTTTGCTGTTTATTCCTGATGCGGGTACAAAATTTTGGTTTAACGAGCTGAGCAATAATCTTCTGGTTATTACTTTTACCTGCTTGGAGATTTCTGGGGTGATTTTTCTGGCTGGGCGTGCCGCAGGAATAGTTCAATTTAAATTGACGAAAAAATACTTCAACACAGAAAGGTGAATATGGATGATTTGTTTGGTGGCAGAATCACCGCGCAAGGACAGACGGAGCAAGCATATGCAGCGCAGCTGCAGGCATACATATCGCAAACGCAGGCGTTTGTAGCTCAGGTTCCATTCTTTCTTAGGCAATTCTCGGGAAACCTGGGTAGCGCAGGATATTCTGGGCCAGATGGAACAGCAAATGCCTTGTCTGATGTATGGGGGATAAGCGCAGGCGCAATTTATCAAGGACTCTCACTTGGCGCCCAAAGTGAAAGATTCATTCCAGGCATTGGGATAGTTGTAGGCGCAACGCTTGACTCGGTCAAAGGAATTCAGAGTCTTGTGGCTGAAAATTATGGCGATGCCGTCGTCAGCACATTTTCAATCGTGGGAGGGGGCGTTGGCGGATTCTTGGGAGGTGCTGGTGGTGCTTTCATTGGCGGAGGTACACCATTTTCAATACCTGCGAGCATGCTAGGCGCAGGCATGCTAGGTGCTACTGGCTCAAGATTATTCGCCGGGTTTGCCCAAACGGTATTGGGCTACGAAAATGGAAAATCGCCTTCCGGGAATTTGCCACAACTTCCTTCGAACGCATTGGCATGGTCGTTAGAAGCAACGGTGAGACTGCCGGGGTCAAATCTCACATCTATCGGAGAGTTTTCCGGGTTTTCCAGTCAATATGAATTGACTAATTTCAACCCTCTACTTTTCGGGGGATCATCTTTAGGGCCTGATCTCGGCTATATACAACCAGACCTCGGTTGGGCATTTACGAACTTTGGCAACACTTCTAGTGACGATCCCAGTTTCACGCCAATCAGCCCCGAATTGCCACAGGCCTACCCTGATTTTTCGCCCGGTTTAAATTTTCCGCTTTTCAACTATGGCTTGCCGCTTCCGGATCTCTCGCTCACAGAAATTCCAGATCTGTCATTTCCTCAGACCGACCTTGGACTTTTGTTTCCGGGCCTTGGGGACTACGGCGATTTTGGAGACTTTGGGGATTTTGGTCCTGTCATCCTCAACCTCGACGGCAAGGGCTTGAACCTCGACACGCTATCGTCATCCACTCAGTTTGTGGATACGAATGGCAGCGACTATGGACATCGCACAGCCTGGGCTGCAGCCGGCAATGGTGTGCTGGCGCTGGATCTCTATGGCGACGGCCAGATTCACCAGAAGAATCAATATGCTTTCACCGAATGGGACTCGACCTCGACCTCCGACCTTCAGGCGCTGAAAGATGTGTTCGACACAAACCACAATGGCAGGATCGACGCGGGGGATGCCAGTTGGTCGCAGTTCAAGGTCGTGGCCAATGGCCAGATGGTGTCGCTGTATTCGCTCGGCATCACCTCAATCGATTTGACTCCGACAGGAAGCGGGCAGACCTTTGCTGATGGTTCTGCTTTCACGGGCACGACGAGCTATACAAAGTCCGACGGCACCAAAGGCCAGGTAGGGGACGCCGTCCTAGCGACGGACGGCAATGGCTATCTCATTCATCAAACGCAGACCACCAACGCCGGTGGCTCGGTCACCACGGATATTGTTGGTTCGAATGCCGACGGCTCCAAGGCTTTCGAAAATGTGTCGACGCTCGGTGCCAATGGTCTCACCAAGACCATCAACTATGACGACAACGGCGACGGTATATTCGATCGCTCGCAATCGATCGCCACCGGCACCAACGCAGACGGCTCATTCACACAGACCATCAGCAACCTTAACGCCGACGGCTCCCTGAAGAGCCGCACTGCGACCACCACCAGCGCCGACACCTCAACAGTCGCGACGCAGGTTGACCAGAACGGCGATGGCGTCTGGGATCAATCGCAGGTATTCGTTCGCAACGCCAACGGCTCGACCTCCACGACCACAAAGAATCTGACGGTCAACGGCGCCGTCATCAATCAGACCCAGGTGACGACAAGCACCGATGGGTTGATCAAGACCACCAAGGTCGACAACACCGGTTCAGGCATATTCGACCAGATCAAGACGAGTGTGACGGCAGTCAATGCCGACGGCAGCCGCGTGGAGACAGTCACGGACACCAGCAGCAATGGCACCGTGCTCGACAGGACGGTCACTAACACAAGCGCCGATGCCCGATCGAAGACGGTATCGCTCGACCACACAGGCGCTGGCAACTTTGACCTCGTCACCACCTCCTCGATCACCGTCAATACTGATAAATCGGTGACAACCGTCGTTCAGGACAGGAATGCCGACGGTTCGCTGCGGGACGCAAGCATCACGACGCTGAGCGCCGATGGACGGTCCAAGACAGTGTCGACCGATCTGAATGGCGACGGCAGTATCGATCAGCTCTCTTCCGACATGACCGTGATCGGCAGCGACGGCAGCCGCATTGAGACGATCACCAGCAAGAGCGGCAACGGCACATTGTTGGGCCAGACAGTGACTACCACGAGCGCCGACAAGGAGACGATCACCACGACCGTCGACGCCAATGGTGACGATGCAGTCGGACAGACGAAAGCCATCCTGGTCAATGCCGATGGTTCGACCACCACAACGGTGTCGATCTTGGCTCCGAATGGTTCATTGGTTAAACGCACGTTGACCACCGCATCGGCTAGCGGGCTCTCGACAACCAGCAAGACGGACATCAACGGCGACGGTACTTATGACCTCGTGACAACGGACACTATCGTCGCCAACGCCGATGGGTCGCGCACCGAGACGATAGTGAACACCAGTGCCAACGGCACGCTGACAGGCAAATCGATAATCACGACCGGCGCCAATGGGCTGACTCAAAGCAAAAGCCAAGACCTCAATGGCGACGGCATCACTGACCAAACCACGACCGACACAATTGTTCTGAACGCCGGAGGCAGCCGCACGGAAACATTGTCGGTGGTTAGCGGCACCGGTACGTCGCTGTCGAAGACAACCACTGCAACGAGCGCCGATCACAAGACAACGACCAAGACAATCGACAGCAACGGTGACGGGCATGCCGACGAAACGCAGGTCAGCGTGCTCAATGCGGATGGGTCAGTCGTCCAAACAGTGACGGACACAAATGCCAACGGGTCGCTGAAATTCAAGTCGACTACGACCACGAGTGCGAATGGCCTCAGTACTACCTCGCAAAGTGATGTCACCGGCGATGGCACTTTTGATAGCTCGGTCACGGATGTCACGCTGTTGAATTCCGACGGTTCCAAGACTGAGACTTTTTCGCACTTTAGTGGTGGTGGTGCTCTTCTGGACAGAACAGTCCTCACCACTAGTGGAAATGGCCTCTCCGTCACCAAGAAAATCGATGTCGATGGGGACGGAGCTTTCGACAGCAAGACCACAGACTTCATTGTTATGAGCGTCGACGGTTCGAAGTCTGAAACGATCTCGACTTACAACGGTGACGGCTCGAAATTGATCAATCGGACAACCACAGTCACCAGCGGCGACGGCCTGTCTAAGGCTGCGTCCAAAGATTTGAACGGAGATGGCGTCATCGATCACATCGGTATCGACGTTGTCACACTGAACACCGACGGCTCCAAGATCGAGATCTTGTCCGATCGAAGTGCCAACGGAACGCTGCTCGATCAAACGATCACGACCACCAGCGCGGATGGCAAGATTACCATCGAGGAATCTTCCGATATCGGTTCGAACGGCGTCCAAATGTCCGACACAGTCACCATCGGCGCCGACGGCAGCCGTACGGAGGTGGCTTCGACATACACAAACGGCGATCCCCGGGCGCTATCGACCATGACCACCGTTACCAGCGCAGATGGTCTCAAAATCACAACGAAGACCGACCTCAACGGCGATGGTGCAATTGATGAGTCTACGACGTCAGTAGAGAGCCTAAACGCCGATGGTTCAAAGGTCGTAACGGTCTCCGAATTCAAGGCCGACGGCTCGCTCAAGGATAGGCTGATCACTACAACCAGCGCCGGCGGACTTTCGGTGACCACTCAGATGGACGCAACAGGTGCGGGCACGTTCAGCCGCACCACCAGCGATGCAAAGACTTTCAATGCAGATGGGTCTACGACAGAGGTGGCCAGAAATCTGAACGCCGATGGCTCATTGCACGACCGTACAACCACGACCACCAGTGCTGATAAGAAGACAAAGACAGTCAGCAAAGACATCAATGGCGATGGCATCCTGGACAAGCGCATCTCCACGACACTCAACGCCGACGGGAGTGCGGTAACGATCGCCTCTGACCTTCAGGCGGACGGGGTTTCGATCAAAGACCAGAAGACCACTACCACCAGTGCAAATGGTTTATCAACTTCTGTCCGAGATGCAGTGTTCACGAATGGTGTAGGAGCTACAACGGACTCCTATACAAGCACGACCGTAATCAACCCAGATGGCTCGACAACGGAGAGTTCTTCAACCTATAGCGGAGATACATCCTTTGTCACGCACAGCGCGAGCAGTCCGTCCGCATTTGAAACATATGCTGAAGGTGATCTTAGCCTTTCCTCCAACATCAGCGCCAACCAGATGACTCAGGTCATTCGGGGTGCTGATGGCAGCAGTACAAGAACGTCTTGGTATTTCGATTCCGCCGGAAAAATGAAATCTCAGATCGCTGGGACCGTCAGCGGGGATGGATTGACTAAGAGGTCAATTCAGCTGACTGACATCCAAATCATTTCACCTGCTCAAAAGGATGAGAAAACATTCCGCGCAATTGAAACGGTTCTCGGCCGAGCTCCGGTCGGAACAGACCCCACAGGAATGTTTGACTATGATCCCATGGGTGATTACACGCCGACGCCGATTGCCGTTTTCGACTCCCTGATCTCGTCATCAGAGTTCCAGCAGAAGTTCGGGGCGTTGACCGACGCGCAGTTCGCTTCCCTGATCTATCAGCACGCAGTCGGAGTCAGTCCCGATTCGACGACGATGTCAAACCTAATCGCCAAGGCGAAAAATGAGTACCCGTCAGACTGGCGAGCACAGCTAGCCTTGGATCTAGCAAGTGAAAACTCCGGCTACTTCCAGAGGTTGCAACTCACAGCGGCAGTAAGTCAGACAAGTATTTTGCAGGCTACGCAGAGCATCGAGGACGACGTAACGGTGCTGAATGCCGACGGCTCGAAGACTCGGACTGTCTCCGATACAAGGAACGGGATACTTATTGCCAAGATCGTAACAACAACCTCGGCGGATGGATTGGCTGTCAGCACCAAAAAAGACACAACCGGGTCTGGCGTGTTCGATCAGGACACTACCATCCGTCGTCAAATCTTGGCAGACAGCTCAACCATAGTTACGGTGAACGAATCTAACAACCAAGGAATCTTGCAAGATAAGACCATCACAACCACGAGCGGCGACGGTCGTGTCGTCAGAGTGGAGCGTGATTTCAACGGTGATGGAAAAGTTGATCAAGTCGAGCTGACTACCAACCTGCTTGATGGGAGTACGAGCGATGTAATCACGAACCTGGGTCTGACGGGGAGCAAAATCGATCAGACTAGTGTGGTTACCAGCTTCGATGGTCTTACTGCGACGACCAATTGGGACTACAACGGCGATGGCATAAATGATTCCATGCGAATCGCAACCAAATCTTTTGACGAGAACGACATTTCGAGCGGGAAGACGCAGGATTTCAATGTCAGTCAAATCGATGCTAGTGGATCCTCTATTTCACACGTGCCCATCTTGCGAACCACCTCGACCGTCAGCGTCATCGACCATGGCAATCAGGTTACAACCAAGACTGATCTGAATAGCGACGGCGTCATCGACAGAGTGGTGGACAGTATCACTGAAAGTGATGGCACGCGAACGACAAACATATCCAACAACACTGATCTGGCGAGGGCAACGGCAAGGCCTGCGGGGACAGTTGCGTGGGTTTCAGCGCTTGTTTCCATTAACAACACACTGCCGATCATCGTTTCGACAACCGAAAGTGTGGACGGGCTCAGCAAGAAAGTGAGCGCCACTTACACCGGTCTCAACGTTCGACAGCGCAAGGAGGAGTGGTTCAAGGAGATCGACGGGAGTTGGTCCGGTTCCATAACTGAATGGAATCCCGGCGGCGTTGTCATTGCAAAAGGTACCGAAACCATCAGTGCTGACGGTCGAACGACTAGCCTCAGGGAAGACAGCCACAATTCAGGCCTGATTGATCACACTGATGTGTCAGTTGTTGCAATTGACGGTTCGATCACCGAAACCGTGACGGATCTCAAGGCCGACGGGTCCCTGAAGTCAAGCTCAGTAACAACTGTGGACGCTACCGGTAATCATCAACATATCGTCCGAAATGATGGTTCTTATACAGACAGCTATGCCTATGGGGGCATTGGTCTCGACGGCGCTCCGCCGGTCATGGGTCAGATTGGATTGAGGCGCAGCTATGACGCGCAGGGGCGTCTGGAACAGGCCCTCAGCAGTTTCTCGGATGGGACATCGATCGACGAGCGCTACGACACCAGCAACAGCCAGACGTGGTCTACGACCAAGAGCTGGCTCAATGTGCAGGGGGAAGTGGTCCGAGAGGAAGTTCAAAATGATGACGGCACAAGGTCTGTCGTCACCCCAGCGGGCACGGGTGGGCCCGGTTCGGTTCAAACCCAGCAATACTTCGACGCCCAAGGCCGCCTGACCCAGCAACGGGACAACTATGCTGACAGTTCCTACCGGATCGAACAGTTTGATACGTCTAATACCCAGACGTGGTCGACGTTCACCAATTGGTACAACAGCCAAGGAACCTTGACGCATCAACAGGCCTTCAATCACGATGGCACCCGTGACGAAGCTTATCCACTCGGCATTCATGCTCTGACTGGCGGCGGGGATCCGTCTTCCGTTCTGACGCTGCAGAAGTTCGATGCGCAAGGCAGAGAAGTTTTGGAGCGCAACAACTACGCGGGCGGCTCGCATACGGAAAGCCAGTGGGACGCGACAGGTACGCAGCCTTGGTCATCGGTCAGTACCTGGTTCAACGCACAGGGCCAGCAGACTCGGCAGTCGATCACGAATCACGATGGCACCGGCGCGGATGTCACCAACGTGTACAACGCTCAAGGGCAGCCGACACATCAGACCATCGCGCGCCACGATGGCACGCGTACGGAAATTTCCTCTCAGGTCGCGTATGTAGACGTTGGCAATAGCACTCCTGGCATTGCAATCTGGACACAGCAGAATTTCAATGCTCAGGGCGCTTTGGTTTCCGAGCGCGACAACTTGGCCGACGGCACGCATGTCGATGTCGTACACGGTGTTCCCTACATGGGTTTTCAGGCGGTCGTCTTCCAGTACTACAACCAATTTGGCTTGCCGAGCAAATACTTGATTGGATATCCAGGCACGGCGCGCCCTGAAGAGCAGTATTCGGGCCTATTCAACGGACTGCCACCCCTGGAGACCCCAGTTGTTCTTGATCTGGACAACAAGGGCGCGCGCGAAATGTTGTCCCCACTGTCTTCTTCAAGTCCGATCTTCGATATCGCGGGCGACGGTCAGCAGCATCGTACGGCTTGGGCGTCTGCTGGCGAAGGGATTCTTGCGATCGACGCCGATGGCACAGGGAAACTCGATCAGCAAAAGGATATCGTGTTCACCGATTGGGAGGCTGGAGCCACCAGCGACATGCAAGCGCTCAGAGATGTATTTGATACCAATCAAGATGGTCAACTCGATGCAAGAGACGCGCGCTGGACAGATTTTCGTGTGGTGGTCGATGGGAGGGTCGAGACACTTGACCGGTTGGGGATCGCCTCCATAGGATTGACTCCGCAAGGCGAAGCCATCCATTATTCAGACGGTTCATCGATCAACGGGACCAGCCTGTTCACCCGCACCGATGGGTCGACAGGATTGGCCGGCGATGCCGCATTTCGGTACGACCCCACTTCGGCTTCAGGTGATGCTGGATCCAAGCTGAGCACGGTGCAGACACAAGCGGTCACGCAGTTGAACCAGTTGATCGGCGCCATGGCCAGTTTCGCGCCACCTGCGAGCGCGCAAACAGCATTGACTGCGGCCAACGATTCAAGATTGCAGACAGCACCCTTGCTGGCGGTCGCGCGCTGAGCGAACAAGACGTCGAAATTGGTGTGGTCAATTCGATGGAAACGTGCGCCCCGAGTGTTCTTGCCCTCGGGGCTTTCAACTGCAGAATAAAAACACTCGCATCCCCACGACGGATGACGATTCCAGGGACGATATGGACACCGGACTTCTCGCGCTCGTGATGATGGCGGGCTACCACGGCGTGGCCGTTGATGAGGCGCAGCTTCGCCACGAGTTCGGTCAGGAGTTGTTCTCCGCACAGACCATCCTCCTGGCCGCCAAGAAGCTGGGCCTAGCTGCCAAGTTCGTGCGTCAGCCGCCCGATCGACTGGATCGGGCGCCACTACCCGCTGTGGCCATGGACCGTGAGGGACGGTTCCTGATCGTCGGCAAATACGACCCCGGGGCCGCAGTGAAAGGACAACCGCCGATTGCCTCGGTGCGCATCCTGATTCAGCGAGCAGGCGAAGCGCCGCAAGTGCTGCCCCTGGACACCTTCCTGGCGCAATGGTCCGGCGACCTGATCTTTTTCACCTCGAAGGCCACCTACGCCGGCGACATCGCCAAGTTCGACTTCAGCTGGTTCATCCCCGTCGTCGTCAAGTACCGAACGCTCCTGGGCGAGATCGTGCTGATCTCGCTGGTGCTGCAGCTCATCGGCCTGGTCACGCCGATGTTCTTCCAGGTCGTCATGGACAAGGTGTTGGTCAACCACGCCATGAGGACTCTCAATGTCATCGCCATCGGGCTGCTGTGCGCGACGTTGTTTGAGGCGCTGCTCACCGGTATCCGCACTTACGTCTTCGCGCACACCAGCAGCAAGATCGACGTGGAACTGGGCGCGCGGCTGTTTCGGCACCTGCTGTCTCTTCCAATCGCCTACTTCCAGGCTAGGCGCGTGGGCGACTCGGTCGCGCGCATCCGCGAGTTGGAGAACATTCGCTCTTTCTTGACGGGCAACGCGATCACGCTGGTCATGGACCTGCTGTTCTCCTTCGTGTTTTTGGCGGTCATGCTCTGGTACAGCGTCTGGCTCACACTGGTCGTGCTGGCGTCGATCCCGCTGTACGCCATCCTCTCGGCCGTCTTCACCCCCATCCTGCGGGCGCGTCTGAATGAGAAGTTCAACCGCAGCGCCGAGAACCAGTCCTTCCTCGTCGAAACCATTAGCGGTATCGACACGGTCAAGGCCATGGCTGTCGAGCCGCGCTGGACCCAGAAGTGGGACAAGCAACTTGCCTCCTATGTTTCCGCGGGCCTGTCCGCCACCAACGTCGCCATGGTGGCCGGTGGCGGCGTGACGCTCGTGAGCAAGCTGGTCACCGCCGCGATCATGTGGATCGGCGCCACGCTGGTGGTGGACAACAGGATGACTGTCGGCCAACTGGTCGCCTTCAACATGCTGGCCGGCCAGGTGGCCTCGCCGATCATCCGGCTCGCCCAGCTCTGGAACGACTTTCAGCAGGTGGGCATCTCGATGCAGCGCTTGGGCGACATCCTCAATGCACGCACCGAGGTTGCAGGCCAAAAGACCCGAATTCCTAGGATCTCCGGTGAGGTCGAGTTCGATCAGGTGTCGTTTCGCTATCGCCCCGATGCGCCCGACGTGCTGCGTGCGGTGAACCTCAAGGTCCAACCTGGTGAAGTGATCGGCATCGTCGGGCGTTCCGGCTCGGGCAAGAGCACGTTGACGAAGCTGGTTCAGCGCCTCTATGTGCCTGACCGGGGACGGGTACTGGTCGATGGACAGGATCTGGCGCTGATCGACACGGCCTCGCTGCGACAGCAGATCGGCGTGGTGCTGCAGGAGAACATGCTGTTCAACCGCAGCATCCGCGACAACATCGCGCTGTCGAACCCGGCGTTGCCCATCGAGGCCATCATGGCGGCTGCCAAGCTGGCCGGCGCCCACGAGTTCATCAGCGAGCTGCCCGAAGGCTACGACACGATGGTGGGCGAGCACGGTACCGGCCTGTCGGGCGGGCAGCGCCAACGGGTCGCGATTGCGCGTGCGCTGATCACCAATCCGCGCGTCCTGATTTTCGACGAGGCGACCAGCGCACTGGACTACGAGTCCGAAAAGATCATCCAGGACAACATGCGCCTGATCTGCAAGGGGCGTACCGTCCTGATCATCACCCACCGGCTCTCGGCCGTACGCGAGGCGAACCGAATTATTGTGATGGAGCGCGGGCAGATCGCCGAGCAAGGCTCGCATTCCGAGTTGCTGGGCATCGGTAACGGCATCTACCGGCACCTCTACAACCTGCAGTCGGGTGGCGTCGATCCGGTCTCCGGCGAGCGTGCATTGATGACGTCGTTGGCTGCGGTGCAGCCGGCCGGAGCCGCCGCACAATGAGCCTTCGTCAACGAGCGCAGGCCTACGCCGGCCTGCTGGCCCACTATCGCGCCGTGTTTGCAGTTCACTGGGCGCTTCGTCACGATGACGGCCGGGGTATCTTCAACGAGGATGAGGCTGCGTTTCTGCCAGCGGCGCTTTCGCTGCAGGAGCGTCCTGTCTCATCCACCGCGCGCTGGACGGGGCGCGTGTTGATGACCTTGGTCGTCACCGTGCTCGCGTGGTCGATCCTGGGAAAAGTCGACATCGTCGTGAACGCGACGGGTAAGGTAATTCCCAGTGGGCGCACCAAGAGCATTGCATCGGTCGATGTCGCGAGCGTGCATGCGCTGCACGTGGTCGAAGGTCAATTCGTCAAGGCCGGCGAGCCACTGCTGGAACTGGACACCAGCGCGTCCGATGCCGAGCGCGACAAGGCATCCGGTGATGCGACAGTGGCTGCTTTGCAAGCTGCACGGTCCAAGGCGTTGATCAAGGGTGTCGATGCGTTGAGTGTGCCGCGACTGCCCCTTCTTGAGGAGGTGCCACCCGAGCAGTGGCGTGCCGAACAGAGCCACCTCGAGGGGCAATACAGGGACTTCCGCGGCAAGTTGGATCGCATCGATGGCGACATCCACCGCTACGGTGAGGCGTTGGTGCTGGCCGCCCAGCAGGCGCGCGACTACAAGGAACTGTCGCGCAATCACGATGTCTCGGAGCATGCCTACCTGGACAAGGAGCGTGCGCGCGTCGAGCTGCAAGGGCAGCTCGCAGATGCCCGCAACCAGCGCACGGCGTTGATCGCCCAGACCAAGAAAGATGCCCTCGACGCATTCACGGAAGGCGGTCGCGTCGAAAACGCTGCACGACAAGATGCCACACGTGCCGGGTCGCACAGTCGCTTGCTGAAACTCACCGCCCCCGTCGACGGAACTGTGCAGCAGCTCACAGTGCATACGGTCGGCGGCGTCGTGCCTGCGGCGCAGCCGTTAATGCTGATCGTGCCACAGCAGGACTCGGTCGAGGTCGAGGCAGTCCTTGAGAACAAGGACATCGGTTTCGTGCACGAAGGGCAGGAGGCGCAAGTCAAGGTCGATGCGTTCGACTACACAAAGTACGGCACCCTCCCGGGCAAAGTGACCCATGTCTCGCACGACGCCATCGAAGACGAAAAGCAGCAGGATGAGAAAAAGAGATTGACCTACGCGGTCAAGGTGCTGCTCGACACCTCGACGCTTCAGGTGGATGGCAAGCCCGCGACGCTGAGCCCTGGGATGTCGGTGAACGTCGAAGTGAAGACCGGCACGCGCCGAGTCATTGAGTATGTGCTCAGCCCGCTGTTGCAGGAGGCTCATGAAAGCTTGCGTGAACGCTGAGGCGAGCTGCGCCAACAGCGGCAAGCGAAACGGCCTCCCACGTGTTCCCCGAGCCTGCGCAGTGGTGCTCTGGGCGCTCTGTTGGGGGGGAATGGCCAACGCCAATGCGTTCGATCTGGACGGTGTCCTGCGCGCCGATGTCTTGCGTGATCCTTTGCAGGCCACGCCGCCTGTGCTGCAAGACGGTGCGGTGCTCCCTGGCGATGCAGTGCCGTTCTCCTGTGCTGTGTCCCCGGAGATTCCGGCGCAGCTATCGCTGGAGGCTGCAATCGATCTGGCGATGTGCAGCAACCCCCAGGTGCGCGCGGCTTGGGCGGCGATCAAGGTTCAATCGGGCGCGGTCGGCGAAGCAAAGGCGGCCTATCTGCCGACCTTGACGGGTTCGGTGAGCCGGTTGGACGACAAGACCTGGTTTCCTGATAGCACGAACGCCGCGACGCGCACAGCAGGCAATACCGTCTACGCGACGCTCACTTGGCGCCTGCTGGATCTTGGCGGGCGCGCGGCGAATCTGAGCGCGGCGAAGAGCTTGTTGAAAGCCGCTTCAGCCACCCACGATGCGACGCTGCAGAAAACCCTGACCGCAGTGATTCAAGCCTACTTCGATGTGCAGACGGCGCAAGTGACGCTGGCGGCCAAACAGGAAGCGGTGTCGATTGCCACGGGCACCTTGCAGACGGCCCGTCGGCGGGAGGCTCGAGGCGCAGGATCGAACGGGGACACGCTGCAGGCCGAGACGACCCTGGCACGCGCAGCTCTCGACATGAGCCGCGCCGAAGGCGATCTGAACAAGACGAAGGCAGTCATGATCTATGCGATCGGCGCACCGCCCGTTGCGACGGTGAACCTGGTTCCGCTTGGACCACCGAAGACCGAGGAATCGACGTCATCTCTCGCAGACTGGATGGCACTGGCACAGCAACGCCATCCGGCGATCGAGGCTGCGCGAGCTCAGATTGATGCCGCCCAGGCGCGTGCCGATGTTGCGCGTTCGGAAGGGCTGCCATCGCTCGACATTTCGGCTTCGTTCTACCAAAACGGGCGCCCTGGCCAAGGCCTGAGCACGGTGCAAACACGGGAGCGTTTGGTGGGCGTGACTCTGAACCTGCCGATTTTTGAAGGCTTCGCACGCAACTACAAGATTCGAGGCGCGGATGCGCTGATCGAGCAGCGTGCCGCCGAGCTGCAGGATGTGGAGCATCGCGTGGCCATGGAAGTGGTTCAGGCGTACTCGGATGCCGCAGCCGCGCTCAGAAACCTGGAGGCTTCGGACCGCTTGCTGCGAACTGCGCAGTCTTCCTTGGCAAGCTCACAGCGCAAGTATGAGAAAGGGGCGGCCGATGTCTTGGAGATTCTCAGCACTCAGAAGGCGTTGGCTGATGCGCAGCTGGAGCGCGTTCGTTGCGTTTCGGAATGGCGCTCGGCAAGCTTGCGAGTGATTTCTGCGGCGGGGCAACTCGGGGTGACGAGGGTGAGGGACTCGAACGCAAATTAGCTGTCATGTGCTCTCGAACAGCTATGCGAAAGTGCGATGCCACAGCAAGAGTGGAGTGACGAGCTTCGAACCTGCACGCACCATAGCCGCTCGAGATTCGCATCCAACGGCCGCATTTTGAGGTATGCATGTTGGCGCCAATGCCGGATTGAGCCACTTCGCGGCCATGTGCCGACTACCATGTGAGCTAGGCATATCGCCCCGAAGGCCGCATCTGTAGTTGATTTCCTGTTCGTACGGGTGGCGCAGTCAAACGTTGGTGCGGTGGCTCAGATTGACATCGGCGCAAACACCCCAGCCGAAGCTGGACTGCGCGCAAGTTCCTGGTCCCTCTGTAGATCGGCGTTACCTTCGTCCGCCGAATGGAAGGGGCTCTTTAGTCTGTAGGGGCAATGCCGAGTTCGACTACCAGTGATCAAGAACGCAGGCGTATTGGCCCGTACCCAAATGTGGGGACTTAAGGATGTCGCCCGACGGCAATGCGCGCTAGAGAAGATTTTCTAGGTTCGCGGGCAGGTATTTCTCCGGCGGCAACAGCGGATCGGGCTTCACGCCCGGCGCGTCCATTCGCGCCCTGACGGCACCGTTCAGAACAACGTGGGTGCGACGGTAGGACCTGACAGCGGTCGGCAATCGTGTGTAGACGCCATGCGTCCAGGGTTGGTGAGCGATGCCGAGCGGATCTGGTCGGAACTCAGGCGGCATCAGGGGCGCAAAGTCGACGGCCGAGGATTCCGCGAAACGGTCGATCATCCACCCCAGTGCCACGTCGGAAAGACCGCGTTCGGCGTAGCCCCCACCGATGTCGGCGTGCGCGCCGGGAAACACCTCCTGACGCACCCGCGGATCAGGATCCCAGAGCGTGGACGGAAAGTCGCGACGGCGCTCGTCGGCGGAGACAGCATGGAAGGCATGTTGGATCCGCGGGTTGAGTGCGGTGCTGGCGAACGCGTATCCGTCCATCTTTTCGTTGGTGGTGCGCTCGTACTGCGGAATTCCCATGGACCCGACCGTGTCCCACACACCGATGGCATACACCTCGGCAGGCACTAGGTCACCAGATTTGAGCCCCTTTCCTGAAGCCTGCACAAACAGCCTGTGTGCCCTCATCGATGCCGTCGGAAGAGGTGCCATCGGATACTTGTCAGCCAGAGATTGCCGGTACTCGATCCAGGCGGCAGCCGAATAACTGAGCGTCTTGTGATCCTCGGCCAGCTCGGGCTTTAGAAGGCCAATGGTCCCGATCATGTCGGCGAGCGCTCTTGCTGTGTAGGCACCTCGACTGAAGCCCGTGATCAGGATTTGATCGCCCGGTGTGTAGTTTCTCGAGATGAACACGTATCCCAGACGCAGCCTGGTTGTCAGCCCGCCACCAAAGCCGCCGCCGATCATCTGCATGTAAGGAAGTGCGCGATTGGCACCGACGCCGTGCGTGTACATGGCGACCTGGCGAACGGTTCCATCGGCGTTGGTGGCGACCTTCTGCAGACGCTTTAAACCCCACGCGCCGTCTGGCGCCTGCGCGGCGCCGGTCAAATGGTCAAATAGTCGGTAGACGTTCGAATTCCTCGAACTGTCTTTCTCTTTGGCATCGCTGTCACCCGGGCCGTTCCACGTGCCATCTGCACAATAGACAATCACTTTGTTCATTTGGCATGTTTCCAGGGCAATGGATTGAACGCCGTCCGGGGGCAAGCGGCGCCGATAATCGTCCCCTTTCTGCGGGCAAGAGTCATCCCATGAAGTTGTTAGGCTGAAGGACCAGCAGGGCAGTGCCCTCACGTTGTGAAGGCCGCCTCACACGCATGGCGCGAGCTAATCGAGGCTATGACTTACCCGCCCCGCAAGGCTGTGAGTTCGATGACAGCCCGCGAACGACCGCAAATCGCGGTGTACCTGCCCTGTCACAGGCAACGGTGACTGGCAGGATGAGGCTCTTCGTGGCGATCGGTCCGTCACCTACCCATGGTCGCGGAAGTTTTGGATGGGCTTGTAAGCGCAACTGAGATAGCGGTTGCGCTTTACTGAGTGAGTGCCCAATCGGCAATCCTAGCCCCGTTTGTATTAGGTCAAATGCACTCGATTGCAATTGATCTTCTGAAAATAAAGGCGAGTGATTTAAGGTAATTGCGCCACGGGTGGGGCCTTTTTTAAATCAGACCTCAATGCTTGTTGTTGCCAAAGTACCGCCGCACGTTACCCCAAGACCACGGCAGGATGACCAAAATTGCTGCTGCAAGGAGTGCAATCAGTAAAAACAAGGTGAAAGACTGCTCGCGCAGATGGGCCAGATAGCCCGAATCAACTGGCTTTAGTGCGTCCCAAAACCCATTGCCCATCATTCCGAATACAAGGCCCAGTATTACAAAGCGGATGGACTTGGCAATATTCGAATCATTGGAGCTGAAGCGGCCCAGTACCACTAAATCCTTGACCGCCTGCCCAATGGAAGATGATTCACCCGGTTTCAATGCCGCCGTCCACTGGTAGCCTAGATATTGCTTCATGGCCTCCGCTTTCCGCTCGCTGGGCTTTGTCTGGAGGTAGTCGTTCCAAATTTTCTCGTCAACCAGGGAACGGCAGCCCACGAAATTTTGACTCTCGAAATCGCAGATTTGTGTCCGATCAATTGTTAAGAAGAAATGAATCTTCTTGAATTTCGGGAATCTGAAAGAATGATGACCAGCCAAAATCTCGTCAGGAATTCCACGGCGAACATTGATCCGAAAATCAATAACACGGGTTGTCGTGCTTGAACTCAGCAAGTTGCGATCGGCAAGTGCGAAACTAGAGGAGTAAACGCTTTGTGGAACTTTGTCGATTCTGAAGCGGAGATAAAGCGGGTCTGGTAAATCCGGGACGAGCGTGCCGGGAGCCGGCAGATCAATTCGCAGTTGAGACGAAAAAACCCCTTGACCCAGCGCGATACGATCTACCTGATAGGACCTTCCTGGTAGCCGCAGCAATATGAAGCCCTGTGGCTTGGCGCCCGCGGTTTCAACCGTATGCGCTATATCAATTGGTCGAAAGGTAATATTCGCAAAGTACTGATCAGCGCTGCCGTTGTACTGCACGATCTCATTAAAAATGGCGGCGACCGTTTTTTCGCTGTTGAGACGAGAGCCTAAATCTTCTATATGCTCCCTCTGAACGTCCCACGGCAAGTCGACAATCACCGCCGCGACCGATTGCCAGTCCCGGATCATGATGCCGAGGTCAAGCACCGACGGATTGCGAACCTCCCACAGGTTAACGTGCAGTTGGTCTGGAATGGGGGTAGCGCGAGACTCGTTTCCAGGTGTTGGCTGCGAAGGATTCGCTGTCGCCGTAGATGCAACGGTCGTGTCGAGAGGCGAAGTCGAGACCTGGCTGATCGGCTGACGAGGTGCTAGACCGGCCGTGCTTGCCGTGTCGGACTTTGAATCGGGACTGCGCATGGCATACCGGACCAAGATCCCGGAAAAAGGATGCTCCATGTAAGTCAAGCAGCCGCAGAAAATAACGGCTTGTCCATCCTGCTCGGATAAAGAAGGCCATTGAAACTGTGCTCGGCTACTCCCCTGCGATAGAACCCATCGTAACGAGATCCGGTGCGAAATCCGAAGTGATCGAACACACGCTGAAAGTGTGGCAATTGCTCTTCGCAGACAGAGAGCAGAGGGTAGTCGGTTTGGAGCATTTCGAATGAATCCTCGAAAAGCCGTAACCCGAGGCCCGAGCCACTGAAGTCAGGCAGTACACGCAAGCAGCAAAGCTTGCGTTCCTCAAGGTCGTGCTTGAGCACGGCGATGCCTGCCAACTGGGTGCCCACATGCCGCATCAACAGCGTCCGCTTGCCCGTCGCTAAGCCAGGCTCAACTTTATGGCTGAACCAATTGTCAAATTCTGGATAAAACTCAGACAGATGCCGCAGCCGCTCTCGAGCCAATGACACGGCCTGGTCATAGGCATAAGGATCCCGTCGCCACAGTGAGTGATCAACAACTGTTGAGCGCATGGCTTATAGCGGCAGTGCAAGCTGTTGATCAGGGCTGCTCGGCAGATAGCGAAATGACTGAGGCGCTGTTATGCCGACTCCAAGCTCTGAAAGCCCGATCGGTGTTTCATACTTTCGCACGCTCTCAACCTCAATGGCCACCGCGACATCTCGATCGCGGTAGTACTCGTCGAAGAAGCGCTTATTGATACCCGCATGCACCTTGGCCATCTTCCAGATTGCACTTGGTTTATCGACATGGATCTGGCTCACTCTGAATTCGCCCACAACCTTGCCGATTGGCATGGTCGCATACATGAGTACGCATTCGACACGCTGGGAGGAAAACCCAGCCTTACGAAATTCAAATTTCTTGGAGCCATCCAAGATCTTGTTTGCGTACTCGGGCTTAATGGACAAAATAACGTTCATCGACTTCCCCGAGATCTACGATTTTTTCGAATTGCTCATCAGTAAGACGAAAAAAGTCCCAGCGACGCAATTCAGATACTCCTACTTCCTTGATCAGGCGATCGCGGATTAGGCGCTTTGATAACGCAATATTGTAGGTGAATCTGATGACGACGTGACGTTTTTTTGTAGCGTAAAGTATTTGTAGCTTGGATTTTTCATACACGCTGTACGGCTGCACATACTTCAGGAATGCCGTCTCAGTGCCAAAGCTGCTGATTTTTCTAACTTCTTCCACAACGCCAATGGAAGTTGCAACCGAGCGATAACGAGCCAAACTTTTTTTATCATTCGTTCGATACATCACCAACATATCGCCTTGGACAAGTTTTCCAGTTGCGGAGATGCCCGAGATATAAATCTTGTGAATGCTGTTGGCGTGTGAGACATCTTTAACAACATCGTAACTTTCGCCATAAAGCTTTGAGTCCGGTAAAAATTTCGTATGAAATTCAGGGTAAATAGCCAGCAAAAAGGGGCGCGCCACGGAGCGAGAAATCATTGGGTAATTCTCGAGTGGATTTTTATGCCATTTCAAGAAATCTTTGACCAACACCAATTCTTCGCCTAGTGTGCTTTGTTTAATTCCGTAATCTTTAAAGCCATACGTGTGCAGGAGATCTATGAGATATTGGTGCTTGGGGAATACGGTGACATAAATGTCGACGGCACCTTCGGCGATTGCGTTGTCAAATATTTTTTTGACAAAGCGCTGGCCGAGCTTGGTGCCATGACTATTGATCTTTAGCGTTCCCACTTTCAGATGTCGTGCATGGGGTAAGGGCGGGTCGATGTTGGCGACCGACTCCTCCTCAATTTTTAGATACACGAAGCCTTGGAGACCGCCTTGCCTGATTACATAAGCCGATGCCCCCGCATCTGCCTTGGCCTTGAACCACGCTTCAAACTCCGGATAGTCCTCTTTAAGCGTGTCAAAGAATACGTCTGTCAAATCGATATTTGTGAACTTCTCGAAAGTCAGGTTCTTCATGGCCGTGCTGTCAGGAGCCAGTGGGGACTACATCGGTCGAACCGTAGCCCGCTAGGAAGTCTGTGAGGGTTACTCGGTCCTCCAGGCTCACTTCGCATAAAGGAATTCCCAATGCGAGCGCCACCCGCCGAGCGGCAGCTTGTTCCCGATTCTGATGATCGGCAATGGCTTGCTCAGCAGGCGCGCGCCCGTCGCGGCCGAGCAAGCGATCGCGAATGAGTGCCGGCTTGTCGCTGATGCAGACCAAACCAGCCGAGCCCAAGGCCGCGAACGTCCGCAGTGGGACGTCTTCAATCTCTCCGCGCGTGTTAAGCAGAGTGAAATGCCCGTCCAAAAGGATCGTTCCTTGCACGTTCATCGCTGCTCGGCGAAACCCCAGAACAACCAGATCCTGGTTCCCCTCGATATCGCGCACTGCCTTGCTGTCGCCTTGGATGGCACTGGCCTTCTCGGCTCTAATCAGGTCGCTCGCAGTCCAATGAATGAAGTGCAGCGCCGTTGCTAAGCTAGCAAAAAGCGAGGTCTTCCCAACCCCGTGCACTCCGCCCCCAAACACTGTTGTAGTCAGCAATTTGCGTTCCCCCTATACGTTGTGGTCATGAGACGACTCGTAAGTCACTGTAGCAAACGGTAAACGAATCGTCGAGAGCAGGTTCGGTCGCTGAGGCTTTCTGCTGAAGGACGGCAGGCTGGTCCAGCCTGGTTTGACACGTTGAGACCTCAATCGATCCCGCCTTGCCAATCGCCAGCTTGCGGTCGTGTCTGGTCGCGTTTCTCAGGCGCCTGAGCCGCCACAACTATTTATCAGCCGATCATTGGGTCGATGTTCCCTTCTCGGTTGATCCAGCGACCACGTTGCTATCAGCTTCACGATGCCGGAGCCGGATTCCATCGCGTGGCCCCCAGAGTTCCCCTGTCAGAGCATGTCGCCTGCATCAGATTCGCCTTGCCGAACCTTGTTGTCGTGTCGGATGATCTCAGCCTTGTTCCGATTCACAAAGGTGAATCCTCTTCACTATTCAAAAACCGTTACCGCAGCCTGCTGGGTACGCCAGTTGGCTCGACTACGCAGTCGAAGGGTTCAGCACCCTTCAGGCCTGGCTCGAAAGCCTCTGGGAAACTTGGGTCGATGGCACTGCAGTCGAACTGGATCGAGAAGAAATCCGCGAATCTGCGCGCATGGAACTGCGCGCCTTGCGCAAGGCGGCCGCAGCCGGCCGTTCATAGAATTTGAAGATCACACTGCCGCTTCAATATCAACGGAGGAAAAAATGTCCCAGACCAGAAGATGTCGCACCAAGGAATATGGCATGCCAGTTGAAGGCGAATTTCACCATGGGGAGCTGCTTTGGCCTATGACGAGAGCAACAATGCCATTCCAAAAACGGTCGCGATCATCGAAAAAGACAATGGTCCAAGTCACTGAAGTGGAGGCATCTACGGTTTGATTCTTGGACGTTTGAATCTGCCCACTGCTCATGCTCACCATCTTTTGCGACGAAGCTGGTAACTCTGGTGCTCACCTTCTAGATCCACAGCAGCCGTTCTTCGTGCTCGCCTCGAACGATTTCTCCACGCACGAGGCGTTGGGCTTGCTTGAGCATGTGCGCTCGGCACAGGGCGCGGAGCCCAAGTTCACGACGTTGCGCAAGTCCGATGCCGGCATCGCCAAGCTCGCACGCTTTATGTCAGACCCGCTGTTGACCAAAGACCGTGTGGCAGTCTACGTTTTCCACAAGCCTTACATGGTGGTCACAAAGCTCGTGGACATTGTTGTGGAGACTCTTTATCACCAGCAGGGCGGGGATCTGTACGCCGATGGCCAGAACCAAGCCCTCTCAAACATGCTGTACCACTGCCTCCCCGAGTTCTGCGGCGAGGAGAACAGCGATAGATTTCTGCATGCTTTCGTCGACCTTGTCCGCGGCCGCGGAGAAAAGGAACGCTTGGCCTTCTATGCTGCCGCTCGGCAACTGGTCGAAACCTGTAGCGAGGAAAAATTCAAGGACTATCTGGAGCCCTTTGCGGCGCCAGAGTTGTTCCATCGCTGGTTTAACGACCAGATCGACAAGCTCGCACTAGATCCCGCGATTCCAGCGCTGTTTGCCCACATAGCCGAGTGGGGCCGTCGTACCAGCGCCCGCTTCGATGTGGTTCACGACGACTCCAAACCTATCATCGCATCGCAGTCGACCTTCAAAGCGATGATGGCCCTGGTAAATCAGCAGTCGCAGGAGATCGGCTATGACCGACGCAAGTTCGGGTTCCCCCTACGCGCGCAATCACTCACGCAGGCCGATTCGAGGCTGCATCCCCAGTTGCAGGTTGCCGATTTGTGCGCAGGCCTCATCAATCACCTAGTGAAGTGCCGAGAGGCCGCGGCTTTCGACAGTCTTGCCGATAGGATCTTGGAATTCGATGTCCCCAGATGGGTCTTCGATGGGATCATGCCCTCTCTGTCTATTACGCCGCAAGAACTCGGAACAGCAGAACGCGGCGGCATTAACCCGGTGGAGGGCATGTTGGATCACTTGACCCGTTCGTGTTTGTCCTGAGGAGGCCGTGGTCATCTGAGAACGGTGGATCGCGCAACGTTGTACTTTGCGTTTCCGATTCGCGCAGAAGACGGCCATCCTAGTGTCCTGTCGCAGAAATACGTTTCGCGATGCGCCCGATCTTCTGCTGAATTGAGTCAGCCGTAGCCACCCATTTGAAGGGGGTCGTGTCGACGTTGTGGCGCTGAACGAATAGCTCGATTTGTTGCTTGAGCTCGCGCACGCTCGTGAAGGAGTTGCGCCGAATGGCGCGCTCGGTGATGAGCGGGAACCAGCGCTCGACTTGGTTGATCCATGAGCTGTAGGTTGGCGTGAAGTGCATCTGCACACGCGGGTGGCGTGCCAGCCAGGCCTTGACCTTGGCGTGCTTGTGGGTGGTGTAGTTGTCCACGATCAGATGCAGATCCAACTCGGGCGGGGTTTGTTCGTCGATCTGGCGCAGGAAGTCCAGAAACTCTTGATGCCGGTGGTGCGCGCGAACTCTGGAGATGACCTGTCCATTGGCGACATCGAGCGCGGCAAACAACGTCGTGGTGCCGTGGCGAACGTAGCCGTGGGTGATGCCCTCGACATAGCCAAAGCCCATCGGCAGCACCGGCTGCGTGCGCTCCAGCGCCTGGATCTGGCTTTTCTCGTCCACGCACAGCACGAGGGCGTGATCGGGCGGATTGAGGTACAGCCCCGTGATGTCGCGCACCTTCTCCACGAAGGCGGGGTCGTTCGACAATTTGAAGCTGCGTGAACGATGCGGTGCGAAGCTGGCCGCGCGGACCAGGCGGTGCGCCATGTCCTTGCTGATGTTGGCTTCGGTCGCGAAGCTGCGCACGCTCCATTGCGTTTGCTTGACCGGGCGGGTTTGCAACGCCTGATTCAACAAGTCCGCCACGCGCTGATCGTCTAGAGAGCGCGGTCGACCGGGACGCGGTTCGTTGCGCAATCCGGCCAATCCGTCCTCCACATACCTGGCGCGTCACTTGCGGATCGTCGGTTGCGACACCCCAAGCTCCTGGGCGATCGTCGTGGGGGCAAATCCATCAGCCGTCAGCATCACGATGCGAGCCCGCTGTGCCACGGCCTGCGCAGTACGTCTGGAGCGCGCCACCTGCTCCAGTTCAGCACGCTCGTCCTTGGTGAGTTCGATCTCCGCGTCTGCACGCATCTGGCGCATGTTGCCCTCCGGTCATCAATGTACCGGAAGACCACGCAAGAATCGTGCAGCGTATTTTTGCGACAGGACACTAGGTTCGATTCAAGGCACGGTTTGACGTCATATAGTCGGCCGCCGCTTGTGCGGCGAGGAGGCTACGTGTGACCTTGTTCGGAAGATTCAGAAGAGCTAGGGGTTGGCAGCCCGTTTCAATACTCATTGGCCTTGTCTTGGTGGGAATCGCTTTGACCTTCGTGGTGCTCGCGAGTCGATTCCCGGAGCCCGTCCAGATGGTGTGGCCGGTACCAGAAGACGGAAGGTCGATGTCATGGAAGGACGTTATCGACGCGACCAACGCTTATCGAGTCGGCCGGTCGGCGCAATGGGGACAGCTTGGTGACATGTTGGGGGGCATCCTCAACCCCATCCTCGCATTCATGTCCACCATCGGCCTGATCTTCACCGTCCTTGTTTCCGTGGATCAATTGAACACTGCGCGCCAAGCGACGGTGATAGAACACAGACGTGCTCGAAGAGACGCGCGGCGGTCAGAGGAAGCGGCGCTCGCGAGCAACTCGCTCAGTGCACTCACAGCACTTCTGGAGCATGCGCGATCGGAGACTGCGCATGCCCGGAGCCAGCAGGTTGGGCTGCAGAGAATTAACGAGCTGGAAGATGTCGAGCGCGAGCTCGCCGATCTTCTCGAGCGCTCATTCGTGCATGTGCGCACCAAACTGTACGGGGAGCCGTACCTGCCTGATCGGATGGCGGATAGGCAGAAGCAGCGCGACTATGACGACGCGATGCGCTAAGCGTCGGAGCTCGGCCCTCGAGTCGCGACATTGCTTGGGTAGTTGCATCTTCACGTGGAATTCACAGGTGCCGAGTTCAACAACAAGGTTGCAATGATGGGGACGGAAATCACCTTCACACGAAGCTGGGCACTGCTCTTGGGCGCGTTTCGGCCCGATGGAGGGTCTTCGAAGGTTCGGCAGAGCCTTGCTAGTTCGCGCCTCAAAAAGATCATATAAATCAATGGCCTACACGCTTTTGGTCTAGATTACGCGTAACTGTGATCGATTTTGCGTGCAACTCTGACCGGATTCAGAAGTCGCTCACACTGCCTCTCGACAGTGGTTCGGCGCTGGTAGAGGCCAGGGATGGGAGAACTCGCAAACACGGGCCCTCAATCCCGATTCGCATTTAGCGGCAGCAAATCTGGGCCCATTCGCGTTTTTCGACGTTGCTTACACGAGCGTCGCAGTCCGGACGTGGCCGCGGTGTAGCGCCACGCTATTGCGCGCTCAGGCGCTCCGAGATTTCACGTGCGCCGAGACCTCGTACCTTCGCAAGGCTTTCGAGCTGCGCCGCTCGTGGACGTGCCTTACCTTGCTCCCAGTGGTAGATCGTCTGACCGGAAACTCCAACCAGCTGGCCGTAGCTCGCTGCAGAGAGACCGAGCTTTGAACGGTGCGTCGCCAACCTCGTCGCGCTGAACCGGCGCTTCGTGCCGGTTATTTCTTCTTCCGCTGCATCTGCTGCTGCAACAGCACGCGTCGCGCCCTTGGCAGCACGACGCAACTCTTTCTCGAGGGCACTCAGCTGGCGGCGCAGTTCAGCGATCGAGGCGCGATGCGCGGCCGATGCTTTCTTGAGCGTTTCGATCTCGGTTCGCACTTCCTTGCGAGCGACCCGGGAGATTTCATTTTTGAGAATGGAGGCGATATTTGGCATGCGCGCATTTTGCCGTTTTGTTGCCATTCTCTTGCACCGAATTCTTGGGACGAAAACCAGCGCTGCCATGCGCCTTCGACATCAATCCTCGACCATTCGGAGGGCCCTGCTCAGCGGGTTCGACCCATAGAATTCTCGAAAAGGCGACACAGGACATGAGCGTGAACAAACCACAGTTGAGCTTCCACGGCTACGAGGTTCTCGTCGAAAGAGTGGTCCATGCCCCCAGGGAAATCATTTTCTTCCTTGGATCGGCGCTATCGCTACCTGAGAAGAAGGGGGAGCCCGGTGTTCCGGGCGTCGGTGGCGTTCTGGAATATGTCGAGGCGAAGCTCGCTGACTCTCCAGATGCGTTTGCGCCGGTTCGAGGGCTGCAGGATGTTGGCGAAGCCTATCAAAAGGCGTTTGCTCAACTGCAGGCGTTTCGAGGGCAGGATGCGGCGAATGAAGTGATTCGACGCGTGGTGCTTCAGGCTCGCAAAGCAAGTTCGAAGACGCCCGGCGAGATGGAAGCGCTGAACTCGAGCGATCCCGAAGTCTGCAGGAAATTGGACGAGGATATTGCCGGGTGGCATCTGCGACCGTCGCTCGTCGCCCTGGGCAAGTTGCTTGTGAATCACTCGGGGCGTCTCGGAAAGACGGTGCTGACAACCAATTTCGATCCGCTCGTCCAAGTTGCTGTCCGAGCTGCTCGCGGGACCTATCTGCGTACGATGCTGCACGATGATGGGACGCTCAACCAGTCGGAGGGGCCAGGGGTCCAGATCGTGCATCTCCACGGGTACTGGCACAGCAAAGATACGCTGCACGTACCGACACAGATCAATCGTCCGCGCGAAAAGTTGAAGCGCTCGCTCGAACGGCTACTGCAAAACAGAACGCTGATTGTCATGGGATGCGGTGGTTGGGACGATGTATTCATGTCCTGCCTGTCTGACCTTGTCAGCGATTCTGAATTGAACCCTGATGTCGTTTGGACCTTCCATGAATCGGACAGCCAACAAATCGTCCAAAAGTATCAGCACGTATTCACGAAGCTTGCGCCAGGAGTAGGGAGGGGACGCGTTCAGTTTTATGCCGACGTCGACCTGCATCGGTTCTTCCCGCAGCTTCTGGAAAACCTCCAAAGCGTATCCGGCGCGGATGACCAGCGACACATCAACGAGCTGTTGGAGAAACTGGGGGCGTTGGCGCCTGAACTTCGTCACAAGATCCTCGCGCAGATCGACCCGTCATTGATCGAGAAAGTTGAGAGTCTCAAAGCCATACATGATCGACTTGAACAGGAACTTGTCGACACGCGACATCAATCGACGGAGCGCATAGCCGAACTTGAGGCGCAAGCGGCGCGTCTGGCGACAGAGCTCCAACAAGCGCAGATGGCGCTGACGTCGTCGCGGCTTGCATTGACCAGCGCGGCAATCAAGGATCTGTCGTTGACGTTGATTCGGACGCAAATGATGCCCAGGCAACCGGGGCACGTTCCATTTCACAATTCGCGCGAAGTTGCTCTGCGTGGCTATCACGCGGCGGCCGGCGGGAAAAATGTCACGCCTGCCTTGAGCCGGGTGACGTGGTCGAAGGTTCCTTATGAAGAGAACGGCCTGCATCGGGGGTACAAAGCTGCGCTCACGTTCGAGGGGCATGATTTTGTGCCGGGCGTGGTGTTCACGTACCGCCGTCGTGGTGAAGGTCTTCCCGCCGGGAACAGTGACTACTTCTGGAACCTTCCCAATATCTACTTTGGCGACTATCTGGAGGTCTCGACGAGCGACAGTGACCCGGAATCGCCGCTGGGTTGGCGAGGCCACGAGTTTCAGGTGAAGAATCCTGAAGGACGAGTATCCGGCTGGGTGGCCTTCAGCTATGCGTTTGACGACGGGCTTCTGGAAAGCATCAGTACTGAAGCGTATCGGCTCGGCGTCAGCTTGCTTGAAGCAGGCAATGCTTCGGAGGCGGTCGAGCCACTGCGCAAGGCCTATGTGTTTTCGGATCGCATGCTTGGCGCTGAGGCTCAGATGACTATAGACAGGAAGGCGGTTTTCAATCGCGCGATCGATGATGCTGCGCTGTCGAAGCTGCGGTTTCGCGTCGGCGATCGACTGAGGGTCGTGTCTGGTGAACAGGCAGGGATCTCGGGTGTTGTGGAGAGGCTGCTTCTACGACATCTGCATGCCTACGTGATCAGGTCAGCGGACGGAGGTCAACTGTTTCAGGCTTCAGATGAACAAGTGGACGGTGATCAGCCTCCTCCTGCTTGAATTGCGAGTTGGCGACTGCGACGGCTCAATCGCATGAGTCATGACTTCTTGGCCGAGCCTAACCAAAGTACTGTCCGTAGGAGGGGCGCGACCATTTTCGGGTTCACTGCTTACGTGCTCTATACCAGGACCTGACGATGACCGCTACGTGGTCGACAGCCGGCGCAGGCGGGAGTTCGACATCGGAGTTCGTGCCACCGCGATGAGGCAAATGATCGAAGCGCTCGTTGTTGGACAGATTCAGCTGGAGTTGGAGTGCACGAGGATTGGCTCATTGGCCGCCTTGGCTGGCCTTGGGCAGGGATGGCAAGACAAGCTCCAGGCCAGCATCCGGAACTGAGAGGCGCTCCGTCGTTGATGGAACCTTGATTCCTCTGAGCGTGAGGGGGTGGATAAGCCAGCGCCCGGCTGCTCGGAACTGTACGTCCACCCGCATCCTAGTCCCCGTAGCGTTACATTCGATCTCGCTCCAATCCTCTGTCTCATTCATCGCGGACGCGCGCAGTGCAAGCTGTTGCACTCGCGCACAGGTTTCTGCGGATGCAATCACCTCGGCAGAATCGCGAAAACGAATTCCGGCAGACGCTGCAAGCATGCGGGAGAATTCTCCGTTGATGATCGATCCAGCGGTCAAGACAGTCACGCAGAGAAGCAGCATGCCGATAAACACACGCCGCACCCCCTGTGTAAACAGGCGAGCGGAAAGTCCAGACACCGTGTAGACAAGTCCGAGAAAAATGAATGCGCTCAGCCTGTTCTTTGCGAATCCGGCTAGGAACATCAGGGATACGGCTCCGTTGTAAGCCGTCAATTAACCACGCCCTTGTTCAGGGAGCGATGAGCTGTGAGGCTACGTGCCCATGTATAGCAACATGGACACGTAGACATGACAGAGCAGGGCGCAAGAGTGACGGTCGCGGCGTCTACGACGAATCTGCCAAGAGGGAGTTGATCGTTGCCTGCCTCAAGCAAGGAGTGTCGGTGGCACGCATGGCGATGGAGCACGGTGTCAACACGAACCTGCTGAGGACGTGGATCGCGGCTTACCAGCGGCGAAGCGCCCAGGCGCCAGCGGGCGACATCGCGCGAATGCAAGATGCGGCATTCGTTGCCGTGCGCGTAGAGGGTGAACAAGATCAGCCTCAACGAGTGCCTCAGCGCGAGTGTGCGGTGGCTGTTCCCGCGGTGGCCCACACACCTGCTACGGCCGTGGCGGTGATCCCGGATGAGAGTTCCTTGGCGGCACC
>NZ_FOWL01000031.1:0-44231 GCF_900115445.1 Variovorax sp. OK605
AACGCGGAGAACATCCAGGTGAAGGGGCAGTCGGTGGGCATCCCGGTGATCGCGGCGGTGAACGTGGGGGCGCTGACCAACGCGAGCGCGGCGGCCTCGCAGGCGGCGGCGGCCGCGCAGGATGTGCTGCAGCGCGACCGCGCGGCGCAGCGCCAGGCGCTGCCCTCGGTGTTCAGCGTGCGTGTGCTGGGCTTCGGCAACGAAGGCGCGGGCGGTGGCGACAACGGCGGCAGCGCCCCCGGGCCGCGCAGCCCGGAGATGCGCGGCGGCTACGACGCGAACAGCCCGGTGCAGGTGCTCGGGCGCGGGCAGCTCGCCAGCGCGCAGAAGGCCAGGCTCACGGCACAGGAGCAGCGCCTGCTCGCCGAGTGAACGAAGGACGAACCGGCGCGGCGCATGACGCTTGCATGACGCCCGCCGGTTCGTGACGCAGCGCGAGAACTCCCGAGGATTTTCAATCGGACTGACACGCGCCGCTGCCACGATCGCCGGACTGACCCGCCTTCGATGTCCTTTGTGTCTTCTGTTCTGGGGAGTGGAGAAATGGCCGCACGTTCAGCCCGTTGCCGCGCCCGCCGGCACCCCGTGCGCCCGCGCGGCTTCACCCTCATCGAGCTGATGGTGGTGCTGGTCATCATCGGCGTGCTGGCGGCGCTCATCGTGCCCAGCCTGATGGACCGGCCCGACCAGGCGCGCGCCACCGCGGCGCGCCAGGACGTGGCCGCGATCATGCAGGCGCTGAAGCTCTACCGGCTGGACAACGGCGCCTACCCGAGCTCGACGCAAGGCCTGCAGTCGCTGGTGGCCAAGCCCACGGCGGGCAAGGTTCCCGCCAACTGGCGCACCTACCTGGAGCGCCTGCCTTCGGACCCCTGGGGCAACGCCTACCAGTACCTGAACCCCGGCACGCACGGCGAGATCGACGTGTTCTCGCTGGGCGCCGACGGCGAGCCCGGCGGCGAGCAGGCCAATGCCGACGTCGGATCCTGGTAGCGGAGCGTGCACACCACACCGGCCAGGGGGGGGCCAGCGCTTGTGCACGGGCATGTGCACGGGCACGCGCATGCGCACGGGCACGGGCCTGCGTGCGCGCGCCAGCAGGGCATGGCGGTGGTGAGCGCGCTGCTCATCGTCGCGGTGATCGCCATCCTCGCGGCCAGCCTGCTGGGCCGGCAGTCGGCCTTCATCCGCACCACGCAGGGCGACCAGGCGCGCGCGCAGGCGCGCTGGCTGCTGCGCGGCGAACTCGGCCAGGCGCAGCGCACGCTGCGCGCGGAGGCCGTGCGCGAGCCCACCACGCGGCTGGACGGCGCCTGGCACCAGCCGTTCACGCGCGCGGCCAGCGGGCAGGTCGCGGTGGAGGGCGGGCGGCTGGTCAGCGAGATCGCGGACGAGCAGGCCAGGTTCAACCTGCGCAACCTGGCGGACCGCGGCTACCTCGACCCGGCCGAGGTCGAGGTGTTCATGCGGCTGTGCGCGCTGGCCGGCGTGCCGCAGCCGGCGGCACGCGCGGTCGTGCGGCGCGTTGTGCTGAGCCTGGGCGATGCGCAAAGCGAGGCCAGCGCACCCACCGCGCCCGCCGCGCCCGTCGTGGCCACCGACGCGCTGCCCGGCACGGTGCGCGAACGCGCCGCCAGGCTCGCCGAAAGCATGGGCCTGCCCGCCGAACTGCCGCGCACCGCGCAGGCGCCGCGGCTGCGCGCGCTCGAAGACCTGCTGGCCGTGCCCGGTGTCGATGCCGCACAGCTCGCGCGGCTCGCCCCCTTCGTGACCGTGCTGCCCGAGCGCACCTGGATCAATGCGAACACGGCGAGCGCCGAGGTCGTCGCCTCTGGCGTGGCAGGGCTGTCGCTGGACAACGCCCGCGCCTTGCTCGCGGCGCGCGACCGCGGCCAGTGGTTCGTCAACCGCGGCGACTTCGCCAACCGCCTGCGCATGCCGGGCCTGGACACCGCCGAAGTGCGCATGGGCGTCACCAGCAACTGGTTTCGCGTGTCGAGCGTGCTGGACACCGCGCGCACGCGCTTCGTGCAACGCGCCTTGCTGCATGACGACAAGGGCTCGCTGCCGCGCGTGGTGTGGCTGCGGGAGGGGGTTTGAAGGCCGGCCTGCTGCGGCTGCAGCTGCCGCCCTGGCCCGGCCGTGCGGACGCGCACGTCGCGCTGCGCTGCGGCTGGCGCCTGCCCGACGGCACATGGGGCGACGGCGGCATGCTGGCGCTGGGCGACGTGGCGCGCAAGTTTCGCGCGAAGCGGCTGGAGGCCTGCCTGCATCCGGGCGACGTGCCCATGGCCGCGTTCACGCTGCCGCCGCTGGCGGGGCGGCGCCTGCGCGCGGCCGTGCAGGGCGCCATCGAGCCGTGCGCGCTGCAGCCGCTGGACCGGCTCGTGACCGCCTTCGGGCCGCGTGCCGAAGACGGCACCGTGCCCGCCGCGTGGGCCGCGCGCGACGCGGTGAGCGGCTGGCAGGCGCTGCTGCGCGCGCACGGCCTGCCGGTGCGCGCGCTGCACCTGCCCGCCGCCTTCCTGCCGTGTGTGCCCGAAGGCGCGGCGGCGTGCCGCATCGACCAATGGCTCGTGGTCCGTACCGGCAAGGACCATGGCTTCGTTCAATGGCTGCCCGAGGGCGCAGCGCCGCCCGCGGCGCTGCGGTGGATCGAAGACGGTGCCGCCGAGCGCTGGTGCGGCGAAGGCTGGGGCTGGTCGCTGCCCGCGAGCGAAGCGGGAGGTGTGCTCTCCGGTGCACACCGCGCCGTGCCGGTCGGCGCGCTGCTCGGCTGGGGCGCGCTGGCCATGGCCGTGGGGCTCGCCGGACTGAACCTCCATGCGAAGCAACTCGCCACGCAGGGCCAGGCGTTGAAGCGGCAGATGGCGGCGCGCGTGAAGGCGGCCTTTCCCGAGGTGCCGGTGGTCGTCGATCCGGTGCGGCAGGCGAAGCAGCAGAAAGAAGCGCTCGCGGCCGGCGCCGTGCCCGCCGCCGCGGGCGACGCGGCGGGGCTGCTGCGGGCCGGCGCGAACCTGCTCGCGCAGGCGCAGGCGCAGGTGCAGGTGCAGGTGCAGGTGCAGGTGCAGGTGCCGGCTGGCCAGGTGCAGGGGCTGCGCTACACGGCCGGTGAACTGCACATTCGCTGGCGCGACGGCGGCGCACCGGCGGCCGACGAGCGGCGCGCGCTGCAGGCACGGGCGGCCGAGCAAGGACTTGCCGTGCAGGCCGATGCGCAGGGCCTGCGCGTGAGCATCGCGGCCGTGGATGCCGTGGACGCCGCGAAGGTCCGCAAGGCCGACGACGTGAAAGGCACGCCGTGAGCGCCGGCCGCCTTCACTTCGCGCGCAAGCGGTGGAAGGGTCTGCACGACGCCACCGCGCGTTGGCAGGCGCTGCCCGCGCGCGACCGGCTGGCCGTGGGCGCCGCCGTCGTCGCCATGGCCTTGCTGCTGTCGTGGCTGGTGTTCGCGAGGCCGGCACTGGACAGCGTGACGCGCTGGCAGCGCGAGCTGCCCCGGTTGCGCGCGCAGTCGGCCGAACTCGACCGGCTGCTGTCGGACGTGCCCGCCGCGCAGGCGCCCGCGACTGCCAGTGCCAGCGAAGCGCCGCAGGCGGGCCTGGACCGCGCGGGGCTGCAAGGCCTCTACCGTATCGACACGCTGGTGGCCGACGCGCCGCCGGGCGCGGGCAAGCCGCCGCCCGCGAAGGCGTGGCGCATCGAGTTCAGCGAGCCGGTGCCGGCCACGCGGGTCTTTCCGTGGCTGCTGGACGTTGCCGCGCGCGCCGACCTCGAGGTGACGGGCATCGCGATCGACCGCGCGGACGCCCCCGAAACAAGCGGCGCGCAAGCGCCAGGCCGCGTGCGCGGCGTCGTGGACCTGCAGTCCACCCCTCTCTACAAGGATGGCCCGTGAGACGAGATCGACAGGGCGCAGCGATGCGCCGATGGACCCTGGCGTGCAGCGTCGCGCTGACGGGGCTGACGGGGCTGGCAAGCCTGGCGGCCGCTGCACCTGCAACGCCCGCCACGCCGGCACAAGCCGCCCGCAGCGGCAGGGACGAGCGGGTGGTGCTCAATTTCGTCGATGCCGACATCACCTCGGTGGTCTCCGCGCTGGCCCGCTTCCTGGGCCGCAACTTCCTGTTCGACCCGCGCGTGAAGGGCCAGGTCACGCTGGTCTCCGAAGGCGAGGTGTCCGCCGCCACGGCCTACGGCATGCTCGCGACGGCGCTGCGCATGCGCGGCTTCGCGATCGTCGACGTGGGCGAGGTGAGCCGCGTGGTGCCCGTGGCCGACGCGCGGCAGCAGGGCGGCGCGGTCAACGCGCGCAGCGCCGGCGGGGGCCTGGCCACGCGCACCTTCCGCCTGAACTACGAGAACGCCGAGGCGATGGTGCCGGTGCTCAAGCCGCTGATCGCGGCCGAGAACAGCATCGCCGCCTACCCGGCCAACAACACGCTGGTGGTGACCGACTACGTCGACAACCTCGAGCGGCTGGCGCGCATCGTCGAGAGCATCGACACGCCGACCTCGCTCGACGCGGAAGTCGTCAAGCTGCGCAACGGCGTGGCCGTGGACATCGCCGGGCTGGCCAACGAGCTGCTCGAAGGCACGGGCGACAAGGGCCGCCGCGACATCGTGGTGCTGGCCGATCCGCGCTCCAACAGCATCGTGATCCGCTCCAGCAGCCCGGGGCGCACCGCGCTCGCGCGCGAGCTGGTGGCCAAGCTGGAGAACGCGCAGAGCGACCCCGGCAACCTGCACGTGGTGTACCTGCGCAATGCGCAGGCGGTGCATCTGGCGGGCGTGTTGCGCGGGCTGCTGACGGGCGAGTCGCCGGACGCTTCGGGCGCGGGCGGCAGCTCGGTGCGCGCGGCGCTGGGTGCGGGCGGGATGCTCGGCGGCGCAGGCGGTGCAGGCGGTGCAGGGGGCACGAACGCAGGCGGTGGCGCGAACGGCGCCGCCGGCAGCACCGGCGCGACGACCAGCACCGGCGGCGGCGCCAGCTCGGGCAGCAGCCTGCGCGGCGGTGCGTTGCGCGCGGGCGGCAACGGCGCATCGGCGGGCGGCACGGGCAACGCCGCGGCCTTCTCGGCCGGCGGCGTGACGGTGCAGGCCGACGCCACCACCAACACGCTGATCATCGCGGCGCCCGAGCCCATGTACCGCAGCCTGCGCCGCGTGATCGACACGCTCGACCAGCGGCGCGCGCAGGTGCTGGTGGAGAGCCTGATCGTCGAGGTGACCGAGCGCGACGCATCGGAGCTGGGCATCCAGTGGATGGCCGGCGGCGGCAACGGGCGCGGCGTGCGCGGCGGCACCAACTTCGGCGCCGCCTCGCTCAATGCGAACGCGCGCAACACCATCGAGGCGATGCCGCGCGGGCTGAACATCGGCATCGTCGACGGCACGGTCAACCTGCCGGGCGTGGGCGAGATCCTCAACCTCAAGCTGCTGGCGCGCGCGCTGCAGGCGAAAGACGGCGCCAACATCCTGTCGACGCCCAACATCCTCACGCTGGACAACGAGGCCGCCTCGATCATGGTGGGAAAGACCGTGCCCTTCGTGAGCGGCCAGTACGTCACCAACGGCAACAGCAGCACCAACCCGTTCCAGACCATCCAGCGCGAGGACATCGGGCTGAAGCTCAACATCCGCCCGCAGATCTCCGAGGGCGGCACGGTCAAGCTCGACATCTACCAGGAGGTGTCGAGCATCGACGAGCAGACCTCGGGCGCGGCCGGCATCGTGACCAACAAGCGCGCGCTGGACACCAGCATCCTGGTGGACGACGGGCAGATCATGGTGCTCGGCGGCCTGATGGAAGACAGCGTGGCCAACGGCACCGAGGCCGTGCCGGGCCTGGGGTCGCTGCCGGTGGTAGGCAACCTGTTTCGCTACGACAAGCGCCAGCGCGTGAAGACCAACCTGATGGTGTTCCTGCGGCCCTACGTGATCCGCGACGCCAACGCGGGGCGCGGCCTCACGCTGGACCGCTACAACTTCATGCGCATGCAGCAGGGCCGCGCGCGGCCGGTGCCGCATGGCCTGCTGCCCGACACGGGCGCGCCTGCGTTGCCGCCAGCCGATGTGCCGACCGCCTCCGTTGCCGGCCGGCAGGGCGGCGCGGCGGAAGTGGACCTGCGAGCGCAGAACTGGGAGCGCACGCGCGAGCAGGCGCCGCCGCCCACCGCGTCGGCCAGCGAAGTGCGGCAAGCGCCGATGCCGGCCGCGCCGCCGCCGCCGGTGCTGCGCTCGCAGCTGCCCAAGGGCGTGACGGTCGACTCCGACCCCGCCGCGCTGTATGGCGGCATGAACGACAAGGTTTCGGTGGTGCAGATCGCCGACGTGCAGGCCGAGCAGGACGCGGTGCGCATCGTGAAGCGGGTGCGCATCAGCGGCATCGGCGCGTACATCGTCGGCGGGCCGGGCGGCGAGGGCAACCTGGTGCGCGCGGACATTCCGCGCGACCCGCAGGCGGTGGACAACGCCATCGCGGTGCTGCGCGAACTCGGCTACCGGCCCGAGCTGGTGGTCACGCCGTGAACGGCGTGGCACCGGACGCCGCCGCGCTGCCGCACGCCTGGGCGCGCACCCACCGCGTTGTGCTGCGCAGCGAAGGCAATGAAGGCAATGAGGGCAACAAGGGTGAAGTGCCGTGCCTCGTCGTGTGCGAACGCACGCCGGGCTGGGCCATCGCCGAGGCGCGCCTGCGGCTGGGCGCGCTGCCGCTGAAGCAGGTCTCGTCGCAGGAGATGGACGCGCTGCTCGGCGCCAGCTATGCCGAGACGGGCGACGCGGCCTCGGTGGTCGGCGCGGTGGAGCAGCAGGTCGACCTCGACCGCCTGATGCAGGACATGCCCGCCGTCACCGACCTGCTCGACGCGCAGGACGACGCGCCCGTCATCCGCATGATCAACGCGCTGCTGGCGCAGGCCGCGCGCGACGGCGCGAGCGACATCCACCTCGAGTCCTTCGAGACGCATTCGGTGGTGCGCTACCGCGTGGACGGCACGCTGCGCGACGTGGTGGCGCCGCGCCGCGCGCTGCATGCGGCGCTGATCTCGCGCATCAAGATCATGTCGCAGCTCGACATCGCGGAAAAGCGCCTGCCGCAGGACGGGCGCATCACCTTGCGCGTGGGCGGCCGGCCGATCGACGTGCGCGTGTCCACCGTGCCGACCGCGCACGGCGAGCGCGCGGTGCTGCGCCTGCTGGAGAAAGACGCGGGCCGCCTGCGGCTCGAGCGCCTGGGCATGGCCAGCGACACGCTGGCCGAACTCACGCGCCTGGTGCGCCAGCCGCACGGCATCGTGCTGGTCACCGGCCCCACGGGCAGCGGCAAGACCACCACGCTGTACGCCGCATTGAGCCAGCTCGACATGAGCACCAGCAACATCCTCACGGTGGAAGACCCGGTGGAGTACGACCTGCCCGGCATCGGCCAGATCCCGGTGCACGGCAAGATCGGCATGACCTTCGGCGCGGCCCTGCGCGCGGCGCTGCGGCAGGACCCCGACAACATCATGATCGGCGAGATCCGCGACCTGGAGACCGCGCAGATCGCGGTGCAGTCCTCGCTCACCGGCCACGGCGTGCTGGCCTCGCTGCACACCAACGACGCGGTGTCGGCCGTCACACGCATGACCGACATGGGCATCGAGCCCTTCCTGCTGTCGTCGTCGCTGCTGGGCGTGCTGGCGCAGCGGCTGGTGCGCTGCCTGTGCCCGGCCTGCAAGGCGCCGCGCGAGACGCCCGAGGGCGGTGTGACTTACGTGGCCGTGGGCTGCGCGGCCTGCGGCCATTCGGGCTTCAAGGGGCGCACCGGCATCCACGAGCTGTTCGTGGTGCACGACGATGTGCGCCGGCTCATCCACGAGGGCGGCGACGAGCAGGCCATGCGCGCCGCGGCCGCCAGGCGCGGCATGCGCTCCATGCGCGAGGACGGCCAGCGCTGGGTGCGCGAAGGCGTGACCACGGCCGAAGAAATCCTGCGCGTGACGCGCGACGCCTGAGCCCGACCGGAGCGCTTCCAGATGCCACGCTTCGCATACGAGGCCGCGACGGCCGGCGGCGAACTGCAACGCGGCACCGCCGAAGGCGAGTCCGCGCGTTCGGTGCGCGCGCAGTTGCGCGAGCGCGGCCTGGTGCCGCTGGAGGTGCGCGAACAGGCCGGCGACGGCGGCGCGCTGGCCTGGCTGAACCCGCGCCTGGGCGCGGCCGACCTGTGCTGGGCCACGCGCGAACTCGCGAGCCTGCTGGGCGCGCGGCTCACGCTGGAGGCCGCGCTGGTCGCCACCATCGAGCAGGCCGAGCGCAAGCACGTGGCCGATGCGCTGAGCGCGGTGTGCGACAGCGTGCGCGCGGGCATGCGGCTGGCCGATGCATTGGGCGAACGCCCGCGCGACTTTCCGCAGATCTACCGCGCGCTGGTGAGCGCGGGTGAAGACTCGGGCGATCTCGCCCGCGTGATGGAGCGGCTGGCCGACTACCTGGAGAACCGCGACAACCTGCGCGGCAAGGTGCTCACCGCCTTCATCTATCCGGCCATCGTGGGCTTCGTGTCGCTGTGCATCGTGGTGTTCCTGCTGGGCTACGTGGTGCCGCAGGTGGTCGGTGCCTTCGCGCAGGCGCGCCAGGAGCTGCCGGCCATCACGCGCGCGATGCTGGCCGCGAGCGCCTTCGTGCGCGAGTGGGGCTGGCTCACCGTGGGCCTGGTCGCCGGCGCGGGGACGCTGGCGCGCGCATCGCTGCGCGACGCGGGCCGCAAGCTGCGCTGGCATGCGCTGGTGCTGCGCCTGCCGCTGGCGGGGCGCTTCGCGCTCGGCGTGGACACCGCGCGCTTCGCGTCCACGCTGTCGATCCTCATGGATGCGGGCGTGCCGCTGCTGCGCGCGCTGGAGGCCGCGCGCCAGACGCTGGTGAACGAATGGATCAAGCGCTGCGTGCTCGAGGCCACCGGCCGCGTGAAGGAGGGCACGCCGCTCGCGGCGGCGCTGAAGGCGCAAAGAATCTTTCCGTCGAACCTCGTGCACCTGGTGGCCAGCGGCGAGAAGACGGGTGCGCTCGCGGCCATGTTCGAGCGTGCCGCACTGAACCTTTCGCGTGACCTCGAGCGCCGCGCGATGCGCCTCACCACGCTGCTGGAACCCTTGATGATCCTTGCGATGGGCGGTGTGGTGATGGCCATCGTGCTGGCCGTGCTGATGCCCATCATGGAGATCAACCAGATGGTGCGCTGAGCGTTTTGTTCGGGAGCATTTCTCACCGTGTTCCCGAGTTCGTTTCCGCCTGTTGTCACCTGTGGAAAAGAAGATCAAAGGCGTCGCCAGAGGGGCGACACGGGAAGCGAAGGGACCGGCGAAAACACACACCGCGCCGGTCCTTGGCAGCTGATTTCTTTTGGTCCATTCCAAGGAGTTTTCATGCGTTCAAATTTCAAGACGGTCGCCCTGTCGACCATGATGATGGCGTGCCTGATGGCCGCCGGTGCCGCCTCCGCCCAGATCGCTGTCGGCGGTGGCGCGACGCTGCCCGAACCGCTGTACAAGGACCTGCTGCCCAGCGGCGTGGGCTCCACGAACTACACCTACACCGGCACCGGCAGCGGCGCCGGCAAGAAGGCCTTCCTGCAGAACAACGCGCAAGCCACCGTGGGCAGCGAGTTCCGCAATGAAAGCCTGGCAGCCCGTCCGATCTGGGCGACGACCCAGTCGGTGCATTTCGCCGGCAGCGATTCCGTGCTGACCGCCGCCGAACGCGACGCCTACAAGCTCGCTCACATCGAATCGTCGCCCGGCGTTCCGGTGACGGGTGCCGCCGCCTGGGGCCCGCTGATCCAGATCCCGGCCGTGGGCGCCGCTGTGCTGATCCCCTACAAGAGCTCCACCACCAGCGCCATCTCCAGCCTGAACCTGCCGGACGCCAAGATGTGCGCGGTCTTCTCGAAGACCAGCGGCGGCCGCACCTGGGGTGAACTGCTCGGCACCACCGACACCACGCCGATCCAGGTGGTCTACCGCAACGAAACCAGCGGCACCACCGAGCTGCTGGCCCGCTACCTCATGGCCGCTTGCCCGACCAGCGGCTTTGTCTTCTCCAACAACTTCCGCACCGTGGTTGCCGGCGCCCTGCCGGCCGGCACGCCGCAGCCCCGCCTGTCGACCGCTCCGGCTGACCCTGCCGCCGACGCCATCTGGACGTTCGTCGACGGCAATGGCGTCATGGCGACCTCGTTCACCACGGCCGGCCGCATCGGCTACCTGAGCCCGGATGTGGCGTTCAACCCGACCAACGCCACGCTCGTCGCGACGGTGAACGGCTTCGCGCCGGTTGCCTCCTCGATCAAGACGGCGCTTGCCAGCCAGACGCTGCCCCTGGGCGGTGCGTCGACCGACCCGCTCGCCTGGGTTCCGGCCTATGTGAAGCCGCCGGTCTCCGGCACCGGTGCCAGCTACCCGATCTTCGGCACCACCAACCTGCTGGTGAACCAGTGCTACAAGGACCCGGCGATCACCACCAAGGTCCGCAACTTCCTGGCCCGCCTTTATGTGCCGAGCCCGCTCGTCGCCTCGCACGGCTTCGTTGCGCTGCCTGACGGCACCGGCGTCGCTGGCTCCAACGCCAACTGGAAGTCCGCCATCCAGACCACGTTCCTGAGCACGACCGCCGCCCTGGGCATCGGCAACACCAACGTCTGCAACGGCATCGGCCGTCCGGTGAGCAACTGATCGCGTCCTGGCGCATGTCCTTGCGCGACCGCGACCGCGACAGCAAGGTGCTGGCGGTCGTGGAAAAGCCCCGAGACCACTGGCTGCGCCCCGGCGCATTCCGGACCTCGGGGCTTTCCCATGCGCACGCGATCGACGGCCGGAATGCGACGGCAGCAGCCGGTTTTCCGATGTCATGCAAGCGTCACCGCCCAGAGCTAACGTGGGCCGGATTTGCCGATGTACCCCGCCTGCCGGGCGGCGAACGCCGCAACCCAGGAGCATGTGCGCCCACCCGGTATGAGAGCGAAGACGGCATCGGTCGGTGTCCTGGCACTGGCATGGTGCCTTGGCGGCGGTGCCATGCCGTTCGCCGCGCTGGCGCAACGGCCGGCGCCGGTCGCGGTGGCGACGTCCGCGGCGGGCATCGAATTCGACATTGCCGCGCAGCGCCTGGGCGATGCCATCGCCGCCTACAGCAAGGCGACGGGGCTGGACATCCTGATCGACGGCGCTCACGCACAACGGCTGTCGGCAGCGGTGCGCGGCACGTTCAGTGCCATGGAGGCACTGGAGGCCATGCTGGCCGGCACGGGGTTGGAGGCGCGCCATGCGAGCGCGACGTCGGTGGTGATCCGCGCATCGCGCACGGCCGGCGGCACGGCCTCGTTGCCGCTGCCGCCCGACGCCGAGGGCATGGAGGAGTCGGGGTTCAAAGAAGGGGAAGTCTTGCATCAGTCCTATGCCGCCCTGGTCCAGCGGGCCTTGAACGGCACCCTGTGCGCCTCGACGCAGACGCGTCCGGGCAGCTACCGCCTGGCAATGCAGCTGCACGTGGACACGCGCGGCGTGGTGGACCGCCTTCGCCTGTTGAGCACGACCGGCGTGTCCGACCGCGACGCGGCCATACAGATCCGGTTGCGGGGCCTGTCCGTCGGCAGCCCGCCGCCGCCGTCGCTGCCGCAGCCGATGGTCGTCCTGCTGCTGCCGGAAGGGCCGGGTGCATGGTCCGACTGTGCGCAGGCGGGCGCCGACGCGAACGGACGCATGCCATGAGCGAAGGCATGTCGTCCACGTTGCGCGCGCGCATGGTCGCGCGCTATGTCGAGTTGCGCGGCAAGCTCGAGCGCATCGTCGGCTCGCGCGACGACGCGGCCGATGCCATGCAGGAAACCTGGCTGCGGCTTTCCGCGATGAGTTCCACGGCGAACGACGGCGGCACGGTGAACAACGCCGACGCCTACCTGCTGCGCATGGCCGCGAACATCGCCACCGACCGCTACCGGCAGGACAACGTGCTGCTGGTGCGCGGCGAGATCGACGACCTGCTGCACATCGTGGACGAAGCGAGCGACCCCGAGCGCATTGCCAGCGCGCGCAGCGATGTGCAGGCGCTGAGCCTCGTGCTCGGGCGCATGCCCGAGCGGCGCCGGGCGATCCTGGTGGCCGCGCGCGTCGAGGGCCAGCTCAACGACGAGATCGCGCAACGGCTCGGGGTGTCGCTGAGCACGGTCGAGAAAGAGCTGCGCGCCGCGCTCGAATACTGCAAGAAGCATTTGCCCGACGTGGAGGCCGCGCAGCGCGGCCACTTCGCCGGTGCCAGAAAATACTGATGAGCGTCATGTCTTCCTCCAAACCCGAGTCCGTGCTTCAACGCCAGGCCCAAGCCTGGTGGGTGCGCCTGCACTCGGGCCAGGCCACCCGCGCCGACGCGGATGCGTTTCGCCAATGGGCGACCCACAGCACGGCGCATGCGCAGGCCTGGCGCGAGGTCATGCGGACGTGGTCCGCCCTCGATCCGCTGCTCGCCGAGGAAGCCGTGCGCCAGGCATCGCGCGCCCGCGCATTCCCCTGGTTCCGCGCCTTGTCCGGTACCTGGTCGGGCCTCTCGGCGGCCTTGCACTCCCCGGGGCGCCGGGCCTTTCTTGGCGGTGCGGTCGCGGCCTCGGTGGTTGCGGGCGTGGTCGCCGTCGATCCGCCATTGGGGCTGTGGCCTTCGGTCGGCGAGCTGACGGCGGACTACCGCACCGCCACCGGGGAGCAGCGGCAGCTGGCGCTCGCGCAGGGCGTCAGCGTGCGCATGAACACGCAGACGCTCATCAACCGCATCGGCGCGGGCGCGAACCCGCACGGCATTGCGCTGGTGACGGGCGAGGCCGAGGTCGCGGCGAACGGTGCGAGCGACTTCCTCGTCGAGTCCGGCGGCGGCCGCCTGCTGGCCCGTGCCGCGCGCTTCAACATCCGCCACACCGGCGCGCAGGTCTGCGTGACCTGCCTGGACGGCCGTGTGACGGTGTCGGCGAACGGCGAACAGCGTTCGCTCGAAGCAGGGCGGCAGGTGACCTATGACCAGCAAGGCCTGCGCGAGGTGGTGCGGGCGGACGAGGCCAGCGTGAGCACGTGGCGAACGGGCGTGCTGTCGTTCGACCGCATGCCGCTGTCGGAGGTGATCGACGAGATCAACCGCTACCGGCCCGGCAAGGTCTTCCTGCGCAACGACACGCTGGGCCGCACGCTGGTGCGGATGCGGCTGAACCTGCGCAGCATCGACAACGCGCCCGTGATGATTCGCGAGCTGTACGGCGCACGGCTGCGCAGCCTGCCGGGCGGCATCGTGGTGCTGAGCTGACGCCGCTCGAATAATTTACGGGTTGGGCCGCGCAGGCTCGTCATGGAGGTATGGAACCGATGCCTCATGACGACCGGCCGCGCACCGCGCGCAGCGACGACGCCTGCCTGGGCGAGGCGCTGGACTGGATCGTGCGCCTGAACCGCCTTCGCGCGAGCGAGACCGATGTTCTCGCGCTCCAGGGCTGGTGCGCGCGCAGCGCATCGCATGCGCGGGCCTGGCGCGAGGCCCTGGCGTTGTGGGGGCTGCTGTTGCCGGCCGCACGCGCGCCGTTGCAGCGCAGGCGACGCCGCGGCGCGGCCAGCCGCCCATCGATCGCCAGCGCCGCCGGCGACATCCGGTTCTTCGATCGCAGCGCCGCAACAGGTGCCGCACCGGACATCTCGTCCTCCTCGCAACTCCGCCGCAGGCACTCATGGTCTTGAACCCGTACACCACCCGTTCGCGCCGTTCCACGCTGGAACCCCGCGAGTCCGCTGCCGGCGGCGATCTCCGAATGACGCCGCTTTCGCGCGCGGTGGCCGTGGCGCTCGCCGCGCTCGGCGCCCTGGCGCCCGCGCACACGGCCCAGGCGGCGCAAGCCTTCAGCCCCGCATGGTTCGCCAGCAAAGGGGCTGCGCAGGCTGGTGCCGTGCAAACCGGCCGGCTGCCGAACGGCATGCCGGCGTCGAGCCTCACGAACCCGGCGCAGCAGCAACAGCAGGCGAACGAGCAGCTGCAGCGTTCGATCGGCAACCTGGCCCTGGCCGCGCAGGCCATTGCCGCGCAGCAGGCCGCACAGGCGGCGGCGCGCGAGGCCGCGCTGAAGAACCCGTCTTCCGTGCCCGACGGCCTGGCCGAAGGCGGCCTGCGGATCGACACCCACAGCCTCACGGCCGGCTGGGCCAATGCCAACGCACCGGTGCAGTCGCAGCAGGCCGACGGGCGCACGAACGTGGCGATCCAGCAGACCGGTGACAAGGCCATCCTGAACTGGGAGACCTTCAACGTCGGTCGCAACACCACGGTCGAATTCAGGCAGCAGGCCGACTGGGCGGCGCTCAACCGCGTGAACGATCCGCAGGCGCGGCCTTCGCAGATCCAGGGACAGATCAAGGCCGACGGCACGGTGCTCATCGCCAACCGCAACGGCATCGTCTTCAGCGGCAGCAGCCAGACCGACACGCGCAACCTGGTGGCGGCCGCCGCGCGCATCGGCGACGAGCAGTTCAAGGCGCGCGGCATCCACAGCGCGAAGACCGGCGACAGCCATGCGCCGAGCTTCACCGACGCGGCCGGCGCCGTGCGGGTGGAGGCGGGCGCGCAGCTCACGACCCGCACGCCCGCCTCCGTCAAGCAGGGCGGCGGCTACGTGCTGCTGATGGGCCAGGAGGTGAGCAACGCGGGCACCGTCACGGCGCCGCGCGGGCAGGTGCAGATGGCCGCGGGCGACTTCTTCATCGTGCGCCCCGGCCAGGGCACGGCAGCCAACCAGGCCTCGACCACGCGCGGCAACGAGGTGTCCCCCCAGTTCGTCCCCGACAGCACGGCGGGGCACGTGCTCAACACCGGCCTGCTTCAGGCACCCGAGGGCGACATCACGCTGGCCGGGCGCAAGGTGGTGCAGGACGGCGTGGCGCTGGCCACCACCACGGTGGACACGCGCGGCACCATCCACCTGCTGAACTCGGCGAGCGACAAGCTCGGCAGCGTCACGGTCACGCAGCGCGCGTTGAACGCGGTGCTGCTCGACGACAGAGGCGGGCGCACCGCGCTGGACAGCCAGCGCGACGCCGCCATCGCCGAATCGGGCAGGCAGAACAGCCTGCGCGCGGCGGCCGGTGTGTTCGACAACCTCTCGCTGCTGAACGACCGGCAGGATCTTTCGCGCATCGAGATCGTCTCGGGCGGCAACGTGCTGTTCGAAGGCGGCTCCACCACGCTGGCGACCGGCGGGCAACTGGCCGTGAGCGCGGGCAAGCTCGCCGGGCGCAGCACCGTGGCCGACGGCGCGCGGCTCGACGTGTCGGGCGCGGTGGGCGTTCGGATCGCGATGGCCTCGAACAACGTGCAGATCAACATCCAGGGCAACGAGCAGCGCGACGCACCGCTGAACCGCGACACCTCGGTGCTGAACAACGCCAACGTATGGATCGACCGGCGCAAGCTGGTGCGCGTGGCCGCCGGCGTGGGCGGCTACGACAAGGAGCGCTGGTATACGCCAGGCGGCCTGCTCGAAGTCGGCGGCTACCTGGGGCTGCAGGGCCACGGCATCGGGGAGTGGGCCGCGCAGGGCGGCAGCGTCGTCTTCGGCGGCGGCGAGCTGGTGACGCAGGCGGGCTCGAACATCAATCTCTCGGGCGGCACGCTCGACGTGCAGACCGGCGCCATCCGCCAGAGCTGGCTCAAGGGCAAGGACGGGCGGCTCTACGAGGTGTCGAACGCACCGGCCAACGTCGAATACACCGGCCTCTACAAAGGCTTCGAGGACGCGCACAAGCGCTGGGGCGACAAGACCACGGGCTACTTCTACAACCCGCTGATCGGAGCGCAGAGCCGGCTCGAAAACGGCTACACCGTGGGCCGCGACGCGGGCCGGCTGGTGGTGTCGACCGGCGCCGCGGTGCTGGAAGGCGACATCACCGCCACCGCGTACCAGGGGCCGCGCCAGGCAGTGAAGGGCGACGCCGCGCTCGACGGCTATGCCCAGTCGCACAACGCGGCGGCCCAGGCCGCGCAACTGGTGCTCGGCAGCTACACGACCGGCTACAACCCGCAGGCCGGGCCACTGCCGGTGGGCGCCTTTCGCATGCTCGCACCCACATTCGAGCGCATCGTGTTCGACGACACGCAACCGGATCTTGGCGCGGGGCTGACGCCGGACGGCGTGCTGCCGCAAGCGCGCAAGGACATCCTGTACATCAACAGCAAGCGCCTGAGCGGCTTCGGCCTCGGCGCGATCACGGCCCTGGCGAACGAGAGCGTGACGGTCGACAGCGGCCTTGCGGTGTCGCCGGGCGGCAGCATCGAACTGTTCGCGACCCAGGTCGCCGTGAACGCGGACCTCACCGCGCGCGGCGGCGCCATCGTTGTGGGCAATGCCGCGGCGCCGCTGATGCGCGCGGGCCTCACGCCCGTGCTCTTTCCGGCGCCGAGCGCCGAGAAGCCCGGCGAAGTCGTCATCGCCAAGGACGCGACGCTCGATGCGCGGGGGCTGTGGACCAACCTGCAGCTCGATCCGGGCAACGGCCTGGGCCTGCCGTACCTTGACGGCGGCCGTATCGACGTCCGCAGCGCGGGTGCGGTGACGCTCTCGGCCGGCACATCGGTCGATGTTTCTTCGGGCGGCGCGGTGCTGGTCAACGGCAAGACGCGCGGCGGGCGCGGCGGCGACGTGACGCTGGGCGCGGACATGACGCTCGGGCAATCGACCACGCACGGCCTGCTCACGGTCGACGGCGACATCCGCGGCGACGGCGTCAACGGCGGCGGCACGCTCAAGCTGATATCGGGCGGGGGCCTCGTGGTCGGCGGCCAGGTGCGCGGCACGGGCGGCTTGCTGAATGCGGGCGAGCGCGCGCCCTTCGACCTGATCCTGCTGCAGGACTACCAGGTCCGGGCCGGGGATCTCCTGGCGGTGGACTACACGTACGAACGCACGCAGGCGCGGCCGGGCGAGGCCGTGGGGGCGGCGCCGGTCTTCGGCAACGCTCCGGCAAACGCCGTGGTCCTGGCGGCCGACTGGAAACCGCCCGAAGCATTGGCCGGTACCGGCGCTTACACCTTGCAAGCCATCGTCAACGGCGCGACTCGGTTCTTCGACATCGGCCGGGCGGCGGCCGGGGCAATCATCCCGACCTTGCCGGCAGGCTCCACGTTGATCGGAATCACCAACACCTTTGCGTTCCCGCTGGGCTACAGCGTGCCGGCGAACGTGTTCCCGAACGGGATTCCCGTCACCCCTCAAGTCCTGACGGTCGCCGCCGGCCAGGCCGCACCGGTGGACTTCACGCTCGCAAGCGGCACCCAGGTGGCCGCCGGCTCCGTCTTCCGGCAGGACATGGCCACCCGGCCCAACACCGCTATCGACGCGGCCGTGCTGCAGTCGGGCTTTGCGCGCTACGACCTGAACGGCCACCTCGGCGTGATCGTGGCCGACGGCGCGCGGCTCGATGTCCGGATGCCCGTGTACCGGTTCACCGACGGATCGAACACGGTCGCGACCGGCCGCGACCCCGCGGCCGGCCTGGCGCTCTGGATGCCGCCCGTCTGGACGGAAGACCCGGTCAAGGGCGTGCTCACCCAGCGCGGCGGTGCCAGCCTGACCTTGCAATCGACGGCGGGCTCGGGCACCGCGTCGACGTCCACCGGCCCCATCGACATCCGGCCAGGCACTGCGATCGATGTCGACCCCGGCCAGGCGATCACCTTGCTGGGCCGCGACGTCACGGTCGAGGGCAAGCTCAGCGCACCGGGCGGCACGATCGCGATCGACCGGCCCCAGACCACGGCGCTTGCAACGCCGGGCCTCGTCTGGATCGGCGACCACGCCGTGCTGGATGTCGCCGCACGCGCGGCCACCGCGCGGGACATCTTCGGGCGGACCTACGGCCAGGTGGCCGACGGCGGCACGATCAGCATCGGCGGCGCGCTCGACTGGGACACGACGGGCGAGGCAAAAGCCGCCGACGCGTTCATCGTCATCCGTCCGGGGGCGCTGCTCGATGCCTCGGGCACGCGCGCCACGCTGGACCCCTCAGGCAACGCGGCGGGCCGCTCGCCGGCTCCCCTCACGGTGGCCAGCAACGGTGGCTCGATCGTGCTCAAGTCCAACCACGGCCTGTACCTGGACGGCACGCTGCGTGCGGCGGCCGGCGGCGAAGGCGCCGCGGGCGGCACGCTCGCGCTCGCGCTCGCATCGCCGATCTATGAGAAGGCGACCACCCGCGGCGACGTGCTGCGCCACCGCGAACTGGTGCTGGCGCAGACGCAGGGCGACAGCCCGGTGGCGGCGGCGCAGACCGTGGCGCACGCCAGGCGCGGGATGCTCACGGGCACCGCGCGCGTCGGCGTCGACCGCATCGAGGCCGGCGGCTTCGGCAATCTTTCGCTGCTGGTGGACGGGGCGCTCGGCTTCGACGGCAACGTCGCGCTCGACATGGGCCAGAGCCTGCGGCTGTATTCAGGCACCTACGCGCACGGCGAGAACACGGCGGCCGGCTCGACGGTGTCGCTGTCCGCGCCCTATGTGCGCCTGGCCGGCGCGACGCGCAGGGCCGCGGGCGACGCACAGGTCATGGCGATGGCCCATTGGGACAACGGCCCGTCCAACCAGCCGGGCGACGGGACGTTCTCGGTGCTGGCGGACCTGGTCGATGTCCGCGACGCCGCCGGCTTCGGCACCCACGCCGAGGTCAACCTGGGCATCGAGGGTTACACGGTGGACCGGCGCGGGTTCGAAACCGTCGATCTGACGAGCCGGGGCGACATGCGCCTGCTCAAGGGCGGCGTGCTGACAGCCGGCAACATCCGCCTGACCGCCGCGCAGATCTACCCGGGGACCGGAACGGCCAACACCATCACGGCCGGCTACAAGCGCGGCAGCGGCTACGTTCCAGGCAGCGTTCTGTCGATCCACCGCTACGGCGAAGGCGATGTCGCGTTGCCCTATTCGGCCTTCGGCAGCATCAACCTCGGCGCCGAGACCATCGAGCAGGGCGGCATCGTGCGGGCGCCCCTGGGACGGCTGACCCTTGGTACGGAAGTCGATCCCGTCACGGCTGCGACGAACCGCGTGACGCTGCTGCCCGGCAGCATCACCTCGGTGAGCGGCGAAGGCTTGCTCATGCCCTACGGCGGCACGGTCGACGGCCTGAGCTACCTGTACAACGGCCAGCCGGTGGTGCTCAAGGGCGTGGGCGACCTGGACAGTGGCGTCAAGGTGAACACGCGCCACCTGGACGCGCAATCGGGCTCGGTGCTCGACCTGTCGGGCGGCGGCACGCTGGCGGGCGCGGGCTTCGTGAGCGGGCGCGGCGGCTCGGTCGACGTGCTCGCCACGGCCCTGGCCAACGTGAATCCCGCCAACGGCTTCAGCCGCGCCGGCAATGCCGTCTATGCCATCGTGCCCGGCAGCGCGGCCAGCCACGCGCCGGTGGCGCCCGACGCGGGCTTCGGCACGCCGGGCATCGGCCAGCAGATCACCGTGCCCGCGGGCGTGCCCGGCCTGCCTGCCGGCACCTACACGCTGATGCCCTCGAGCTACAGCCTGCTGCCGGGCGCCTTCCGGGTGGAGATCGGCGCGGCCGACCGCATCGGCCTGGCGGGTGTCACGAGCGTGGGCAACGGCTCCTATGTTGCGGGTGGCTACCTGGGCGTTGCCAACACGTCGATCCGCGAGGCGCTGCCCAACCAGGTCGTCATCACGCCGGGCGACAAGGTGCGCAGCTATTCGAGCTACAACGAGACCGGCTACAACGCCTTCGTGCTGGCGGACGCGGCGCGGCGCGGCTTCCTGCGCGCGGCGCTCACGTCGGACGCGAAGACGCTGGACATCATGCTGTCCAGGCCGTCCGCGGAGGACGCGGACCGGACCGCGCTGAAGTTCGACGGCGAACTGCGCCTGGGTGCGCAGCCCGCCAGCGCGGGCTTCGGCGGGACGGTGAGCGTGCGCAACCTCGGCGAGGTTCTCGCCGCGGGGCGGGCGGCCGACGAGACGCTGGCGGGGGCCTCGGTCCACGACAGCGAATTGAACAAGCTGGGTGGGTCGCGCCTGGTGCTCAACGGCACGCTGGGCCCCACCTATGGCCAGCGCGGCCGGATTGTCGAGATCGTGAGCGCCGGCAGCCTGATCGTGCGCAGCGGCGCCAGCCTGTCGGCGGGCGAGCTCATCCTCGCGGGCGCGCCTTCTCCCATCGCGGATGGCCGCATCACCGTCGAGGAAGGGGCATCGCTCAGCACCATCGGCAGGGGGGCGGCGAGCTATGGTTCGAACGACGGCTATGTGTTCGTCGGCACCGGGGTGGTCGCGCTGTCCAACGGCTGGTTCAACCTTCTTCTCGCGCAACCTGCCGTGGGGCAAGGGTCCGGAACGGTTGCCATCGATATCGGCAGTTGCGTGAGCGCGGCCTGCAACGCAGCGACCCGGCTGGTGTCGGGGGGCACGCTGGCGATCGCGACCGGGGGCGCGCTGACCCTGGCCGACAACGTCTCCTACGGAACGCGCAACCTCTCGCTGGCGCTGGCCGCGGTCAACCTGGGCGAGGACGCCGGCATTGCCGCCGCAAGGGCCGCCGGGCAGCTGCCGAGCGGGCTGGTGCTCAACCAGGCCAAGCTGGACCAGCTGCTGGCAGGCAACACCGCCACCGGCGCTCCCGCGCTGGAGACGCTGACGCTGAATGCGCGGGATGCCGTGAACACCTACGGCGCCGTGAAGCTCGATGCGTCGAGCCTCGACCGGCTGGTGCTGGGCACGCCCGCGATCTACGGCTACGGCGCGGCGGGCGACGTGGTGGCGATCCGCGCCGGCGAGTTCGTCTGGACCGGTGCCGAAGGCGCGCCCGGCGCCGCGGTCGCCGGGCTGCCGGGCGGCGGCACGCTCGACATCGCGGCGCGCTCGATCGTGCTGGGCCACGGCCCGTACGCGCAGGCCGACGGCACGCAGACCGATGCGCGGCTCGCGCTGGGCTTTGCCGAGGTGAAGCTCACGGCCTCCGAGCGCGTGACTTCCAACGGCGGCAGCACGCTCTCGGTGTATCAACGCCAGGGCGCGTACACGCCGGGCGAAGGGTATGCGTACGAAGGCGGCAACCTCGTGATCACGTCGCCGCTGCTGACGGGGCAGGCGGGTTCGAAGAACGTGATCACCGCGGGCGGCGCCATCACCGTGGCCGCGCCGGCAGGCGGTTCGACGGACGCTGGCGACGCACTGGGCGCCACACTGGAACTGAGGGGGAAGAGCGTCGGCCTGGAGGGCAGCATCGTGCTGCCCTCCGGGCGGCTGGTGCTCGCGGCAACCGACGGCATCGTGCTCGGCGCCGCATCGCGCATCGACCTGTCGGGCCGCAAGGTGTCGCTGTTCGACGTCGACAAGTACAGCTGGGGCGGCGACTTCGTGCTGACCAGCGCGGCGGGCAGCATCACGCAGGCCGCGGGCTCGGTGATCGATGTGTCGGCGCGCTTCAATCGCGGCGGCACGGTCGAGGCCACGGCACTGGGCGCGGCACTGGGCGCGGATGCGGGGCGCGTCGAACTGCTGGGCGCCATTCGAGGCAGCAGCAGCGGCACCTACGACGCGGGCGGCACGGTGGTGCCCTACGACGCGGGCGAGCTCACCGTGCGCGCGCAGACGCTGGGCGATTTCGCCGACCTCAACCGCCGGTTGAACGAAGGCGGCGTGTTCGGTGCGCGCCGCTTCCAGGTCAAGCAGGGCGACCTGGTGGTGGGCGATGGCGTGAAGGCCCGCGAGGTGTCCATTGCCGTCGATGGCGGCAACCTGCGCGTGGACGGGCGCATCGACGCCAGCGGCTTCCAGGTCGGCACGATCCGCCTTGCGGCCAAGGGCGACCTCACGATCGACGGCACGCTCGACGCGCACGCCACGGGCCTGCGCGTGGACAGCTACGGCAAGATCATCGACAGCCCCAACCGGGCTGTCGTGGACCTCACCAGCAGCGAAGGCATGCTGACGCTGGGCGGCGGGGCGCGCATCGACCTGCGCGCCGGCACCGGCGTGGCCGTGGGCGCCGGGCGCGGCCAGAACGATGGCCGCTCGCGCGGCACGCTCGACCTGAATGCGCCGCGCATCGGCACGGACGACGTGGCGGTCACCGTCAACGGCACGCCGTCGATCCAGGGCGCGAAGACCGTCGCGGTGAATGCCTTCCGCAGCTACGACGATGCACCGCTGGCAGCCCTGCCCGACGTGTCGGGCTACCGGCCGCAGCTCATCACGCAGGGCATGCTCGACCGCATCGACGGCGACAGCCAGGCCTTCATCAACGCGGCACTCGGCAACACGGCACTGAGCAGCCGGCTGGCGGGCCTGGGCGGCTACCACCTGCGCCCCGGCGTGGAGATCGTCAGCGACCGCGTGAACAACCCCCATGGCGACCTCACCATCGACGGCGACCTGGACCTTTCGGGCCATCGCTACGGACCCGGCGCCGACCGCAGCGATCCGGCGCGGCGCGGCTACGGCGAACCGGGCCGGCTGGTGATCCGCGCGGCCGGCGGGCTCAACGTCCACGGCAGCATCAACGACGGCTTTGCGCCGCCTCCGGCGACGCTGGACGACAACGGCTGGGTGCTGACGGAGGGGGGACGGGCCGCATTCGGCGGCGACATCGTGGTGCCGATCGACAACGTGGTGCTCGACACCGGAACGGTCTTCGCTGCTGGATCGACCCTCAACTACAGCGTGAACGTGGCGGCGATGACGCTGCCCGCGGGCACTGTGCTGCCGGTGGACGCCGTGCTCACCGGCACGCTGAATCTCTCGGCGGGCACGGTGGTCGCCGCCAACATCTACAACGCCGACGGGTCGGTGGCCTATGCGGCCGGCACGGTGCTGCGAACCGCCACCGCGCTGGGTGCCGGCATGCGGCTGGGCGCCGGAACGGCGTTGCGCGCGCCGGTGGGCGTGGGCGCGCTGACCTGGCCCAAGGGCGTGGCGCTGCCGGTGGGCATGACCACCACCGGCCAGACCGTTCTCGCGCGCGGATCGCTGATTCCGTCGACGACAACGATCGAACTTCCGGGCGACCAGCCCATCGACCTGCGGCCTTCGGTGAACGGCGTGCAGGGGCGCAACTGGGCGGTGGCGCCGATGCTCGGCGAAGGCGCCACGTCGTGGGACGTGCAACTGGTGGCGGGCGCCGATCTGGGTTCGGCGGACCGGCGCGCGCTGAACCCGGCTTCGACCGCGGCCATCCGGCTGGGGGACACGCACGCGGTCAGGGACTACATCATTGGCAGGAACACGGTCATTACCTGGGGGCCGACCGCGAACGAAATGGGCGACTATGTCGAGGGCGACGAAGTGCCGGCGTCCGAAATGTGGGTTTGCGTCTTCGATCCGTCCTACTGCGTGGAGACGTCCGGCCCGCCCAGCGTCACGGGCAGTCAACTTGCCGCGCCGGCGTTCAGCGTGCTTCGAACCGGCACCGGCGATCTCGAGATGCTCGCCGCCGGCGACATCCGCATGGATTCGCTCTACGGCGTGTACACCGCCGGCTCGGCAACGGCGGTCGACGCGGCGTACAACCGGCCGCGCGGCAAGGACGCCAGCGGTTCGCCGATCGGCCCGCAGTCCGAGTTGCTCGACTACGGCGCCGCCCTGGCGACCTACCGCGCCTGGTATCCCGACCAGGGGGGCAACGTGCTGATCTCGGCCGGCGGCAACCTGGTGGGCGACCTGGCGGGCAACGAGCTGTCGAGCGTGTTGCCGGGCAACTGGCTGTGGCGGCAGGGCTCGGGCACGGCCGCCATCGACCAGGCGATCCCCACGTCGTGGTGGATCAACTTCGGTGCCTACACGGCCACGACAGAGCGAAGCAACCGGAAGGCGCCGGACCTCACCGGCTTCACGGGCATCGGAACGCTGGGCGGCGGCGACGTGCGCATTCGCGTGGGCGGCGAGGCGGGAACGATCGGATTGCGCAGCGGCCAGAGCAGCGGGGCAAACCCGACGGACCGCAGCGAAGGCCTGGTGGTCGCGGTGGCCGGCACCGGCCGCGTCGGTGCCGACGGCACGCTCACGCTGACCGGTGGCGGCGACATCGACATGCGCGTTGCCGGCGCGCTCAACCCCAACCGCAACCTGAGCACAGGTTCGGAGAAGCTCGCCCTTACCGGCGCCGTTGCAAACCTGCGCGGCGCCACCGAGGTCAGCGCCGCATCCATCGGCAGCCTGGGCCTGCAGTACCTGTCGGGCACCTTCAAGTTTTCCGACCCGGTCGACGCACGGGGCATCGATCCGTTCGCGGCGAGCTATGCCAACGCCAGGGGCGGCATCAACCTCGTGCCGGGCGACACGGCGATCTACCTGCAGACGCGCGGCGACCTGGTGCTCGGCGGCGCGTCCGATCCGGGGCGCAGCGGCACGCCGAACAGTTCGGCCTTCTCGTTCGATGGCCAGGCGCCCGGCTCGGGGGGGCAGGGGTGGTTCAGCCTCTGGACCGACCGCAGCGCCATCAATCTGACCTCTGCCGGCGGCCACCTGACGCCCACCATGGCGGCCGGCGACAACAGCCAGTTGCGCACCACCTCGAGGGACGCATGGATCGTCTACCCCTCCATCTTCCGGGCCGCGGCCCTGACGGGGAGCCTGTACTACGGCTACGCGGCGCTGCCGCTCGCCGTGGGCAACCCCGACATGATCAGCTACGGCCTGACGCTCGCGCCGTCGGCCACCGGTGAGCTGGAGATGCTTGCGGGCGGGTCCATCCACGCGGGCCAGTATTCGGTCGGCATGTCCGGCATGGGCACGCCGTTGCCCACGCCGTTCAACCCCGCATTCGCCGGCCAGGCCCATGGCGCCGGCAAGGTGCTTGTGACCAATGCCGCGAGCGACGGCCCGGCGATCTCCGGGCCCGTCGACCAGCCCACGCTCATCCCCACGCTCTTCGCGTTCGGCCCGAACACGGCGGCGGTGCCGCTGGACCGCGCGGGCGATGCACCGCCCGTGCGCTTCTATGCCGCGGGCGGCGACATCATCGGGTTGAAGACGGGCGAGGTCATCGCACGCGGCGAGAACACCTGGTACAACGCCGCCGCGCCGGTCCGCGTGATGGCGGGCCGGGACATCGTCAACACCGGCGTCGCACCGGGCGGCTCGACCGTGAGCTCCCAGGAACTCGGGGGCCGGCTGCGCGGCAACCTGATCGTCCACGGCAACGCCACCGATGTCTCCGTCGTCTCCGCCGGCCGCGACATCCTCTACGCCAACTTCGACATTGCCGGCCCCGGCACGCTCGAAGTCTCGGCGGGCCGCAACCTGCTGCAGGAAGACCGCGGCGGCATCACCTCCATCGGCCCGATCGTTGCGGGCGACACCCGCCCGGGTGCTTCGGTTGCGCTGATGGCCGGCGTGGGCGCGTCGGCCCTGGACATGTCGGCGATCCGCACGCGCTACCTCGATCCGGCGAACCGCGCCGAGGCCGGCGCGTCCCTGGCCAGCCAGCCGGGCAAGGCCGTGAAGACCTACGAGGCGGAACTCGGCGCGTGGCTGAAGGCGCGCTACGGCTTCAGCGGCACCACCGCGCAGGCGCTGGCGACCTTCGACGCGCTGGCGCCCGAGCAGCAACGCATCTTCCTGCGCGAGGTGTACTACGCCGAACTGCGCGAAGGCGGCCGCGAGTACACCAACTCCGACAGCAGCCGCACGGGTTCGTACCTGCGCGGGCGCGAGATGATCGCCACGCTGTTCCCCGACAGGGATGCGGCCGGCCACCCGGTGGCGCGCGGCGGCGACATCACGATGTTCGGCGGCTCCGGTGTGCGCACCGATTTCGGCGGCGACATCGAGATGCTGGCGCCGGGCGGCAAGATCATCCTGGGCGTGCAGGGCGCGGTGCCGCCGGCCACCTCGGGCGTGATGACGCAGGGGCAGGGCGACATCCGCCTGTTCAGCGAAGGCAGCCTGCTGCTGGGCCTGTCGCGCATCATGACAACCTTCGGCGGCGACATCTTCGCGTGGTCGGTGAAGGGCGACATCAATGCCGGCCGCGGCTCGAAGACGACCGTGCTGTTCACGCCGCCCAAGCTGGTGTACGACAACGTCGGCAACGTCGAGATCTCGCCGCAGGCACCGAGCTCGGGCGCGGGCATTGCCACGCTGGCGCCCATTGCCGAGGTGCCGCCGGGCGACGTGGACCTGATCGCGCCGCTGGGCACCATCGACGCGGGCGAAGCGGGCATCCGCGTGTCGGGCAACGTGAACGTGGCGGCGCTGCAGGTGGTGAACGCGGCCAACATCCAGGTGAAGGGACAGTCGGCGGGGGTGCCGGTGATCGCGTCGGTGAACGTGGGTGCGCTCACCAACGCCAGCGCCGCCGCCGCGCAGGCCGCCACCGCGGCGCAGGACGCGGTGCAGCGCGAACGCGCCGCGCAGCGCCAGGCGCTGCCTTCGGTGTTCACGGTGCGCGTGCTGGGCTTCGGCAACGAGCCAACCGGTGGCAGTGGAGGTGGCAGTGGAGGTGGCGGTGCCGGTGGTGCCGACGACGGCAAGGCCTCGGCCACGCCGGCCAGCTACAACCCGCGCAGCGTGATCCGCGTGCTGGGCGGTGGCGGCAGCCTGCCGCCTTCGGCGAGCCGGCAACTGACGGACGAGGAGCGCGCCAACCTGCAACGCTGACCCGCGCCCGGCGCCCCGGCCGGAGGGCGCATCCGTTCGTTCTTCCCCTGTCCCAAGGCCCGGCCTTGTCCGCCGCCGGCGATGCCGGCAGGCGGGCCTGCCGGACTTTCAGCGAAAACAACCATGACCCCCGACACCCCCGTCCTCCAGGTCCATCAGGCTCGTCAGTTCCTTCGCGGCGCACCGCAACCGTTCGCCCCGCGGTTCACCGCGCTGTCCCCGGCGTGGCGCCTGTTCGACGAATGCATCGAACTGCCGCAGCAGGAGTGGCGCGCACCGAAGAAGAAGACGACGACGACGAAGCCAGCGCCGCCCGAGGCCGACCTGCAGGCGCACCTGGCGATGCACTACGCGCAGCTGCACCGGCGGCTCGAACGCCAGCTCGGTTGCGCGGACCTTGCCAGCGAATGCCTGCACGACGCCTGGCTGCGCCTGGGAGAGCGGCAACCGCGGGAGGTGCCGGCCAACCCCGAGGCCTACATCTACCGCGTGGCCTGCAACCTCGCGATGGACAGCCTGCGCGAGCGCAAGCGCTGGTCCGGGCTGAGCGAAGAGCGCGCGGACGTCGACGTCATCGCCGACCTGCAGCCCGGCCCCGACCTCATCGCCGAGGCGCGCTCGGAGGTGGCCGCGGTCGACCGGGCGATGCAGCGCCTGCCGCGGCGCCACCGCGCGGTGCTGCTCGCGCTGCGCTGGCACGAGATGTCGCGCCAGGAGGTGGCCCGGCGCCACGGCGTGTCGCTGCGCAAGGTGGACACCGCGCTCAGGCAGGCGCTGGGCGTGCTGCGCTGATGCGAGCCCGGGTCCCGCGCGCGCGCGGCTGTCACGCATCCTGTTGCATAGTCATCCAGGAAGTGGAGGGAGTCAGATGATGAAGTGGATGTCACCCTTGCGGGTCACCATGCAGGAGCTCGATGCGAAGCTCTCGAAGATCGTCGAGCGGGCACGCGACGAACCGGTGGCGGTCAACCGCTACGGCTCGCCCTGGGTCTGGATCGTGAGCCACCAGGCCTGGGTGCAGGCCGACAACCTGCGCGCGCTGGTGCCGCAGAGCCACCCGCTGGTGCCGCTGCGCGACGTGGTGGAAGACGCGCTGCGCTACGAACGCGAACTGCTGGCCGACCTGGAGCGCCAGCACGGCATCACCACGCGCGCATCGACCTTGTTCAAGTGCCTGATGCTGCAGATCATCTACTCGCTGGAAGACGGCGAGAAGGTGCACGAAAGCCTGGCCTACAACATGCTGTTCCGCTGGTTCGTGGGCTTCGAGAAGTTCGCCGACGAGCTGCCGGCGCGCGCCGAATTCACGCGCGAGCTGGACCTGGTGGGCAGCGACGCGCGCGCGGTGCGCGTCATCACGCGCTGCCTGTCGCATTCGCTGCTGCCGGAATCGGGCGAGGGCGATTTCCGCGTCAACCGCGGGCTGCTGCATGCGCTGTCGGCGTGGGCTTGCGCGGCGCCGGGTTCCGTGCCTGGGGTGGTGCCCGGCGTGGTGCCGCCGCATGCCGCGTTGCCGCATGCGGCGATGCGCTAGCTCAGCGCACGGCCCTTGCGATGCCCGGCGTCGCGGGCTGCGGCAGCACCGGCGCGGCGATGCGCTCGACCACGCCGGCCTTGTCGATGCGCACCGCGTCGGCCTCGACGGCCTTCAGCGTGACCGAGCGGGCCAACGTGTCGCCGACCCGGTAGGCGCGCGCGGCCGCGTCGTTGACCGAGAGCACGGCGACGCCCTGGGCCTCGCCCTTGATCAGCCCCTTGACCACGACGTTCGCCCGCAGTTCGCCGGGGCCGAACCATGCGCCGAGCGCCTCGGCCGCGGGGTCGGCGCGCGTCTCGCGCGCCTGCGCGGAAGGCACCGCCGGCGCGGGCGGCTGCAGCAGGCGCGCCCACGCCACCACGCCCGCGATGCACAGCGCCAGGCCCAGTGCATGAACGATGTATCGGGCGGCGGGTTTCACGGGAGCGGTCATGCGGGCGTCCTTGGCGGTCTGCGGGCTTCGTGTCTATCACAGGGGCGTTGGCGTTTCGTGTCAGTGCGTTCATCGGGCCATCACACGGCGTGCCTAGCATCGCCGCGAAGGAGGGCGCGCATGCCATCACGGACACGACCGAAGAACGAAGGCGGCTTCTCGCTGATCGAGTTGATGGTCGTGATGGTCATCGTGGGCATCGCCACCGCGGCGATCAGCCTGGGCATCGCGCCCGATCCCGCGCAGGAGCTGCGGCGCGACGCGCAGGAGCTGGTGCGGCGCATGGCGGTCGCGCAGAACGAGGTGCGCGTGGACGGCCGCGTGATCGCCTGGGAGGCCGATGCGGACGGCTACCGGTTCGCGCGCGGCACCTGGAGCGACGTGCCGGGCAGCGCGATTGCGGTGGTGTCGACCGCGGGCGTGCTCGACACCTTCGAGCGGGACGACGAGCTGCGCCCGCGCCGCTGGTCGGGCGGCGCGGTCGAGGTGACGCCCGCACGCCCGGTGCTGCTGACCTCCGAGCCGATCGGTGCGGAATGGCGGCTCACGCTGCGGCGCGGCGGCGCCACCGTGAGCGTGCTGCGCGACGCCGCGGGCGGCTACGAGCTTCGCTAGCCATGCGCCGGCCTTCCTTGCGCGATGCCCGGGGGTTCACGCTGATCGAGGTGCTGATGGCGCTCGCCATCGTGAGCATCGCGCTGGCGGCGATCGTGCGCGCGTCGAGCCTGACCATCACCAACCTCGGCCTGCTGCAGCAGCAGTCGCTGGCCATGCTCTCGGCCGAGAACCGGCTTGCGGAACTGCGGATCGGCCCGCCCCCGGCCACGCCCGGCGTGGTGCGCAGCGCCTGCCCGCAAGGCGGCATGCCGCTGGTCTGCCGCACCGAGATCGGCGTGGCCGCGCAGGGGCTGCGCACGGTCACGGTCGACGTGTATGGGGCCGAGGGGGCCGAGGCGGGCGAGGGGGGCAAGGGGAGCGAGCGGCGCCTGGCGTCGCTGCACACGCGCGTGCAGGAGGGCCGCTAGATGCGGCGGCGAACATCGTCGGGCTTCACGCTGATCGAGGTGATGATCGCGATCGGGCTCATGGCGGTGCTGAGCCTCATGGCGTGGCGCGGCCTGGACGGCGTGAGCCGCGCCAACCACATGCTGGAGGAGCGCACCGACCGCATCGCGCGGCTGATGCGCGCGCTCGATCAACTGGAGCGCGACGTGGCCTTGCGGGCCACCACCGAGATCGTGGCTCGGCGGGCCCCCACCGAGATGCCCGCGCGGCCGGCCGAACTGCTGCCGCCCGCGTTGCAGGTTCGCCGCCAGACCGAACTGCCGCTGTTCCTGGAGATCGTTCGCGCGGCGCCGGCCGCGCCGGGCCAATGGCAGCGCGTGCAATGGTGGCACCGCGGCGGCGCGCTGTACCGCGCGGCCGGTGCGGCCTCGGCGAGCTTTCCGTTGCCGGTGCCGCCGGCCGGCGCGGGCGTCGTGGTGCTGGAGGACGTGACCGCGTTCGAGTTGCGGGCCTGGGAACCAGGCGAAGGCCAGGGGCAGGGCTGGCGCCATCTTCCGGCGGTGGCGCCTGCGCAGGGCCAGGCCACGGGGCTCGAGTTGGTGCTCTCGGTCCGCGGCATCGCGGACAGCGCCCCGCAGCGCTTCAGGCGGGTCTTCGTGCTCGAGTGAGCCGCGCTGCTCGGTCCCCGGGGCCGGCTACTTGGCGTACACCAGGTCCCGCAGCGCCAGCGACACCCACGGCACGTAGGTGATCACCATCAGGCACGCCAGGATCACCAGCACGAAAGGCACCAGGTGCTTCACGATGCGGTCCAGCGAGATGCGCGCCACCGTGCAGGCCGCGAACAGGTTCACGCCGAAGGGCGGCGTGATCATGCCCAGCGCCAGGTTCACGACCATGATCAGCCCGAAGTGCACCGGGTCGATGCCGAAGTGCACCGCCACCGGCGCCAGGATCGGCGCGAGCACGATGATGGCCGCGCTGGTCTCGATGAACATGCCGATCACGAACAGCGCCGCGTTCACGCCCAGCAGGAACATCGCCGGCGACTTCAGCACCTCCTGCAGCCAGTGGCCGATGGCGTCGGGCACGCCCGCGCGCGTGATCAGGAACGCGAACAGCCCCGCGTTGGCGATGACGAACATGATCACCGCCGACGACAGCACCGACTTGCGCAGGATCGCGAACAGGTCCTGCAGCTTGATCTCGCGGTAGATCACCATGCCCACCACCAGCGCATAGAACACGGCCACCGCGGAGGCTTCGGTCGGCGTGAAGATGCCGCCGTAGATGCCGCCCAGGATGATCACCGGCATCAGCAGCGCCCAGCCGGCCTGCCGCAGCGCGCGGCCGAAGGGCATGCGGCCTTCGCCGTCGGTCTTGCCCCAGCCCTTCCACTTGCAGTAGACCCACACGAACAGCATCAGCGCCAGGCTGATCAGGATGCCGGGGCCGAAGCCCGCGATGAACAGCTCGCCGATGGACACCTCGGCGCTCACGCCGTAGAGAATCATCGGGATCGACGGCGGAATGATCACGCCCAGCTCCGCGCTGGTGGCCTGCAGCGCCGCCGCGTACGAGGTGGGGTAGCCGTGCTTGATGAGCGCCGGGATCAGGATGGCGCCGATGGCGAAGGTGGTGGCCACCGACGAGCCCGACACCGCCGCGAAGATCATGCAGGTGAGCACGCAGGTCATCGGCAGGCCGCCCTGCACGCCGCCCACGATGCTCTTGGCGAACTCCACCAGCCGGCGCGAGATGCCGCCGGTTTCCATCAGGTTGCCGGCCAGGATGAAGAACGGAATGGCGGCCAGCGGAAATTTGTTGATCGAGTTGAACATCTCCTTGGCGGAGATGAGCATGTTGGCATTGGTGACCTGGATGCCCAGGATGGATGCCAGGCCGATCGACACGGCCACGGAAACCGACAGTGCGAAGCACAGCACCATCGTTGCGATCATGGTGGTGGTCATTGCGCGGTCTCCAGCTCCAGGCGCTTGGGATCGAGGTAGTTGCCCACGATGCCGAAGAGCGAGAACACCGCGCCCACGGGCAGGGCCATGTAGGCCCAGATCATCGAGAAGCTCTCCAGGCCGGCCATGCTCTGCACGCTGCCGCGAATCGCGTAGTCCCAGCCCCACCACAGCACGACCAGCATCAGCGCGAGCGCGGCCACGCTCACCACCGCGTCGAGCACGCGGCGCATGCGCGGCGAGCTCCAGCGGTACAGCACGTCCACGCTGACCATCGCGCCCTGGCGAAAGGCCATGGGGATGCCGAGGAACACCATCCAGATCAGGCTCACGCGGATCAGGATTTCGCTCCACTCGGCGGGCTGCTCCAGCACGAAGCGGGTGATGATCTGGAACATGCCGAGGGAGGATGCGATCACCAGCATCACGCAGGCCAGGATCATGGACACCAGGGTGGTCCACCTCTCCAGGCCGAGGAACTTGCTTTTCATCTGAAAGTGCTCTGACGGAAATTCAAAAACAGGAACGCCCGCCGGGCCTCATGCCTGGCGGGCGCAATCTTCAGGGCTGCGCCGATGGCGCGCCGGTGCTCACTTGTAGTCGCGGATCTTGTCGAGGTTGGCCTTGCCGAATTCCTTCTCGAACTGGGCATTGACCGGGGCGAGCGCAGCGACGAACTTGGCCTTGTCGACGTTGTCGATCACCGTCACGCCCTTGGCGCGCAGGTCGGCCACGCCCTTGGCGTCGTCCTCGTCGACACGCGCGCGGTTGGCCTTGGTGCCTTCCTTGGCGGCTTCGAGGAAGGCCGTCTTGTCGGCGGCGCTGAGCTTGTCGAAGCTCGCCTTGTTCATCAGGAAGATGCAGGGCGAGTAGACGTGGCCGGTGAGCGACAGGTGCTTTTGCACCTGGTCGAACTTGGCCGAGATGATGACCGGCAGCGGGTTCTCCTGGCCGTCGACCGTGCCTTGCTGCAGCGCGGTGAACACTTCTGGGAAGGCCATGGGCGTGGTGATGATGCCGAAGCCCTTGTAGGCCGCGATGTGCACCGGGTTTTCCATCGTGCGCATCTTCAGGCCCTTGAGGTCCTCGGGGACCTTCACGTCGCGCTTGCTGTTGGTCATGTGGCGGAAACCGTTCTCGGCCCACGCCAGCGCCTTGAAGCCCTTGGCGTCGAACTTGGTCAGCATCTCCTGGCCGATCGGGCCGTCGAGCACGGCGCGCGCATGGGCCTTGTCGCGGAACAGGAAGGGCACGTCGAGGATCTTGGTCTCGGGCACGAAGTTGGGCACCGGGCCGGTCGAGGAGAACGCGAGCTCCTGCGTGCCCAGCTGCACCGCCTCGATCGACTCGCGTTCGCCGCCGAGCGCGCCGTTGTAGAAGGTCTGCACCTTGTAGCGGCCGCCGGTGCGCTTCTCGACTTCCTTGGCGAAGGTGTCGATCGCCACGCCCTGGTGGGAGTTCTGTGCCGTGGAGATGCTGATCTTCATGGTCGTCTGCGCGAAGGCGACCGAACTCAGGGCGAGCGAAAGGCAAGCGGCGGCGATGGGGCCGAATTTCATGGTGTCTCCGGGGAGTTGATGTCAGGAACGCGTCAGGCGCGCTTGAACCGACTATGCAACACCCGGGAGCTTCACCGCGTCGGGATTTTCACGGACGTAATCACGAATTACGGCCTCGAAGCTCGGGTCGGCGGTGAGCCCCAGCGCCTTGGCGCGCGCCGTCTCGAAGCGGCCGGGCCAGGTCTTCACGATGCGCATGATGGCCGCATCGGGCGCGCGGTCGAGCAGGGCGGTGGCGGCCTTGCCGGCCACGCGCTCCAGCGCCGCGGCCATGTCGCCCACGGTGGTGGCCAGCGAGGGCAGGTTGAGCGCGGTGCGCGGGCCCCATTCGGCGTCGGTGGCCTCGGCGGCGCGAACGATCCCCTCGATGGTGCGCGCGGGTGACGCAATGGCGACAGGCGTGCTGTCGGGCACCGGGCAGGCGGCCGGCAGGCCGGCCAGCGGCTCGCGGACCATGCCGCTGAAGAAGCCCGAGGCCGCGCCGTTGGGCTTGCCCGGGCGCACGCTCACCGTCATGAGCCGCACGCTGCGCCCGCGCACGAAGCCCTTGCGCGTGAAGTCGGCCACCAGCTGCTCGCCGATGAATTTCTGGATGCCGTAGCTGGTCTGCGGCGTGGGCAGCGTCTGGTCCACGATCACTTCGGGCAGCGGCTGCTCGGGCGAGTCGCCGAACACCGCCAGCGAGCTGGCGAACACCAGCACCGGCTTCGTGTCCAGTGCGCGCACCCGTTCGAGCAGCGCGTGCGTGGCCGCGAAATTGCTGCGCATGCCGAGGTCGAAGTCGGCCTCGCATTCGCCGCTGACGGCGGCGGCCAGGTGGAAGATGGCGTCGGCTTCGCGCCAGAAGGCCGCATGCGGCGCGGCCAGTTGGTCGTTGAGGTCGCCGGTGACGGCGGCGATGCGCGCGTCGGCCGCAAGGTCGGCCGGCGGGGCCGCGCGGTCGACCAGCGTGATGCGTGAAATGGGCCGCGGCGCCGCGCCCGCGAGCGACAGCCGGCCTTGCGCGAGCAAGGTGCGGGCGAGGCGTGCGCCCAGGAAGCCGGCGCCGCCGGTGATGACGATGTGCATGGGTGTCTTGTCTCCTTGTCCGGCGAGGATAGCGCCCACCCGTGCAGCACAATTTGCGCATGAAAGAACTTCCCCCGGATTTCCTCGCCGCCTTGCGGCTCCCCGTGCGGCAAGAAGCCGACCTGGACTCGCAGCAGGCCTTCTTCCAGCGCCCGGCGGTCCTGGCGTTCTACGCCGACGTGGCGCAGGGGCCGGGCAGCGACGATGTGCTGCGCGCGAGCGCCGCGCTGCTGCCCGACCTGCATCCGCACCGGGCCGCATTGCTGGCTTTGTTCTGCGGCGCGCTGGTGGAGAACGGGGCCGACCCGCACCTGATGTTCGATGCGGCACGGCAGCTGATGGGGCGCTTGCTCGCGGCGCTGGCGCCGTACTGCGCGACGGAGCCGATAGAGATCGAGGAGGTGGAGGAAGGCGAAGAAGCCGAAGAAGCCGAACAACAGGACGAAGAAGAACTCGCGGCCTGGCAGGCCGCCAATGCCGCACGCGAGGCGCTGGCACCGCCGGCGCGCTTCGAGGTCGATGCGCTTCGAACGGCGGCCGATCTGCTGGTGCTGCCCATGATGACCATGACGGTGCGCGACGTGCGCAACCACCGCGCGTTGCTGGCCGACGGCGAACTGGTGGCGCACCTCGAATCCATGCATGCCAACGATTCGCTGCCGTTCGAGGGCTTGCACTTCCTGCACGGCGCGGCCTTGCTGTCCTATGAAGACGAGCTGGTGGTGCTGCTGCCGACCTCGCGGGCGGGGATGATCGTTCGCGCCCACGGCGTCAACAACAACTTCCATGCGTTCTCGCTGCTGCAGGACCTGATGGAAACGCACGCGCAGCAGCTCGGCATCCGGCAACCGCCGCGCACGCGCCGCGAAGCTGAAGACAGCGACGCCGCCGCCTACCTGTGGCTGCAGGCGCCGGCCTTCTCGAAGGGCGAGCTGGTCGACAGCATGGCCTGGTGCTGGGGCGAAGGCACGCTGCGCGAGAACGTCCGCAGGCAGGGGCGGCTGGTGCTCGTCGCGCTGGAAACGCAGGACAAGCCGAACCGCAGCTGGAACGGCTTCAACCACGTGCTGCATTCCGAGCAGGACCCGCACGTGGCGCTGGTGCGCTTCCTCGCGCCCGACGAGGTCGCTGCGTACCTGGCCTGAGACGCGCCGCCGGGCGCCGTAACAGGAAAGCCGTAAAGCAAAAAGCCCTCCGAAGAGGGCTTTTCAAATGGCGCGCAGGCGCCTCACATGCCGACGTAGTTCGGTCCGCCGCCGCCTTCCGGCGTGACCCACACGATGTTCTGCGTCGGGTCCTTGATGTCGCAGGTCTTGCAGTGCACGCAGTTCTGCGCGTTGATCTGCAGGCGCTGCTTGCCGTCGTCGGTGCCCACGAACTCGTACACGCCGGCTGGGCAGTAGCGGCTCTCGGGGCCCGCGAACTTGGCCAGGTTCACGTTCACCGGCACCGTCGCGTCTTTCAGCGTCAGGTGGGCCGGTTGCTGCTCTTCATGGTTGGTGTTGCTGATGAACACGCTGGAGAGGCGGTCGAAGGTGAGCTTGCCGTCGGGCTTCGGATACACGATGGGCTTGCACTCCGACGCCGGCTTCAGGTACAGGTGGTCGGGCTTGTTGCGGCGCAGCGTCCATGGGATGTGGCCCTTGAGCAGCCACTGCTCCACGCCGTTCATGAACGTCGCGATGCCCAGGCCCTTCTTGAACCAGGCCTTGAAGTTGCGCGCCTTGTTCAGCTCGGCGTGCAGCCAGCTCTTCTCGAACGCGGCCGGGTAGGCGGTGAGTTCGTCGTGCTGGCGGCCGGCCTGCACCGCGTCGAACGCGGCCTCGGCGCACAGCATGCCGGTCTTGATGGCGGCGTGGCTGCCTTTGATGCGGCTCACGTTGAGGTAGCCGGCCTCGCAGCCGACCAGCGCGCCGCCCGGGAACACCGTCTTGGGCAACGACATCAGGCCGCCCGCCGTGATGGCGCGCGCGCCGTAGCCGATGCGCTTGGCCGGCTTGATGCCCTTGGCCTCGTCGCCTTCCAGGTACCAGCGGATGTTGGGGTGCAGCTTCCAGCGCTGCATTTCCTCGAACGGGCTCAGGTACGGGTTGCTGTAGTCCAGGCCCGTGATGAAGCCCATGGTGACCTTGTTGTCCTCCATGTGGTACAGGAAGGCGCCGCCGTAGGTGTCGCTGTTCATGGGCCAGCCGGCCGTGTGCAGCACGAAGCCGGGCTGGTGGCGCTGGGGGTCGATTTCCCACACTTCCTTCACGCCGAGGCCGTAGGTCTGCGGGTCCTTGCCGGCGTCGAGCTTGTACTTCGCGATGAGCTGGCGGCCGAGGTGGCCGCGCGCGCCTTCGGCGAACACCGTGTACTTGCCCAGCAGTTCCATGCCGAGCTGGAAGTTCTCGGTGGGCTCGCCGTCCTTGCCGACGCCCATGTTGCCGGTGGCCACGCCGCGCACCGAGCCGTCTTCGTTGTAGAGCACCTCGGCGGCGGGGAAGCCGGGGAAGATTTCCACGCCGAGGTTCTCGGCCTGCTGGGCCAGCCACTTGGTGAAGGCGCCCAGGCTGATGATGTAGTTGCCGTGGTTCTGGAAGCAGGCCGGCAGGAAGGCGTTGGGGGTGCGCAGGCCCGACTTCTCGCCCAGGAACACCATGGCGTCGTCGGTGACGGGCTGGTTCAGCGGGGCGCCGAGTTCTTTCCAGTCGGGCAGCAGCTCGTTCAGGGCGCGCGGGTCCATGATGGCGCCCGAGAGGATGTGCGCGCCGGGCTCGGAGCCCTTTTCGAGCACGACGACGGAGATTTCCTTCTCCTGCTGCGCAGCGAGCTGCTTGAGCCTGATCGCGGTCGAGAGGCCGGCCGGGCCGCCGCCGACCACGACCACGTCGTATTCCATGGCTTCCCGAGGGCCGAACTGGGCGAGGATTTCGTCGTGCGTCATGTGGGTTGGGTCGATAATGATTTTTCGAGGCGCGGGGCATTGCATCCCGGATTGCGGGGCATTTTATGCGGCGTCCAGGGCCAGCCCCTGTCATCCATGGGCGCGGCTTGCGCACCACCTTCGCGTCACCTTCGCGACTCCACGGGATTCAAGTTCATGGCCTACAGCATCGATCTCTCCGGCCGCGTGGCCTTCGTCACCGGCGCCTCCAGCGGGCTCGGCGCCCAATTCGCCAAGACGCTGGCGCGCGCCGGCGCCGCCGTGGTGCTGGCCAGCCGCCGCGTGGAGAAGCTCAAGGAGCTGCGCGCGCGCATCGAAGGCGAGGGCGGCGACGCCCACGTGGTCGAGCTCGACGTGACCGATGTCGGCAGCATCAAGGCCGCCGTGGCGCGCGCCGAGACCGAGGTCGGGCCCATCGACGTGCTGGTCAACAACTCGGGCGTGAGCACCACGCAGCGCCTGCAGGACGTGACGCCCGACGACTACGACTACATCTTCGACACCAACGTCAAAGGCTCCTTCTTCGTGGCGCAAGAGGTGGCCAAGCGCATGCTGGCGCGCGCCAAGGGCACGGCGCCGGGCACCTACATCGGCGGGCGCATCATCAACATCGCCTCGTCGGCGGCACTGAAGGTCATGCCGCAGATCGGCACCTACTGCATGAGCAAGGCGGCCGTGGTGCAGATGACCAAGGCCATGGCGCTGGAGTGGGGCCGCTTCGGCATCAACGTGAATGCGCTGTGCCCGGGCTACATCACCACCGAACTGAATGAAGAACACTGGAGCACCGAAGGCGGCGCCAAGCTGGTCAGCATGCTGCCGCGCAAGCGCGTGGGCAAGCCCGAAGACCTCGACGGCCTGATCGTGCTGCTGGCCAGCGGCCAGAGCCACTTCGTGAACGGCGCCGTCATCGCGGCCGACGACGGGTTCGCGCTCTGAGTCCGAGGGCCTGGGCGGGCATTGCCGCCGGCCTGGGCGCGGGGGCGCTCTGGGGGCTGGTTTTCGTGGCGCCGCGCATGGTGGGCCACTTCGGCATGGTGGACATCACCGCCGCGCGCTTCCTGGTGTTCGGTGCCGTCTCGGGGCTCGCGGTGTTCGCGCGGCCGGCCGCCGTGCGCTGGCCCAGCCGGCAACAGGCGCTGGCGGCGCTGGGGCTCAGCGTGCTGGGCTTCAGCGGCTACTACCTGCTGCTGGCTTTCGGCATCCAGGCGGCCGGCACCGAGGTGCCGAGCCTGATCATCGGCACGATTCCCGTCTGGATGATGCTGCTGGGCCGCCCCGTGGGCCTGCAGATGCGTGCGCTGCTGCCGGGGCTGCTGCTCACCGGCGCGGGCATCGCGCTCATGGTCTACGGCGCCTGGTCCGCGCAGCACGGGGCCGATGCCGGTGGCAGCGGCGCACGCTTCGGCTGGGGCATCGCGCTGGCCGTGGCCGCCATGGTGAGCTGGACCGTGTACGGCCTGCTCAACGCCGCCTGGCTGCAGCGCCACACCGAACTCCACGCGGCCGACTGGGCCAACTGGCTCGGCGTGGCGACCGGCCTGGGCGCCTTGCTGCTGTGGCTGGTTGCGGGCAGCGACGTGGCCACGCTGCAGTCGCGCCCCGACGGCATGCTGTTCGTGTGGATCGCGCTGGCCGGCGGCTTCGGCTCGTCGTGGCTCGCCACCATCCTCTGGAACATCGCGAGCCAACGCCTGTCCGCCAGCCTGTGCGGCCAGCTGATCGTCAGCGAGACGCTGTTCGCGCTGCTCTATTCCTTCGTCTGGGACGGCCGCTGGCCGCAGGCCACCGAGTGGGTGGCGGCGGCGCTGTTCGTGCTGGGCATCCTCGCATCCATCAAGGCGCACCGATGAGAATCGAAATTCCCGAAAAGAAGAAGCTCGTGTACGAAATGTCCATTCCCATCCGCTGGGGCGACATGGACGCCATGGGCCACCTGAACAACGGCACCTACTTTCGCTACCTGGAGACGGCGCGCATCGACTGGATGCATTCCATCGGCTTCGAGCCCGAGCCGGGCGGCGAGGGCATGGTGATCGTCAACGCCTTCTGCAATTTCTACCGGCAGATCGAGTACCCGGGCAAGGTGCTGCTGAAGATGTACGTGAGCGACCCCGGCCGCACCACCTTCGAGACCTGGGGCACCATGGCCCGCGCCGAAGAGCCCGACGTCATCTGCGCCGCCGGCGGCGCCACCACCATCTGGGTCGACTTTCCGAAGCAGAAGGCACTGGCCCTGCCCGACTGGCTGCGCACGCTGGTGAGCGAGTGAGGCACGCGCGATGAAGCCGAAGCTCCTCGCGCTGGTCTCCTTCGCCTTGCTTGCCGTGTCGGCCCATGCGCAGACCAAGGCACCGACCCAGGCTGCGCTCAAGCCCGCCGCCACCGAATGCCCTGCCAACGTGCCGTACCTGAGCGCCGAGGCGGTGAAGACCGCGGGCTTCGAACTCCCCGTGTTCAAGCGCTACTGCTACACCGACACCTCGGGCAGCTACGCGCTGCTGCTGGGCGAGAAGCAGGACGCGCCGTTCGCCGAGGAACTGCTGTCGTCCACCATCCAGGCCGCGCTCTACAAGGTCGAGGGCGGCAATGCGCTGGCGAAGCAATGGTCGATCCGCGACTTTGCCGCCAAGGAAGAGGCGGGCGTCAACTTCCGCTCGAAGCTCATCGAGCTCGCGGACATCGACGGTGACGGGCTGGTCGACCCCGTGCTCGTGTACCGCTTCTTCAACCAGGAAGACGCCGGGCACATCGACAACGACGACTACCTGGGGCGCATCAAGATCCTCACCTTCCACAAGGGCAGCAAGGCGACGGTCCACGCCATCACGGGCCATCTCGACGGCGAGCGCAGGACCACCGGCAACAGCAACTACTTCGCCTTGCCGAAGGCGGTGCAGCGCCATCTCGTGAAGAAGATGATCGCGATGACCCAGGCCGGGCAATTCGGCTTCGACAACTCCGACGACTTCGTGCCGAAGAAGGAATCCGCCCGGCGCTGAGGCTCAGGCGGGCTGCAGCACGATGCGCGCCTCGAAGCCGCGCGCCGCGCCCTGCGGCGGCGACGACAGCTGCAGCCTGGCGTTGTGCTTCTCGACGATGGTGCCCACGATCGACAGGCCCAGCCCGTAGCCGGCGCGGTCGGAGCTGTGGCGCACGTGGCGCTGCTGCAGTGTCTGCAGCTGCTCGGGGTTCACGCCGGCGCCGAAGTCGCGCACGGCCAGCGTGCAGGGCGACATCACCTCGAGCACCACGCGCCCGCCGCCGTAGCGCAGGGCGTTCTCCACCAGGTTGCGCAGCGCGATGGCCAGCGCGTCGACGTCGCCGAGCGCCACCGGCGCGTCGACGTCGGGCACCTTGAGCGTGAGCCGCTCGTTGATCTGTGCGTCCTGCCAGAACTCCTGCGCCACCGTGCCCGCGAGTTGCACCAGGTCGACCTGTGCGCGCGTGAGCGACGCGCCCGACTCCGCGCGCGACAGCTGCAGCAGCTTCTCGGCGCGGTGGCTCAGCATCTGCAGCGCGTCGAGCGCGGCCTGCACGTCGTTGCGCCGCAGGTCGTGCTCCAGCGCGGTCTGCAGCCGCAGCCGCGCCGCGGCCAGCGGCGTGCGCAGCTCGTGCGCGGCATTCGCGGCCAGTGCGCGCTCGACGTCGAGCGACTGCGACAGCCGCTCCAGCAGCCGGTTGACGTGGTCGCCCACCGAGCGCAGCTCGTGCGGCAGGCCGGCCTCCAGGGCAATGGGCCGCAGGTCGGCGCCGCTGCGCTTCTCGATCTCGCCGGCCATCTGCTGCAGCACGCGCAGCTCGGTGCGCGCCACGTTGCGCAGCACCAGCGCGAGCAGCGGCAGCACCGCGCCCAGCGGAATGATCAGGCCGAAGAGCGTGCGGTTGAGGGCGTGGCGGCGCTCGTCCAGCGGGTCCGCCACCTGGAAGAACAGGCCCAGCGTCGGGTGGCGCACGGTGTAGATGCGCCAGCTCGGGTTGTTCGCGAAGCCGGCGGCCAGCGGCACGTCGAAGGTGTCGGCGGGTGCCTCGGCCGAGCGCAGCAGCACGTGCTCGTGCAGGTCCATGATCTGGTAGATCACCGCATCTTCCGAGAAGAGCTGCTTGGGTGCGATCAGCGGCTGGCGCGGCGGGTCCTCGCCGGGGTGCTGCAGCTTCTCGAGTTCCTGCACGGCCATGGCGAACATGCGGTGCGAGACCTCGACCAGTTCGTTGTCGAAGTTGTGGTTGATCTCGCGGTCCACGTACCAGACCACGGCGAACACGCACAGCAGCCACACCCCGCCGACCCACACGATCAGCGTGCGCGTCAGCCGGCCGGCGAGCGAGTCGCGCCCGGCCACGAAGCGGCGCGTGGTCATTCGTCGTCGTCCGCCGAGAACGACAGCCGGTAGCCCAGCCCGCGCAGGGTCTGGATGTGGCTGCGGCCCAGCTTGCGCCGCAGCCGGCTGATGAACACCTCCAGCGTGTTGCTGTCGGCCTCGTCGCCGAAGCCGTAGAGGGCGTCCGCCAGGTTCTCGCGCGTGTGGATGCGCTCGGGGCGCGTGGCCATCACGCGCAGCAGCGCCCATTCCTTCTGCGTCAGCGTGATCGGCGAGCCGTCCTTGCGCACCATGTCGTGGGCCAGGTCGATCTCGAGCGTGCCGAGCTTCAGCACGGGCGAGTTGTTGGCGCTGCGCCGGCGCTCCACCGCGCGCAGCCGCGCCAGCAGCTCGGCCGGGTCGTAGGGCTTGATGAGGTAGTCGTCGGCGCCGGCGTCCAGGCCTCGAATGCGGTCGGTGACCTGGTCGCGCGCGGTCAGCACGATGACGATGGGGCGCTCGGGCAGGGCGCGCACCTGCGGCAGCAGCGACAGGCCGTCGCCGTCGCCCAGGTGCAGGTCGAGCAGCACCGCCGCGTACTGCACCGCGAGCAGCGCGCCGCGCGCGTCGGCCAGGCTGGGCGCCACGTCCACCACGAAGGCCTTGGCCATCAGGTAGCTGCAGACGGCATCTGCCAGAGAGTTGTCATCTTCGACAAGCAAGATGCGCACGCCATGTCCTTGGAACAAAAAAAGAAGTCTAGCGCGACGGAATTGCAACACCCCGAAAAGTCAGATTCGGTTCAGGTTGCTTCAGGCTGGGTTCATTCCGCAAACGTAGGCTCGCGGCTGTTTTTCAGTCCTGCCTCCGTTCATGACACGTTTCCCGAATTTTCGCCTGGGGGTGCTGACCCTGCTTGCACTGGCTGCATTGATGGCATGGGACGCGACCGGCGGGGACCTCGCGCTGGCGCGCATGGCGGGCTCTTATCTAGGGTTTCCCCTGCGTTCGAACCCCTTCATGGTCCACGTCATGCATGAAGGCGCGCGCGACCTCAGCTGGGTACTGGTGACTGCTCTGTTCATCGCCATCCGCTGGCCGGTGGGCTTTTTGCGCGGCCTGTCCACGGGCGGGCGCGTCCAGCTGGCGCTGACGGTGCTGGCCGCGGTGGTCGCCGTCAGCGTGCTCAAGCATGCCAGCCACACCAGCTGCCCCTGGGACCTGCAGGAATTCGGCGGCGCGGCGCGCTACGTGTCGCATTGGTCCTGGGGCGTCGACGACGGCGGCCCCGGCGGCTGCTTCCCTGCCGGCCATGCCTCGGCCGCCTTCGCCTACATGGGCGGGTATTTCGTGCTGCGCCGGGTGTCGCCCCGCGTGGCCGCCATCTGGCTGGGCGTGGCGGTGGCCGCGGGGCTCGCGCTGGGCGTGTCGCAGCAGCTGCGGGGCGCCCACTACATGAGCCACACCTTCTGGACCGCCTGGGTCTGCTGGGTGGTGGGTTTCGCCATCGACCTGGCGGTGACGCGCTTCCACCCGCGTGCGGCCGTGAAGCCCGCCGTTGCCGCGCATGCAGGATCTTGATTTCGCCCTGTTCCGGCTGGTCAACGCGGGCCCCACGGTGCCGGCCTGGACCCTGCGTTTCGCCGAATTCGCCTCCGACCTGCTGCCGGCCCTGCTGATGCTCGTGGTCGGCGCCTGCGCGCTGGTCAGCCGGCGCTGGCGCTACGCGCTGTTCACCGCGCTCGTGAGCCTGCTGGCCGTGTGGCTGCTGGTGAACCTGGTCCGCACGCTGGCGCCGATTCCGCGGCCCGCCTTCTACGGCCTGGGCATCCAGTGGGTGCCGCAGGGCGTGCGCCCGGGTTTCCCCAGCCTGCACGCGGCCGGTGCCTTCGCCGCGGCTTTCTCGCTCTGGTGCCTGCCGTCTCGCGCGCCGATGATCGCGGCGCTGCTGGTGGCGGCCATGGTGGCCTGGAGCCGGGTGTACCTGGGCCTGCATTTCCCTTCGGACATCGCCGCCGCGGCCATGCTGGGCGCGCTGGTGTCGCTGGTGGTGGAGCGCGGGGTGAGCCGGCCGCTGAGCCAGGCCGCTTCCGGGCCTGTCGTGGCGCGCTGGCGAGCGCGGGTGCGCAGGGCCCGAGCGGCAAACGGGCAGGCACCGACCAGCAACTCGGCAGCAACGCCGTAGGGTGGTTCAGGCTTCTTTCAGGCTGGCCCTCTAAATTCGATGCATGTCTGTTTCACGAACAGCCTCCGCGCCGCTGCAGCGCGTAGGCTCCCCTGAGTCCTCCCCCTCTCAAACCCCCCGGCCACCGGTGTCCGGTGCGCCCTGGACGCGCTTCAATCTGTGGCTGGCGCAGCCGCGCTCGGCCGCCATGGTCGTGCTGTGGCTGAGCCTCTACCTGGTCCTGACCACCAACTGGCCGCTGTGGAACGAACTGGCCCGCATCGGAGGCGCCCCCAGCACCTACCTGCCCACCATCGCCGTCATGAGCCTGCTCACGCTGTGCGGCACGGTGGCCATCCTGTCGTTCACGGCGTGGTCGCGCTGGATGAAGCCGGTGTGGTTCGCCGTGGTGGTGCTGGCCGCCGTGGTGCAGCACTACATGCTCGAGTACCGCGTGGTCATGGACCCGACCATGATCGCCAACGCGATGCAGACCGACCCCAACGAGGCGCGCGACCTGATGAGCTGGCGCATGGCCTTCAACGTGCTGGTCGTCGCGCTGCCGGCGGGCTGGGCGCTGTGGCGGGTGCGCATCGAGCCGATGCGCTT
>NZ_FOWL01000029.1:0-71262 GCF_900115445.1 Variovorax sp. OK605
ACGTAAGCGTCTCCTCAGTACCCTCTGTTTTCACTGAAGGCTGATGTGCAGGATCGGTGGCCCATGCACGCTGCGATGGTGTGCATGAAGAACCGCTAATGCACATCAATGAACGATCAATACACCCCGAGCAAGCGCCGTCGGCGCGAGCACAGCCCAATGTTCAAGCGCGAGTTGGTCGCGCGCAGCTTGGTGCCCGGTGCGTCGGTGGCCGCCGTCGCGCTGGAAGCGGGCATCAACTCGAACCTGCTGTTCGCATGGCGCAGGATGCATCTGAGCACGCAAGAGCAGCCCCAGACGCCGGCACCGTCGAAGCCCTCGCCAATGCTGCTGCCCGTCACCATCGAAGCTGCGTCGATCGCGCCATGCTCTTCACCCACGGTGGTGGCGCCTCGCCAACCTGCCGGGACCATCGAGATCGATGTCGGCGGTGTGCGCGTCCGACTGCGTGGCGCGGTCGACGAGGCCAGCGTGCGCCATGTCCTGCAGACGCTGAAGGCGCTTGCGTGATCGGCCTTCCTACAAGCACCCGCGTCTGGATCGTCGCCGGCCATACCGACATGAGGAAGGGATTCAATGGCCTGTCTGCGATGGTGCAGACGGCGTTGGAGACCAACCCGTTCTGCGGCCACGTCTTCGTCTTCCGCGGCCGACGCGGCGACATGCTCAAGGTCCTGTGGTTCGATGGCCAGGGATTGCTGCTGCTGGCCAAGCGCCTGGAGCGCGGCCGATTCGTCTGGCCGCAGGCGCAAGGGGGCAAGATCTCGCTCACGCCGGCGCAGCTGTCGATGCTGCTCGAAGGCATCGACTGGCGCATGCCGACGCGCACCGATCAGCCCGCGCTCGCGGCTTGAACCGCGCTCAAGAATTCGTCTTCTGAACGCACGGGTCCCGGTCAACTCCGGGTAGGTCCGATGGCATAGTAGAGGGCGTGCCGAACACCGCCAACGCGCCCCACACCGTCGACTCGCTGCTGCGTGTCGTGCAGGCGCGTGATGCCGAAGTCGTCATGCTCAAGCTGCTCGTGGACAAGCTCAAGGTGCAGTTGCTGCGCCAGGTTCGCTCCCGCTTCGGCGCCTCCAGCGAACAGCTGGACGACCCGCAGATCGCGTTGATCGCAGACCTGTCGATGCACGAGCTTGCGCCGGTCGCGCAGACACCGAAGGTGCAAGCGGCCAACAGCGAAGGCTTCGACCGCAGCTTGCCCGCACACTTGCCTCGAGAGAACCATGTGTACCGGCCCGAGGCATCGGATGCCCGCCACGACGCCGTCGGCCAGGCCTGCGGCTGCAGTGCGTGCGGCGGCCGACTGCGTCAGATCGGCCAGAACGTCTCTGAACAACTGGAGTACGTGCCCTCGCGCTTCAAGGTGATCCGCCACGTGCGCCCCAAGCTCGCCTGCATGGCGTGCGAATCCATCTTCCAGGCAGCAGCGCCGAGCCGGCCCATCGCACGTGGCATCGCCGGTCCCGGGCTGCTGGCCCACGTGCTGGTGTCCAAGTACTGCGACCACCAACCGCTGTACCGCCAGAGCCGCATCTACGCCCGCGAGGGCGTCGTGATCGAACGCTCCACGATGGCTGGCTGGGTCGGCCAGAGCGAGAAGCTGCTGGACCCGTTGGTTGCAGCGCTCGGGCGCTACGTGCTGGCCGGCTCCAAGCTGCATGCCGACGACACGCCGGTGGCGGTGCTCTCGCCCGGGCGAGGCCGGACCAAGACCGGAAGGCTGTGGGTCTATGTGCGTGACGATCGGGCATCGGCGAGCACCGACGCGCCGGCGGCGTGGTTGCGTTACTCGCCCGACCGCAAGGGCGAACATCCCCAGGCGCACCTGAAGAACTTCAAGGGCGTGTTGCAGGCCGATGCGTATGCCGGCTTCGCCAAGCTCTATGCAAGCGGCAACGTCATCGAGGCTTCGTGCTGGGCGCACGCGCGCAGGCCGTTCTGGGATCTGCACGAGAGTCAGGGGCGTGCGCCAGGCTCGATTGCGGAACAAGCGCTCAGGCGCATTGGTGCGCTGTATGCGATCGAAGCCGGCATCCGTGGTCGCCCGCCGGCTGAGCGATGCAGGGAGCGCCAGGCGCGGGCCGGGCCGCTGCTCGAGGAACTATTCGCCTGGTTGCGAGGGATGCTCGCCCAGGTGTCGACCAAGTCGGAGCTCGCGCGCGCCATCGGCTACACGCTCACGCGGCTCGGGTCGTTGACGCGCTACCGTGACGATGGACGCATCGAGATCGACAACAACGCCGCCGAGCGCGCGTTGCGCGGTGTCGGCCTGGGCCGCAAGAATTACATGTTCATGGGCTCGGACGCCGGGGGCGAGCGCGCTGCGGCCATTTATAGCCTCGTGGAAACAGCCAAGTTGAACGGGATCGATCCACAGGCTTATCTGCGCGATGTGCTCGGGCGCATCGCGGACCATCCCATCAACCGCATCGACGAGTTGCTGCCGTGGAACATCGGTGCGCCGCAACACCTCGAGCAGCGGCTGGTCGCCTGAGGACCTCGTGCCCGGGCGACTACAACCTGACAACGCCAAGAGGACAACGCAGTGAACCCGCAAGGCACCGACCCCAAGCTGATCGATGCGCTTAATCGTGCGACCAGCCTGGAGCTGTTCCAACTGAGCGCCATCATCGAGCGCATGCTGGCCGATCCGCGACGCATCATCGCTGTGCGCACGAACATGAACCTCGGCCAGATGGTGCGCTTCCTCGACTGGCGCGACGGCCAGATGCGCAATGGCAAGGTGGTCGCCATGAAGGACACGCAGGTCACCTTGCACGAGGAAGGCACGCGGCGCGAATGGAAGCTGCCCTATGCGGCCGTCGAGCCGCCAAGTCCTGCCAGTGCAACTGCATCGACCCCTACGCGTCCCGCGCCGCTGAAGAGCATGCCTGCGCGAGGTGACTTCCGCTGCGGCGAGAAGGTCTCGTTCGACGACAAGTACCTCCAGCCTCAGGTGGGCATTGTCGTGCGCATCAACCAGCGCACTGCCACCGTCGACACCGGCAACGGGCACTCATGGCGCGTTCCCTTCCATATGCTGCGACAGGTCTTCGACATCTGATCGAACGGCAGAGGTCAAGGGGGGTGCTGAGCTGACGCTTACGAAAAGACTCAGGCTTTCGCGGGCGAGACATTTCACCTAGCTGCGCGAACAGTACAAATGAAAAAGCCCCGTTGCTATCAAGGCGATAGCAACGGGGCTTTCAATTGGTGCCGGAGAGATGAATCGAACACCCGACCTTCTCATTACGAATGAGCTGCTCTACCGACTGAGCTACACCGGCGAAGCCTCAGATTATAGCCACGAAATCAGGCCTTCTCAGCGTGGTACTGCGTCAAACGCTCAACTTCGTTTCGTGAACCCAACAGTACGCTCACGCGCTCGTGCAGCTTGGTGGGTTGCAGGTCAAGAATTCGCTGCTTGCCGTTGGTGGCGGCGCCGCCGGCTTGCTCCACCAGCCAGCTCATGGGGTTGGCCTCGTACATCAGGCGCAACTTGCCGGCCTTCTCGGGCTCGCGCTTGTCCCACGGGTACATGAAGACGCCGCCGCGCATCAGGATGCGGTGCACGTCGGCCACCATGCTGGCAATCCAGCGCATGTTGAAGTCCTTGCCGCGCGGGCCTTCCTTGCCGGCCAGGCACTCGTCGATGTAGCGCTTCACGGGCTCGTCCCAGTGGCGCATGTTGCTCATGTTGATGGCAAATTCCTTGGTGTCGGCCGGAATCTGGATGTCTTCCTGCGTCAGCACGAAGCTGCCTTGCTCGCGGTCGAGCGTGAACATGGCCACGCCGTTGCCCACGGTCAGCACCAGGGTGGTCTGCGGGCCGTAGATGCAGTAGCCGGCCGCCACCTGCTGGGTGCCGGGCTGCAGAAAGTCGTTTTCCTGCACGCCGGGGTGGTCGTCGGGCTTCTTCAGCACGCTGAAGATGGTGCCGATGCTCACGTTCACGTCGATGTTGCTGCTGCCGTCCAGCGGGTCGAACATGAGCAGGTATTCGCCCTGCGGGTAGCGGTTGGGCACCACGTGGATGGATTCCATCTCCTCGCTGGCCATGGCCGCCAGGTGGCCGCCCCATTCGTTGGCCTCGATGAGCACTTCGTTGGCAATGATGTCCAGCTTCTTCTGGATCTCGCCCTGCACGTTCTCGCTCTCGGCCGTGCCCAGCACGCCGCCCAGCGCGCCCTTGTTCACGGCCTGGCTGATGCTCTTGCAGGCGCGGGCCACCACTTCGAGCAGCAGGCGCAGCTGGCCCGGAATGAGGCCGTCGGCGCGTTGCTGTTCGACGAGGTAGCGGGTGAGGGAAATCTTTTGTTGAGCCATATGCTTTGTGTTCAGTCTCTTGCTTGGTTGCAGGCTTAGTTTCCGGCCAGGGCGCGGGTCACCACCTCATGGGTGTCCTTGCTCAGGTCGGGCTTGGCGGCCACGCGGGCGATGGCTTCGCGCGCGGCGCTGCGGTAGGGCTCGGCCAGCTTGCTCCAGCGGTCGAGCGCGCGCGCAAGGCGGGCGGCCACCTGGGGGTTGATGGCGTCGAGCTCGATCACGCGCTCGCTCCAGAACACGTAGCCGGCCGCGTCGGGGCGGTGGAACGCGCCCGGGTTGGCGCTGCAGTAGCTGAAGATCACGCTGCGCGCGCGGTTGGGGTTCTTCAGCGAGAAGTCGGGGTGCTTCATGAGCTGCTTCACCAGCGGCAGGATGTCGCCGCCGCGGTCGCTGGCGCCAGCCTGCAGCGAGAACCACTTGTCGATGACCAGCGCCTCGTCCTTGAAGATGGCGTGGAAACGCGCCAGCGCCTGCGCCGCCAGGGTGTGGCCCGACGACACGAGCGCGTTGAGCGCGTTGAAGCGGTCGGTCATGTTGCCCGCGTCCTTGAAGCGCTGCAGGGTCTTGCCCGGCCACACGGCGTCGCCGGAGGCGCGCGTCGCCAGGCACAGGAAGTTGAGCGCCATGCCGGCCAGCGCGCGGCGGCCCGACGACGTGGGGTCGGGGCTGTAGGCGCCGGTGTCCTTGTTGGCTTCGTACACCTGCTCCCAGTCGCTGAACAGGGCGGTGGCCAGCTGGGCGCGCATGGCTTCGCGCACCAGGTGCACGCGCTGCGGGTCGACCACGTCGAGCTGCTCGGCAATGTAGGTTTCCGACGGCAGGGTGAGCACCAGCTCCTTGAAGGCGGCGTCGAGCTGCGGGTTGCGCAGCACGCTGCGCATGGCCTCGATGTAGGCGTCGTTCAGCACCGGGGCGGCGTCGGCGGCCAGGGCGGCAATGCCCTGCAGCGCGGCGCGCAGGCCCAGGCGCTGGCCGGCTTCCCAGCGGTTGAACGGGTCGGGGTCGTTGGCCAGCAGGGTGAGCAGCTGGGCGTCGGTGTATTCGAAGTCGAGGATCACCGGCGCGCTGAAGCCGCGCAGGATGGAAGGCACGGGCTCGGCGTCCAGGCCCACGAAGGTGATCTGCTCGCCGGCACGCGACAGCACCAGGGTGCGGGTGCCGCGCGTGACGTCGCTCTCGCCTTCGATCTGCATCGGCAGTTCGCGGCCGCCGGCATCGAGCAGGCCGATGTTCAGCGGAATGACGAAGGGTTCCTTGGCCGGCTGGCCCGGAGTGGGCGGGCAGCTTTGCACCACGCTCAGGGTGTAGCTGCGGTTCTGCGCGTCGTACACGCCGTGCGCGGCCAGGCGGGGCGTGCCGGCCTGGCTGTACCAGCGCTTGAACTGGGGCAGCAGGCGGGCCAGTTCGGAGTCGGGGTTGGCGTCGGCAATGGCCTGGGCGAAGTCGTCGCAGGTCACGGCCTGGCCGTCGTGGCGTTCGAAGTAAAGCGTGATGCCCCTCTCGAAGCCCTTGCGCCCGACCAGCGTCTGCATCATGCGGACCACCTCGGCACCCTTTTCATAGATGGTGACGGTGTAGAAGTTGCTGATCTCGATGTAGCTGTCGGGCCGCACCGGGTGGGCCATGGGGCCGGCGTCTTCGGGGAACTGGGCGGTGCGCAGCACGCGCACGTCCTCGATGCGCTTCACGGCGCGCGCCGACGCGTCGGCGCACAGGTCCTGGCTGAATTCCTGGTCACGGAAGACGGTGAGGCCTTCCTTCAGCGACAGCTGGAACCAGTCGCGGCAGGTGACGCGGTCGCCGCTCCAGTTGTGAAAGTACTCGTGGCCGACCACGCTTTCGATGTTGCTGTAGTCGGCGTCGGTGGCGGTGGCCTGGTTGGCCAGAACGTACTTCGTGTTGAAGATGTTCAGGCCCTTGTTTTCCATGGCGCCCATGTTGAAGTCGCTGGTGGCCACGATCATGAAGCGGTCCAGGTCCAGCGGCAGGCCGAAGCGCGCCTCGTCCCACAGCACGGAGTTGATGAGCGAGTTCATCGCGTGCTCGGTCTTGTCGAGGTCACCGGCGCGCACGTACACCTGCAGCAGGTGGTCTTTGCCGCTGCGCGCCTTGATGCGCTGCTCGCGTGCCACCAGCTTGCCCGCCACCAGGGCGAACAGGTAGCTGGGTTTCTTGAAGGGGTCGACCCACTTGGCGAAGTGGCGGCCTTCGGGCAGCTCGCCCTGGTCGACCAGGTTGCCGTTGGACAGCAGCACCGGGTACGCGGCCTTGGCGGCGCGCAGCGTGACGGTGTACATGGCCATCACGTCCGGACGGTCCAGGAAGTAGGTGATGCGGCGGAAGCCCTCGGCCTCGCACTGCGTGAAGAAGGTGTCCTCGCTCACGAACAGGCCCATCAGCTTGGTGTTCTTGATGGGGCAGCAGGTGGTGAAGATCTCGAGCTCGAAGGCGTCGGGCAGGCTGTCGATGACGAGCTGGTCGCCTTCCATGCGGAAAGACGCGCCCTGGCCGTTGACCAGCACGCGCGCCAGGTTCAGCTCGTCGCCGTGCAGGCGCAGCGGCTGCACCGGCACCTCGGGGTTGCGGCGCATCTGCATGCGGTTGAGCACGCGGGTCTTGGCGGGGTCGAGGTCGAAGGTGAGGTCGACGGTGTCGATCCAGTACGCCGGGGCGGCATAGTCTTCGCGGCGAATGGCAATGGGTTGCCCTTGGGCACCGCGAACATCAGGCAACAGCATCGAGGGTCTCCAGAAAATTCGAATGGGCGAGTTCGTTGTAGTCACGAACCGCGGCAATCACATGGGGGCCGGCCAGCTCGGCGGCGGTATGGGTGCTGCACACGGCCACGGCACGCATGCCGCCGCGGCGCGCGGCTTCGATGCCGAAGGGCGCGTCTTCGAAGACGATGCAGCGCTCCGGCGCAATGCCGATGCGCCGCGCGGCTTCCAGGAAGATGGCGGGCGTGGGCTTGCCGCTGAAGCCCTCGTCCCCGCCCACGATGGCCAGCGGCAGCGGGTCCATCTTCAGGCGCGACATGGCGAACTCGATGTTGCCCTTGTCGCCGGCGGTGCCCACGGCCACCTTGAGCCCGCGCGCCACGGCCGCCTTGGCAAAGGCCGTGAAGCCCGCCACTTCGGTGAAGTTGTCGTGGAAGAGGGCGCGGTAGATCTCTTCCTTCTCGTGGACCATGGCCTGGCATTCCTCGTCGGACAGGTCGCGCTCGAACAGCTCGCGCATGCACTCGGTGCCGGTGCGGCCCGTGGTGCGCGCGAGGATGTCGCTCACGTCGAGCTTCAGTCCGTGGCGCGCCACGAACTCGACCCACGACCGCGCATGCCAGGGCATGGAGTCGATCATGGTGCCGTCCATGTCGAAGATGAGGGCTTCGACCTTGCCGTCGTTCAGGCTCGTCAGGCTCATGGGGGTTACACGCCTTGCTTCAGGGAGGCTTCGATGAACACGTCCAGGTCGCCGTCCAGCACCTTCTGGGTGGCCGAGACTTCGACGTTGGTGCGCAGGTCCTTGATGCGGCTGTTGTCCAGCACGTAGCTGCGGATCTGGTGGCCCCAGCCCACGTCGGTCTTGCTGTCCTCGAGCTTTTGCTGCTCTTCCTGGCGCTTGCGCATCTCGTGGTCGTACAGGCGCGAACGCAGGCGCTTCCACGCCACGTCGCGGTTGCTGTGCTGGCTTCGGCCGTCCTGGCACTGCACCACGATGCCGGTCGGAATGTGCGTGAGGCGCACGGCCGAGTCGGTCTTGTTGATGTGCTGGCCGCCCGCGCCGCTGGCACGGAAGGTGTCGGTGCGCACGTCGGAAGGGTTGATCTCGATCTCGATCGAGTCGTCGATTTCCGGGTACACGAAGATGCTGGCGAAGCTGGTGTGGCGCCCGCCCGACGAGTCGAACGGCGACTTGCGCACCAGGCGGTGCACGCCGGTCTCGGTGCGCAGCAGGCCGAAGGCGTAGTCGCCCTCGACCTTGATGGTCGCGCCCTTGATGCCGGCGGTGTCGCCGGGCGTCTCGTCTTCGATCTGCGTCTTGAAGCCCTTGCGCTCGGCGTACTTCAGGTACTGGCGCAGCAGCATGCTGGCCCAGTCGCAGGCCTCGGTGCCGCCGGCGCCGGCCTGGATGTCGACGAAGGCGTTCAGCGGGTCGGCCGGGTTGTTGAACATCCGGCGGAATTCGAGCTGCTTGATGTCGGCTTCGAGCGTGGCGGCGTCATCGGAAATGGCCTGCAGGCCGTCCATGTCGCCGTCTTCCTTCGACATTTCGAAGAGCTCGGTGTTGTCCGACAGCCCATTGGTGAGCTTGTCGAGCGTGACGACCACGTCGTCGAGCGACTTCTTCTCTTTGCCCAGTTCCTGGGCCTTCTTCGGGTCGTTCCAGACGTTGGGGTCTTCGAGCGATGCGTTGACTGTCCTCAGTCGTTCAGCTTTGGCATCGTAGTCAAAGATACCTCCGTAAATCGACCGTACGGACGCTCAGGTCCGCGAGCATTGCGCCGATTTGGTTGATCTGTTCTGCGTCCATGGGGTGTCCTGACTGTGTTCGGGGAAACCGGGCATTTTCTCACGGTCCGCAAACCCGTCCAGCAGCGCGCCTGTATTGCTCCTTCCCCTTCCGGGGGAAGGCTGGGATGGGGGCAAGCGGCATCTGTTCAGCGCATTGCTTCATCGAACGCCGCGTGCCCCCACCCCAGCCCTCCCCCGGGAGGGGAGGGAGAAGACCGAAATCAGAACGCGGGGACGAGCGAGCCCTTGAACTGGGTCTCGATGTAGCTCTTCACCTCCGCCGACTGGTAGGCCGCCACCAGGCGCTTGGCCCAGGGCTTGTCCTTGTCGGCGCGGCGCACGGCGATCAGGTTGGCGTAGGGGCCCTTGGGCGCTTCCTTGATCACGGCGTCCTTGGCGAGCGACAGGCCGGCCTTCTCGGCGTAGTCGTTGTTGATGGCCGCAATGGCCAGGTCGTCGAGCGAGCGCGGCAGCTGGGCGGCGTCCAGCGCCACCAGCTTCAGCTTCTTGGGGTTGGTCACCACGTCCAGCGGGGTGGCGGTGTTGTTCTTCACGGCCTCGGGTTTCAGCGTGATCAGGCCGGCCTGCTGCAGCAGCAACAGCGCGCGGTTGCCGTTGGACGGGTCGTTCTGGATGCCCACGGCGGCGCCGTCGGGCAGCTGGTCGATCGACTTGAGCTTGCGCGAGTAGAAGCCCAGCGGCGCGGTGATGGTCAGGCCCACGGGCACGATGTCGAAGCCGCGCGCCTTGTTCTGGTTGTCCAGGAAGGGCTGGTGCTGGAAGGCGTTGGCGTCCAGGTCGCCCGAGGCCAGCGCCGCGTTGGGCAACTGGTAGTCGTTGAACACCACGAGCTGGATGTTCAGGCCGTCCTTGGCGGCGACCTTCTTCACCACTTCGAAGATCTGCTCGGCGCTGCCGACGGACACGCCGACCTTGAGGGTGTTCTTGTCCTGTGCAAAGGCGGCATTGCCGCCGAAGAGGGCGGCGGCCAGGGTGGCGAGGATCAGGCTGCGGCGGCGCAAGAGGGTGTGCATGTTGTTGTCGCGAAATCAAAAATGAAGGCGCGAATGTGGCATCGTCCGGCCCCCAAGGGAACGAACCAATCGGCATATCGATATGGCTTGGCCTTGGACTGCAGGGGTTTCTTATCTCGTTTCCAATATAAGCAGCAGCCGATTTGTTCGTTCCCTTTCGGCTCTTTTCTTTTCATACTCGGCACCTTTTTGCGAACCTGCGCGCCCGGCTTCGATGCTGGCCGCGCCTTCTTTCCATGACCCACCCCACGCCTGATGCGGCCCGCGACAACGCGCAGCCGGTCATCCGTCTCCAATCGGTGCAGAAGTCCTTCGCCTTGCCCAGCGGCGAGGTGTTCGACGCCGTGCAGTCGCTGTCGCTCGACATCCAGCAGGGCGACGTGTTCGGCCTGATCGGCAAGAGCGGCGCCGGCAAGTCGACGTTGCTGCGCCTCATCAACCTGCTGGAGCGGCCCGATGCGGGCAAGGTCTTCGTCGGCGGGCGCGACCTCACCACGCTCTCGCGCCGCGAGCTGCGCGACACGCGCCAGAACATCGGCATGATCTTCCAGCAGTTCAACCTGCTGCAGAACGCCACGGTGTTCGGCAACGTGGCCTTCCCGCTGAAGATCCACGGCCACCATTCCAAGGCCGAGATCGACGCGCGGGTGCGCGAGTGCCTGGCCCTGGTGGGCCTGGCCGAGAAGATCGACACCTATCCGGCACAGCTGTCCGGCGGCCAGAAGCAGCGCGTGGCCATTGCGCGCGCGCTGGCGTCGCGCCCGCAGGTGCTGCTGTGCGACGAGCCCACCTCGGCGCTCGACTCCGAAACCACGCGCTCGCTGCTGGAAACGCTGCGCGACATCAACCAGAAGATCGGCGTGACCATCGTCATCGTGACGCACGAGCTGTCGGTGGTCGAGGTGCTGTGCCGCAACGTGGCCATCCTCGAGAAGGGCCGGCTGGTGGAGCAGTTCGCGGTCGAGGACGCGCCCAAGGCCGAGCGCAAGACCGCGCTGGGCCGCGAAATCGACGAACTGGTGCGCCGCCGGGAGCGTGAGTCGCGCGAGTCGCGCGAATTGCGCGAGGCCGGCAACGGCGCCGCCACCCTGCGCGTTGCGCCGGACCTCAACGCCCAGGAGCCCGCTCATGTTTGAAAACATCGCCCCCATCCTTCCCGAGCTGTGGGTGGCCACGGGCCAGACCTTCATGATGCTGGCCATCGGCCTCACGGCCGCGGTGCTCATCGGCGGGCCGCTGGGCATCCTGCTGTTCCTGCTGGGCCCCGGCCAGTCGCTGGAGAACAAGCCGGCGTTCCTGGTGCTCAACTGGATCGTGAACACGGTGCGCTCGTTCCCTTTCATCATCCTGCTGGTGGCGCTGGTGCCGTTCACGCGGGTGATCGCGGGCACGTCGATCGGCCCGCTGGCCGCGGCCGTGCCGCTGTCGTTCGCCGCCATTCCGTACCTGGCGCGCCTGGTCGACCAGTGCCTGCGCGAAGTGCCGCGCGGCGTGATCGAGGCGGCGCACGCCATGGGCGCCTCGGAGCTGCAGATCGTCTGGCGCGTGCTGCTGGTGGAGGCGCGTTCGGGCCTGGTGCTGGCGCTGACCGTGCTGGCCGTGAGCTTTCTCTCGTACTCGGCGGTGGCCGGCGTGGTGGGCGGCGGCGGCATTGGCGACCTGGCCATCCGCTACGGCTACTACCGTTTCCAGACCGACGTGATGGTGCTCACGGTGGCGCTGCTCGTGGTGCTGGTACAGATCCTGCAGTTCGTGGGCAACACCACGGCAAGCAGGCTCGACAAGCGTTGATTTTTTCTTTTTCTCCTAGCTGCTTTCCTATCTCATGAAGACCGTTTTCCTGCGCCGTTCCGTTCTTGCCCTGTCCCTGGCCGCGCTGTCGCTCGGCGGCCTGTCGCTGCAGGCCCATGCGCAAGACCCCGCCAAGAAGAACCTGGTGATCGGCGGCACCGCCGGCTCCAACACCGACCAGCTCAAGCAAGGCATCGTGCCGATCCTCGAGAAGAAGGGCTACAAGGTGAAGCTGGTCGAATTCAACGATTACGTGCAGCCCAACCTCGCGCTGGCCCAGGGCTCGCTCGACGCCAACTTCTTCCAGCACCAGGTCTACCTGAAGAAGTTCGCCGCCGACCAGAAGCTGGACATCACCGAGCTGGTGCAAGGCCCGATCGCGCCCATGGGCGTGTACTCGACCAAGCGCAAGACGCTGGCCGACGTGAAGGAAGGCGACCGCGTAACGCTGCCGAACGACCCGAGCAACCTGGCCCGCGCGCTGGTGCTGCTGGAGCAGAACAAGCTGATCACGCTCAAGCCCGGCATCGATGCGCTGCGCTCCACCGAGCGTGACGTGGCCGAGAACCCGAAGAAGCTGAAGTTCATTCCGCTGGAAGCCGCGCAGCTGCCGCGTTCGCTGGGTGACACCGAATACGCCATCGTCAACGGCAACTTCGCGATCTCGTCGGGCCTGAAGCTCACCGAGGCCGTGGTGCTCGAGAAGACGCCCGAGTACTACCTGAATGTGGTTGCCGTGAAGAACGCCGACAAGAACACGCAGTGGGCCAAGGACATCGCGGAAGCCTACCGCTCCAAGGAGTTCAAGGCCGTGGTCGACAGCAAGTTCCAGGGCTACGCCAAGCCCAGCTTCCTGCAGTAACTCTCTTTCCTGAAAAAGGATTCCCCATGCCCGTTCTGGCCGTATTCGATGCCCAAGGAGGCTGGCGCGACACCCACGTGTGCGACGGCTGGATCACCGAACACCTGGCCGGGCAGGGCGTGAGCTGGGGCCGCGGCAAGAAGAAGGGGCAGCAGGTGCTCGACAGCGCCGGGCTGTTCTATGTGCCGACCGCCGACGGCTACCTGGGCCTGCTTGTGGAGGCCGGCGAGTGGGTGTCGGTGCCGGCCGGCAAGCCGCATTTCTTCGACGCAGGCGAGGTGGCGTCTTTCGAGGCCTTGCCTGCTTCGTTGCCGCTCTTCGAGGCCTTTGTCGAAGAGGTTCTTTCCCTGACTGGGAACGACGCCGACGACGAGTAGGCGATGAGTGGGCTGTGTGCTGTGTGAGTGCTCTTGTTCAGGGCGCATGCACAGGCCGCCGGGTACTCCCCTCCGCGAATGTCCTCCGCCCTTCGGGCTCCCCCTTTATTTCGCTGCGGGGAGCACCCGACGCCCTGTGCATCTGGGCACGCCGCTGGCGCAACGCTGATCAACCCCGGCCCTGAAAACGCTCAGGTCGATGGGGTGCCTTGCGCAGCGAAATAAAGGAGGAGGGCGAAGCCCGGGGGACATTCGCGGAGCCAGGTACCCCGTCGGCATGAGCGCACCCCGAACAGCGCTCCCCAAGCACCAGATCGCAGGCGCCGCCCTTCAGGCAGCCAGCCTCTGCGCAGCCCTTCCGCCAGGCCGCGCCAACCCGAGATGGTCCCGCAGCGTGCGCCCCTCGTATTCCGTGCGGAAGAGCCCGCGCTTCTGCAGGATCGGCACCACGCCGTCGACAAAGTCCTGCAGCCCGTGCGGCAGCGCATCGGGCATCAGGTTGAACCCGTCCGCCGCGCCGGCCTTGAACCAGCGCTCGATGTCGTCCGCAATCTGCTCCGGCGTGCCGACAATCACGCGGTGCCCGCCGCCGCCCGCGAGCTCGCGGATCAGCTGGCGCACCGTGTAGCCGTGCGTGCGGCCCGCGGCCACCACCGCGTTGAAGAAGGTGTGGTTGCCGTTGCCATTGCCGGGCAAAGGCAGGTCTTCAGGCAGACGCTCGTCGAGCTTCAGCCGGTCGGGCGCGATGCCTAGCGTGCCGGCGATGCGCGTGAGGCTGTAGTCCCACGGAATCAGGTCGACCAGCTCGTCGCGCCGGCGGCGCGCTTCGGCCTCGGTGCTGCCGACGATGGTGGTCAGGCCCGCGAGCACCTTCACGGCGTCGGGCCCACGACCCAGCTCCGCGGCGCGGGTCTTCAGCGCGCGCGCATAGGCCAGCGATTCCTCGAAAGACTGCGAGGCCGAAAACACCGCTTCCGCATGGCGCGACGCCAGCTCGCGCCCGTCGGCCGACGCGCCGGCCTGCACCAGCACCGGGTGCCCCTGCGGCGGGCGCGGCAGGTTCAGCGGCCCCTGCACCGCGAAGTGCTCGCCGCGGTGCGCAATGGCGTGCACCTTGGCCGGGTCGATGAAGCGGCCGCCGGCCTTGTCGCCGATGAAGGCATCGTCTTCCCAGCTGTCCCACAGCGCCTTCACGATGTCGGTGAACTCCGAGGCGCGCGCATAGCGCTTCGCATGGTCGGGCGTGGCGTCCAGGCCGAAGTTGCGCGCAGAGGGCAGGTCGGCCGTGGTCACCACGTTCCAGCCCGCGCGGCCGTTGCTCACATGGTCGAGCGTGGCGAAGCGCCGGGCGATGTTGTAGGGCTCGTTGTAGCTGGTCGACGCCGTGGCGATCAGCCCGATGTGCGTGGTGGCCGCGGCCACGCAGGCCAGCACTATGGTGGGCTCCAACGCGGTGATCGGGCGAAAGTGGATCTGGTCGACGATGGCCGCGTTGTCCGCGAGGAACACCGCGTCGAGCTTGCCCGCCTCGGCAATCTGGGCCGTGCGGATGTAGTGCCCGATGTCGGCAAAGGCCCCCGGGTCGCTCTGCGGCAGGCGCCAGGCCGAGGGCACGAAGCCCGAATGCAGGATGTTGACGTTCAGGTGCAGCTGGCGGGGCTTGGTCGTCGTTGTCGGATGGCTCATTGGGAGAAGTGGTCGGGCAGCCGGTAGCCGGCCCAGGTCGGGTTGGCCTTGAAGAAGCGCTGGAACTCGGGCGACTGGTAGGCCGTGGCAATGTCTTTCGCGAACTTCGCGTTCTCGTTGCTGCGCTTGACCGCCACCACGTTCACGTAGGGCAGGGTCATGTCCTCCAGCTTCAGCGCCTCGGTGAGCTTCAGGCCCGAGGCCACCGCGAAGTTGCCCTGCACGGCGGCAATGTCGGCATCGGCCAGCGAACGCGGGGCCTGCGCGGCTTCGAGCGGCACCAGCTTCAGGCGCTTGGGGTTGCTCGCAATGTCGCGCTCCGACACGCTCAGCGGGCTCACGCCCGGCTTCAGCGTGACCCAGCCGATGGCCGCGAGGATGTTCAGCGCGCGCGCCGCGTTCACCGGATCGGCCGGCAGCGTGACGGTGGCGCCGTCGGGCACCGAGTCGAGCGACTTGTGGCGCTGCGAGTACAGGCCCATCGGCGGCGTGGGCACGTGCACCACGGGCACCAGGTCGAAGCCCTGCTGCTTGTTGGTGGCGTCGAGGTACAGCGAGTGCTGGAAGATGTTGGCGTCGATCTGCCCGCGCTCCACCGCGTCGTTGGGCTGCACGCCCTGGCTGAACTCGACGTACTTGACGGTGTAGCCCAGCTTCTTCAGCTGGGGCTCGATGCCGTGGGTGAAGGCGTCGCGGTACGGGCCGGGCATGAAGCCCACGCGCAGGTCGGCGGCGTGGGCGGACACCTGCAGCAGCAGGCCGAGGGCAAGGCCGCCGAGCAAATGCAACGGCGCGCGCAGGAAGGAGCGCGAGGAAAGACGCATGACAGGCAACTCCGGGGAGACAAGGGAGCTGCGCACTCTAGGACGCGGTGCCAGCGGTGCGAACGAAGATTCGTGCGCTTGGATATCCGCTCGGCGAATATCGCGGCGTCCTGGTGGTGGCTCTTTGGGCCTCTTTTGGGCCTCTGTGGGCCTCCCTGTCCGGGCCTAGCCTTCGCGCTTCAGGAAATCGACGAACGCGCGCAGCGGCGCCGGCATGTGCGTGCGGCTCGGGTAGTACAGGAACGGCCCCGAGAAGCTCTGCCACCAGTCTTCCAGCACCGGCACCAGCGCGCCGCTGTCGAGCGCGGGGCGCAGGTACTCCTCGAAGAGGTAGATCAGGCCCAGCCCCGAGACGGCGGCATGCACTTCCACGTCGGGCATCGACGCGATGAGCGGGCCGGTCGGCGTGATCTTGACGGCCTTGCCCTTTCGCACGAAGCCCCAGGGCGCGAGCACGCCGCTGGGGAAGCGGTGGCCGATGCAGGCGTGCTTCAGCAGGTCGGCCGGGTGCCTGGGCACGCCGTGCGCGGCCAGGTACGCGGGCGACGCCGCGGCCACGAAGCGCTGCGTGCGCGGGCCCAGGGGCACGGCGATCATGTCGCGCGCAATGCTCTCGTCGTAGCGGATGCCGGCGTCGAAGCCCGCCGCGAGCACGTCGATGAAGCTGTCGTCGGTCGTCAGCTCCAGCGTGATGCCCGGGTGCGCGTGCAGGAAGCGGCAGGCCAGCGGCGGCAGCACGCGCTGCGCCACCACCATGGGCACGTTCAGCCGCAAGGTGCCGGTGGGGCTGTCGCGAAAGCTGTTGAGCGTGTCGAGCGCGCCGGCAATGTCGTCCAGCGCGGGGGAGATGCGGTCGAGCAGGCGCAGGCCGGCCTCGGTCGGCGTCACGCTGCGCGTGGTGCGGTTCAGCAGGCGCACGCCCAGTTGCGCCTCGAGCCGGCGCATGGCCTCGCTGAGCGAGGAGGGCGACACGCCGCGCAGGGCGGCCGCACCGCGAAAGCCGCGGGCCCGCGTGACCGCCACGAAGGCGCCGAGGTCAGAAAGGTCGGGGTCCGTCATGGAGTGATTGTGCGGTTTTGCGCACAACCTGTGCGGCGCTGGGCGGATTATCGAACGCAGCGCTTCGTTCCAGACTACAGCCATGCCGCTCGCAACCTGCCCGCGGCACCTTCTGAAACCCCTGAAAGGACACGCGCCATGAACACACTTCAACTCGGCACCAAGGGCATGAACGGCCCCAAGGTCTCCGCCATCGGGCTCGGCTGCATGGGCATGTCGGGCGTGTACGGCCCGTCGGACCGCGCGGAGAGCATCGCCACCATCCACGCTGCAATGGACGCGGGCGTCACGCTGCTCGACACCGGCGATTTCTACGGCAACGGCCACAACGAGATGCTGATCGGCGAGGCGCTCAAGGGCCTGAAGGGTTCGCAGCGCGACGCGGCGCTGGTGAGCGTGAAGTTCGGCGCCATGCGCGACCCCGCCGGCGGCTGGATCGGCTACGACGCGCGGCCCGCGGCGGTGAAGAACTTTGCCACCTACTCGCTGCAGCGCCTGGGCGTGGACCACCTCGACATCTACCGCCCGGCGCGGCTCGACCCGAACGTGCCGATCGAGGACACGGTGGGCGCCATCGCCGACCTGGTGAAGGCGGGCTATGTGCGCCATATCGGCCTGTCGGAAGTGGGCTCGCAAACCATTCGCAGGGCGGCGGCGGTGCACCCGATCTGCGATCTGCAGATCGAGTATTCGCTGATCTCGCGCGGCATTGAAGACGACATTCTTGCAACGTGCCGCGAGCTGGGCATCGGCATCACGGCGTACGGCGTGCTTGCGCGCGGGCTCATCAGCGGTCACTGGAAGAAGGACGCCGCGAGCGCCACCGACTACCGCATGCACACGCCGCGCTTCCAGGGCGAGAACGCGGACCGCAACCTCGCGCTGGTGGAGGCGCTGCGTCACATTGCCGATGCCAAGGGCGTGACGGTGGCGCAGATCGCCATTGCATGGGTCGCGGCGCAGGGCGACGACATCGTGCCGCTGGTGGGCGCGCGCCAACGCTCGCGGCTGGCCGAGGCACTGGGCGCGCTGAACGTGACGCTGGGCGCCGACGACCTGGCGGCCATCGAGCGCGCGGTGCCGAAGGGCGCCGCCGCCGGTGAGCGCTATGCCGCGGCGCAGATGGCGAGCCTGGACAGCGAGCCGGGCCGGGCTTGACGCAGGGCCGGCTCAGCCGGCCAGGAACTCTTCGATCATCCGCGCCACGCGCTGCGGCTGGTCGTGGTGCAGCATGTGGCCCGCGTCGGCCAGGCGCTCGATGCGCGCGGCGGGCACGGACTTCAGGCGCTCGTGGAATTCGTCGAGCGTGTAGCGGTTCTTCCACCAGCCGTGCAGGCTGTCGTCGGAGGCCTCGACCATCAGCAGCGGCGCGGTGATGCGCGCGTAGAGCGCCAGCGTCTCGTCGACCCGGAAGATGTGCGCGTTGACGATCTTGTGCGCCGCATCGCCCAGGATCTGCCAGCGCTCGGCGCCGTCGGGCTGTCCATGGTTCACCGACCAGTGGCTGGCGAGCCAGTTGGCCTTGTCGGGCGTGAGGCGCGGGTTGGTCTTCATGAGGCGGCGCGCCACGCCATCCACGGCCGAGTAGCCGGCCAGCGCCATCTCGCCGCGGTGCAGGCGCTTGAGTTCGTCGATCCACTGGCCGTAGCGCGCGGGCGCTTCTTCCGGCTTGCGCGCGGGCATGCCGAAGCCTTCGAGGTTGACCAGGCGGCGAATGCGCTCTGGCCGTACGCCGGCGTAGTGCATGGCGACGTTGCCGCCCATGCTGTGGCCGACCAGGTCGACCTGGCGTGCGTTGTCGCCTTCGCCCGCATAGTGGTCGAGCAGCCATTCGAGGTCGGCCAGGTAGTCGGCCAGCCAGTAGTTGTCGACGCCGCCGCCGTCGGTCAGGCCGAAGCCGCGCCAGTCGGGCGCGACGATGAAGCGGTCTTCTTCCATGGCGTCGACCACGAACTGCCACGACGCCGCCACGTCCATCCAGCCGTGCACCAGCACCAGGGGAGGACGCGCGTCGGAGGGCTGGCCCCACAGGCGCACGTGGTAGCTGAGGTTGCGCACGGGCACGAATTCACTGCGGGAGGGGCGGAGGGCTTGGTACATGGCGCCCGATGATAAAGAGGCCTTTGGGCTGACGCAGTCCGGCACACGACAGCCGGCGCGTGCGGCGTGGACATGGGCGCTCAGGTTTTGCGCCGGCCGCCAGCAGCTTGCCGGGGAGGGCGGTAGCATCCCGCGCATGAAAAAGATCCAACTCGGTCAAAGCGACCTGCACGTCACCCCGATCTGCCTCGGCACCATGACCTTCGGCGAACAGGTCGACGAGCCCACCTCCCATGCCATCCTGAGCCGCTCGCTCGAGCGCGGCGTCGATTTCATCGACACCGCCGAGATGTACTCGGTGCCCACGCGCAAGGAAACCTACAGCGTCACCGAGACCATCATCGGCAACTGGTTCGCCGCCAACCCCGGCGCGCGCGAGAAGCTGGTGGTGGCCACCAAGGTGGCCGGCCCGTCGCGCAACATGCCATGGGTGCGCGAAGGCTCGGGCATGACGGCCGCCGACATCGAGGCCTCGTGCAACGCCAGCCTCAAGCGCCTGAAGACCGACGTGATCGACCTCTACCAGATCCACTGGCCCGAGCGCCACGTGCCGCTGTTCGGCAACATGTACTACGACCCGGCCAAGGAAACGTCGAAGACGCCGATCCACGAGCAACTCGAGGCGCTGGGCAAGCTGGTGAAGGCCGGCAAGGTGCGCGCCATCGGCCTGTCGAACGAAACGCCCTACGGCGTGCACGAGTTCGTGCGCCTGGCCGAACAGCACGGCCTGCCGCGTGTGGCCACGGTGCAGAACGTGTACAGCCTGGTCAGCCGGGCCCACGAAAATGGCCTGGACGAGACCATGCACCGCCTGAACGTGTCGCTGCTGGCCTATTCGCCGCTGGCCTTCGGCCTGTTGACGGGCAAGTACGACCAGAGCGGCATCGACGGCCCCGACGCCCCGAAGGGCGCGCGCATCTCGAGCTACGAGTCGGTGCGCAAGCAGCGCTGGGGCAAGCCCGATTCGCTGCGCGCCGCCAAGCGCTACAACCAGCTCGCGCGCGACAACGGCATGACGCCCACGCAGATGGCGCTGGCCTTCTGCTACACCAAGTGGCAGGTGGCGAGCACCATCATCGGCGTGACTTCGGTGGCGCAGCTGGACGAAGACCTGGACGTGTACGGCACCACCTTGTCGCCGGAAGTGCTGGCGGAAATCGACAAGATCCGCCTGGAAATCCGCGACCCGGCGGCGTGAGCGCAGCGCCGCGCCGCCCCGAGCAAGCGCATACCGGAGTGCGAAGCACGAAGCTACTTCAATGAGCAAGAAGACCCACGTCTCGGAAACGCCCGCAACCCAGCTGTTGCGGGCGAACAAGGTCGCTTTCACCGAGCATCCCTACGAATACATGGAACACGGCGGCGCGCAACGCGGCGCCGAGATGCTGGGGCTCGACCCGTTCACCGTCATCAAGACGCTGGTGATGCAGGACCAGGACGCCAAACCGCTCATCGTGCTGATGCACGGCAACCGCACGGTGTCGACCAAGAACCTGGCGCGGCAGATCGACGCCAAATCGGTCGAGCCGTGCAAGCCCGAGGTCGCGCAGCGCCACAGCGGGTACATGGTGGGCGGCACCTCGCCGTTCGGCACGCGGCGCGAGATGCCGGTGTACGTGGAGGCGACCGTGCTCGAGCTGCCGCGGATCGTGCTCAACGGCGGGCGGCGCGGCTACCTGATCGGCATCGATCCGCAGGTGTGCGTGGCGCTGCTGGGCGCCACGCCCGTTCAATGTGCGCTGGCAGAATAGCCGGCGCCATGACATTCCCGTCTTCCGACTACTTTCCTTCGCGGCTGGCCGGCAACCCGGGCCAGGGCGCGTCGTTCGAAATGTCGTACCGCAACGACGAGCGCAGCTGGAGCGAGACGGTCGACCTGTCGGCCATGCTGCTCGAGACGCTCGCGGCGCGCGGCCATGAAGGCCGGCTGGAGCGCGAGGGCTGGGTCGTGCTGTCCGACGGGCTGTGGCTGCTGCCGCAGATACTGAGCCTGTCGGTCGAGTCCGGCGACAAGGCGACCAGCTCGACCACCATCGAGGTGGCGCACGAGCAACTGCTGCCAGGCGGCACCTTCGAGTTCCAGCATTCCGCGGGCGGCAACGCCACCGATACCTTGGCCAGCGGCTTCGACCTGTGGGCCCAGGTGGACCTGGTCGTGTACCAGGACGCGCTGCGCAAGGAGCTCGGCCATTGCACGTCGATGGAGATGAACTGGCAGGAAGGCCGCGCGCGGCGCGTGCTGTTCGGCCCCGTGGCGCACCGCATGGCCCACCCCGAGATCGAGGCGAACGAAGAGCATCCGTTTTGCCCCTGCTGCCTCTTCACCAACACCTGGGACGCCTTCAGGCCGCAGATCGAATCGGACGCGGTGTACGGCGTGCGCCTGTACGCCGCGCGCGATTCACAGGGCCAGGTGCAGGCCGACTGCCGCGTCAACGGCGAAGACTGGCCGGCCGGCGCCGATGCGCTGCGCGCCTATGTGACACAGTGGCCCGACCGCGGTTTCGAGTTTCGCAAGCAGTATGTTGTGATCCAATCGCCGCCCCAGGCGGTCGTCGCCGAATAAGAACAACTTTCCCCCCCGCGGAGTGCCGTCTTGAGTTTCACCTTGCCTTCCCTCATCGCCATCGTGGTGTCGTACCTGATCGGCTCGCTGTCCTTCGCGGTCATCGTGAGCAAGACGCTCGGCATGGCCGACCCGCGCAGCTACGGCAGCAAGAACCCCGGCGCCACCAACGTGCTGCGCTCGGGCAACAAGGGCGCGGCGCTGGCCACGCTGCTGCTCGACGCGCTCAAGGGCTGGGTGCCGGTGTTCCTGATTCACCAGTTCGGCGCGCAGTGGGGCCTGGGGGCGGGCGTGGCCGCGCTCGCGGGCCTGGCGGCGTTTCTCGGCCACCTGTACCCGGTGTTCTTCGGTTTCCAGGGCGGCAAGGGCGTGGCCACGGCGGCCGGCGTGCTGGTGGGCATTGCGCCGCTGCTGGGGCTGGCGACCGGCGTGACCTGGCTGATCATCGCGGTCTTCTTCCGCTATTCGTCGCTGTCGTCGCTGGTGGCCGCCTTCTTTGCACCGGCCTACTATCTGATCGGCGGCGGCATCGCCTGGCCGCTCGACCGCACGGTGCTCATCGCCCTCATCGTCATGAGCCTGCTGCTGTTCTGGCGGCACCGCGAAAACATCCGCCGGCTCGCGGCCGGCACCGAGTCGAAGCTCGGCGCCAAGAAGAAACAAGACTGAAAGAAAGAAACACCATGGCTTCCATCACCCGCTACCACGTCGGCCCGCGCCTCTCGGAAACGGCCGTGCACAACGGCACCGTCTACCTTGCCGGCCAGGTGCCCGACGACACCACGGAAGACATCCGCGGCCAGACCGCGCAGGTGCTCGCCATGGTCGACCGCCTGCTGGCCGAGGCCGGCAGCGACAAGTCGCGCATTCTCATGACGCAGATCTTCCTGGCCGACATCGGCGACATCACGGCCATGAACGAGGTGTGGGACGCGTGGATTCCGGCCGGCAGCACGCCGCCGCGCGCGACCGTGCAGGCCAAGATGGCCAACGCGGCCTACAAGATCGAGATCGTGGTGACGGCCGCGCAGGCCTGATTCACCGGACGGCCGCTGGAAGAAGGCCGCCAGAAGAAGGCGGCCGGAAAGCTCAGTACCGCTTTTCCAGGACCATCTGGTCCGCGTCGCGGCGCATGGAGAAGCGGTTGATGAAGCTGTTGCCCAGCAGCACGAAGGGCATGGCCTGCGGCGAGACGATGGCGTCGACGTCGTAGACCTCCACATCGCCCACGCGCACCGACTGCAGGCGCAGCCGGTAGCCCGGCGCCTGCCCGTTGGCGGTGTTCATGACGACGCGCTGGCCCTTGCTGTAGTCGAGGCCGATGCGCTGGGCGTCGTCGGCCGACAGCGCAATCGCGGTTGCACCCGTGTCGAGCATGAAGGTGACCGGGCGGCCGTTGATGGCGCCTTGCGTCATGAAGTGCCCGCGGCTGTCCGCCGAAAGCACCACGCGGCTGCCGCCACCGCCCAGGCTGACGCCGCCGCTGATGCTGACCGGCGTGTCCATGCGCAGGTTGACGCGCTTGCCCTCGAGTTCGACCACGGCCTGCTCGGCCTGCAGCGACACGAGCTTCACGCCCTGGTAGGTCTCGCCGACAGCCACCGTCTTGGGCGGGTTGTCGTTCACGATCAGGATCGCGCGGCTGCCGATGCTGCCGGTCAGGGTGACCGAGCTGGCGGCATGCACCGCGGCTGCGGCGGCCAGCAGTTGCACTGCGACAGCAGCAATCCGCAGATGCTTCGCCGCGGCGAACGCTTTCATGCGCCGGGGCTCAGTCGCGGAAGTTGTTGAACGTGAGCGGCATGTCCGGCACGTCCTTCTTGATCAGGGCCATGGCGGCCTGCAGGTCGTCGCGCTTGGCGCCGGTGATGCGCACCGCGTCGCCCTGGATCGCGGCCTGCACCTTGAGCTTGCTGTCCTTGACGATGCGGGTGATCTTCTTGGCCTGCTCGCTCTCGATGCCGCTCTTGACCTTGATGACCTGCTTGACCTTGTCGCCGCCCATCTTCTGGACGTCGCCCTTGTCGAGGAAGCGCACGTCGACGCTGCGCTTGGTGAGCTTGCTGCGCAGGATGTCTTCGACCTGCACGAGCTGGAACTCGGCGTCACCGATCATGGTGATCTCCTTGTCCTTGAGCTCGACGGCGGCGGCCGTGCCCTTGAAATCGAAGCGCGTGCCGATTTCCTTGGCGGTGTTCTCGACCGCATTCTTCACTTCGGGCAGATTGGGCTCGCAGACGGTATCGAAGGACGGCATGGACTCTCTCCTGAATTCACTGGTGCTGGATGCGACAATTCTCCCATGATCGTGGAGTCCAACGTCCCGCTGCAGCCCTACAACAGCTTCGGCATCGTCGCGCGTGCGCAGCATCTGGCGCGCATCGCCAGCGAGGCCGACCTTGTCGCGCTGCACGCCGACGCAACCTGGCACGACGCGCCGCGTTTCGTGCTGGGCGGCGGCAGCAACATCGTGATCACGGGCGACGTCAAGCAACTGGTGCTGAAGATCGAGATCAAGGGCCTGCGGCTGGTGGAAGAAACCCCGCGCGCCTGGATCGTCGAGGCCGGCGCCGGCGAGATCTGGCACGACGCCGTCGAATGGATGGTGCGCAACGGCTGTCCGGGCCTCGAGAACCTGGCCCTGATCCCGGGCACCGTGGGTGGCGCGCCGGTGCAGAACATCGGTGCCTACGGGGTCGAATTGCAGGACCGCTTCGAGTCGCTCGACGCCTACGACCTGGAAACCGGCCGCAGCTTCACGCTCGACGCCGCGCAATGCGCCTTCGGCTACCGCGATTCGGTGTTCAAGCACGTGCGCAGCGGCCCGAACGATTTCGGCCTTGCGGGCCGGGCGGTGATCACCCGCGTGCGGTTCCGCCTGCCCAAGCCGTGGAAGGCCGTGGTCGGCTACCTCGACCTGGAACGCAAGATGGAAGAAACCGGCAACTTCACGCCGGACGCGCAGGACATCTTCGACTGGATCTGCGCCATCCGCCGTGCCAAGCTGCCCGACTGGCGCGTGCTGGGCAATGCCGGCAGCTTCTTCAAGAACCCGACGGTCACGCCCGAGCAGTGCGCCGACATCATCGCGCGCGACCCCAAGATCGTTCACTACCCGATGGACGACGGCACCATCAAGCTGGCGGCCGGCTGGCTCATCGACGCCTGCGGCTGGAAGGGCAAGTCGGTGGGCAACGCCGGCGTGTACGAGCGCCAGGCGCTGGTGCTGGTGAACCGCGGCGGCCGCGAGAACCCGGTCACGGGCGGCGAGGTGATGACCCTGGCCAAGGCGATCCAGACCAGCGTGTACGAGCGCTTCGGCATCCGGCTGGAGCCGGAACCGGTGGTCGTCTGACGGCATGGATCTCGACTTCCTGCCGCTGAATTTCCGCCGCCGCATCGGCTCGCTGGTGTGGGCCCGCCGGGCGGTGCCGCTGGTGGCGCTGCTCGCGCTGTTCCTGGGATCGCGCCGCTGGGGCTCGGTGGTGGCCGTGATCGTGGTGGCGCTGCTGTTCTCGGCGGTGCTCAAGTTTCTCGAGACCAGCCTGCGGCGCCAGTTCATCCGCGAGGCGCGGCTGCCGCCCTTCCTCATCGGCAAGCTGCGCGAGGCGCACCCGCAACTGAGCCGGCGCGACGCCGAACTGGTGCTGCGCGGCCTGCGCCAGTTCTTCATGGCGCACCTGCGCAGCGACCGCAAGTTCGTGGCCATGCCCTCGAAGGTGGTCGACACGGCGTGGCACGAGTTCATCCTGCACACGCAGGGCTACCAGAACTGGTGCAACGCGGCCTTCGGCCGCATGCTCCACCACAGCCCGGCCGAGGTGCTGGGGCGCGACCCGAAGCGCAACGACGGCCTGCGCCGCACGTGGTACTGGGCCTGCAAGGAAGAGAGCATCGATCCGCGCAAGCCGGCGCGGCTGCCGCTGCTGTTTGCGCTGGACATCAAGTTCGCCGTGGCGGGCGGTTTCCAGTACGTGCCCGACTGCCACGCGGTCGAGCGCCACATCGGCTCCGACGCGCATTGCGGCACCAGCTTCGGTGATTCGTCTTCGTCGGACGGCGGCAGCGCGGGCGATGCGGGCGGGTTCGGCGGCAGCGAATCGAGCAGCTCCAGCGGCGGCGGTGACGGCGGCTCCAGCGACGGTGGCGGTTCGTCGGACGGCGGCGGTGGGTGCGGCGGCGGCTGCGGCGGAGGCGGCGGGGACTGACGCCGCGCCGCATTCACAGCACGCGCAGCAGCATCCACAAAGAAAACGGGCCCCGAAGGGCCCGTTGTCATTCGCATCTGCCCGGAAGGGCAGGGTGCGCGATCAGCTCGCGTCGCCGTCGTTCGTGAGCTTCGGCAGCGAAGCGCCTTCGTTCGACGACAGCAGGCCGACCTGCGTGTAGATCGCCAGCTTCTCGCGCGTGTCGACGATGTCCAGGTTGCGCATCGTGAGCTGGCCGATGCGGTCCAGCGGCGTGAACGCGCCCTCGACCTTTTCCATGCTCAGGCGCTCGGGCTTGTAGGTCAGGTTGGCCGACTCGGTGTTCATGATCGAGTAGTCGTTGCCGCGGCGCAGCTCGACGGTCACTTCGCCGGTGATGGCGCGCGCCACCCAGCGTTGCGCCGTCTCGCGCAGCATGATGGCCTGCGGGTCGAACCAGCGGCCCTGGTACAGCAGGCGGCCCAGGCGGCGGCCGTTGTCGCGGTACTGCTCGATGGTGTCTTCGTTGTGGATGCCGGTGACCAGGCGCTCGTAGGCGATGAACAGCAGCGCGAGGCCGGGGGCTTCGTAGATGCCGCGGCTCTTGGCTTCGATGATGCGGTTCTCGATCTGGTCGCTCATGCCCAGGCCGTGGCGCCCGCCGATGCGGTTGGCTTCCAGGATCAACTCGACCAGGTTCGTGTAGCGCACGCCGTTCAGCGCCACCGGCACGCCTTCTTCGAAGCGCACCGACACGGTTTCGCGCTTCACTTCGACTTCGTCCTTCCAGAACGCCACGCCCATGATGGGCTGCACGATCTGGATGCCGCTGTTCAGGTGCTCGAGATCCTTGGCCTCGTGCGTGGCGCCGAGCATGTTCGAGTCGGTCGAGTAGGCCTTCTCGGACGACATCTTGTAGGCGAAGCCGGCCTGCTGCATGAACGCCGACATTTCGGCGCGCCCGCCCAGCTCGTCGATGAAGACCTGGTCGAGCCAGGGCTTGTAGATCTTCAGGTTGGGGTTGGTCAGCAGGCCGTAGCGGTAGAAGCGCTCGATGTCGTTGCCCTTGTAGGTGCTGCCGTCGCCCCAGATGTGGACGTCGTCTTCCTTCATGGCCGACACCAGCATCGTGCCGGTCACGGCGCGGCCCAGCGGCGTGGTGTTGAAGTAGGTGACGCCGGCGGTGGTCACGTGGAAGGCGCCGGCCTGCAGGGCGGCGATGCCTTCGTTGGCCAACTGCACGCGACAGTCGATCAGGCGGGCGTTCTCGGCGCCGTAGAGCATCGCCTTGCGCGGGATCTCGTCGTAGTCGGGCTCGTCGGGCTGGCCGAGGTTGGCGGTGTAGGCGTAGGGAATCGCGCCCTTGTTGCGCATCCAGTGGAGCGCCGCGCTGGTGTCCAGGCCGCCCGAGAAGGCGATGCCGACCTTCTGGCCGGCGGGAACGTTTTGGAGAATGGTCGACATGGTGAGAGTTCCGTTGGTGGTGGCGCGATTCAATGGTTCATGACATTCGTGGCACGACTCTGTGCCGTGGATACCGTGGATGCCGTGAAATTGGCTTCGCCGGGCCACCGGTATCGCCCCCTGCAAGGGGTTTGGAGAAGCGACACGAAGTGCGCGAAGCCTGGGGCTTTACCCAAAATGGCAGATGTAGCTGTAGGGCTCGCCGCTCACGCGGATCTGGAAACTCGAGTTGCCGGGAATGCTGAACTTCTGGCCGGGGCCCGAGGCGATCCACTCGGTGGTGCCCGCGAGCTGGTATTCGCAGCTGCCGCCGGCGCCTTCCATGATTTCAGGAGCGCCGGTGTTGAAGGTGAGGGTGGACGGCATGATCACGCCGACCGATTTCTTGGTGCCGTCCGCGAGCGTGAGGCCGTGGCTCACGCACTTGCCGTCGAAGTACACATTGGCCTTGGTGGCCACTGCGGCGCTGTTGATTGTGTCGGTAGTCGTCGTCATTGGGTGGCGCCGGCGCGCTGGCGGTCGGCGAATCGAGGACGCACCGCACCAGCGGCGCACCCGTCAAGGGTTGGAAAAGTCCTCGATTTTAGGGGCTTGGCCGGCGCGCGCCGCCGGCCGGTGCTCAGCGGTGCCAGCCGCGGTAGCCGCCACCCCAGCCGCCACGGCCGTAGTAGCCGCCGCCGCCCCAGCCCCGCGAGTAGCCGAGGTTCAGCGAAATGCCCACCGGCGGGTAGGCGTACGGATAGGCATACGGGTAGCTGTAGGCGGGTTGCACGTACACCGGGGCGGCGTACACAGGCGCCTGCTGGTAGACCGGCGCGGGTGCGTTGGAGACCACCACGCCCGGCTCGGGTACCACGTTGTCCCACGGCGAGCCGCTTGGTTGCTGGGGATAGCCGCCGCTGGCCTCGACCGGGTAGGTCTGCACCCGCGACTGCGGCGCCACGGGCAAGGTGGTCGCGCCGGCGGTGACGCCGTAGGTGCTGGCCTGGATCGGAATGGTCGCGCCGGGCCGGCTGTTCATGCGGGTGGTGTACTGGCGCCCGTTGAATTCGTAGGTGACGTTGTAGTTGACGTCGCTGCCGGTCGTTTCGCGGATCGGAGTGGCGGAAATCACGCGGGCCTGAACCACCTGGTTCTGTTGGGCATGCACGAGCCCGGTGCCCGCCGCCAGCGCGCCGGTCACGCAAAGGCCGGCCAGGGTGCGAAAAACGTGTTTGTTCATGGTGTGTCTCTCCTGCAGATGGCGGTTTGACGCCCGCCGACAGGGCGGGTTCCAGGGTTTACACGGCGTTGACAGCCCAGGCGTCGGCGTCGAATCCGGTGGTCACCGGTGTTTTCGGGCCCCAGTCGACCACCGGGCGCTTGATGAGGCTGGGGTTCGCCAGCAGCACCGGGCGGGCGGAGGCGGCGTCGACCACGCCCTCGCGGATGGCCTCTTCGAGCTTGCGCCAGGTCGTGCCCTTGCGGTTGACCAGGGCCTCCCAGCCGGGCTTCTTCAGCCACTGGTCGAGCTCGGCCTCGGGCACGCCCTGTTTCTTGAAATCGTGGAAGGTGTAAGCGACGCCATGCTCGTCGAGCCAGGTGCGGGCGCGCTTGACGGTGTCGCAGTTCGGAATGCCGTATAGGGTTGTCATGGCCGCGATGATGCCCCGGCCGGCAGGTCGGCGACAATGCCCGCCTCCATGGAAACCCTTAACGACTGGCTCGCGCGCGCCGAGCAACTCCATCCCAAGAACATCGAGCTGGGACTCGAGCGTGCCAAAGAGATGGCGCAGCGCCTCGGCCTGCGCTTCGACTGCCCCGTCATCACGGTGGCGGGCACCAACGGCAAGGGCTCGACCTGCGCCATGCTCGAATCGATCCTGACGCATGCCGGCTACCGCACGGCGGTGTTCACCTCGCCCCACCTGGTGCGCTTCGAAGAGCGGCTGCGGCTGCAGGGCGAAGCGGTCGATGCTGCCAAATTGATAGCAAGCTTCGAGGTGGTGGAGGAGGTGCGCGGTGACCTGAGCCTCACGTACTTCGAGTTCACGACGCTCGGCATCCTGCATTGCATGATCGAGCAGAAGCCCGACGTGGCGATCCTCGAAGTCGGCCTGGGCGGCCGCCTCGACGCGGTGAACATCATCGACGCCGACTGCGCGGTCATCACCAGCATCGACCTCGACCACATGGAATACCTCGGCCCCGACCGCGAGAGCATCGGCTTCGAGAAGGCCGGCATCATGCGCGCCGGCAAGCCCGCCATCGTGAGCGACCCGATGCCGCCGCAGAGCGTCATCGACCATGCCAACGCCATCGGCGCCGATCTCTGGCGCTTCGGACACGATTTCAATGTCTCCGGCGACAAGCAGCAGTGGGGCTGGTCGGGCCGCGGCCGGCGCTACAGCGGGCTGGCATACCCGGCGCTGCGCGGTGCCAACCAGCTCATCAACGCGGCGGGCGTGCTCGCGGCGCTCGAAGCGGTGCGCCCGCAACTGCCGATCACGGCGCAGGCCGTGCGCAACGGGCTGGCCATGGTCGAGCTGCCGGGCCGCTTCCAGATCGTGCCGGGCGAACCCTCGCTGGTGCTCGACGTGGCGCACAACGCGCACGCCGTCGCCGCGCTGGCCGAGAACCTCGACGCGATGGGCTTCTTCCCCACCACGCACGGCGTGTTCGGCGTCATGGCGGACAAGGACCTGGCACCCATTCTGGCGCGCATCGGGCCGCTGATCGACCGCTGGTACTTCACCGACCTGCCCACGCCGCGCGCCGCCAAGGGGGCCGATCTGCTGGCCGCCTGGCAGGCGCAGAACACGCGCGCGGACGCCTCGGGCAGCGTGCATGCGAACCCCATGGACGCGTTGCGCGCAGCCATCGAGCACGCGGACCCCACTGATAGAATCGTCGTCTTCGGATCGTTCTTCACCGTGGGTGGCGTGCTCGAAAACGGCACCCCCCGGCTGCAAGCCAAACACCTGCTGCCAGGCGGCTGATCGTCGGGCTGTCCACACACCCATCCGGCACATCGGGCACCACCTCGCTGCACTCCTTCAGGGATCGAACTTCATGGCGTTTTTCAAGTTCCGCACGCGCGGCCCACAAGGCAACGAAGGACGCAGCGCCCCGGCTGCAGTGCCGGCGGAAAGTGTCGAATCCATGCGTCGGCGTGCGCGCCATCGGCTGCTCGGCGCCGCGGTGCTGGTGCTGCTCGGCGTGATCGGGTTTCCGTTGCTCTTCGATACACAACCGCGCCCCGTGGCGGTCGACATCCCGATCGAGATTCCCGACCGCAACAAGGTCAAGCCGCTGCCCGTGCCCGCCACGCCGGCCCCCGCGACCAGCAGCGCGCCCGCTGCGCCCGACACCGGCTCGCGCGTGGCCTCGGCCTCGTCGAGCGGCGGCATGATCACCGAGAGCGCCGACGGCACCGAGATCGAGTCCGGCAAGCCGGCCGCCACCACGCCGCCGCCCGCCGAGCGCAAGCCGGAGCCGAAGCCCGAACCCAAGCCGCAGGCCAAGCCCGAGCCCAAGCCCGAAGCGAAGGTCGAGCACAAGCCTGAGCCGAAGCCCGAGGCCAAGCCGAAGCCTGAACCCAAGGAACCCAAGGAAACCAAGCCCGAACCGAAGCCCAAGACGGCTTCCGCGGACGACGGCGCGCGTGCCCGCGCACTGCTCGAAGGCAAGCCCATCAACGCAGCCGCCGCGGCCCCCAAGGCTTCCGACGACGCTGCCGGCCGCTTCGTGGTGCAGGTCGGCGCCTTCGCCGATGCCGACAAGGCGCGCGAAGTGCGCCAGAAGCTCGAGCGCGCCGGTCTCAAGACCTATGTGCACGTGGCCAAGACGGCCGACGGCGAACGCACGCGTGTGCGTGTCGGCCCGTTCAGCTCGCGTGCCGAGGCCGACCGCGCGGCGGAAAAGGTCAAGGGCTTGTCTTTGTCGGCCGCGATCCTCACGTTGTAAGCACCGCTGCCTGTCGCCGTGGCCTTGCTCGACTGGATCGCCGTCGCGCTCATCGGGGTGTCGATGCTGTTCGGCCTGATGCGCGGACTGGTGTTCGAGGTGATCTCGCTGATCGGCTGGGTGGCCGCATTCGTCGCCGCCCAGTGGCTGGCTTCCGGCGTGGCGGCATGGCTGCCGTTCGGCGATCCGCAGGCGGCGTGGCGTTACCCGCTGGCCTTCGTGCTGGTGTTCGTGGCGGTGGTGTTCGGCGTGGGCCTGGTGGCCGCGCTGACGCGCAAGTTGATCACGGTCGTGGGTCTGCGGCCGGTGGACCGGATTTTGGGAGCAGCGTTCGGAGCGGCGCGGGGTGCGGTGGCCCTGCTCGTGCTGGCCGTCGTTGTTCATTTGCTGGTGTTGAGCGACAGTGCCTGGTGGCACGAATCGCGCAGCGCCGTTGTTCTCGATGCGGCACTGCAGGGCTTGAAACCCGCGCTGCCTGAAAAGTTGGCAAGCTACCTGCCCTGAGAGGAATCGTTCATGTGTGGAATCGTCGGCGTTGTCAGCAACGCACCCGTCAACCAGTTGCTCTATGACGCACTGCTGCTGTTGCAGCATCGCGGCCAGGATGCGGCCGGCATCGTGACCTTGCTGGAACGCAAGTTCTTCATGCACAAGGCCAAGGGCATGGTGCGCGACGTGTTCCGCACGCGCAACATGCGCGCGCTGCCGGGCAACGTGGGCCTGGGCCAGGTGCGCTACCCGACCGCCGGCAATGCCTACAGCGAAGAAGAGGCGCAGCCCTTCTACGTGAACGCGCCGTTCGGCATCGTGCTCGTGCACAACGGCAACCTCACCAACGCGCACGCGCTGCGCGACGAGCTGTCGTCCACCGACCACCGCCACACCAACACCGAGAGCGACTCCGAAGTGCTGCTCAACGTGCTGGCGCACGAACTCGAGCGCTCGTCGCGCGGCGTGCCGCTGCATCCGGCGGAGATCTTCGAGTCGGTGAAGAGCATGCACAAGCGCCTGCGCGGCTCGTACGCCGTGGTGTCGCTCATCGCGGGCCACGGCCTGCTGGCCTTTCGCGACCCGTACGGCATCCGCCCGCTGTGCATGGGCCGCAACCCGGCCGACGGCACCGTGATGATCGCCAGCGAATCGGTGGCGCTCGAAGGCTCGGGCCATGTGTTCGAGCGCAACATCGAACCCGGCGAAGCCGTGTTCGTCGACCTGCAAGGCAAGGTGCATTCGATGCAGTGCGCCGAGTCGCCCAGCCTCAACCCCTGCATCTTCGAGTTCGTGTACCTCGCGCGCCCGGACTCGGTGCTCGACGGCATCTCGGTCTACCAGGCGCGCCTGAACCTGGGCGAAACGCTGGCCAAGCGCGTGGTCTCGACCGTGCCGCCGAACCAGATCGACGTGATCATCCCGATTCCCGAGTCCAGCCGCCCGAGCGCCACGCAGCTCGCGCACCTGCTGGGTGTGCCGTACCGCGAAGGCTTCGTGAAGAACCGCTACGTGGGCCGCACCTTCATCATGCCGGGGCAGGGCGTGCGCAAGAAGTCGGTGCGCCAGAAGCTCAACGCCATCGCGAGCGAGTTCAAGGGCCGCAACGTGCTGCTGGTCGACGACTCGATCGTGCGCGGCACCACCAGCCAGGAAATCGTGCAGATGGCGCGTGACGCCGGTGCCCGCAAGGTCTACCTGGCCAGCGCCGCGCCGCCGGTGCGCTACCCCAACGTCTACGGCATCGACATGCCGACCAAGGGCGAGCTGGTCGCGCACGACCGTACGGTGGAACAGATCCGCGAACTCATCGGCTGCGACGCGCTGATCTACCAGGACGTCGACGCCATGAAGCGCGCCATCGGCTCGCTCAACCCCAAGCTCGCCGGCTTCGACGCCTCGTGCTTCGACGGCGTGTACGTGACGGGCGACATCGACACCGAGGCCATCTCGCGCATGAACGGCAACCGCCCCCGCATCGAAGAGACCGAGGAAGATTCTTCGCGTCTCGCGCTGCCCAACCCCAGCGAATGAACTCCGGGAGAGAACACCTGTGAGCGACGAACGCACCCTGCCGCCCGGCCTGCATCCCGACACGCTCGCGTTGCGCACCGGCCTCGCGCCCAGCCAGTACGGCGAGCATTCCGACGCGCTGTTCCTGACCAGCGGTTTCGTGCAGCCCGATGCCGAGACCTCGATGCGCCGCTTTGCGGGCACCGAACCGGGCTTCACCTATTCGCGCACCTCGAACCCGACGGTGACCAGCTTCGAGCAGCGCATTGCGGCGCTCGAAGGCACCGAGGCGGCAATTGCCGCGTCGACCGGCATGGGCGCGATCCTCATGATGTGCATGGGCCTGCTGAAGGCCGGTGACCACGTGATCTGCTCGCGCTCGGTGTTCGGCTCCACGCTGAACCTGTTCGGCAAGGAGTTCGCCAAGTTCGGCGTCGAGACCACCTTCGTGTCGCAGACCGACGTGGCCGAATGGCGCGCGGCCGTCAAGCCCAGCACCAAGCTGTTGTTCGCCGAGACGCCGACCAACCCGCTGACCGAGGTCTGCGACATCCGCGCGCTGGCCGACGTGGCGCACGCCGCGGGCGCGCTGCTGGCGGTCGACAACTGCTTCTGCACGCCGATCCTGCAACGCCCGGCGTCGCTGGGCGCCGACCTCGTCATCCACTCGGGCACCAAGCACCTCGACGGCCAGGGCCGCGTGATGGCGGGCGCGATCTGCGGGCCTTCGAAACTCATCGTCGACGTGTTCGGCCCCGTGGTGCGCACCGCCGGCATGGCGCTGGCGCCGTTCAATGCGTGGGTCGTGCTCAAGGGCATCGAGACGCTCGGCGTGCGCATGAAGGCGCATTGCGCCAATGCGCTCGACGTGGCGCAGTGGCTCGAAAAGCAGCCCGGCATCGCCCGTGTGTACTACCCGGGCCTTGCATCGCATGCGCAGCATGAGCTGGCCATGCAGCAGCAGTCGGGGCAGGGCGGGGCGGTGGTGTCGTTCGACGTGGTCGGCGACACGCCCGAAACCGCGCGCGCCAACGCGTTCCACGTGATCAACAGCACGCGCGTGGTGAGCGTTGCCACCAACCTCGGCGACGTGAAGACCATCATCACGCACCCCGGCACCACCTCGCACGGCCGCCTGACCGAGGCGCAGCGCCAGGCCGCCGGCATCGGCCAGGGACTGATCCGCCTCGCCGTCGGCCTCGAGCATGCAGAAGACATCAAGGCCGACCTCGCGCGCGGCCTGGGCACCCTGAATTCCATATAAAAAATGACCGGCAAAGTACGCACCCGCATCGCACCGTCCCCCACGGGTTTCCTTCACCTCGGCACGGCGCGCACCGCGCTGTATTCGTGGGCTTACGCACGCCACTACGGCGGTGAGTTCGTTTTGCGTATCGAGGACACCGACGTAGCCCGCTCCACGCAGGACTCGACCGACCAGATCCTCGCGTCGATGCACTGGCTCGGCCTCGACTACAACGAAGGCCCGATCTACCAGATGCAGCGCCTGGAGCGCTACCGCGAAGTCATCGCGCAAATGTTGAAAGCCGGCACGGCGTACCACTGCTATTGCACGCCGGCCGAGCTCGACGAAATGCGCGAGGCACAACGCGCGCGCGGCGAGAAGACGCTGTACGACCGCCGCTGGCGTCCCGAGCCGGGCAAGGCGTTGCCGCCCGTACCCGAAGGCGTGCCGCCGGTGGTGCGCTTCTGCAATCCGCCCGAAGGCGACGTGACGTGGAACGACCTCGTGAAGGGTGAGATCACCATCAACAACCGCGAGATCGACGACCTGATCATCCTGCGACCCGACGGTGTGCCCACGTACAACTTCGCGGTGGTGGTCGACGACTGGGACATGAACATCACGCACGTGTTCCGCGGCGACGAGCACATCAACAACACGCCGTGGCAGATCAACATCTTCCGCGCGCTCGGTGCATCGCTGCCCGAGTTCGGCCACGTGCCGGTGATTCTTGGCGACGACGGTCAGAAGCTCTCGAAGCGCCGCGGCGCCGTGAGCGTCACTGCCTACGAAGACAACGGCTACCTGCCGGAGGCCATGCTGAACTACCTCGCGCGCCTGGGCTGGAGCCACGGCGACGACGAGCTGTTCACGCGCGAACAGATGGTGAGCTGGTTCGACGGCTCGCATCTCTCGAAGAGCCCCGCGCAGTGGGACGCTGCGAAGCTTGCGTGGGTGAATGCGCAGTACATCAAGGCGAAGAGCGGTGACGAGCTCGCGCCGCTTGTTGCAGCACAGTTGCAAAAGCGCGGCATCGTTGCCGACGAGCGTTTGCCTGCTATCTGCGCGTTGTTCAAGGACCGCTGCGACACCACGGTGGCACTCGCCGACTGGGCCACCGCGTTCTATGCGGACATCCAAGTGAGCGATGCGGATCGCGCACAACACATCACCGATGCAGTGAAGCCCGCAATTGCAACGCTTGCAGAAAAATTGATGACTGCGACATGGGATAAGCCCTCAATCGCAGGTATCATCAAGGAAGTGCTTGCGACACACGCATTAAAAATGCCAGTGTTAGCGATGCCAGTACGAGTGCTTGTGATGGGAACATCGCAGACACCGTCCCTCGATTCAGTCCTCGAGATTTTTTCAAAAGAAAAAGTTCTCGAAAGATTGAAAAAGGCCTGATAAACGGGCTATAATTCGAGGCTCGACACCCACAGGGGGTATAGCTCAGCTGGGAGAGCGCTTGCATGGCATGCAAGAGGTCATCGGTTCGATCCCGTTTACCTCCACCATTAAGTGTCGAGAGAAGAAGATAAGTGCTGATCGCAGCACGGTTCCTAAGGTTTTGACCCTATCGTCTAGAGGCCTAGGACACCACCCTTTCACGGTGGCTACCGGGGTTCGAATCCCCGTAGGGTCGCCAGTTTCACGCAAGTGAAGCAGGCACGAGTTGTCAACACTCGGCTTCGCAAGAAGCGAACGTTGTCTACCAGGAGTGGTAGTTCAGTTGGTTAGAATACCGGCCTGTCACGCCGGGGGTCGCGGGTTCGAGTCCCGTCCACTCCGCCAGTCAGAAGCCCTTGCAGCTCTAGAGTTGCAAGGGCTTTTCACTTTCTGACTCGGCTTCTTTCTCTTCCCTCCACACGACGTCTTTAGATGCGATCGCTCGCGCGTGTCACGCCTGCGAGTTGCTGTGCCTGTTCGTCCGCGAGCAAGTGCTCGATGAAGACGCGAACGCATCGCGACATCGCGCGAGCGGCGGGGTACACGAGCGATGCAAGCTTCGGCGCAGCTCGCATGCGCGCAACAAACGTTCGAGTCGTCCATCAGCCAGATGCGCTGCGATCACGAACATCGGAAGTTGCGCGACGCCCAATCCGGCGATGGCCATCGCGGCGATGTGATGCATGTCATCCGAACGCAGAGACGCGTGCGGCTCGATCTGCACGGGCCCTTTCTGCGTTTCGAAATTCCACGGTTCTTCTCTGCCGTCGGGTCGCGTGTACGTCACGCATCGGTGGCCGTGAAGTTCATCGGGTCGACAAGGTCTTGGCATTTCGCCGAAGCAGGCCGGCGCGGCCACGGTCACGAACTGTCCGCGGCCCAGCGGACGCGCGACGAGGCTCGAGTCGGGCAACGCACCGGCGGCTATCGCGACGTCGAGGCCGCGGTCGAACACGCCGGACAGCTGCATCGTCGACACGATCTCGACGCGCAGCTTCGGATGCCGCGCAAGCAATGCGGGCAATCGCGGTGCGAGCAGGCAAGTGCCGAAGAGCGACGGCAATCCGACGCGCACCGTGCCGGCCACCGCATGCGTGTCCGCACCCGCTTCCTCCGCGGCCTCGGCCAGCATCTCGAACGCGCGCGCATCGTTCGTGAAACGCCGCGCCTTCTTCCGTGAGATGCAACGCCCGCGTCGTGCGCACCAGCAACCGCACGCCGAGATCGCTCTCGAGCCGGCCGATCGCCTTGCTCACCGCCGAGGGCGTCATCGCATGCAGCGCCGCGGCCGCGGTGAAGCTGCCGGCGTCGGCCACGGTCACGAACACGCGTGCATCCGCCTCCGAGATCGGCAACTCGTGAGTGCGGTTCATCGGTCTTGTGCCGCCAACCTGCTTTTTCATGAAGCTCCTCGCATCCACCATGCATCACGTGCACAACGTCTCGCAACGCAACGTGATCCATCGACAGGAGCCGATCATGAAACTCTTCTACAGCCCCGGCGCTTCTTCATTGCCTGCCCACATCGTCCTGCGCGAAGCGGGCCTGCGGGCCGAGCTGGTTCGCGTCGATCTCGAGAACAAGACGCCGCCTGCCACAGGTCGCAGCTACCTCCAGGTCACTGCGATGGGCAAGGTGCCCGCGCTCGAACTCGACGACGGCGAAGTGCTCACGGAGGGCCTCGCCGTGCTGCAGTACCTCGCCGACCTGGCACCGTCGTCGCAACTCGCACCGCTCGCGGGCAGCATGGCGCGCCATCGTCTCGCCGAGGCATCGAGTGTCATCGCAAGCGAACTGCACAAAGGCTTCGCACCCATGTTCGATCTCGACGTGCCCGCCAGCTACAAGCGCAAGCTGATCACCGGCGCGCGTGTCTTCGAACGCATCGCATCGATGGTGCGGCCGGGCCCGTACATCCTCGGCGAAGGCTTCACGGTCGCGGATGCGTACCTCTATCCCATCCTTTGCCTTCGCCGGTTGGCAGGACTCGATTTCTCGGCGTGGCCGTCCATTGGCGCGTACATGGAAGTGGTCACTGAAAGGCCCGCTGTGCGTGCCGCGATGGAGGCCGAAGGGCTCGCTGCAGACTGATGGCGAGCAACTTCAATGAAGGCCCGAAGCGACCGCGTTACATCCGGGCTCTCGCAGTCGAATAAACTCCGGACCGCTTGCAGCTTGTATCGTGCTGCGCCGCCATAGGCAACATGGCGAAATCAAACCTATCAGGAAACTCAGTTGAACCGCATCGAACTCGTCGAAAAAATCGTCACCGCCCACAACGTCAGCAAGGCAGAAGCCGCGCGCATCCTCGAGACTGTCACCAGCTCGATCGTCGCCGCAGTGAAGAAGGGTGACCCCGTGCAGATCGTCGGCTTCGGCACGTTCAAGCAAGTCGCGCGCGCCGCACGCTCGGGTTTCAACCCCAGCGCCGGCACCAAGATCAAGATCGCCGCACAGAAGGTGCCGAAGTTCGTGCCGGGCGCTGCCTTCAAGGCCGCCGTGGACCCGAAGGCTGCAAAGCGCAAGGCCGACGGCAAGGCTGTCGCAGCCAAGCCCGCCGCCAAGCCGACCGCCAAGGCTGCAGCAAAGAAGGCTGCACCCGCCAAGAAGGCCGCTCCCGCCAAGAAGGCAGCAGCAGCCAAGAAGAAGTAAGCAGACAGTGACGTGACGCGGCTCCTGCAGCCGCGCATGCACCAAAGCAAAACGGCCCCTCGGGGCCGTTTTTTTATGGGCGCTGCGCAAGCGGCAGCGTCTAGCCAGATCTCAATCGGGCTCGATCACGCCTTCGCCCAGATAACGCTGGTACTCGGCGATCGGGATCGCGGTCGTCTGCGCGCTGCCGCCATCGCCCCAGCTGAGCACGGCGCTGTCGGGCGCCAGCTCGATTTCGATCGGGCCTCTGGGAATGAGGATCAGGGGGCCGTCGCCGGCTCGGTATTCGACATCTCCGGTCACTTTCGCATTCGCTGGCATGGGTGCGTTCCTCGGGTTGAGTGGTCGGGGGGATCAGGTTCTCGATGCCAGCTTACACGGCCTGCGGCGGCGCGGGGTCATCGCGCTGCGGCGATGTGTGTAGGTCTGTTCAACGTCGTGCTCGGCAGCGGTCACATCGGCGTCACGCGCCGCGTGGCACGCTCGCAGTCCTTCCTGTTTCTCCTCCCGCCGATCGAAAAGATGCTCCGCGCGATGAAGCGATCCACGACCCTCGCAATCACGGCCATCTGCCTGCTGGTCATGTCCGTTGCCGCGGCAACCGCCTGGCGGTCGCTGTCCGTGCAAAATGCGCAGGTCGCGCAGGCCGCACCCGTTGCACAGGCCACGCAAGCCGCCGCGGCGCCCGCGCTCGAAATCCGCTGGCACGGCGGCGGGATCATCCTGCAAGGCGCCGTGCGCGACGCCGCCACGCAGCGCGCGCTCGCCGAGGGTGCCGCCGCACGCCTCGGCGGCGAGACCGAGCAGGTCGTCGACTGGCTCGACATCACACCCGACGCGCTGGCCGTCGCCGACCCCGCGGCGCTCGCGCAACTCATCCGTCTGGGCCAGGAAGGCTGGCAGCTGCAGCGCCGGCCCGCCGAGGGCTGGCTGGCCGTACCGCATGTGCCGAAACTGGGCGAAGCAGAAGGCGCGCAAGCCAGGGCCCTGCTGCAGGCGGCCTTCGGCCCCGGTGTGGCGACGCGCCTCGTGCTTCTTCCCTGACCGCCTGGCAGATCACCCCCAGAGGGCTTGAGGGGGTCACGGCATCGTCATCTGCCGTGGCCAGCATCCGCTGGATTCCAAAGCAGAGGAGAGGTTCATGCATCCATCGTCGAAACACGCCGCCCTGGCCGGCGCGGTCCTGGCCATGCTCACCGCCTGTGGCGGCAGCAACAACACGAACGGCTTCCTGCCGATCGCCGCGCCGCCTCCCGCGTCGAACCCGCCGGCCCCGGCGCCCGCCACCGTGGACGTGAAGCTCATCGCCTTCAACGACCTGCATGGCAACCTCGAGCCGCCCAAGCTGTCGATCACCGCACCCGCCAAGGCCGGCGGTACGGTGGCGGTGCCCGCCGGCGGCGCCGCTTACCTGGCCTCGGCCATCGCCGACCTCAAGGCGAAGAACCCGAACAACGCCGTGGTGTCGGCCGGCGACATGATCGGCGCCTCGCCGCTGGTGTCGGCGCTGTTCCTCGACGAGTCGACCATCGAAGCGGTGAACGCGATGAAGATCGACTTCAACGCGGTCGGCAACCACGAGTTCGACAAGGGCCAGACCGAACTGCTGCGCATGAAGAACGGCGGCTGCGCGAAGAACACCGCGCTCGAGCCCTGCCGCGTCAACAAGAGCTTCCCGGGCGCCAACTTCGGCTTCCTGGCGGCCAACACGGTGAAGGGCGACGGCAACACGCTGTTCCCGGCCACCGGCATGAAGACCTTCACCAAGGACGGCGCCACGGTGAAGGTGGCCTTCATCGGCATGACGCTGAAGGGCACGCCCAACATCGTCACGCCCGCCGGCGTTGCGGGCCTGAGCTTCAAGGACGAGGCGGACACGGCCAACGCGCTGATCCCGCAGCTGAAGGCGCAGGGCGCCGATGCCGTCGTGGTCGTGATCCACGAAGGCGGCACCACCACCGTGGGCTACAACGACAAGAGCTGCGCGGGCCTGAGCGGCGACATTTTGCCGATCCTCGACAAGCTCGACGCCTCGGTCGACATCGTGATCTCGGGCCACACGCACCGCTCGTACGTGTGCGACTACGGCAAGACCAACCCGGCCAAGCCTTTCCTGCTGACCAGCGCCGGCCAGTACGGCACGCTGCTGACCGACATCAACCTGACCATCGACACGCGCACGCGCAAGGTCACGGCCAAGGCGGCCGACAACGTGATCGTGCAGGGCGAGGCCTACACCAGCGGCGCCACCACCGTCGCGCTGACCGACCAGTACCCCACCTTCGGCAAGAACCAGGAGGTGGCCGCGCTCATCAGCCAGTACCTCACCATCGCGGGGCCGCTGGTGCAGCGCGTGGTGGGCTCGCTGACCGCCACGGCCACGCGCACGCAGACCGCGTCGAAGGAAAGCGTGCTGGGCAACCTGATCGCCGACGCGCAGCTCGCCGCCACCAGCCCGGTGGGCAAGGGCGCGGCGCAGATCGCCTTCATGAACCCGGGCGGCGTGCGCGCCGACCTCGCGCCCGCCGGCGACGGCAGCGTGACCTACGGCCAGATCTTCGCGGTGCAGCCCTTCGGCAACAGCCTGGTGGTGAAGACGATGACGGGGGCGCAGATCAAGGCCGTGCTGGAGCAGCAGTTCAACAGCGGCGCCAACACCGTGGCCGCGCCGAAGGTGCTGTTGCCGTCCAAGGGCCTCACCTACAGCTACAGCCTCTCGGCGCCCGCCGGCTCGCGCATCAGCGGCCTGTCGCTCAACGGCACCGCGATGGTCGACGCCACGACCTACCGCGTGACGATGAACAGCTTCCTGGCGACGGGCGGCGACAACTTCACCGTCTTCAACCAGGGGACCGATTCGCTCGGCGGCGACCAGGACGTGGACGCCCTGGAGGCCTACATCAAGGCCGGCAGCCCCTTGGCGCCGCCGGCCACCGACCGCCTCACGGTCCTGCCCTGAAGGGCTGCGCCGGTGCGCCTCAGGCCGTGGCCTGCAGGCGCATCGGCTGGGCCTTGCCGTAGGCCAGGCTGCGCCACAGCCATTCGGCCGGCCCGAAGCGAAAGCGCGCCAGCCACCAGCAACTGAACAGCGCCTGCAGCGCGAAGATCGCGGCGCCGCAGATCACCACGCCCACGATCCCGAACTGCGGCCCGAGGCCCAGGCCGATGCCGTAGAACAGGCCGAGGCCGAAGAGCGTCTGCGCGAGGTAGTTGGTCAGCGCCATGCGGCCCATCGGCGCGAGCTTGCGCAGCCAGTGCCGCCACGCCGCATGCTGGAACAGCAGCACGAAGGCGGCCATGTAGAACACGCCTTGCGCCAGCGGTGCAAGCTCCCGCAGCAGGCGCGTCGCGTGGAGGCCCGCGCCTTCACCCAGCCAACTGGCCACCACGGCGGTGCTGCCTGTGCCGCCTGTGCCGCCATGGTCCCGCAGCATCAGCAATGCGGAAGCGGCAAGCGCAACGGCGAAGCTCGCGCGCAGCAGCCGTACCCAGAAACGCCGGTGCGCGACCGATTCCTGCAGCACGCCCGCGCGGCCGATGGCCATGCCGAGCAGCAACCGGCCGAACACGAACAGCGGCAGCGACCACACGGCGATGCGCATGCGCATGTCGCGCGCCAGGTTGCCCTGGAGCATCGTGGCCCAGTCGCCGCTGACGAAGGCGCTCCATGCGGCGGCCGAGGCCTGGGCCTTGCCGGCCTGCGCCGGCAGCAGGCCGGGCACCAGCGGTTGCAGCAGCACCGGCAGCACCACGGCCACGCACACGCCGAGCACGGCCAGCGTGCGCGCCGACAGCCGGGTGAACGCCAGCAGCAGCAGGCCGAACACCGCGTAGTAGCGCAGGATGTCGCCCCACCAGAAGAGGTACGCGTGCACCAGGCCGATGGCCAGCAGCACCAGCATGCGCCGCACGTGCAGGCGCATGCCATCGGTGTTGGCGTTGCCGGCGAGGCGGTTCGACCGCATCGCGAAGCCCACGCCGAAGAGCAGGGTGAAGAGGGTGATCGACTTCGCGTCGACCAGCAACTCCATCGCCAGTGAAAGCGCGCGATCCCAGGCGGCGGTGGGCAGCGCGTCGCGCTGCGACCTCGCGATGAACTCGTACAGCGAGAAGCTGCGAAGGTTGACCAGCAGCACGCCGAGCAGCGCGAAGCCGCGCAGGGCGTCGAGCAGCTCGAGTCGCCGCGCGGCCGGCGCTGGCGAGGTGCGCGGATGGGTGGCGGCGTTGACGGTGGGGTTCGAGGGTTTCAGCGAGCCGCCCGCGGTCGAGTAGCGAGGCAGCCTTGCAGGGTCGAATGTCATCGGGGTGCGCAGGGTCGGTTCGGTTGCCGGATGGCGGGCCGCTGGGAGCGCGCGCCCGCAAGAGACCTGCGATGCTATGAATCAGCATTGCGCGAACATTGCGCCGCCCGTGGCCGTGGGTGGCCTCACGTGACCGCCGGTGGCGCCTGGCCCGCCACCGGCCTGCCGGCGTCAGACCGTCATGTTCTGTTCGACGTCCAGCGCCTTGCGGCGTGCCAGCGCGAGGTTCGACTTGGCCTTGTCCAGCACCAGGTAGACGAACAGGCCTTCCTTCTTCTGCATCGGGCGGATGATGTGGTACTGCTTGCCGAGCGTGATGAGGATGTCCTCGATGACATCGTTCAAGCCCAGGTCGCGCATGGTGCGCAGCTTGGCGCGCACGACCTCGGTGTTGCCCGCGGCCGCGACTTCCAGGTCGACGCCCGATCCGATCTGGCCCAGGATCATGCCGCTGCTCGAGTCCACCAGCGCCGCGCACAGCGCGCCGTCGCAGGTCATCAGGTCGTCCATGGATTGCTTGATATTTGCCATCGAAATCCTTCGTAGTCCCTCGCCCCTTGGAGTCGGCGGCCACCCGGGCGAAGAGGTGGGCGGCTGCCGGTGTTGTCGAACGGGTGTGCCGGATCGGCGCCGGTGCGCGGCCGCCCTCAGGCGTGCTGCAGCGCGAGCGTCGCCTGCTTCGCGAAGTACAGGACCTGGCCGATGATCGCGTCCTTGCCGGTGACCACGCTCACGATCAGCGTGAGCTCGGGGTGGCGCGCCTGCAGCATCAGGATGTGGCCGTGCGTTGCCTCGATGGTCACGTTGTCGCAGTCGCCGAGGTCGCTCTCCTCGCCCGCGACGGCGCCCAGCGCGGCCAGCGAACTGGCAATGGCCGACAGGCGGGCCACCTGCGCGGTGTTCTCCACGCGCGCGGCCAGCTCCAGGCCGTCCTCGGTCGAGATGACCACGGCCTTCACCCCCTTGATCTGGCTCATCAGCGTGTCGATGGCGGATTCGGCGGCGAGCTTGATCTGGGGGGTGATGTTCATGGCTGCCCGGAAATGAAGAAAAGAGAGGCTCAGGCCTCGAGTTGAAGCAGCAGCAGCTCCAGCAACTGAACGACCTGCTGCGGGTCGGTCACGTTGGCCGGCAGCACCGGGCACAGCACGCCCTTGGCCTCGGCGCGGCGCGCGTAGGCGTCGATGTCGGGCTGCGGATGCGACTCCATGCGTCCCACCGCCACCACGCACGCGGTGGTGGCGATCAGTTCGGCGAAACCGTCGAGGTACACGTCGAGGTCGGCCAGCGGATCGGGCCGGCTGTTGTCGACCAGGATCACCAGGCCGAGCGCGCCGCGCGCCAGGATGCGCCACATGAAGTCGAAGCGCATCTGCCCCGGTGTGCCGTACAGGCGCAGCTTCTCGCCGTTGTCGAGCGTGAGTTCGCCGTAGTCGAGCCCGACGGTGGTGGTGGCCTTGGCAACCGAGGTGTCGGTGTTGCGCACGTCGGTGCTCACGGGCGGGACCTCGCTCACGGCACCGATGGCGGTGGTCTTGCCGGCGCCCATCGTGCCGGTGAAGAGGATCTTGTGTTCGACGGTCATCGGGGCCCTGTGGTCAGCAGGCTGAGCCGGCTGCGGATGCGGGCCAGCAAGCCGGGCTGCACGGCGTCGCGCACCGGCGGATACGGGAGGGCGGGGCGGCTGTCGGGGGCGACGCTGTCGAAGAAAGCAGAATTGGCGGTGGCTGCCGCAGCCTGCGTGTCTTGCGCGGCTCGCACCGCCTGTGCCGCCTGTGCTGTCTCCTGTGCGCTTTCGAGCAGCCCGCTGCGGCGCAGGTCGGCAATGAAGTCCAGGCACTCCTGCACGCCGAGGCCCGAGCGCTGGCGCAGCACGCCGAGCGAGGTGGGGCGCCCTGTCATCAGCGTGGCGAGCCGGATGCGGTGGGGTGCTTCGAGCAGCGCGGCGGGCGGCCAGCGCAGCAGGCGGAACTCGTCGTCTTCGGCCAGGTCGGCCTCGGCCGCCGCCAGGCCCAGCCCGCGGGCGTGGACGACCATGGCGCCCAGGCGGTTGAGCGTCTGCTCGAGCGCGTCGGCATGCAGCGGCAGTGCGAGGAAGTGACCGCCGCGTTGCGGGTCGGTCTGGCCCACGGCCAGCACCGGCACCGCCGGTGCGTCGCCCACGGGTGGCAGCTTTTCGCCGACGACCCGCAGATCGGCCGGGCCGGCTCTCCAGGCCCAGTGCTGGTGGGTGCGGTGGTCGAGCAGGCGGACCAGCGACTTGAACAGCAGCTCTTCGCGCGGCGGCAGGCCTTCGACGCTGAAGCTCAGCAAGGCGCGCTGGCTTTTGAGGGCGGGATGGGCGGCTGTTGTCATGCCGGCACCGACAGCACCAACTTTGGGCGTGAACGCCGTTCTGATTGCAAAGCAGGCTCCCCGGCTGGACTTCGGCGGCCGGTTTGAAGGGCCATCGAAAGTAGTACTACAGGACTATCTCGACCAATGACGATAAAAATATAACACTTGTTGCAAATAAAAACACAAGATTACGGAGCGAAGTTTCAGGCCATTCATGGACACCGTGTCTTCGCGTAGGCGGATTTCTCAAGGTGGGCGGGGGCCGGTTTTCGCGTCTTAGCATGAGCGCACCTGCCGCTGTTGGCAGACAAAAGCGGGGTTTTCCTCGCCGATCCACCTTCTTTGCAAAGGATTTCGTCATGAAAGCCATGAACTTCAGAACGCTTGCGCTCTCGTCCGCTTTCGCCGCGTGCAGCCTGGCCTTTGTCGGCTGCACCACGACGCGACCGCAGGATCAGGCCAGCAGCGCGTCGTCGCGCACGTCCATCGACGCCCAGGCCGACGCCGCGCTGTCCAAGCTCTACGACTCGGTGAAGGGCTCGCGCGAACTGGTGGCGCGCTCCAGCGGTGTGCTGGTGTTCCCCGCCGTGGTGGGGGGCAGCCTGGGGGTCGGTGCCGAATACGGCCGCGGCGCCTTGCGCGTGAACGGGCGCACGCAGTCGTACTACAGCACCACCGCCGGCTCGGTCGGCTTCCAGGCCGGCGCGCAGTCGAAGGCGGTGATCTACCTGTTCACCACGCAGGCGGCGCTGGACAAGTTCCGCAACAGCAAGGGCTGGACGGCCGGTGCCGACGCCACGGTGGCGCTCGCGACCATCGGCGCCAACGGCAGCATCGACACCAACACGCTGCGCCAGCCGGTGGTGGGCTTCGTGATGACCAACATCGGGCTGGAAGCCGGCGTCTCGCTCTCTGGCGCGAAGATCAGCGAGATCCAGCTGTAGGCACCAGGGCCTGAGAGGCCTGAGAGGCCTGAGAGGCCTGAGGGGCCTGAAAGCCCGCCGGCGTCATTGGCCGAGTTGCGCCCGCAGCTCGGCCACTTGCTTGCGCAAGGCCTCGTTCTCGGCCGTGAGCTCGGCCACGCGCTGCTCCAGCGCCTGAACCGCATCGGGCTTGTCCTGCTGCGCTTCGTCCGAAGCCGGCTCGGCCGACTCTTCGCGCGGCTTCTTCTTCGAATCGCGCACGCGCTTGGCGGCCTGCTTGAGCTCGTCCTTGCCGGCGATCGCGGCGGAGACCTGCTCCTCGGCCGGCAGCGTGGCCACGGCGGCCGCGGTGTTGATCGAGATCACGCCCGACTTCACGGCCGCCACCAGTTCCGGCGCGGCCTGCTTCTGGATCTTCTCGATCATCCCCACCTGGCTGCTGCTCAGCCGCGCGGCGCGCGCGATGGCTTCGCGGCTGTTCAGCGGGGCGGGCGGCGGCACGGCGGGGGCGTCGCCGTCGGCGGGCGGATCGACATCGAACGGCGGGTCGGACGGGTCGGACGGGTCGTGTGCGGCAGCATCTGAAGACGCAGCCGGCGGCGCCACCGTGCGGGCGCGTTGCAGGTCGACGATGTCCTTCTTGCGCAGCGCGAGCACGCCGCGCAGGAAGTCGGAGATGCTGCGCCGGCCCAGGTGCTGGTCGATCATCCAGAGGTGCACGTCGTCGATCGACTTGAAGCGCGTGTTCTGCACCGTCTGGAACGGCAGGCCGTGCTTCTGGCAGATGCCGTAGCGGTTGTGGCCGTCCACCAGCACGTCGCCCCACAGCACGAGCGCGTCGCGGCAGCCCTCGGCCAGGATGCTGCGTTCGAGGGCTTCGTATTCCTCCGGCGTCAGGGGGTCGATATAGGCTTTGAGGTCTTCGTTGACGACGATGTTCATTGGGGGGAGAAGGGGGACGGGGACGCGGGACGCGGCGTGACAGCGGGAAAACCGGAAACGCCGGGAAAAACAGGCAAGGGGCGGGATTTTAGTGGCCCGCGCCGAGCCTCCCCTGGATACGTCTTGCAACCACGCCGACGTGTTCGACGTGTCTCTGTTTGGTGCGCTCGAACGTCTTTATGGGTAAGGACACCTCACGAATTCGGGAGGTTGTCCGCCATTAGATAGTAATGATTCTTATTTAATATGCGGCCCATGCACCGGATCCGGATGGGTTGCATTCACGCCAATGCGCATCGCGCGCGCCGTTTCGAATTTCGACGCCTGGCCCCCATCTGGAGTTGTTCAAAGATGCTGTCACCTACGTTCGAGCCATCGCTGGGAGACGTTTTCGTCGCCAACCGGGCCCAGCTCTGGCATGTTGCCCGCAGGATCGTGCGCACCACCGAACTCGCGGACGACGTGGTGCAGGACGCCTACCTGCGCATTGCCGACGGCGCCGGCGGCCGCAAGATCGACAAGCCCATGGGCTACTGCTGCCAGGTGGTGCGCAACCTCGCGCTCGACCATTGCCGCCGCCAGTCGCTCGAGGCCACCTACCGCACCTTCGACGTCGACGTGGAGACGCTCGACGTGCCCGGCCCGCCGTCGCCGGACTGCGTGATGCGTGACCGCCAGGTCGTCGGCCTGATCGAGCAGGCGCTGTCGCAGCTGCCCGCGCGAACCCGCGTCGCATTCCAGCTCTACCGGCTCGAGGGCCTCACGCAGCGCGACATCGCGGTGCAACTGGGCTGTGCGCTCGGCCTCGTGAACCGGCTGATCGCCGAGGCCGACGAAGCCATCGGCGGCATGCGCCACCTCATCAACGACTGACGCACGGGGCAGCGCGCGCGTCCACCAAAGCCAGCCCCGAAAGGGGGGTGTGCTCGCTTTCCTTCTCGTGCGCGATCGGTGTAAGGTAAAAACCATACGCGCATGACACAAGAGCAAGACGACCTCATCTGGCGCACCGCATGGGCCTGGGTGCGGCGCGAGCACGACCGCGAGGGTTTCGGCGAAGCCGCGCGTGTCGAAATGGTGACATGGCTGCTTGCCGAACCGGCCCATCGCAAGGCCTACGACAAGGCCGCGCGCCTCTGGCTGCTCGCGGGCCTCGTGCCGCCCGCCGTCGACGTCGAGGCATGGAAGAAGACGCAGGGCCAGGCACAGGACCGCCCCGCGCGCGGCGACGACACCTGAGCGCCGTGTGCCCCCTGATCACCCCGCATCGAGGGTGAACAGATTCGCGCCTGAACCGTCATGTTGATCAGAAGCGCAGCAATCGGCCGCCCGCCGGCCCGGTTGCCCGCCCGCTTCCCCGATCAACCGCACAAGGACGCACCATGTCTACCAGCTGCTTCGACCGCGAAGACGAAACCTTCATCGTTCTGGTCAACCACGAAGACCAATACTCCATCTGGCCCCACTGGAAGGCCGTGCCCGGCGGATGGAAGGCCGTCGACGGCGTCAAGGGCGACAAGAAGACCGCGCTCGACTATGTCGAGAAGAACTGGACCGACATGCGCCCGAAGTCGCTGCGCGACTGGATGGCCGCGCAGGAAGGAACGCCCGCCGCTGAAGCCGCAGCGCTTCGATGAGCGTGCCGGCGAGGGTGTCGCTGCTGTGCCTGCCGTGCGCGGGTGCCAGCGCAACCATGTACCTGCGCTGGCGGCCCCTGCTGCCGCGCTGGATCGAGATCGTGCCCGTCGAGTTGCCGGGCCGCGGCATGCGCATGGGCGAGCGCTTCGTCGAAAGCTTCGATGCGCAGGTCGCGCGCATCTGCACCGAACAGGCCGATGCGATGCAGGGCAGCTTCATGCTCTTCGGCCACAGCATGGGCGCGCTGCTGGCCTACGGTGTCGCGCAGCGGCTGCGCGCGCTGGGCCGGCCGCTGCCACGCGCGCTGCTCGCGTCGGGCAGCTCGGCCCCGTCGCAGCGCGACCCCGATCGCCTGCCCGACACGCGTGACGACGCCGCGTTGACGGCCGACCTGCGCAAGCAGGGCGGCACCCCCGAGGAAGTGTTCGCCAGCGCCGAGCTGATGCGCATCACCCTCGACACGCTCGGCGCCGACTATCGCGTCTGCGAGAGCTTCGCCTACACGCCAGACACACCGGATGCGCTGCTGCCCATGCCCCTGCATGTCTTCGCGGGCCGGCAGGACGACATCGACGCGCCGCGCATGCAAGCCTGGTCGGCGCATGCCGGCGACGCGTTCACGCTCGACTGGTTCGACGGCGGCCACTTCTTCATCCGCCAGCGCGAGGCTGCGTTCCTCGATGCGCTGGCGCGGCGCGTGAGCCAGGCGCTGGCCCTGGCCGGAGGACGGCATGCACCTCATGCAGTTGCATGACGCCTTGCCCGCGGGCATGGAGGTCTATCGCCTGGATTTCGACCTGACGCGCGACGACCGCGACGCGTGGTCCGTGCTGTCGCGTGTCGAACACGAGCGCGCATGCCGCTTCGCCAGGCGCGCCGACCGCGTGCGCTTCGCGGCCGCGCGCGCCGCAACGCGCCGGCTGCTCGCGCGGCGCATGGGTTGCGGCCCCTGCGACGTGCCGCTGTCGCCCGGCGTGCACGGCAAGCCCTTCGTCGACGCGGCCGGCGACATGCCGCTGTTCAACGTGTCCCATTCGGGCGGCCACGCGCTGATCGTCCTGGCCGACGGCCGCGAGGTCAGCGAGGTGGGCATCGACATCGAGCAGTGCCGCGACGACGTCGACGCCGAGGCCCTCTTCGAGCTGGCCTTCACCGCGCAGGAGGCGCGCGAGGTGCGCGATGCCGGTGAGGCGGGCGGCACCGGCGATCGCATGCAGGCCCTCTACCTGCGCTGGGTCGGCAAGGAGGCGCTGCTCAAGGCCGTGGGCGTCGGCGTGCCCGAGCACCTGCTGTGCGTCGGCATCCATCCGCTGGCGGGCGGCGGGCTGTCCATCGCGTCCACCGTGCCCGGGTGGTCGGCCTTCACCGCCATCGCGCTGCCTGCGCCTTGCGGCTATGCGGCGGCATTGGCGTGGCGCGCCAGGACACCCGCATGAGCCAGCGCCGCCGGCCCGGTGCCAGCGGCGCCCTTTCTAACTATCTGGAGTGAGCGAGATGGCAGGCACAACGACAACGACAGCGGCGCTGAACGCGGGACACCCCGCGTCCGCGAACTTCGTGGAGCACCTGCGCGCATTGGCGCAGTCGCGGCCCGACGACATCTGGCTCACCGTGGCCGGCGAAGCGAACGGCGCGCATGCCGAGAAGACCTTCAGCTATGCCGTCTTCGAGACGCGCGTGCGCGCGCTCGCGGCCTGCCTGCAGCAGCAGTTCGACAAGGGCGACCGCGCCCTGGTGATGCTGGACAACGACGACCACTACGCCGTGAGCATGCTGGCGTGTTTCTATGCCGGCGTGATCGCGGTGCCCGTGTTCCCGCCCGAATCGATGCGGCCCCAGCACCTCGCGCGCCTGACCGGCATCGCCGGCGATTCGCAGGCCCGCTGCGTGCTGACCTCTTCGGCGATGCAGTCCGCAGTGCAGGCCGCGACCGAAGGCGCCGCCGCGTCGTTCGCGCAGGCCACGATGGTCGCCGTCGATGCGGTCGACATCGCGCTCGCCGGCGCGTGGACCCCGTTCTCGCCCGCGCAGGACGACCCCGCTTTCCTGCAATACACCTCGGGCTCGACCTCCGCGCCCAAGGGCGTGATCGTGACGCACGGCAACCTCATGGCCAACGAGCGCGCCATCCGCGACGGCATGGGCATCGGGCCGGACGACAAGTTCGTGTCATGGGCGCCGCTCTATCACGACATGGGCCTGATCGGCGGCCTCATGCAGCCGCTGTACAGCGGCATTCCTCTGGTGCTGGCCTCGCCGCGCTACTTTCTCGAAAGCCCGGTGCGCTGGCTCGAGCTCATCTCGCGCCACCGCGCCACGCTCAGCGGCGGCCCCGACTTCGCCTACCGCCTCTGCCTCGACCGCGTGAAAGGCGCGCGGCTCGCGGGGCTCGATCTCTCGACATGGCGCGTGGCCTACACCGGCGCCGAGCCCGTGCGTGCCGACACCGAAACCGAGTTCATCGAACGCTTCGCACCCGTGGGCTTCGACCCCGGTGCCGCGTACCCCTGCTACGGCCTTGCCGAAGCAACGCTGTTCGTCACCGGCGGACAGCGCGGCGGCGGGCTGGTCGCGCGCAGCTTCTCGAGCGTGGCGCTCGCAAGAGGCGAGGGCGTCGAGTGCGTGGACAGCGCTAACGGTGTTGACGGTGTGGATGGCACCCTGCTGGTCGGCTGCGGCGCCGTGCCCGAAGGCCACGAGGTGCGCATCACCGACCCGGCATCGCTGGCCGCGCTCGGCGCAGGCCGCGTCGGCGAGATCTGGGCCAGCGGCCCGAGCATCTGCGCGGGCTACTGGGGCAAGCCCGAGGCGACCCGCGAGACCTTCGCCGAGCTCGAGGGCAAGCGCTGGCTGCGCACCGGCGACCTGGGCTTCCAGCACGACGGGCAGCTCTACGTCACGGGCCGCATCAAGGACCTGATCATCGTGCGCGGCCACAACATCTACCCGCAGGACATCGAGCGCACCGTCGAAGCCGAAGTGGAGGCCGTGCGCAAGGGGCGCGTCGCCGCGTTCGCGGTGACCGGGCCGCAAGGCGAGGGCATCGGCGTGGCGGCCGAGGTGTCGCGCAGCATGCAGAAACTGGTGCCGCCGCACGTGCTCGTCGAAGCGCTCGGCGCCGCCGTGAGCGAGGTGTTCGGCGAAGCGCCGGCCGCCGTCGTGCTGCTGAACCCCGGCGCATTGCCCAAGACCTCGAGCGGCAAGCTGCAGCGCCAGGCCTGCCGCGCGGGGCTAGCGGCGCGCAGCCTCGATGCCTACGCCATCCACGAACACGGCGCCTTCACGCTCGGCGGCAGCGGTGCATCGGTGCCAGCCGAGGCGGCGCTGCCCGACGATGTCGCGCAGGCGGTGGCCGGCATCTGGCGCGAAGTGCTCAAGTGGCCTGAGGGCCGCGCACTGGCGCACGACGCCCACTTCTTCACCTCGGGCGGCAACTCGCTCGCCGCGGTGCAGGTGGCCGCGCGCATCGCGCGCCGCTGGAATATCGGGTTCGGAATTCGCGACCTGTTCGAGCAGCCGAAGCTGAACGTCTGCGCGGACGTCGTGCGCAGCCGCAGCGCCAACCCGGCCCGCGAGAACGACGCGGCCATCGAGCCCTTGTCGGCCGAGCGCCGGCTGCAGCCCTTGCCGCTCTCGCATGCACAGGAGCGGCAGTGGTTCCTGTGGAAGCTCTCGCCGCAAAGCACGGCGTACCACATGAGCGGCGCGCTGCGCCTGTCGGGCGCGCTCGACGCGGCCGCCATGCACGCCGCGTTCGAAGACCTGGCCGCGCGCCACGAGTCGCTGCGCACGGTGTTCCTGGCCAGCGCGGCCGGTGCGGACGGCACGGCCGAGCAGCTGGTCAGTTCGTCGTGGGCGCCGCTGCTGGCTCTCGTCGACCTGCGCCATCTCGCACCGGCCGAGCGGGAGGCGCGCGCCGCCGAGGAAGCGCGGCGCCTGCACGCGACGCCCTTCGACCTCACACAGGGCCCGCTGCTGCGCGTGGCGCTGGTGCGCCTGTCGGACACCTCGCACCTGCTCGTGCTGGTGATGCACCACATCATCTCGGACAGCGCCTCGATGCAGGTGCTGCTCGACGAACTCGCCGCCGGTTACGCCGCGCGGCTGCGGGGCGACACCCGACGCCGCGCCGCCGCGCGCGTGCAGTACGTTGACCATGCCATGTGGCAGCGCGACTGGCTGGCCGCCGGCGAGGCCGGGCGGCAACTGGCCTGGTGGCGCGCGCAGCTCGGCAGCGCGCACCCCGTGCTGGCCCTGCCGACCGACCGTCCGCGCACCGCGCAGATCGGCCACAGCGCGGCACGCCACAGCCTCGAGGTGCCCACCGCACTTCTGCAGGGCCTGCGCCAGTCCGCCGCCTCAGAAGGCGCGACGCTGTTCATGCTGCTGCTGGCCGGCTTCCAGGCGCTGCTGCACCGCTATACGGGGCTCGAAGACATCCGCGTCGGCGCGCCGGTGGCCAACCGCAGCCGCGTCGAGGCCGAAAGCATCGTCGGCTTCTTTGTCAATACGCTGGTGCTGCGCAACCCGATCGGCGCGCGCATGCGCCTGTCGCAGGTCGTCGCGCAGGCGCGCGAGGCGATGCTGGGCGCGCAGACGCACCAGGACCTGCCGTTCGAGCAGCTGGTCGAGGCGCTGCAGCCGCAGCGCAGCCTGAGCCAGAGCCCGTTGTTCCAGGTGATGTTCAACCACCTCGTCGAAGACCACCGGGCACTGGCGCAACTGCCGGGGCTCGAGGTGGCGCATTACGCGCTGCCCGACGGGGAGGCGCAATTCGAGCTGGTGCTGGAGGCGCGCGAGACGCCCGAGGGTCGGCTGACGCTGGGCTTTGTCCATGCGGCGGAGCTGTTCGACCGTGAGACGGTCGAGCGGATGGCGGGGCACTACGTGGCGGTACTGGAGGCGCTGGCTGGGCAGCCTGAACTGGCGGTGGGCGATGTGGCGCTGGTGGGTGCTGCTGAACGCGCGAACCTGGTGGCGTGGACAGAGAACACGCGTCGGCACGAAGGCTCGCAGCCCGTGCATCGGCAGATCGAGGCGCATGCGAAGTCGAAGCCCCTGGCGCCCGCGCTGGTCTTCGGTGACGAGGCGCTGAGCTACTCGGAACTCAACGCGCGTGCGAACAAGCTGGCGCATCGCTTGACGGCCTTGGGCGTCAGGCAGGACACGCTGGTCGGCATCTGTGTGGAACGCTCCACCGAGATGATGGTGGGCATCCTCGCGGTGCTGAAGGCGGGCGGTGCCTACGTGCCGCTCGATCCCGAATACCCCGCAGACCGTCTCTCGTACATGGTCGAGGACAGCGGCATCTCGTTGCTGCTCACGCAAAGCCATCTGCGGTCGCTGATCCCTGGCGCCGATTCGCTTCAGGTGCTGGAGCTCGACACGGTCGATACCTCTTCGGAGTCCGAGTCCGATCCGCAAATTGCTCTTCACGGCGAGCACCTCGCCTACGTCATCTACACCTCCGGCTCCACCGGCCGTCCCAAGGGCGCAGCCATCCGTCATGCGGCGCTCTTCAGCTGCATGGCCTGGATGCAGGATTTCTACACGCTCGCAGGTGCCGATACGGTCCTGCACAAGGCCCCGTTCGGCTTCGACGTGTCGGTATGGGAAATGTTCTGGCCGTTGACCTCGGGCGCCCGGCTGGTCATTGCCAACCCCGGCGATCACCGCGACCCGGTCCGTCTGGTCGAACTGATCCAGAAGCACCAGATCACGACGCTGAACTTCGTGCCCTCGATGCTGCAGGCCTTCCTGGCGTATGAGGGCATCGAGGCGACGACCAAGCTCAAGCACATCATCTGCGGCGGCGAGGCGATGCCTGCGGCCACGCAGAAGGAAGCGTTGCAACGCCTGAGCGGCGCCACGCTGCAGAACCTGTACGGCCCGACCGAGACGACCATCCACGTCACCCAATGGACGTGCCGGGATGACGGCAGCACGCAGGTGCCGATCGGAAGGCCGATCAGCGACACCCAGGCCTATGTGCTGGACGAGAGCCTGAACGAAGTCCCTGTCGGCGTTGCCGGAGAGTTGTACCTGGGCGGCATCAACCTCGCACGCGGCTATTTGAAGCGCGCTGGCCTTACGGCAGAGCGCTTCATTGCAACGAACGACGGCCAGCGCCTGTACCGCACAGGCGACCTCGTGCGCTGGAGCAACCAAGGCCAGCTCGAGTACCTGGGCCGCATTGACCACCAAGTGAAGGTGCGCGGCTTCCGCATCGAGCTGGGCGAGATCGAGGCGCAGTTGCAGGCGCAACCCGAAGTGCGCGAAGCCGTCGTCGTCGCGAACGAAGGCCCCGCAGGCGCTCGGCTCGTGGGCTACGTGTCCGGCCAGGGCATCGACACCGCGGTGCTGCGCGAGCGCCTCGGCGAAGCATTGCCCGACTACATGGTCCCCAGCGTGCTGATGGCGCTCGATGCATTGCCGCTGAACGCCAACGGCAAGGTCGACCGCAAGGCGCTGCCGGCCCCCGAGTTCACCAGCGACAAACCCTACGAAGCGCCCCAGGGCCCGATCGCCGAAACCCTCGCCGCCATCTGGGCCGAGGTGCTGCAGCTGGACAAGGTCGGCGTCCATGACAACTTCTTCGACCTCGGCGGCCACTCGCTGCTGCTGGTGCGCGTGCACCGCCTGCTCGAAGACAGGCTGCGCACCGCGATCCCGCTGGTTCATCTCTTCAAGTACCCCACGGTCGGCTCGCTGGCCCAGTGGATGGCGCGCGGCGCCGCCGCGCCCGCTTCGTTGCCCACGGCCGGCGACGACCGCGCGCTGCGCCAGCGCGCCGCCTTGCTTCAACGCCGCAAAGCCGCGGAAAGAGTCAACTGATGCACACCCTCAACGAACCGTCCGGCCAGCCTGAACAATCCGGCGCGACCGGCATCGAGATCGCCATCGTCGGCATGGCGGGCCGCTTCCCCGGCGCCGCCGACGTCGATGCGCTCTGGCGCAATATCCGCGACGGCGTGGAGTCCGTGGCCGCATTCACCGACGAGCAACTGCGCGCCCAAGGCGTTGCGCAGGAACTGCTCGACGACCCGGCCTACGTGAAGGCCGGCACCCAGTTCAAGGGCTTCGACCAGTTCGACGCCGGCTTCTTCGGTTACTCGCCGCGCGAGGCCGAGCACCTCGACCCGCAGCAGCGCATCTTCCTGGAGTGCGCATGGGCCGCGCTCGAGCACGCCGGCTGCGACGCGCAGAACTGGCCGGGCAAGGTCGGCGTCTACGCGGGCGAAGGCCCCAACCTGTACCTCATGCGGCACCTGCTGCCCGCCTTCGGCCTGGGCGACGGGCGCGGCATTGCCGAGCTGCTGGGCCTCATGAGCGGCAACTCCGGCGGCTCGCTGTGCACCCGCGTGGCCTACAAGCTCGACCTGCGCGGTCCCGCCGTGACGGTTCAGACCGCCTGCTCCACCTCGCTGGCCGCGGTGCACACGGCTTGCCAGGCTCTGCTCGGCTACGACTGCGACATGGCGCTGGCCGGCGGCGTGTGGCTCAACCTGCTGCAGGACGGTGGCTACCTCTACCAGGAGGGCGCCATCCTCTCGCCCGACGGCCACTGCCGCGCCTTCGACGAGAAGGCCGCGGGCACGGTCATCGGCAGCGGCGCCGGCCTCGTGGTGCTCAAGCGGCTGGACGACGCGCTGCGCGACGGCGACACCATCCACGCCGTCATCAAGGGCACGGCCGCCAACAACGACGGCGCCGACAAGGTCGGCTTCACCGCGCCCAGCGTGAACGGCCAGGCCGAAGTGATTCGCGCGGCGCAGCTCATCGCGGGCGTGGACGCCGAATCGGTGGGCTACATCGAGGCGCACGGCACGGGCACGGTGCTCGGCGACCCGATCGAGATGGCCGCGCTCACGCAGGCCTTCCAGGCCGGCTCCGGACGCACCGGCTACTGCGCCGTCGGCTCCGTGAAGACCAACATCGGCCACCTCGACGCGGCGGCCGGTGTCACCGGCCTCATCAAGACCGTGATGGCGCTGAAGCACCGGACGCTGCCGGCCAGCCTGCACTTCGAGCGTCCGAATCCGCAGATCGACTTCGCGGCCAGCCCGTTCTACGTCAACGCCGCGACCAGGCCCTGGCCCGCGGGCGCCACGCCGCGCCGCGCCGGCGTGAGCTCGTTCGGCATCGGCGGCACCAACGTGCATGTGGTGCTCGAAGAGGCGCCGGCCGAAAAGGCCGCGGCCCACGCACCCGACTGGCAGGTGCTGCCGCTGTCGGCACAGAGCGCCGCCGCGCTGCAACAGGCCGGACAGCAACTGGGCCGTCATTTCGAAGCGTCGCCCGATCAGCCGGTCGCCGACATCGCGCACACGCTGCAAAGCGGCCGCCGCGCGATGCCGCTGCGCGCGGCCATCGTCGCCAACGGCCATGCCATGGCCGCGCAGGCGCTGCTCTCGCCCGAGGGCGGTTTCGAGCAGGTGATGCGCGCGCCGGCCGGCGCGCCCGAGGTGGCTTTCCTGTTCCCCGGCGGCGGCACGCAGCACGCGAACATGGGCGCCGCGCTGTACCGCGACGACCCGGTGTTCCGCGGCGAGGTCGACCGCTGCTGCGCCTTGCTCGAGGGCGCCATGGGCATGGACCTGCGCGAGCTGCTGTACCCGGCGGCGGGCATGGAGGCCGAGGCCGACCGGAAGCTCGCATGCATCGAGTACACGCAGCCGGTGCTGTTCATCGTCGAGTACGCCATGGCCCGCGCATGGATGGCGCGCGGCGTGCAGCCGGCCGTGATGCTGGGCCACAGCCTCGGCGAATACGTGGCGGCCTGCCTGGCCGGCGTATTCAGCCTGGAAGACGCGCTGCGCATCGTCACCGCGCGCGGGCGCCTCATGCAGTCGATGCCCGCGGGTGCCATGACCGCCATCGCGCTGGCCGAAGCCGAGCTCGCGCCGTTCCTCGGCGCAGGCTGCGACATCGCCGCCGTCAATGGCGAGCAGCTCTGCGTGCTGTCGGGCCCGCTGCAGGCCATCGAGGCGGCCGAGCAGCAGATGCTCGCCGGCGGCCTGCTGCCGCGCCGGCTGCATGTGGCCATTGCGTCGCATTCGGCCATGACCGAATCGATCGTGGGCGAGCTGCAGAAGGTGATCGCCGCGGTGCCGCGCCATGCGCCGCGCATTCCCTTCATCTCCAACGTCACGGGCCAGACGGTCACGGCCGGGCAGGCGACCGATCCGGCCTACTGGGGCCGTCACCTGCGCGGCACGGTGCGCTTTGCCGACGGGCTGGCCGCGTTGCTGCGCGTGCAAGGGCGCGTGGTGCTCGAAGTGGGCCCCGGCGAAACGCTGGCCGGCCTGGCGCGGCAGCATCCGCAGGCCGCTTCGGCCGCGGGCATCTGGGCGAGCCAGGCGCATCCGCAGCAACAGGCCCGCAACGAGCGGCAGCTGGCCAGCGTGACCGGCGCGCTGTGGTGCGCCGGTGTCGAGATCGACTGGGCCGCCTGCCGCGCGGGCCAGCCGCGCCGCCAGGTGCCGCTGCCGAGCTACCCGTTCCAGCGCCAGTCGTACTGGGTGGAGGCGGGCAGCTTCGCAGCCGGTGCATCGTCGAGCCTTTCGGGCCCTGCGGCCGGTGCGTTCTACGTGCCGGCCTGGAAGCGCACCGAGCCGCTGCGCGCGGCACAGGGCCCGGCACCGGCCGGCACCTGCACGCTGGTGTTCGGTGAAACCGGCGGCCTTGCCGACCGGCTGATCCGCCACCTGCACGAACTTCATGGGTTGCACGAAGGCGCGGACGCGCATCCCGTGGTGTGGGTGGAGCAGGGCCCGGGCTTCGTGGAGATCAGCCCGCGCCACTACGCCGTGCGGCCCGGCGAGCGCGCCGACCACGAGCAATTGCTGCGCAAGGTGCACGCCGCAATCGGCCCGGTGGTCAGGGTCCACCACCTGTGGGGTGTCGACACCGAGGCCGCGGCGCCGTCCTCGTCGAGCGACCTGCTGGAGCGCGGCTACTTCAGCCTGCTGGCCCTGGCGCAGGCGCTGGACAGCACCGCGGCCGGCCGCGAGCGCAAGCTGTCGCTGCAGGTCGTCGCCAACCAGATGGAAGACGTCTCGGGCACGGAGCCGCTGTGCCCTGAGAAAGCTACGCTGTTCAGCCTCGCGAAGGTGATCGGGCAGGAGTACCCGCACATCGATTGCCGCGTGGTCGACGTGGTGCTGCCCGCGGCTGCCAGCCAGGCCGAGGCATGGCTGGTGGCGCAGCTTGCGGCACAGTTCGCGGCAGATTCACCCGCCTCGCGCGACGAGCCGCTGGTGGCCTTCCGCGGGCCGCATCGCTGGACCAAGGTCTACGAGCCGCTGGCGCTGCCGGCGCAAGGGGCCGGCCCGCGGCAACGCTTTCGCACGCAGGGTGTCTATCTGATCACCGGCGGCCTGGGCGGCGTCGGGCTTTCGGTGGCGCGGCATCTCGCCAAGTCTTGGCAGGCCAGGCTGGTGCTGCTCGGCCGCTCGCCGCTGCCCGAGCGCGCCGCGTGGGAATCGCTGGCGGCGTCGGCCGACCAGCCAGCGGCCTTGCGCCAGAAGTTGCTGCAGCTGCTCGAGCTCGAAGCGCTGGGCGGCGAAGTGCTCGCGCTGTCGGCCGACGTCACCGATGCCGCGCAGATGCGGGCGGTGGCCGCGCAGGCCCGGCAACGCTTCGGCGCCATCCACGGCGTGATCCATGCGGCGGGCCATGCCGCGAGCGGCATGATCGGCCAACGCACGCGCGCCATGGTCGACGCCGTGTTCGCGCCCAAGCTGCGTGGCACGCAAGCCTTGCTGCAGGCGGTGCGCGGCGAACCACTCGATTTCGTGCTCTTGTGTTCGTCGATCTCCAGCATGGCCGGCGGCCTGGGCATGAGCGACTACGCCGCCGCCAACGCCTACCTCGACGCGCTGGCCGCGCAGGCGCAGCGTGACGCCGGCCACCTCGTGATCTCGGTCAACTGGGACGCCTGGCGCGACCTGGGCATGGCCGCCGGCATGGTGCTGCCCGAGGGCGTGGGCATGAACGGCCCCGAAGGCGCGCTGGCGCTGGAGCGCATCGTCAACGGCCCGGCCCATGCGCAGGTCGTGATCTCGACCATCGACCTCGCGCAGCGCCTGGGCAAGCTCGACAGCGGCATGCTCGAACTGATCGAGAACGGCCCGCTGGCCCATGCCGCGCGCGGCACGCGCCGCAACCACCCGCGCCCCGCGCTCGACACGCCCTTCGTCGCGCCCGACGGCGATCTCGAGACCGGCCTCGCCGCGCTGTGGCAGGACATGCTGGGCATCGCCGCCATCGGCGTGAACGACAACCTGTTCGAGCTCGGCGGCGACTCGCTGCTGGCCATCCAGATCCTGGCGCGCGCGCGCAAGGCCTACGACATCGAGCTGCACCCGGCCGCCTTCTTCAAGGCGCCCACCATCGCCGAGCTGGCCTTGCTGGTCGAGACCCGGCTGATCGAAGAGATCGAGAACGCCGACGAGGCCGCTGCCGCGGCGTTCCCTGCACCCGCTGTGTCCGCCACCGTCTGAAGAACCCCTCATGCCCGAAATCCACGACATCTCCGAGCGCCGCGCCAACCTGAGCGCGGACCAGCGTGCCAAGCTGAAGGAGCGGTTGCGCGGCGCGAGCACCGGCATGCAGCAGGCCGGCACGAGCGCCATTCCTCCGCGCCCGCACCGCGACCGCGCGCCGCTGTCCCATGCGCAGCGCCGGCAGTGGTTCCTGTGGAAGCTGGACCCGGCCCGCACGGCGTATCACCTGAGCGGCGGCCTGGTGCTCGCCGGCCCGCTCGACACCGATGCCCTGCGCGCGGGCATGCAGGCGCTGGTCGACCGCCACGAGTCGCTGCGCACCGTGTTCCGCGAGGCGGGCGACGGCGAGGCCGAGCAGGTCATCCAGGAGGCCGTGGAGATCGAGTTGCCTTGCGTGGACCTGTGCATGCTCGACACGGCGGCGCGCGAAGCGGCGGTCGAGCGCGAGGTGCAGCGCATTCGCACCGAGCCCTTCGACCTCACGCGCGGCCCGTTGATGCGCGCGGTGCTGCTGAAGACCGAGGCGCAGGCGCACCGGTTGCTGGTGGTGATGCACCACATCGTGTCGGACGGCTGGTCGGTGCAGCTCACGCTCGACGAACTGGCTGCGCTGTACGCCGCGCGCGTGAGCGGCCAGGCCGCGGCGCTGCCCGCATTGCCTGTGCAGTACGCCGACTACACCGTGTGGCAGAACCAGTGGCTCGACGGCGGCGAGGGCGAACGCCAGCTCGCCTGGTGGCGCGAGCACCTGGGCACCGGGCAACCGGTGATCTCGCTGCACACCGACCGCCCGCGCAACGCCGACGGCCGCTACGGGTCGGCGCGCGTCACCGTCGCCTTGCCCGCCGGCACGCTCGCCCGGCTGCGCCAGCAGGCCCAGGGGCAGGGCGCGACGCTGTTCATGGCGCTGCTCGCGGGCTTCAATGCCTTGCTGTTCCGCCACACCGGCCAGAGCGATGCGCGCGTGGGCGTGCCCATTGCCAACCGCAATCGCGCGGACACGGCGGGCGTGGTGGGCTTCTTCGTCAACACGCAGGTGCTGCGCTCGCAGATCGGCGCGCGGACCACGCTGGCGCAACTGCTGGTGCAGACCCGCGACACCGCCATCGGCGCGCAGACCCACCAGGACCTGCCGTTCGAGCAACTGGTCGGCGCACTGCGGCCCGAGCGCAGCCTGAGCGCGAACCCGCTGTTCCAGGTGATGTTCAACCACGTGCGGCGCGACCATCGCTCGCTGGCCGAATGGCCGGGCGTGTCGGTCGAGCGGCTGGACTTCGAGGAAGAAGACGCGCAGTTCGAGCTGACGCTGCAGACGCTGGAGTTCGAGGACGGGCGGGTCGAGGCGACCTTCCTGTATGCGGACGAGCTGTTCGACCGTGAGACGGTCGAGCGGATGGCGGGGCACTATGTGGCGGTGCTGGAGGCGCTGGCTGGGCAGCCTGAGCTGGCGGTGGGCGATGTGGCGCTGGTGGGTGCTGCTGAACGCGCGAACCTGGTGGCGTGGACAGAGAACACGCGCCGGCACGAAGGCTCTCAGCCTGTGCATCGGCAGATCGAGGCGCATGCGAAGTCGAAGCCCCTGGCGCCCGCGCTGGTCTTCGGTGGCGAAGCGCTGAGCTACTCGGACCTCAATGCGCGTGCGAACAAGCTGGCGCATCGCCTGATCGCCTTGGGCGTCCGGCAGGACACGCTGGTCGGCATCTGCGTGGAGCGCTCCACCGAAATGATGGTGGGCATCCTCGCGGTGCTGAAGGCGGGCGGTGCCTACGTGCCGCTCGATCCCGAATACCCCGCAGACCGCCTCTCGTACATGGTCGAGGACAGCGGCATCTCGCTGCTGCTCACGCAAAGCCATCTGCGGTCGCTGATCCCTGGCGCCGATTCGCTTCAGGTGCTGGAGCTCGACACACTCGATACTTCTTCAGAGCTTGAGTCCGATCCGCAGGTCCCCCTGCACGGCGAACACCTCGCCTACGTCATCTACACCTCCGGCTCCACCGGCCGCCCCAAGGGCGCTGCGATCCGCCATGCGGCGCTCTTCAGCTGCATGGCCTGGATGCAGGATTTCTACACACTTGCAGGTGCCGATACGGTCTTGCACAAGGCCCCGTTCGGCTTCGACGTGTCGGTATGGGAGATGTTCTGGCCATTGACTTCCGGCGCCCGGCTGGTCATTGCCAACCCCGGCGATCACCGCGACCCGGTGCGTCTGGTCGAACTGATCCAGAAGCACCAGATCACGACACTGAACTTCGTGCCCTCGATGCTGCAGGCCTTCCTGGCGTATGAGGGCATCGAGGCGACGACCAAGCTCAAGCACATCATCTGCGGCGGCGAAGCGATGCCTGCTGCCACGCAGAAGGAAGCGCTTCAACGCTTGAGCGGTGCCACGCTGCAGAACCTGTACGGCCCGACCGAAACCACCATCCACGTCACCCAGTGGACGTGCCGGGATGACGGCAGCACGCAGGTGCCGATCGGCCGGCCGATCAGCGACACCCAGGCCTATGTGCTGGACGAGAGCCTGAACGAAGTACCGGTCGGTGTGGCGGGCGAGCTGTACCTGGGCGGCATCAACCTCGCTCGTGGTTATCTGAAGCGCGCTGGCCTGACCGCCGAGCGCTTCATCGCAACGAACGACGGCCAGCGCCTGTACCGCACAGGCGACCTCGTGCGCTGGAGCAACCAAGGCCAGCTCGAGTACCTGGGCCGCATTGACCACCAAGTGAAGGTGCGCGGCTTCCGCATCGAGCTGGGCGAGATCGAGGCGCAGTTGCAGGCGCAACCCGAAGTGCGCGAAGCCGTCGTCGTCGCGAACGAAGGCCCCGCAGGCGCTCGGCTCGTGGGCTACGTGTCCGGCCAGGGCATCGACACCGCGGTGCTGCGCGAGCGCCTCGGCGAAGCATTGCCCGACTACATGGTCCCCAGCGTGCTGATGGCGCTCGATGCATTGCCGCTGAACGCCAACGGCAAGGTCGACCGCAAGGCGCTGCCAGCTCCGGAGTTCACCAGCGGCAAGGCGTATGAAGCGCCCGAAGGTGAAGTCGAACAGGCCCTCGCAGCGATCTGGCGCGACGTGCTGGGCGTGGCCCAGGTCGGCCGCCATGACAATTTCTTCGAGCTCGGCGGCGATTCCATCCTGAGCCTCAAGGTGACCGCGCGCGCGGCCAGGGCCGGCGTGCCGCTGAGCCCCCGCCAGGTGTTCGAGCACCAGAGCCTGTCGCGCATCGCGCGCGCCGTGCAGGGCGGCGCGGCTTCGGACGCACCGGCGATCCCGCCGCTGACGCCGGCGCAGCGTGCCGGCACGCTGGCGCTGTCCCACGCGCAGATGCGCCAGTGGTTCCTGTGGCAGCTCGACCCGCAGAGCACGGCGTACCACATCAGCGGTGCGCTGAAGCTGGTGGGCAAGCTCGACACGCAGGCCGTGCGCGCCAGCTTCGACGCGCTGGTGCAGCGCCACGAGTCGCTGCGCACCGTGTTCCGTACCGATGCACAGGGCCTGGCCGCGCAACGGGTTCGCGGCGCCGCGCCACTCGACATCGCGTTGGTCGATTTTTCAGCGCTGCCCGATGCGCGGCAACGCGAAGCGCGCAGCAGCGAAGAGGCCCTGCGCCTGAGCCACACGCCCTTCGACCTGGGGGAAGGCCCGCTGCTGCGCGCCGGCCTGATCCGCCTTGCAGATGAAGAGCACATGCTCGTCGTGGTGATGCACCACATCGTGTCCGACGGCTGGTCGATGCAGATCGTGGTCGATGAATTCGTGGCGCAGTACAGCGCGCGCGTGCAGGGCACGGCGGCTTCGTTGCCGCCACTGCCGATCCAGTACGCCGACTACGCCGCATGGCAGCGCGACTGGCTGGAGGCCGGCGAGCGCGAGCGCCAGCTCGCGTACTGGACGCAGCACCTCGGCACCGGTCAGCCCGCGCTGCAACTTCCCACCGACCGTGCACGCAACGCGGACGGCCGCTACAGCGCGGTGCGGCACGGCTTCGAGCTGCCGAGCGATCTGGTTCGCAAGCTGCACAAGCGCTTGCAGGCCCAGGGCGCAACGCTGTTCATGGGCCTGCTTGCAGGCTTCCAGGTGCTGCTGAACCGCTACACCGGCGAGCCGGACGTGCGCGTGGGTGTGCCCATTGCCAACCGGCACCGGGCCGAGACCGAAGGCGTGATCGGCTTCTTAGTCAACACGCAGGTGCTGCGCAGCGTGCTCGATGCGCGCGAAAGCCTGTCGCAGGTGCTGGCCCGCGCGAAAGATGCCGCCCTGGGCGCGCAAGCCCATCAGGACCTGCCTTTCGAGCAATTGGTGGAAGCACTGCAGCCCGAGCGCGTGCTGGGTGCGAACCCGCTGTTCCAGGTGCTGTTCAACCACCAGCGTGGCGACGCCGGTGCGCTGCAAGGCATGCCCGGCCTCTCGCTGACCGAGTGCGACCTGGGTGCGCAGGCGGCGCAGTTCGAACTCACGCTGGAAACCACCGAAGACGCCGATGGCCGCGTGCACGCCAACCTGCGCTACGCGTCGGAGCTGTTCGAACCGCAGACCATGGCGCGCATGGCGGGTCATTACCTGGCAGTGCTGAATGCGCTGGCCGACCATCCCGGGCAGACGGTGGGCGACGTGGCGTTGCTCGGCGAGGCCGAGCGCGCGCAACTGGCGTCGTGGGGCGCGCGCAGGCGGTCGGCCGAGGCCAGCGAGCCGATCCATCGGCTGATCGAACGGCAGGTGCGTGAACGCCCCGAGGCTCCGGCCCTGGCGCTCGGCGACCAGGCCCTGAGCTACGGCGAACTCAACGCACAGGCGAACCGCCTGGCGCATCGCCTGATCGCTCTGGGCGTGAAGCCCGAGACCAAGGTGGGCATCGCGGTGGAACGCTCCCTCGAGATGGTGGTGGGCATCCTCGCCATCCTCAAGGCGGGAGGCGCCTACGTGCCGCTGGACCCGGAGTACCCGGTCGATCGCCTGGCCTACATGGTCGAGGACAGCGGCATCGCCTTGCTGCTCACGCAGAGCCACCTGCAGGTGCCGGGCACCGAGGGGCTGCAGGTACTTGCACTGGACACGCTCGACCTGTCCGCTGAGCCAGACACCGACCCCGATCTCGACCTGCACGGCGAGAACCTCGCCTACGTGATCTACACCTCGGGCTCCACCGGGCGCCCCAAGGGCGCACAGCTGTGCCACCGCAACGTGAGCCGCCTGCTCGACGCCACCGATGCGTGGTTCCACTTCGGTCCGGGAGACGTGTGGACGATGTTCCACTCCTACGCCTTCGATTTCTCCGTGTGGGAGATCTTCGGCGCGCTGTGCACCGGCGGCAAGCTGGTGGTCGTGCCGTTCTGGGTCAGCCGCTCGCCGGAGGACTTCCTGCAGCTGCTGCGCAACGAGCGCGTCACGGTGCTCAACCAGACGCCCTCGGCCTTCGGCCAACTGGCCAGCCTTCCGCAGACCAACGAAGGTGACTTGGCATTGCGCACGGTGATCTTCGGCGGCGAAGCGCTCGACCCGCAGCGCCTGCGCGGTTGGATCGAACACCACGGCGACGACAGCCCACAGTTGATCAACATGTACGGCATCACTGAGACCACGGTGCATGTGACCTACCGGCGCATCACCGCGGCGGACCTGGGCCGGTCGCGCAGCCCCGTGGGCATTGCGATTCCCGACCTGGGCCTGCAGGTGCTCGACGGCCAGCTGAACCCCGCGCCGCTGGGCGTGGCGGGCGAGCTGTATGTCTCGGGCGCCGGGCTGGCGCGCGGTTACCTGAACCGGCAGGGCCTGACGGCCGAGCGCTTCATCGCGGGCGAAGGCGGTGAGCGGCTCTACCGCACGGGCGACCTGGTGAAGTGGAACAACGAAGGCCAGCTGGAGTACCTGGGGCGCATCGACCACCAGGTGAAGGTACGGGGCTTCCGCATCGAGCTCGGAGAAATCGAAGCACAACTGCTGGCACAACCAGAAGTGCGAGAGGCGGTGGTGATCGCCAACGAGGGCCCGACGGGCACGCGGCTCGTGGGCTACGTGTCAGGGAACGACATCGACACAAACGCACTGCGCGAACGCCTCGGCGAAGCACTGCCCGACTACATGGTGCCGACCGTGCTGGTGGTGCTCGATGCCCTGCCGCTGAACACCAACGGCAAGGTGGACCGCAAGGCGCTGCCGGCGCCGGAGTTCTCGGCGGGCAACGCATACGAAGCGCCGCAGGGAGAGACGGAAGAGAAGCTGGCCGCGATCTGGGCGGAGGTGCTGGGTGTGCAGCGTGTGGGCCGCAACGACAACTTCTTCGAACTCGGCGGCCACTCGCTGCTGTCCGCGCGGCTCGTGGCGCGCCTGCATGCCGCCATGCACAGCGAACTCACGATCCGCGACGTCTTCCAGCACCCGGCCCTGGCCGCCATGGCCGCCCGGATCGCCGAGGGCCTGCGGGGCAGTCCCGTGGACCAGGCCCTTTCAGAAATCGATTCGCTGATCGACAGCATGGAGACCGTTTGATGGAAAGCACCGCAACCCGTCGCATCGCCGAGCGCTTCTCCCGGTTGTCGACCGAGCAGCGCCGCGTGGTGTACGAGGGGATTCGTTCCAAGGGCCTGACGCTCGACCAGTTTCCCATCCTGCCGCGCGAAGACGCCGCGCAGGACCGCTGCCATGTGTCCTATGCGCAGCTGCGCCAGTGGTTCCTGTGGCAGCTGGACCCGCAGAGCACGGCGTACCACATCAGCGGTGCGCTCCGGCTCGTGGGCGCGCTCGACGTGGAGGCCGTGCGCGCGAGCTTCGCCGCGCTGGTGCGGCGCCACGCGTCGCTGCGGACGGTCTTTCGCGCCGTGGCCGACGGGTTGGTGGAGCAGGTGATCCGCGAGGCCGCCGAACCCGATTTCTCGTTGATCGACCTCAGCGGTGTGGCCTCGCTGCCTGAGCGGGAGGCCCTTGCGCAGCGGGAGAGCCGGCGCCTGAGCGAGACCCTGTTCGACCTTGGCGAGGGCCCGCTGCTGCGAACCGGCCTGATCCGGCTGTCGGCCGAGACGCATGTGCTGGTGGTCGTCATGCACCACATCGTGTCCGACGGCGGGTCGATGCAGATCATCGTGGACGAGTTCGTGGCGCAGTACCGCGCGCAGGTGCAGGGCACCGACCCGGCGCTGGAACCCTTGCCGGTCCAGTATGCGGACTACGCCGTCTGGCAGCGCAACTGGCTCGAGGCGGGCGAGCGCGAGCGGCAGTTGGCGTACTGGAAGGCGCATCTCGGCGCCGAGCAGCCGGTGCTGCAGCTGCCGGTCGATCATGTGCGCGCACCGGGTGCGCGCCACCGCGCACGCTTGCACGGCACCGAGCTGCCCAAGGCGTTGGTGCAGGCCTTGCAGAGGCGGGCGCAGGACGAGAACGCGACCCTGTTCATGGTGCTGCTGGCGGGCTTCCAGGCGCTGCTGGCGCGCTACAGCGGCCAGCAGGACATCCGCATCGGCGTGCCGATCGCCAACCGCCATCGGCTGGAGACCGAAGGCGTGGTGGGTTTCTTCGTCAACACGCAGGTGCTGCGCGGCGTCGTGCAGCACCGTTCGAGCCTCGCGCAGGTGCTGGCACAGGCGAGGGAAGCGGCGCTGGGCGCGCAGACCCACCAGGACCTGCCGTTCGAGCAGCTGGTGGAGGCGCTGCAGCCCGAGCGCAGCCTTGGCGCCAACCCGCTGTTCCAGGTGATGTTCAACCACCAGCGCGGCGGTTTCGCCGGGCTGGAGGCGCTGCAGGGCCTGGCGCTGACACCTTACGACCTCGGCGAGCAGGCGGCCCAGTTCGACCTGATGCTGATCGCCGACGAAGGACCGGACGGCCGGGTGCATGCGAACTTCAGCTGCGCGGCGGAGCTGTTCGAGCCATCGACCATCGAACGCATGGCGCAGCACTACCAGGCGGTGCTGCAGGCCTTCGCGGACCGGCCCGAGCAGGCGGTCAGCGAAGTGGAGCTTCTGGGCGAGGCCGAGCGCGCGCAGCTGCGGCAGTGGAGCGTGAACGGGCAGCGCCACGCGGGTGAGCAGCCGGTGCACCGGCTGATCGAGCAGCAGGTGCTTGAACGCCCCGAGGCCCCCGCGCTCGCGTTCGGCGAACAGACGCTGAGCTACGGCGAACTCAACGCACGGGCCAACCGCCTGGCGCACCGCCTGATCGCTCTGGGCGTGAAGCCCGAGAGCAAGGTGGGCATCGCGTTGGAACGTTCCGTCGAGATGGTGGTGGGCATCCTCGCGATCCTCAAGGCCGGCGGCGCGTATGTGCCGCTTGACCCGGAGTATCCGGCCGACCGCCTGGCCTACATGGTCGATGACAGCGGCATCGCCTTGCTGCTCACGCAAAGTCACCTGCAGGTGCCGGGCACCGAGGCGTTGGAAGTTCTGGCACTCGACACGCTCGACCTGTCCGCAGAGCCCGACACCAACCCCGAACTCGACCTGCACGGCGAGCACCTCGCCTACGTGATCTACACCTCGGGCTCCACCGGGCGCCCCAAGGGCACGGCGAACCGCCACCTTGCGCTGTACAACCGCTTGGCCTGGATGCAGGACGCCTACCGCCTCGACGGCTCGGATGCGGTGCTGCAGAAGACCCCGTTCAGCTTCGACGTCTCGGTGTGGGAGTTCTTCTGGCCGTTGATGCATGGCGCAAGGCTGGTGGTGGCCAAGCCCGGCGACCACCGCGACCCCGAAGTGCTGTCGGCGCTGATCCAGCGCCACGGGATCACGACGCTGCACTTCGTGCCGTCGATGCTGCAGGCGTTCCTCGCGCACGACGGCGTGGAGGCCTGCACGAGCCTCACGCGCATCGTGTGCAGCGGAGAGGCGCTGCCGGCCGAGGCGCAGAACGCGGTGTTCCGGCGGCTGCCGGGCGCCGCGCTCTACAACCTGTACGGCCCGACGGAAGCGGCGATCGACGTGACGCACTGGACGTGCCGCGACGACGACCGCACGCAGGTGCCGATCGGCCGGCCGATCAGCGGGATCCAGACCCATGTGCTCGATGCGGCGCTGAACGAGGTGCCGGTGGGGGTGGCCGGCGAGCTGTACCTGGGCGGTGTGGGCTTGGCGCGTGGCTACCTGGGGCGTGGTGGGCTGACCTCGGAACGGTTCGTGGCGGATCCGCTCGGCTGCGACGGTGGCCGTCTGTATCGCACGGGCGACCTGGTGAAGTGGAACCACGAAGGCCAGATGGAATACCTGGGTCGCATCGACCATCAGGTGAAGGTGCGGGGCTTCCGCATCGAGCTCGGAGAGATCGAGGCGCAGCTGCTGGCGCAGCCCGAAGTTCGAGAGGCCGTGGTGGTCGCCAACGAAGGACCATCCGGCACGCGACTTGTGGGCTACGTGTCCGGCCAAGACGTCGATACCGCAGTGCTGCGCGAACGCTTGGGCCAATCACTGCCGGACTACATGGTTCCTTCCGTGCTGGTGGTGCTCGATGCCTTGCCGCTGAACACCAACGGCAAGGTGGACCGCAAGGCGCTGCCGGCGCCGGAGTTCTCGGCGGGCAATGCATACGAAGCGCCACAGGGGGAGACAGAAGAGAAGCTGGCCGGTATCTGGGCCGAGGTGCTGGGCGTGCAGCGCGTCGGCCGCAACGACGACTTCTTCGAACTCGGCGGCCACTCGCTGCTCGCACTCGGCCTGCTGGAGCGCATGCGCGCGGCGGGCTGGGTGGCGCCGGTGCGCACGCTGTTCCAGCAGCCCAGGCTGGCCGCGTTCGTGCAGGCCATGTCGCAGGCCGCCGCCCGCCCCGAGGTCGAGGTGCCGGCCAACGGCATCCCCGCCGGTGGCTGCGAGGCGATCACGCCGCAGATGCTCACGCTGGTGACGCTGGACGCGCAGCAGATCGCAACCGTCGCGGCCGGAGTGCCGGGCGGCGCGGCCAACATCCAGGACATCTACCCGCTGGTGCCGATGCAGGAGGGCATGCTGTTCCATCACCTGCTGCAGACCGAGGGCGATGCGTACGTGACGCTGAACAGCCTGAGCTTCGACAGCCGGGATCGTCTGGAGCGGTTCGTCGCGAGCTTCAACGAGGTGATTGCACGGCACGACATCCTGCGCACGGCGGTGCTGTGGGAGGGGCTGCCCGAGCCGGTGCAGGTGGTGTACCTGCATGCCGTGCTCCAGCTGCAGTGGCTGGCGAGCGCACAGCAGCTCGACGCCACGGTCGACCCGAGGCACTACCGCATCGATGTGCGCCGCGCGCCGATGCTCGGTGCCATCGCCGCCCCTGACGCTGCCACCGGCAAATGGCTGCTGCAGTTGCCGAACCATCACCTGGTGGTGGACCACACCACGATCGAACGCATCGTCGAGGAGATCGCGCTGATCCAGCAGGGCCGCGCGGACGCACTGGCGGCACCGGTGGCGTTCAGGCACTTCGTGGCGCAGGCGCGGCTGGGCGTGAGCCAGGCGGAGCACGAGACGTTCTTCCGGCAGATGCTGGGCGACGTGCAGGAACCCACGGCACCCTTCAACCTGCTCGATGTGCAGGGCGACGGCAGCCGTGTGAAGGAGGCCCGGCGCCTGGTGGACACCGGGCTTGCCAGCCAGGCCAGACGCCAGGCGCAGCGCCACGGCGTGAGCGCGGCGACGCTGTTCCACCTGGCCTGGGCGCTGGTGGTGGGCAAGGCCACGGGCAAGGACGACGTGGTGTTCGGCACCGTGCTGTTCGGCCGCATGCAAGGCGGCGCGGACGCCGGCCGGGCGCTGGGCATGTTCATCAACACGCTGCCGCTGCGCGTGCGGCTGGGTGCGCAGGACGTGGTGCAGTGCCTGCGCCGGACGCACGCCGCGCTCAGCGACCTGATGCACCACGAGTACGCCAGCTTGCCGCTCGCGCTGCGTTGCAGCGGGCTGTCGGAGCGAACGCCGCTTTTCACGTCCTTGCTGAACTACCGCTACAGCGTGCAGCCCAAGGCGGGTGAGCAGGACCAGGACTGGCAGGGCATGGAAATGCTGGCCCGCAGGGAGCGCACCAACTACCCGTTCGACATGTCGGTGGACGACCTGGGCGAGGGCTTCGAGCTGGTGGCGCAGGTTCACGAGGCCGTCGACGCGCAGCGCGTCTGCAGCCTGATGCTCGCCGCGCTCGAAGCCGTCGTGCAGGCACTGGCAGCGCCGCCAGGGCGGCTGGCGTGCCAGCTCGAGGTGGTGCCCGAGGCCGAGCGCGCGCAACTGGCGTTGTGGGGCGCACGCAGGCGGTCGGTTGAAGCCAGCGAGCCGATCCATCGCTTGATCGAACGGCAGGTGCGTGAACGCCCCGACGCTCCGGCCCTGGCGTTCGGCGACCAGGCCCTGAGCTACGGCGAACTCAACGCACAGGCGAACCGCCTGGCGCACCGACTGATCGATCTGGGCGTGAAGCCCGAGACCAAGGTCGGCATCGCGGTGGAACGCTCCCTCGAGATGGTCGTGGGCATCCTGGCGATCCTCAAGGCCGGGGGCGCGTATGTGCCGCTGGACCCGGAGTACCCGGCCGACCGCCTGGCCTACATGGTCGAGGACAGCGGCATCGCCTT
>NZ_FOWL01000028.1:0-73385 GCF_900115445.1 Variovorax sp. OK605
GGGCGTCGACTGGGCGTTGCTGGCCATCATCGCGCTGATGTTCGTCGACCTGCGCCAGCTCGCCGAGCTGCCGGCCGTGGCCGCGCTGGTGGGGCAATGGCCGATCGCCGAAGGCTGGCGCGCCTACCTTGCCGCCATCGTCACCTCGCAGTTCATCAGCAACGTGCCGGCCACCATCCTGCTCGACCGCTACGTGCACGACCTGCCCGCGCTGGCGGCCGGCGTGAGCGTGGGCGGCTTCGGCTGCGTGCTGGGCTCGCTGGCCAACCTCATCGCGCTGCGGCTGGCCAAGGTGCCGCACGGGCTGCGCGAGTTCCACCGCATCAGCATTCCTTTCCTGGTCGTGTGCGCGGCGTCGGCGCTGCTGCTGCGGCTCGGCTGATCGTGTTTTTCCGTTCCACGACCACTCACGCAAAGGACTCCCCATGGCGCATTCCCATGACAACCACGACACCCATGACACCCTCGATGTCTGGTCCGTCGAAGGCCGCTTCCAGCACCTGGTGTACAGCCCCAGGGGCGGCGTCGAAGGCGTGCTGATCGACACCGACGGCGTGCCCACGCAGTTCGTTTTCGGGCGCCACGACGAAGGCGCGGCGTCCGCCTTCGCGGGCCTGCAGGTCGGCCAGGCGCTGGTGATCGAGGGCACCGAAGAAGGCCCCTCCCCCAAGGGGAAGGCGGCCCACACGGTGTACCGCTTCGAGCGGCTGGCCTCGGTCGACGGCGAAACGCCGCGGCACGCGGGCGCCGGCGAACGCATCGACGGCACGGTGGTGCGCCTGAACTACGCACGCCACGGCGAGGCCAACGGCGTGGTGCTCGACACGGGCGACTTCGTCCACACCCGGCCCGACGGCTTCGAGCGGCTGGGCCTGAAGATCGGCGACGCAGTGCGTGCCGAGGGCCGCGCCCAACCGCTGGCAACCGGCGAAGGCCGCGTGATCGAGGCCGCGCGGGTCAATGGCCGGTCAATGTGCGCGGCCGGGGAAGGCTGAGGCGGCCCGCCGGAGGCTGCTGCTCAGCACAGGCGCTCCACGGACAGAGCTCTGGCTTGCGCCGCAGGCGCAACCAGCGAGAGCGCGGGAAAGCTAGTTCGCGGCTCTCTTGGTTGCCCTCGCGTGGCCGATCCGTTGGGGTGTCAGTGCCAGCGCAATCTTGACCAGTTGGAGCCACGATCGCACCGGCGCAAAACAGGCGGTAGTCTGATGCCTGTCACACTGTTCCGCTTTGCCCGGAGAAAACATGTCCAAACTTGCGGCCAAGGCGGCCATCGCCTCGCTCACCAGGAACAGCCGTGACGTGCACCTCGAGGCCGTGGCGGTCACGCTGTACAACGGGGTAATCCTGAAGGGCATCTTCAAGCGCCCTTCGGAAGAGGATGTCGGCTGCGTCACAGGATCGTCCAGTGCCTTGGCCGACACGAGCACCCACGTCAGCACGTTCTTCGACCTGGACGACGTGGTGAGCTTCACCTATGCCGAGCAGAATCAGCGCATCGACTACTGAAGCGCATACTCCGGCGATGCGTCTGAGCCAGTTCATCAAGGAAAACACCGAAGCGATCCTTGTCGAATGGGAGGACTTTGCAAGAACGATGATCCCCCCGGCGGAGACCATGTCCGTCGTCGAACTGCGCGATCACGCGGGCGAGATACTGCTTGCCATTGCCCGAGAGATGGATTCCGTGCAGACCGAGGACGAGCGCGAAGCCAAGTCCAGGGGCCTGGCCCTGCCGCGCGACAGGTCGACCTTCGCGGCGACGCACGGCGGCCTGCGGCAGCGCGTCGGCTTCGATTTGACACAACTCGGCGCGGAGTACCGCGCCTTGCGCGCTTCCGTTCTGCGCCTTTGGATGAAAGTGGCTGGCGAAGTCGATGCGGTGATGCTGGAAGACGTCGTGCGGTTCAATGAGGGCATCGACCAGAGTCTGGCCGAGGCGATGGCCTCGTACTCCGAACTCGTTTCAAATTCGAGGGACACCTTCCTGGCGGTGCTCGGGCACGACTTGCGCAATCCGCTCGGCGCGCTCAGTACGTGCCTGCATCTGATTCAGAAGGGCGGCGACGCCCGCCCGAGGGAGCGCATCTTGCGCATCGCGCGGCAAAGCATCACCTCGATCAGCGCCATGATCACGGATCTGCTTGAGTACACGCGCACGCGGCTCGGGCGCGGCATCGAGGTGGTGCCTCACAAGGGTGATCTGGGTGCGCTGTGCCAGGAGGCGTTCGACGAGGTGTCCACCGCCTATCCCCATCGATTGCTGCGAGCCAGCATCCCCCCACAGATCGAGTTGAGCTTCGATGCGACACGCATGCGCCAGGTGCTGACCAATCTTCTGACCAACGCTGTGCACCACGGGGATCCTGAGTTCCCGGTCATCTTGAGCGTCGCGGACGAGCCGACGCAGGTGTTGATCGTGGTGACGAATCGCGGCGTTCCCATACCGCCCGACGCCATGCAGGTCATTTTCAATCCGCTGGTGCAGGTGGTCAGTAAGCAATCCGAACCGCATGAGCGGCCCGCGACAAGCCTGGGCCTGGGCCTGTTCATCGCACGCGAGATCGTCACGGGCCATGGTGGCACCATCACGGTCACGTCTTCAAGCGATGAGGGCACCGCCTTCAGCGTACATCTGCCCCGCAGCTGAGCACACAGGCTGCCCGGCCACTGGAATCTGAATGACCGAACCCTTGCTCATGACCACTGCGCGGGTCACAACCTTCGACGGCGAGCGACTGCTGACCGGGGCCAGCGGCTTCTTCTTCGAGCGAGCGGAACGGCTCTTTCTCGTCACGAGCCGCCACGTGCTGCATGACGATGCAAGCGAGCACCGCCCGAACCGCATCGAGGTCGAGGTGCATGTCGATCCGGTGAACCTCACGCTGTCGCACAACGTGTCGGTGTGGCTTTATGAAGCGGGCAAGAGTCAGTGGAGACAGGGCGCAGACTCGGGCGGTGAAATCGATGTGGCGGCGATCGAGATTGATCGCGCCCTGCTTCCTGCGGGGGTGCAGCTGTGCTGCTTTTCGGAAGAACATCTGCAGGTGGCACCGGACGAAGTCGAGGTCGGCGCGAGCCTTCTGATCGTCGGTTTCCCGCTCGGATTCCACGACACGATGTATCACTTGCCCGTGGTCAGGCAGGCCGCCGTCGCATCGGCTTTTGGCATCCGTTTTCAAGGGCAAGGCCTTTTCTTGACCGACGCGCGCACACATCGCGGAACCAGCGGCGCGCCCGTTGTCATGCGCGCTCCGGGTACAGGCGCGACACTCCCCTGGAAGCTGCTCGGCATTCATTCGTCTCGCATCGATATGGGAACTCGCGACGTCAATCTCGACGAATCGCTTGGGCTCAACGCGGCCTGGTACGCCACCATCCTTCTCACGCTGACGGCCAATCCGATCCTCGGAAGGAGTTGACCGGTTCAGGGGCAGCAGCTCAAAACCTGGCATTCCGCGCGAGTCTTGCTGAATGGAAGGGACTTGCCCGTCCTGATCTGTCCGCGGAATGCTCTTTGTGCGTGCGGCAAATGGCGTCCGAGTGCCACGATGTGAAGTGCTCTCCGACGATGCGCGACCTCGGTGGGCTGGCCCGACGAGCACATCGCCGCGACCCTCAATCGCATGGGCCTTCAACCGGGGCAGGCGAAGACGTGGACCGCGCATCGCGTGAGCTCCGTGCGCAGAGAGAACGACATCCGCGCGTGCCGTTCAGCTCACGAGGATGGGCAGCGGTTGACCATGTCGGAAGCCGCTGCGGAGCTCGGCGTCAACAACCACAGCTGGCAGCAGGGCGGCCGGCATGCAATGTCTCGGCGTGCGCGACACTGCGTCCCGACGCATTGGCGAACAGCCGCACTGGTGGGCCAGTGCCATTCGTCTGTGCCTTGCGCCCAGGCTCGTTCGGTACCTGGACCGTGGTCTCGTCGCCGTAGAACACACCCGGGCTCATGATCGCAGTCGGCGGCGGCGCAAGGCCTCGCTGCGGTGACCGTGCTGCACGCGCTCCGCCCGGGCTGGCGCGACTCGAGCGTCGCTCGCGATCGAGTACACTCCAGCCACGCTCAATGGTTCTGAGCGCTGTCCTTCGGGGCAAGCTGAACCCGATACCAGCGCGTCGAAGTCACTACGACGAAGAAAACAAAAATGACTTCATGCAAAAGAATTTGCCGTAGCGTGGACCGCGTAAGAGTTCACGACCACATTCTCAAAGCCCGCCTCGTGCGGGCTTTTTCATGGGCGCGCCTTCTGCATTTTGCCGCGAAGCCGGATGTCTCCTCCAGTCCAGTCGATGCACGCCGCGATGGTGGTCCTTTATGGGCGTCGCATGGCGAGGACGTCATCGTCCTATTCCCCGAAGGATTCTCAGCAAACGCGACGCGCTTGATGCCGACAAGATACTTGTTCACGACAAGTTGCACCAGTCAAAGAACAGGTCGAGTTCCTTTGACTTGTCAAAAATCGCGTCGGCACCCAGTTCCATGCTGCGACGTCGCATTTCCTCAGTGGGGTAATTCGTCAGCACCACCACGCGTTGGTGGGCCAGCCGACCTTGGCAAGCGCGCAAGACAGTCAGACCGGACCCTTCGCGGAGGAAGAGATCTACCACCACCAGCTGCCATGTGTGCTTGCAACTTTCAAGAATGGAAATGGCTTCGCTTGCTGTTTCTGCGACTGCCACTACGTCTACATTGGAAAGCTCCGTCAGGGCTGGAATCAAGTTCTCCCTGATGACCTTGCTGTCTTCGACCAGGATGGTTGCGAGCGGCATAGCGATTGCGCACGGGCGCCATGTCAGTGTTAGGGGAGCTGGCTGAAAACTAAGCGGTCTTGATTTATACGGGTAAGTCACTCCGCGCTTGTAGGCCTAAAGCTCAACTTGTGCGCTGCGTGTTGGCAACTTCGCATTCTTGGCTAGCATTCAGAACAGTCGCTCAATCCGAGGAAAGCCATGCCCAAGCAAAAGCCACTTTCAAGCACGAAAAAGACACACGGCCTTGCCAAAGCGCTGAAAGAGAACAAGGACGCGACCCAGGCAGTTGAGAAGGCGGCGGACGACCTTGCGGTTGTGCACGCCGTTTTAGACAGCGAGTTGCCGAAAGAGATTGTGTCATCCGATGTGGATCGTGCAGTCGAGCAGACAAGCGAACTGGAAAAGCAGCTCAGTGCTTCCAGTGAGAAGTTGAAGAAGGTGAATGAGGCACTGGAGCGGGAGCTGACCAATGACAACGCTTAGTTGTCGGGCCGACGGACGCAGCGTGGCCCCCGAGCGCAGTTGCACACGATCACTTCCACCCTGCGCCCCCACCTGAAGACTCCATTCGCTTCGCACTCCAGCGGATGTTTTTTGCATCTTGATCCGAGCCCGAGCCAGTGATCCTAAGGGGTGGTCATGGATCCGACGAAGGCGACGCATTCCACGAGGTTGAGGGCGGCCAGCAGCAGGTATTTCTCGGCCTCGGTGCGCGCGCGCAGCTAGTCGTGGTCGCGAGGTATCCGTAGACGAAGGCAAGCAGGTAGCGTTCGGAATACTCGTCACAGAACTGCTGGACAAGCTGGTCCGCCCAACGCGCCCGGCAATCCCTCATTGAAGCGAACCCTCGCCGTCGAGCAAGCACTTGTCCTGCACCTCTTCAGAGACGACCGGCCACGTATGGCCGCCGCGCTTCATCGCCTGGAATGCCACGAACAGGACGTGCAGCAGCACCTCCTGTTCCACCACGCCGACGCCTGCGTATGCACGATGCGGTCGTCTGTAGCGGTCTCACCGAGCATGCTCTGCATGTTGCACGAGTAGGCGCCCGCTGCGCATCGACAGATGCGATGCCAACGGCAACGTTGGTCCGTCAGCGCTTCATGATCGGCTGATGACGCTGAGTTCGCCCAAGCGCTGCCATGGCAGGCCGACCACCAGGGCTTCAAACTGCCGCGCGGTTAGTTGCAGCGTGGCAGCCGGAAGCTGCCCTGGCGAAGGTTCCAGCCTGACGAAGCGCCCCGCGTGCAGGCGACGCGTGGCGCACCACACCGAAGCCATCGTGCACGAGCAGCTTGACGCGCGTGGAGCGCAGGTCCGCGAAAAGGCAGCCAGGGTGTGCGCGCGCCTCGCCGACTGTGTTGACAACGATGTTGAGCAATCGGCCGGCCCCGGCGCGCATGTCCTGCGGCTGACTCCACAGCCACAGTGTGTCGATGCCGATCAACGAGCAGGCTCCTCAGCCCGCGCACAGCGCGTCGGCCAGCGCGCGCAACTGCGCGGCGTACAGCGCGCCCGAACTGGCAGCACACCAACAAAGATCCGCCTTGTGGTCACGGATTTCAAGAGCGGACTGCGCGAACTGCGACCAGCGCCCGATACCGACAAAGGCGCCCCGGAAGGGAGGCCAGCGTTCCTCACGCCGTGCAAGCACCGAATCCGGGTCCCGCCCCACGCAAGCAGGCAGGTCCACCGAGACATTCGCGACTGGAGCAATGGCGTGTCTCAACCCCAGGAAATGCTCGGCGCTCTCAGCCGCTGCGGCTCGTGTGGCCGCGCCTGACGTACCCCTCGTCGCCACTTTGCGTCCCGCGTGATCCGAGCATCTGGGCCAGCGCCTCCTCGCGAGATATTGGTCCACTTTGCCCGTCCACCGCGCACGCCCCAGCTTCATGCCTCAACAGCTGAGGCCCACGCGCGGTGACGGACCCACTGACGACGTCCCCGGCGTCCACCGCCGGACCATCGCGCCGAAGCAGAACGGCACAGGTCCCATCCTCCGTCTCGACCGCGAACGTCATGCGGTCTGCGGCCACTGCAATCACGATAGCGTTCGTCATGTGCACAATTCGATCAACTGAAAATCTCCTCACCCGAATCGCCGTTCGCCGCGAGGGTTGCGCCGCTGCCGCTGCCGCCACGCTCCTCACCGGCGAAGAGCACCCACAAGTCGCTGCCGACGACGGCAGAACTTCCGACAGGCACCGCCACATCCCTAATTCGCATCACCTATCGGTTCCTCCTCATCCGGACGCTCGTCGGAGCGACCCGACTTCGCCGCCAAGCTCTTTCGGGCCTCCTTCACCGCTTCCAGCAGGCTGTCGGCGGTGAGGGCCGCGGCGTCGGCGGTCATCGTGACCGCGAGCCCGTCGGGTCCGTCCAGAATCACCACGCCGCTCTCTGCCGTGGCCCGACCCGGATCATCGCGAGGTTTGAGAGCGCTGCTGCGGTCCGTCATGAGGGAGCTCCTGCTGATGCGACGGCGCGCGCCGCGGTCTGTTGATTCAAGTACAGATACTCGGGATCGAACATCGCTTTGGCGGTCAACCCCTTCAAGTCCGTGATGTTCACAACCGAAGACCGAACGTGGCACAGGCCCGCCTCGCGCAATTCACGCAACACGCGGTTCACATGCACGTTCGTCAAGCCGCAGACCTCGCCGATGTCAGCCTGCGTCATGGGCAGTGCGAACCCGGTTCCGTCTGACGCGCCGATCGCCAAGAGTCGAGCATTCATCTCGCACAGAAAGTGGGCGACGCGCTGAACAGCCGTCAGACTGGCCAACCGATAGATCCACTGCCGGTGCATTGCCGCGTCAAGCAATGTCAAAAACCACAGCCGCCTTGTCAAACCTGGGTCCTCCGCCTGAATGCGCTCCAGCGACGCATGAGGAAAGACGGCGACCTCGATGTCGGTCAGCGCACCGACGTCATGATCCAGCTTCTTCAGCGCGTAGGCATGCAGGTCCACGAAGTCACCAGGCACATGCACGGCGACGAGATGGCGTCGACCGTCGGGCGCGTCGACATGGCGAGTCATGAACCCGCTCACGAGAAGCGTGCTGATGCTGACGGGCGCGCCCTGCCGGACGACCACATGCCCGGCCGGATACAGCTGCGTGACCGAGATTGCACCTTCGAGAACATCTCTCTCCTCTTCGGAGAGCTCGGCGACACGGTTGCGGAGTAGGTTTTGGGTGAACATGAGACCTCGACAAAAGATGCTGCACCATGGCTTGGCGCCACGCATTAACTTGGATCAATTTACGGCGATTGGATGAGCATGCAAATGAAGAGAGGGACCGTGTCCTACCCTTTTCGGCGCCACGCGCCTCATACCTTCGCGCTTGGCGCGTTGGCTCAACCAAGCGCAACCCCATGCGCAAGAACACCAAGGCGGTGCGGGATGCCGCACTAAATGTAAATGCGTCCGTCGCGTCTTCCGATCTGGCTGCGACACTGTCGACGCGCAACGTCGGTGCAGCGCGCGCTGAAGGTATGCGGCACCTCGCCCACGCGCGGCGCGCGCTGCTTCGCCTTCACAGACCGGAACAGCCGGGTCGCAACCGATCGGCCGGGCTCCGCAACTGCGACAGTGCGCGGACGTGGTGTGCGGCACCGGTGGCAATCGGGACTGGTCGGAGCACCCCGCGCATGCCGACGCGATGCAGGTGCAGTTCCTGAGCACCTACAACGGTGCGGGCGGCCACCGCCATGTCCATGGCGTGAATCTGGGCGTGAGCACACAGGCGCATCACGCGGTGGGCGGCGAGTATTTTGCACCGGTTGAAGCGTTGCAGGAGGCAGGGACGAGCATCGCCTGGAGCGCCGCGCCCCGCGTTTGCACCAGCGCAGGCAGTGCGGCCCTCGCCTCGCACGGCTTAAGTGCTGCGATCTGTCTGGCGGTGAATGCGTTGGCGGCGGCAACCACAGCCCCTGTGGCAAAAGGAGGCTGCCGGCATTGACGTCGGGCGCAGATTGGCTGGAAGAGGACTTCGCAGGTCCGAGCGAGCGCGATCATGACACCCGTCGAACTGCAAACGTATGCTGTGCGACGCACCCGATCGATGCGGGCCTAGGAACTCGAGGCCATGCATCACTGTGAAGTATCGAGTGGGCGCGCAGCATCGTCTCGGCGGGCGCATCACCGCAGCGAGGCCATCGCGTGCATCGGGTCGTAGTAAACCGCAGGCACATGCCGCCCGGAAGCCGGGTCAAACACGATCTGCACCACGACGTGCACCAGCATATGCAGCAGGCGCAGGATGTCCTCGAGGCTGAGGCTTCGGCCTTCATCCGACGCCTTGATGAGCAGGGCCACCCGCAGGAACGCCTCGCGCGGTGAATTCGCATGGACCGTGGTGATGCCGCCGGGGTGGCCGGAGTTGAGCACGTTCTGCACGTAGTAGAAGGTCTCGTCGCCGCGCAGTTCAGCGAGCATCACGCGGTGCGGTGTCTTGCGCATGACCGCCTGCAGTACCTCCTTCGCACTCGCCCCGACCATGCGCTCCCCACCCTGGCTCTCGCGGCGGTAAAACAGTGCCTGCGAATTCGGGTGGTTGTGCAGCGGCATCTCCGGGGTGTCCTCGACCGTGAGGATCCGCTCCCAATGCGGGATGAGTTCGATGAGCGCGCGGATGAACGATGTCTTGCCGCTGCCCGTGGCGCCCGACACAAGGATGTTCTCCCGCCCGCGCACCGCGTGGGCCAGGAAGGCCGGCCAGTCTCCCGCGCACGCGAGCGCCCAGCGTTCGCGCTGCATAGGCTCGAGCACCGTGCCGAGCCGCACGCGCTCCTCCTCGCCCAGCGCCGGCGCGAAGACATGCCGCGTCTGCGTGAAATAGCCCTGCCCGGCGAACTGGCCGAGTGCGAACGGCTGGCTCGTGTGCTTGCGAAGGTTCAGGTAGATCATGCCGCGCGCGGCGGTCGGCGGCATCGTCATCTCCACGCGCTCGCCGCCAGGCAGGTGCGCGGACAGCACCGGATGCGCCTCGTCGAAGGGCTTGCGGGAGATATTGGCCAGGAAGCTGCCGAGCGTTTGCAGATAGTCGAACGAGACCTCAGGCGCTTCGACCGCCTCCCACACCCCGCCGCGCCACAACTGCACCACGCCGGGCGCGTTGACCGCAATCTCGTTGACGTCTCTGGCCTGGAGCCATTCGTCCAGGACACGCAGGTGAACGAGCACCGACAGATAGCGATCGGTCTCGCTCATGGTGCGCGCACCGGGCGCAGTTCGTACACGTCGGAAAAATCCACATCACGCGCAACGTAGATCTTGATCACCTCGCCCTGGTTCTTGGTCAGGCTCGGTCGCACCGCGCTGCCTTGGCGCAGCATCTCCTGCACGACCGACTGGGTCGTGCTGTCGGTGTTGCCCAGTCGCGAAAGCGTGCCCTGCGTGCCGATGTTGAAGGTGTCCCCCGTACGGCTGCTGGCGCGCTGCGCTGCGCGCGCCTCATCGCGGGCCATCGCGATCTGCTTGGCGTCCTCGAACAGCGAGAAGAACACCGCCCCCGCAAAGCGCTCGAACCACTTGTTGTCGATGTGGCCAGGCGTGCCCGAGCGCCCGAGTACGTCGGTGCCCGGGGAGTTCAGCGGCACCGCGACAAAGTGCGGTGTCACCGCGCGCGTCCAGAGCGTGAAGATCGTGCTCTGGCCAGCCTGCACACCCGGGGCGTACTCGCCTTCCAGCGTGGTACCTGCCTCCATCAGGATGACCTTGCCATCCATTGAATACACCGGCGCGCTCAGCACGCATTTGAGGAAGCCGGGCTGGTCGCTGAGAACCGCGGTGAGCAAGGTGCAGTCGGGCAGAGACCCTTTGCCCAGCGTGAGCGTCGGGTTCGCGATCAGCGCGGCGCTCGCTCCCGGGGTGGACGCGGCGGAGAGCGAACGACCCAGCACAGCCGCGCCGCCGGCACTCGCGTCGACCGTGGCGGCAAAGGCCGGCGTACTGCGCGCGTCCCCTGCTGCAATGCGCGTCGCCATGGTGGCACCCGCGCCATCGCCGACCTCGACACCCGGCGCAATGGATCCCTTGAGCCGTCGTTCGCGCACCCGTTGTGCCAGCGATTCGCCGCTGGACGCGGCGCTCGACGGCGCAGGAGCAACAGAGGGCGCCGGGCACTCGAGCCCCAGTGGCAAGCGCACACCACCCGGACACTCGACATACGACGGCGGCTGCCCCGCCGGTCCGGCCAGCGACAGGGGCACGGGAACTTCCGGAACCCCGACCGGCCGCGCATCCACTGCCACTTCCCCGCGGCCGGCTCGGGGTGCACCGAACCATCCGAAGAAGTTGTTGCGGCTCATGATGCCAAAAAGGATCAAAAGCGCGGCCAGGCACGCCGTCCCCACCAGGATCAGTTTCTGGCCCGGGGCGTTGCCGCGCGCCGGCTCGACGATGCCGTCCCGCTCCTCCTCCGCGACGGGTTGTTCGTGCCTGCGTTCAAACATACGCTCAGCCCCCTGTGGCCTTGATCACACGCTGGACCTTGCCGCTTGCGGTGCCGCTGGACATCGGCTCGATCGGCTGCCTCGGCGATCGGTTGGTGATCCCGGCCACCTGGTTGCCCCGGCGCAACAGGATGCGCTCCACCACGCGGTGCAGCACCATCGTGCCGCCCTCGACATGGAAATCCACCAGGCTCTCGCTGCCATCGGGCTCGACCACGAACGCGGCGGGCATCGCGTTCGCCGCCGAGAAGCGCATGAAGGTCTGGCGGCCGTTGTCGTGCATCGCGAGCGGCTGCAAGTCGGCCGAACCCACGATCCAGTAGTCGTCACTGCGGGTGCCATCGGACGCGGCGCCGGCCAGGTCCTGCCTCACCTGCGCGCGTTCGGCCTGCGCCCGGTCACCGCCGCCCCCGGAGACCCCTTCCGGATGCACGACGCGAACCCAGTAGGCCACGTTCCTGGCGCCACGCCCGGTGGTGCGCAAAACGAAGAGGTAGGAGCGCCGAAGGGTGAACAGCGTCAGGTTCGTGTCGGCCCTGACGTCCTTGGGCTTGATCAGGAAGAGATTGCCGTTGACCGCCGCGTGCCACGCATCACGGTCGCCCATGGCGAAGTTCGTGATCTGCTCGCCGGGTGCCAGCTCGATGGTCGTTGCCACGCCTTCGGCAGCGAAGATGCGCACCACGTCGTCGCCCGCGAGCCGCACCGTCTGGATTCGCGGATCACGCGCGGAGGGTCGCGTACCGATCTCCGCGCGAGCGCAATGCCAGCCCAGCGCAGCCCCCACGAGCAGCGACGCACACAAGAGACGGTTCATCGCGGCTCCGCCGGCCGCACCGACGCCATGGGCTCAATCGCAGCGTCCCGCGGCGTGCCCGAAGTGCCGCTCGAAGCCAGCACCTGTGCCGCGCCTTCCTGGTCGCGCCGGTAGTTCAGCGCGCAAAAGCCGAAGGCGTTGACATGCAGATCCTTGATCTGCCCTGGAATGTTGCCGGCGTCATACTGCACCGTCAGCGTGGCGATGTACCGCGTGCGTACCGGCGCCGCCACACCGCGGCTGACCGTCTTGTCGAAACGCACCTGCGCGACACGCAGGTCGTCTCTGTCGGTCGGCAGAAAGGTCACGTTCAGGATTTCGGCGCGCTCCGAATCGGTCGCGCTCATGGTCTTCACGGGTGACTGCGCGTTGGTCTGAGGATTGAAAAAGTTCTCCCACTCGGCGCGAACAGGGCCGCAGGACATCAGGTAGGCGGTCTTGTAGTTGGCCTCGGCTTCGCCGCGCGTGAATCCCTCGCGGGCGAGCACGTACCGCGCCACGTCGGACAACAGAATTTTCTGGTCGCGTGCCAGACCCACATGGGCCAGCTCCCCCGGCGCCTGCACATCGTAGGCACCAGTGGCGTTGTCCACGCGGATCACCGCGGGCACGAACTGCTTGAGCGGCAACAGGATGCTCACGCTGAGCACACTCAAGCCGCAAAGAACCGCGCAGACCCAGGCGACGGCCGTGCTGCGAGCGGCGCGGCGCTCCAGATCGTCCCGGCGCTGCGTGTCCCAGTCGAGCGCCGCGTCGAAGTAGGTCTGCTTGCGAGTCATCGCGCGGCCTTCGCGCCGGCAGGCGAGTTGATGGGACGTGCCTCGCCGGTGGGCCAACCCGGCGGCGCCTTGGCACCCGCGCAGCCGGCCAGCATCACGAAAAGCACCGAGAGCATCGCAACCCGCCAAAGGACCGTCATGCCTGTCATGGCTCTACCTCGACCTGCGCAGGCCCGAACCCGCGCGTGCGATCACACCGAGCCCGCTGAAAAACGATCCGCCACTGCCGCCGGTCATGGACGCGCAGATAGAAGGTATCTGCAGGAACATGCAGAACATCGCCAGGGAAATCAGGATGATCGGAACGCAGACGGCCACCACGTTAAGGCCTTCACCAGCGCCACTCGCTCCGGCAAGACTGCTCGCCACGTTCTGAATGCCGCCGTCGCCCGCCCCGCCCAACTGCGTGGTGAGCTTGGTCAGATAGCCGTTGAGTATCCCGATGAACATGAACACGAACAGCGCCGTGAACACGTGATAGAACACGAAGTACAGGGCAGTGCTGACCCAGGAGAAGAAGTAGTTCCGCGTCTGCACCAGCACCAGCGCCAACAGGAAGAAGGGCCCTACGGCGAGCACCAGGCTCAATCCAAGCTTGGAAAAGATTACAGCAAACAGCGCCGTTGCCAGCAGCATGTAGGCCGCGACGGTGACAAGCGCCGCGAGCACAAATACCGCAATCGCCGGCCCAATTGCAAAGTCGTGGGCAAGTCGCGACGCTGCCCCAAACATGCTGGAGATGAGATTGACGATCTTCTCGTTTACCTGGCCCAACAGGTTGGGTGCATCGGTCACTGCATGGTTGGCGGCCGTTGTCAGTTCCGACGGCAAGTTGAAGATCGGTCTGGCCACCCAGCTCAGGTAACCGTTTCCCATGACATGGAGCACCAGCATGAAGCCGACGAACTTGAGCAACCAGTCGCTCACCGGAATGGCCACCTTGCCCTCCATGACCAGGTAACACCAGATCAGCATGCAGATGCCCAGCAGGATCCAGGCGACGGGGATGACATATCCCGAAATGCCCGCCGCTGCACCTTCGTAGAAGCCGCTCAAGGCGTTTTCGAAGTTGGTGTAGATATCGGTGATGATCTCGTTGGACATGCATTGCTCCGACGATATGGATTTCTGCCTAGAAACGGATGTTGAGTGGCTTGCGCAGCGAGCCCGCTTTATCCAGCACGGCGCAGAACTCCGCTCGCCGGCCCTTCTTGGACACCTCAGCGGTGCATGCCTTCACAAGTTCAGCCATCGGGCCGAGGTTGCCCTTGTCTGCTTCAGCAGCCACGAACTGTGCATCGAAGGCGACTGCTTCATCTGTCTTTTCGCAGCCCATCAGGACAGCTGTCACAGCGCTACAGGTGAGCGCCAAGATCGTTCTGGTCATGGCGTCAAAACCTGATGCCGCCGGCTGCACCCCGGGCGAGTCCGGCATTGAACCCGTCGACAGTGGCCTGACGGCGAAGCTGCCGGTCCGCCTCCTGCATCGCCTGGATCGTGGACAACTTGATCTGCTCGTTCTGCATGCGCACCGTCTCCACCTGGATGCGTGCCTGGACCTCGGCGATGGCCTTCTGGTCTGTCGAGGCGTTGATCGAGCTCACGAAGGTCTGAAGGTTGCGGATGTTCTGTGCGGCCTTTCGGTAGCCAAGATCGCCGATCTGCTTTTGCAGCGCGAGCTGCTGCCATTGCTGGGTGCACCGCTCGCGCGAAGGGCCGTCGGCATTGAGTTCCGCGCACGAGCGAAGTTGATTCGCGCGCACAATGTCCTGCATGGCGCCGGAGACTCCCGAGAAGGCGCCGCTGCCGGTGCGCATCGCCTGTGCCGCAGCCGCATAGTCTTCAGGCAGATACTGGGTGATCAGATCGTTGTTCAGAAGGCTGCCGAGGTTGCGAGACCCCTGCAGCGTCCCGTAGAGCTGCTTCATCTGATCGAGCTGCTTGTCCATCGCACTGAGTTGTTCCATCCACTTGGCGATGGTTTCGATCTGGTTGACGACCGCGGGCAGGTCGCTGGTCACCGTCACCGGGACCTGGGCGTGCACGCCATGCAGCAAGCCCAGGCACGCCGCGGCAGCAAGGACGGGCCGTCGAACACCACGAGAAATTGACATCACGCTCTCCTTTCAAGAAAGATGGGAAGCCACCGCGCCGCATCGGGGCCGACGTCATCGATCGCGGCGCGCATCACCTCGACGTTGTCCAGGCTTGCGGACAGCACGGCGAGCATGTCCTCCATGCCCGAGAGATCCAGCCTCGCGAGGACCGATTCAGCGCCCTTTTTCAAGAGGAACTGTCCCGAGTTCTCTTCGGTGTGCTTGATCAGTTGGAACTCTCGCGGCGTGAGCTTCAGGCCGTCGATGTAGTCCGCCGGGTCCGCTTCGCCGTTGGGCAGGAGCAGCTGCGTGGGAAATTGCGACAACAGCGTGCTTCCCAGGGGTGAACGGCTGATGTCGCTCGGCTCCTGGGTGTCCAGGCCGATGACGCCATCCTCCTTGCGGATCGTCTTGCCCTTGTCCTCGATGAAGCGCTGCATGAGCGGATCCTTCAACGCCCGCCATGCCTCCGCGATATCGATGATGTGCGGCGCGCCCGCAGCCTCCAGGGTGATCTTGTGCGTCAGGTAGCGAAGGATCGGCGTGCGCGCCTCGTCGATGTCCAGGAAGTTGGTCATGTCAAAGCCAAAGGTGTCGCACCCGCGCAGGTCGAACCGGTCCTCGGCGTTGTCCAGCACCCATGCGAAGGCGCCGCCGTCGCACCAACGACCCAGCGCCTGATAGAGGCTCTGCTCCTCATGCGTCGGCAACGCGTCGCGCACCCTCGCGTAGCGACGCTGGTGCGGCGGCAGCTGATAGACCTGTCGGATGCTGCGCAGAAGGTCTTCCTCGTCACGGTGCGACATGAGGTACTTGCCGTCGAACTGCGCGTTCCAGGACATGATGCTCAGAATGACCGCAAGGTTCTCGGCCGTTGGCGGCAGCGAAAACGGATTCATCCCCGTCGGCTCTCCGGCTGCGATGTGGAAGTACCGCCCTTCCATGGCGCGGATGCAGATCTCTTCGCCGTAGTCCTTGTCGAAACTGAAGACCTTCAGGGTCTTCCCGTCGGCACGTGCGCGCTTTCTCGCGAGCAGGCGCAAAGCCAGCTTCAGCACCGTCTTTCCGCTGCCCGAGCGGCCAATGATCTTGTAGTTGCCCAGTTCCTTGCGATGCGCTCGCTGGGTGCGTCGGGTCCCCGCAGCTCTCGCGCCGCCGGCCGAGTCGACGTCCGGGACGGTCTCGTCGCCGTAGTCCAGATGCACCCCCTGCTCGCGAAGCCGATCGCGGCTCACATGAAAATTGAAGAAGTAGGGTCCTGCCGCCACTGTCTTCATCACCGCAATCGGCGCGCCCCACTGGCTGCCGTGTGCATTCCCAGTGGGATGGTTGTGAAGCGGGAAAAGCTTGGAAAGGTTCCTGCTGCTGATGGGCATCGCGCGAATGCGCCCATGCTTGAAGTTCCCAGGCAGGATGCTGAAGTAGGTGCAGATCAGCGCCCCGCCCCGTTCGCGCGACACCGACATGCTCTTCTGGTCCAGCAATGTGACGGCCGCGTTGATGTTCTGGTTGAGTTCCTTGATCGTCTCGCCGTAGACGACGAGAACGAGTTCATGGTCGAACATCGAGAACCGGCCAGCCTGAAGTTGGGTTCGCGCTGCGGCGACCTCGCCGAGTTGCTCTTCGTTGCCGCTCGTGCTCTTGATGCGGTTGTACTGGGACTTCAGCAAGGCATCCGCGCGATCGAAGGCCATGACGGTCACGGATTGGCTCAGCACGAATTCGAAGGGGGCCGCGAGAAGACCGTCGAACACCTTGACATCCAGCTGCTCGACGCGGTACGGCGCGACGAGCGTCAGGCAGGCTGCCAATTGCGAGCTGGAGGCGCCCTCGATCTCCACCGTTTCGGCACCGAAGTTGAGCGCGCCCGCCTGCAGCTTGTGGCTGAGTTCGCAGGCGTCCAGCCGGACATGCCGCTCAACGTGGTGTGCCAGTCGGCCATAGAACTGCGCCGCGCGCGAGCACGCCTGATGATCGATTTCGTACGTGCCCAACAGCCGAGGGTGATAGCGCCTCAGGCTGGCCACGAGTTGGGCTGACAGTCGCGCCAGATCCTCGCGCGCGCTGCGCCTCAGATGCACCATGGATTCACCGCCACTTTGCGAAAGGCGAAGACCAAGCCGATCGGCGCGGTTGGCGGCAATCCGGTAGACGGGTGACACGAAGAGCTGGTTGGTGAACAGCCGCTCACCCTCGAACTTCGCCGCGTACTGCTGCGCGAACTCGCGCGACAGGCCGTTGTCATACTCCAGGCCGGAAAGGTCGACATGCACCCGGCGGCGCTCCACATGGGTCCACAGCGCGACATGCGGACTTCGTGCCATGGTGTTGATGGCGGCCAACCATTGTTGGTTCAGGTTGTCGAGCTCCTTGTGCCCCATGGTCTCGAAGGCGATGCCCTGCACCGAGATCGTCTGTGTCAGGTCTCCCTCATAGGTGATGACGGTGTGGTCGTCGATCTGCTGCGAGTAGGGCAGGCAACTGGCCACGCTGCGTTCTGCGCGAGAGGCAGTGGTCGTGCGCATCAGTGCACCTCGCGACGGCTCAAATGAGGCGTGAACACGACGGCGCCGTCCGCGCCGCGCCGCCGGTTGGTGGCAAACCAGCGGTACCGATAGCTGGCTGTCAGATCCCGAACCCAGAACGGGTTCTCGTTCGTGCGCAACACCAAAATCAGGTGCAAGGGCAGCAGCAGCAGACTCCAGAACCCCACAAGCCGAACAGCCAGAAGCAACACCATGCATTCGATGCCGAAGACCGGCAGCGGGACGTAGGCCTGCAGAACGGGCACCTGTGGCCCGCGATACACCGTCACCCGCTCCAGCGGCGGCTCGTCGTGGCGTGGGTCGGCCATGTGCTGACCTCACAGGCTCGAGATGCCGGAGGCAGAGCCTCCCACCGCATCCTTGACGAACTGGATGATCGCCACCACACCGAACGCCAGCGCTGTGCCCAACAATGCCTGAAAGAAGATCTTCTTCGGATCCTCTCGGCCCAGCCAGTTGCCGGTGACCCAGTTCAGCAGCGTGACCAGACAGGCGATGGCGCCGATGACACCGACGACGCCGTAGATCGCGGTGAAGATATTGACGCCCGCCTGTTTGAGGCTTTGCGCAAGGGCTGGATCCAGCGTGGTCAGTGCGACGACCAAAGCGCACATGCGCCGCAAGGACCCTCCGACGAGGAGGTCCGGAGTTTGAGACTGGGTAATTGACCGTCTGGCTGACTTCATAAGAGGCTCCATCTCGTGGGATGTCACGTTGAGTCACGCCAGGCTAGAAGCCTTGGACAGCCGGCTTTTGCTCGAAGATGTCCAGTGTTTCCTCTGACGTCGATGACTTCTCAGTGCGGTCCGCGCGCAACGCCGAACTCGTCATCTGAAGCGAGACGGGCGATGCAGAAGCAAGGGTGCCTTGCGCGTATCCGATCACACGGCTTGCGTAGCCGTTCGCCACGCCTCGCCCGATGTCTCCGGCGTTGTATCCCCGCAGCGCCGCCCGGACGGCGCCATCTCCGGTGTACCCGACGGCTCGCGCATGGCCGTAGAAGCCGCGAAGAATCTCCTGCCCCGCGCGAAGATTCGTGCAGGGATCGAACGCGTCCTCCCAAGACATCCCGAAGCGCGCCACGTTGCGAGCGTGGATCTGGGCCAACCCTACCGAGAAGCGCCGGCCCGTCTTGACGAGCGCCTTGGCCTGGGCTACCGCTTGCGTCAGGGTGTCCGGCTGGCTCACAGGCGCCGCGCCCGCATCCATGCCAATGGCGAAAGGTCGCCAGGACGATTCGACGTGCACGAGCGCTCGCATCAGTGACGTTGCGACAAGCGGAGCACATTGGTCGAGCAGCGCGAAACCGTCCATGCTGAAGTTCTCCCGCGCTCCGAAAAGGAGCATAGGCGACTAGAAGTACACTTGCAGAAGACACCCATCGTGAATGTCTTGTTTTGCAAGACTACTGCCTTGGCATCGTCTTGAAAAGCATTGGTTACGTCTCGGAACAATATGAATGACGAACTCCTCTTCTGACGACGACAACGTGTCGCGCGGCGCACAAGCCGTCCGGGCGCTCTTGGAGCGGCACGGTGTCCCCAAGCACCGGCACTCGGCCTTTGTGGGCGAGTTCTTCGACCTCTCACGTGCGGCGGCCCATCAGCGTGTCAGCAAGAGCACGGCTTGGACGCTCGAGGAACTTCATGCACTCGCTGAACATTTCGGCGAGACGCTCGGCCACGTCGTCGCGCCTGCGCCATCACGCGCCGATGATGGCCCTGTGGATTCCGCCAAGGGCGTCGATGCCACGCTGTGCGTGGGCGCCTCGAACGCCGCTTGTCGGATCTGGCTCGCGCCGGAGGGGAAGCCCTCGCCCGATGACCTTTTCGTCGCCCTGCCGATGGGAGGGAGTTACGTGGTGATGCCCGCACAGTCAGCGCCGCCAGCGCACGCACTGCGGATCAGGCGCATGGCGATCGACCAGTCTGTGCGTCCCGCCGCCAAGCGTGTGGCGGTATTCGACACCAACCCCCGATCCGCAAAGGCACTGTGCGAGCAACTCGCCCGCGCTGGGCTGGATGCATGCCCATTCAGCGCGAGCACCGAACTCCTCGCGGCTGCGGCGCAAGCTGCATTTGACGGATATGTCCTCGACTGGTCTTCAGCCCGTGGCCAGGATCCAGCGTTGCTGGCGGCCCTTCGGAGGCACAAGGCACCGTGCGCGCTCGTGCTGCTGGGTTCCCGGATGACTGGCGCGTCCCAAGACCTCGCCGATCTGGCGGACGCCGTGGCGAAGCATCGTGCCCAGTTTCTGGAAAAGCCGGTCCAACTGCCGCTGCTCGTATCCGCTCTTCAAAGCGGTTTCTAACCCCGCAGCAGAGCACTCGGCGGACGTCTCAGCGCACCGCACGCAAGGCGTTGTCCCGAACGGGCGCGCCCCGCGAACCCTCACGCGGCTTGAGGTTTGCCGCCAGTTTCGCTGCACGAGCACCCGATGGCAACCGCGCCAGCCGGCCCTTCAGAAGGTCAGATTCGCGGCGGTCGTCTCTCAGCTCGAGTGCGGCGAATTTCTTGGGCTCTCGACTCATTGCACTCGCTAGCTTCGACGCGTCGTCGGTAAAGAGGGTGACATGGTGACGCGCACGGGAAATCGCGACGTAGAAGACTGCGCGATTGCTCGACAGGCTGCGTGTGTTGGCATCCACGAGCACGCGTGCACTTGTCAGGCCTTGGGCGGAATGAACGGTGCTGGCGTACGCATGCTGAAGATGCAACGCGCGCGCGCGATCCAAGCGAAAGCGCGCATCCTGCCCGCCCAGAGTGACGGTGCTCCCGTCCACCGCGACCACGCGAAAGCGCTCGCCGTTGCGCACGCCCACCACCGGATCATTGGCCGTGACTCGCACCCAGTCCCCCGGCGCGATGTCCACCGTGTCCGGCCGATAGACGCGCAACACCGATCGCCTTGACGGATCGAACGAAACCGCCACGCCGTCCTCGCGTTGCACGCTCAGGCAGTCGCGCCCTGCCTGGCGATCGAAGCCAACGACTCGCAGCTGCTCGCCCTTGCGCAGTTGCGTCCCGTAGCTGCGCTGCGGCACGATGACCTGCCCGATGTCATAGCTTTGCGCTGACTTGAGCTCGGCACGGGTCATGTCTACCGGTTCAAGCACCCGAACGCGTTGTCCGCCGGACAGGTCGAGCCCTGTGCGCACCAGCGCATTGATGCTGCGGCGTGCGTCGTTGGTTCCGGCCACGATCAAGGTGTCATCACGCTCGCGCGGTTCCAGCCGCAGGTAGGCTTGGGCGACCATGCCGTGCCTGCGGGCGTCCTCGCGTTCCTCGACCACCGCATGGCGCAGCAGCGCCACGGACAATGGCACCTCACGCCGCGCCGCATGCACGACGGCGGCCCGGATCGATTCGTTCTTCTGCCGGACCACCTCGCTCAGGAAAGCCCTCGTCATCCCGGCGTCCTGAAGCTGTTCGAATGGCTTGCCAGCCTCCACCGCATGCGTCTGATGCCGATCCCCGGTCAAGACCAGACGCGCATTCTGGCGCTCGATGATGGCCATCAGATGCTCGAGTTGGTGCGCAGGCACAACACCCGCTTCATCGAGGAACACGATGCTTCGCGCGCCAAGCCGCTCCTGCTGGCCCTTGCGCGCGAGCAGCGAGGCCAGCGTCTGTGACTGCATCCCGAGCGCCTCCAACGCTCTGTTCTGAGAGGCGTAGGGCGCAACGCCCACGACGTGGTAGCCGCGCAGCAGTGACAATCGCGCGGCTTCTGCGCGGATACCCTGCACGGCTTTGCTGAGCATGTGGCTCTTGCCTGTGCCGGCCAGGCCCTGGATGCCGACGAACCGATCGTTCGACGAAAGAACCATGGCCACCGCCTCGCGCTGCCCCTTGTTGAGGTCACTGCCTACCAGCAGCCGGTTCACTGCGCTGGGGGACGAGACCGCTGGCACGGCGCCCCTGCCGGCGCGCTCGATTGCAAGAAGGTGCAGCTCGCTGCGACGCGCAGCGGGTGTGGCGAAGCGCGGCTCGGAGGCCACGAGGGCGCCGCGCTGGATGGCTGCGTCCACGGCGCTTTGGGCTTGCGTGTGCGTCTGCCCGCGCGCCGCCATCGTCAGCGCAATCCATGAGCTTCGAGTGAGCTTCTCCGCGTCGTCGTGGGCCTTGAAGCGACTGGCCTGCGGATCCTTTGCGATCGCGAAGGCGGACATGTTGAGCGAACGCGCCGTCTGGTACAGCGCGAGTTCAGGCACAAGCCGGCCGTCGCACCGAGCGCGCCCAAGGGCCGCATCCACGGCGCTGGGCGCAGCGTGGGCCGCCGCACGACCGTACGCCACTTCGAGCAGTTCCGCGCGAGAGAAGACACCCTGTCGCTCCGCAAGATGAGCGATTGCAAAATCGATCGCGGCGTCGGCCCTCGCTGTCGCTTCGGCGTTCATGACCGTCGCCTGGTGCAGCGCCCTGCCCAGACGGCGGGCGCTGCGTCGAGCCGCCGCCGCAAAAGCACCTTGCACGGCCAAATCCAGCCCCGCCTCCCTCGCCGTGTCCAGCCAATGCGCATGCAGCCAGGCGCGGTCAGCCTCCGTCTTCCTGGGGCGCGAGGCCAGCGCGATGACCTGTTTTTGCGCGGAACTGGCGTGGCTGCGATCATGGCCACTGGCCGCCAACAGCCTTTCGATCTCCTTGCTGCGCTGGCTGAAAAGCCGTACCGCGGCGTCAGGAATGTGGGCGAGCTCCCAGCCGCCCTTGCTGGTCTCGCGCAGATCGAAATCCAGCCGACGCAGGTGCGTTGCCAGCGTAGCCCGGTAGAACGCGCCGACCATCCGCACGTTGCGCAACAGTTCCTCGTTGGACAGGGCACGCCACTGGCCGTCCGCACGTCGCGTGAGATTCATCACGATCGCATGCGTGTGCAATTGCGGATCCTGGGCGCGTGACAGTTCATGGCGAAACGCCGCGGCCACGAGGATGCCTGTTTGCTCGCGAAACGACAGGCCGCGCTCCTTGCGGCGCGCCGCGGCGAATGTCTGCAGCAGCTGCAGGCTTTCCCGCACCGCTGCATCGTGCGCTGCGATGACGCGCGGATCCCCCATCAGCAGCGCCTGGATGCTCACCGACTTGGGTGCACTGAATGTGAAATCGATTCCCTTGCGGTCCTTCGCGGCGCGGGTGCGGCTCGCGCGGACGCGCTGTCCGTCTGGGAGATGTCCGTCGAGCAGTTGCTGGAACGCCTCCCGCTCGACGCCTTCGCGCTCTCCGAGCCCCAGCGCTGCAGCGCCGGCTCCCATCCACTCGCCGCGATGGCCTTCCTTGCCGTAGTAGTCATCGGAGGTCTCGAAATAGTGCGCCGCGCCTGCAGCGTTCGCCACGAATTTGAACGAGAGCATGCGCGTCTCCTCAGGCAGAAGTCTCGTCGTTCGCTGCGAACAGCGTGCTTTGCGCGTGAGGCTCGCCCTGGAAAACATCAGCCAGCACGATGGGCGGCACGACTGCCTGCCGGGCCTTGTATTTCATGCTCACGCGCGCGAGCGGGTAGTCGCCCGCCAGCTTCACGTAGCCCGTCAGGTTGGGCAGCAGATGGAATTCTGCCGGCGATACCATGCGCTCTGTGTCCTGACGGTGAGAGACCGTGCCTTTGCCGCCTGCGCTGCCCAGCGACAAGCTGGGCGCGCGCCGCAGCACGGTATGTTCGCCAAGGGCACGGGAGAATTCCTCGGCCGTGTAAGTGTCCAGTTCGCCGATCCCGCACAGGAACGCGCTTCGAAAGCAATTGCGCAAGGTGAGGGCATCGTTCCTGCCGTACGTGTTGTTGAGCTGCGCGAGCGACTGCACACCAGGCACGATGCGCAGCCCCTTTTTGCGCCCCTTGGTGGCCGCATCGACGATGTAGTTGAGCTTCTCGAGCGAGTCGAGTTCGTCACACACGAGATGCATGCGCCGCGCGGGATCTTCGGGCATCGAGAGGACGCTGGCGCACGTGACATCGACCCAGCAGGAGATCAGCGGCTTGAGCGCTTGCAGCATGTCTTCACGCCAGGTGATCCACAAGCTCCCCTGCCCGTCATCGAGCCAGTCCCGAAATGAAAAGTCGCCAGACGGCAAGTGCTTGTGAGGCGTGATGTACTGCGTGAGCACGGTGCGGATGCTGGCGAGCGTCTCTGTCGCCCCGTGAAAACAACCTGCCGCGGGCGTCCCGGCGAGCAACGCTCTGAGATCTTCGTTGCTCGCCGTCGTCAACCAATGCACCAAGCGCTCGGTGGTTCCCTGGCCTTGGCGCAGCAGGACCGCGAGCGTTTCGCTCACGATGGTTCTTCCCATGCTGTTCCACGTTTCCTGCTCGGTGGAGGGGCTGCGCGGAATCAGGCTGATCGCGTACTGCTCGCAGTCGAAACTGGTGCGAATCTCGTTGAAGATGCTCCAGCCCTGGCTTCTCTTATCGAAAGGGTTGAGGATCTTGTCACCGGGCGCATGGAAAAACCGCATGGAAGCGCCATCCGGATCGATGCAGATGAGGCGGTCGCCCCGGGCCCGCGCGCTTTCGATGTAGTCGGCGATGCACACGCTTTTGCCAGTCCCGGTCGAGCCGCCGATGAAGAACTGCGTACTCTCGACCGCCTGCGGAACGGGAATGCCGGCAAAGCGAAGCTGACCCTTCTGGCCTCGTGTGATCGACGCCAAGACATGCTCGCTGACCATGCGCGGCCCGCGCAGCCGGGCGACGAAGACAGCACCACCGAAGTGATTGGCATACCTGCGCACGGCCACCACGAAGACAGCGATCCCTGCGAGCAGTCCGCACAGCGGGCCGATCCAAAGCGCCGGGACACCCGGCGTCGCGCGAGCCGCGAACCAGATCCCGCGCACGATCAGGACATCGGGCACCCGATAGTAGAGAGCGGCACCCACGAGCCATCCGAAGAGGACCAGCACCAAGACGGCCAACGACAGCCAGGCGCGCAAGGCCTGATCGGGCGTTCGATGGCCAGCGATCATCAACGTCCCCTCAGGAAATTCTCCACAGCCGTTGCGTCGACGAGCTGATCGGCCTGAGCACGCACACCTTCGGTGACGGATTTGCGCACCATCAGGTAGATCCCGCAGAGCAGGCTCACGAGCAGTTGCGGGTCAACGCCACCAGCGCTGCTGCCCTGCCACCGCTCGACGCTTTCGCGAAGGCCTTCGAGCTCGTGTCTGAAGCGCTGCAGCGCCTCGGTATTGGGATTCGACGCATCGAAGTAGATGCGCTTGATGTGGGTGCCGAGAGCGGTGTCTCCGGATGCAGCGAAGAGGCGAAGAAGAACGCGCTCTTCGGCGTCGTTGAACCTGAGTGGGACGTACTTGGCCATGTGTTACCGCCCGGACTGCGACGTCAGAGGAAGAGCTGGAAGAGCGTCACACTGCCAAAGCGCCTGTAACACCGCCGAATCGAGGCGCCATGCGGGTTTGCCGGCACCCTGTGGGTGCGTATGGTGTATGGCCCCTTCGACCCCTGGGCGGGGGCGGCCCGGTCGGGCGCGGCAGGCGGGGATGCCCCCAGGAGGCGCAGCAGGCTGCACCCGGCGCGGTGGCGCGGGCCCCTCGTGCGCGGCGGGCGGCGGCATCTCCTCTTCGGGCGTGCCGCAGGCCGCCCGAGCGCGTGACATCGACCGGCCAAGGGCCGGCGCGAGCAGCAGTTGCATCCTCGATGTGTGCATTGCGTGTCCTTTCCGTCTCCCGCTGCATCGAAACGCTCTCCGTGGCGGCTTCAAAGTGCGTCCGATGACAAAGTCGCGCTTGAAAAATCCACTTCAACGAGACAAACTCCACTTCATCCGGCGAAATGTATCGCCAAAGAGGATTTAGAGGCAACCGCATATGGACAGCCAGCCCGATCCCCGGCCCGGCGTCGACACGCTCGATGCCCTGCAGCGCGACACGCAGGCGCTGGTCGCGCAGCGCCTGCGCAGCGTGTCGGCGGTGATCGCGCGCCTGGCCGACGCCATCAGTCACGCCCACGCCCTGGGTCACGGTCATGCGGCGATCCACGCGCGGCTGCGCGCGGGCGGTCTGGCGGTGAGTTGGAACAACTACCGCGCGGGCCTGGTGCGCGCGCGCAAGCGACGCGCGGTGCACTCGCCCTTGCCGCCCTTGCCGCCCTTGCCGCCGCAGTCATTGGCCCCCTGCCCGCCCCCGGGCGTCGCGTCCGCGAGCGGGCCCGCGGCAGGCGCCTCGGCGGTGCTGGACGCGCTCGCGAGCGCGCAGCGCGCCGCTTCGCGCGACTACGCGCAGGCCGCGCGCGCGAGCAGCGCTTCCAGGAAAGCGAGGTCCTTCCCATGAAAACCTGCGTTCTCAATCTCTCGGGCAACGTCGGCAAGAGCACGCTGGCGGTCCACCTGCTGGCGGCCTTCACGCCGCGCGCGCGCATCGTGAGCGTGGAGTCGCTCAACGCGAGCGACGTCGACACGGTCGAGGCGCTCGATGTCGAGGCCTTCAGCGCGAGCCGCTTCCGGGATATCTTTCGCGAGATCATGGTCCACGACGACCTCATCGTGGACGTGGGCGCCTCCAACGTCGCGGCGTTCATGAGCGAGATGGCGCGCTTTCGCAGCGCCGTGGGCGAATTCGATCTGGTGCTCGTGCCCACGGTGCCGGCGGACAAGCAGCAGCGCGACACGATCGCCACCGTCGACTGGCTGCACGCGCTCGGCGTCGAGCCGCGCCGGGTGCGCGTCGTCTTCAACCAGTACCCCAGCGACAGCCTGGAGAGCGTTGCCGCGATCTACCCCCAGGTGGTGGGCTACGGCCTGACGCACGGACAGGCCAAGGCGGTCTTCGAGCCGCACGCGGTGGTCGCGCGCAGCGAGGTCTTCGAGCTCGCGAAAACGAGCCGGCGCACCATCGGCGAGCTCGCGCGCGACGCCACCGACTGGCGCGCTGCACGTGCCGAAGCGCGGCGCGCGGGCGACATGGAAGCCCTGGAGCGCGCGATGGCCGCGCAGATGACGCACGACCTCGCGGTCACGGCGCAGGACAACCTGGTGCGCGTGCACGCGTTGCTGTTCGCACCGGCGAAGCCGGCGCGCAAGCCATGAGCGCGACAAGCGCCCAGCAGGCCGCGCTGCACATCCTGCTGGAGGATGTCGAACCGCTGCTGCAGCGCGCCGAGGAAGCCGCGTCGAACGTCCAGGCCTCGCGCGAAGCGCTCGCGGCCGACCTCGCCGCGCTCACCCCCCTGGTACAGCGCAGCGTCGAGGCCCCATCGGCGCTGCTCGAGGCCGCGCGCCGGCTGGACAGCGCGGCCGCGCGCATCGAAGCCGCCCTGCAGGCGCGCGGCGATGCGCAGGGCCCGGCGCGCACCCCGGCGTTGCGCGGGCCCTCGCCGCGGTGGCACGCGGCCGCGCTGCTGTGCGCGATGGCCGCGCTGTCCGGCGCCGCCGCAACCGTGGCGCTCGGCTGGGAGGATCCTGCACCGGCGCGCCTGGGCCGCGCGCTGCAGCGCAACTGGGCATCGCTCGACGCGCCCACACGTGCCCGGGTCGATGAAGCCCTGCGCCGCTGAAAGCCCCCGCGCCAAGGCCGCGGCGTCGCGTTCGCCAGAAAAAAGCCCTGCCCGCACCGGCGGCACAGGCAGGGCCTCGTGCAGGTTCAGCCTTGCGTCCGGCGATCAGCGTCGGCTTCTTCGCCTTCGCCTTCTTCTTCCGCGCCCTCGCCCGGCGCCGTTTCAGACGCTGCGTTCTCCTCACGCTCCTCGTTCTCCTCACTCTGCGCGTGCCGCGCACGCAGCGGCAGCGGCAACCACCGCGTGCCTTCGAGCTGGCTGGCGCAATGCGCCGCGAGCGCGGGCTTCTTGAGCGAAGTGAGGGGCGCCGGCACCTCGGCGCCCGTGGCCTCGCGCACCGCTTCGCACATCGCCGACTTGCTCACGTGCAGCAGGTAGTGCCGCTGCGTCGGCTGCCACCAGTCGGCCATGTCCAGGCCGAGCGCGGCGGCGAGCGCGTCGCTCATGTCCGCGCGCGACGGCATGCGCGTGCGGATCGCATCGACGCTGCGCGCCGTGCAGTACGCGAGCAGGTCCAGCAGCACCTCCTGCGGCTGCGCGAGCAGCCACGCGAAGAGCGCGTCGGGCTTGCCCGGCAGCAGGTCGCCCCACAGGCCCTCGGCCTGCCCGAGCACGCCCGCCGCGCGGCTGTCGCCATGGTCGGTGGCCGCCTGCGCCAGCGTGCCGTCGCCGCACACGCGCGTGGACACGCGCACGATGTCGTTGCCCGGCCCGTAGAGGCTGAACACCGTCTCGGCCATGCGGTGCGCCAGCGCCGCGAGTGCCACGTGCGGCTGTTGCAGCAAGGCGGCCTGCAGCGCCGCCGTGCGGTGCGCGCTCAGGTCGCGCATCAGACGCTCACTGAAGGCACCCCGGGCGGCGTCGCCAGTCCGCGCCTGCGAGGGCTGCGCGGCTTCGTCCTCGGCCGCCATGCCTTCCCCTGCCCCCTCTGCGCCCCTCGCCACGCTGCGACGTGCCGCCCGGTCGGCGGGACGCACGAGGCCGCGCTCGACCACCACCTCGCCGCGGCTGTCCAGCCGCACGAGCGCACCGGCACGCGCGAGCTGCTCGGGCGACCACTGCCGCAGTGCCGCGCGCGCCGCCTCGAGCTTGTCCTCCACCTCGTCCAGCGCGCCGCCGAGCTGCGCCTCGCGCGCCTCGAAGTCGTCGGCCTCGGGGTCGCCGTCCGTCTGGTGCGCATCCAGGGCCTGCGCGGACGTCAGCGCCAGCGCCTCCAGCCCGGCGAGGGCCTGAGCCTCCTCCGGCGTGGGGGCCCGCTCGCCCTGCGCCTCGAAGCCGAAGCCGCGCCATGCGGCCCGATCGGTGTCGAGCGTGACCTCGACCCACGACCAGCCCTCGGTGCGCACGGCCTCGGCATGGCCGCGCAGCCGCTCCATCGCCAGCGCGTGCAGCCTCGGCAGGTCGTCGAGGAAGATGCCTGACAGATCCTCGCCCGAGGCGAAGAGGTCGCGGCGCACCGCCCCGCCCTCGGCCTCGTAGGCGTCCAGCCCGACGAAGCGCGCGAGCCGGCTGTCGGCGCTGCAGGCCTCGGCGGTGACGGCATCGCGGATGCGCCACGCGCTGCGGTCGTGCGGGCGCAGGCCGTCCCAGACCGCCTCCTGCGCCTGAAGGTCGTCGATCAGCGCGAGCGCCTGCAGTTGGTCGTTGTCGATCTCCCCGGCGCGGTACATCGCGATGAAACGCGGCGCCAGTCGCGCGAGCCGCAGACGCCGCTCCACGCTCAGCACGGACACGCCAAAGCGCTGCGCCACCTGCGCCACGCTCAGGTGCTCGTCCTCGATGAGCTGTCGAAACGCCACCATCTGGTCGGCCGGGTGCATGGCCTCGCGCCCCGAGTTCTCCGCGAGCGACACCTGCCGCGCCTGCACCGCATCGCACAGGCGACACTCGACCGGGTGGGTACCTGCCAGGCGCCCGCGTTCGGCCAGCAACTGCAGCGCGCGCAAGCGCCGCCCCCCGGCCACGACCGCAAAGCGGCCATCGTCCTGCGCCACCACGCTCAGGCGCTGCAGCAAGCCCTGCGCGTCGATCAGCGCGGCGAGTTCCTCCAGCCCGTCGGCGCGCTGCACGCGCCGGACGTTCGCCTCCCCGAGCACGAGCCGATCCAATGGCACGTGCAGGTCCCGGGGCACGGCGCCTGAGGGACCTGCCTTGTCCACCGTCCCCACCTTCACCGCCTCACCCACCTCATCTGGCGCGGCCCGCCCCGTTTTCGCGCGCGTCACCGCCCGCGCGCCCTTCGCCACTGCCCTCGGTGCCCTGTTCGTCAAGACCTTGGTCTTCTTTCCATCCGCAATCGCGTTCATGGCAATTTCCTTTCGTTGAAATGAGCCGTCAATGCACACACGGACGAAAGCACCCGAAGCCACCGCAGCGCCGCCGCCTTTTCCTGCAGGCAGGCCGGAGTCCTAGATTCGGAGCCCTTCCAGGAAGGGTTGCTTGCACGCACCGGTCGCCTCGTGGCGGCTGGCTGCCGTTCTCCTGAGTTCTTCGCCCGGTGGCGTCCGGCGCACGCGGGGACGGGAGCGCAAGGGGGAAGCCTTCGTAACGCGCAGGCGTTATGAACACCTCCTTGCAGGCGCAGCCGGGCGCCCGGCTCCGCGCGCGCACAGTCACCGGACACAAGCGAAGAAGCCAGGCGAACGGCCGCACGAGAAGCCTCCGGTGCGGGCACGCAAGCGCCGCGCGGCGAGCGCCCCCACGTGCCGCAGGCACGTCATGCATCGGAAGTCGGGAACGCAGTCCCGCGCCAGGGATGCGCAAGGCCGCCCGAACGGGACGGTCCCCGCAGGGGATGAGCGCGAAGGCGCGAACCTGGAGCTCCCCGACGCCGGCGCCGCCGGCGGGGCGCCCACCGAACGGCAGGGCCGCAGGCCGATCGCGCATCACAGTGCCGGGATGTTCGGTGATGTGCCGCCAGACCAGGCAGGCGGCACATGGCAGCAGACGGCAAAACCGCCGCCGGTGGAAGCACCAACACACCGCCAGCCAAAGCCATCGACCGACCTGGCCCCATGCGCAGCGGCACCTCCACGTCAGGGGGCCGGACGGACAGACGGACAGACATGCATCCCTGTCACGCGCCCGGCCATGGGCGCGACTGCAGGCCCTGCAGGAACTTCCGCGCAGGCGCAGCAGAACCGGCCCTCCTCCCTTGGCAAGACCTCCGGGCTCGCACGGGACCCAGTGGCGCAGAAACCAAGCATCGCGCTTGACGAACGCAGGCGCGACCAACCACCCGGTGCAGTGGACAGCCGGCCCCCAGACTGCGTCCTCAGGACGCAGTCTGGGGGTCGGCTACACGGTCGCTGCCTGCACGCCATTGCACCGATGAAACCGGTGGCACCTGACTCATCCCCCTGGTCGCGGATCACACAGAGCCGCCCGCGCGAGACCAGCAGAGCGCCTCGCTTCCCGCTTTGCTGCGGGCATCCTGCCGAAAGCGAACAAGCAAGCGAACGATCGAGCCCGGCAGGCATCCGATCGCCGGTCCCGGACGTCAGGAACCTGGCCAGGCACAGGGACAAGGAACTGGCGCTCGACGTCGCAGAAGCCCTCTCATTCTTCGACGACGCGTACGCGAACCGCTTGGCTTGCCATGCGTTGACGGTGCATCGGCCCCGGCCGGGCTGCCCTCGGTCTACGCCGCCCGAAGCGCGGCAACGATCCGCATCGCCCCCCGAGAGACCGATGCCGTCACCCGAGCATGGTCTGCGCCACGCTTCGCCGGGCCAGGTGCGCTCAGGCCGCGCCTCAGGCGCTCGCTGATGGCCCCCCGGGCCCGTCTCGCCGGCCTGCCTGTGGAGTGCCGCGAGGCGAAACGGCGGGGAAGATCCCGGCCGTCATCGTGGCGATCAGTAACGCCACACATCGCAGGCAAGACTTCGCCGGCTGCCTTCAGTCGAGGCCACGTCCTACGCAGGTGATGACGGTGAACCGGCGGTCACGGGCAGGCTGGTGAACACAGACTCACCAGCTCGTGCCCGAGATCCCTGAGACCCCTGCCTGCCACCTGCCATTTCGATGGAACCCCGACCACGGTACGAGATGCAGATACTGCTCATCGAAGACCAGCCCATGCTCGTTGCTTGCGTCCAGGAGGGCCTGGAAGGTTTAGGCTATCGCGTCGATCTCGCACACGATCGCGTGGAAGGGCGCTACCTCGCGACGGAGGGCGACTATGCCCTGGTGGTGCTCGACGTGGCCTTGGCGGGCGCCGACCTCGCCGTCCTGCAGGCCATCCGCCGCACCAAGCAGACGCCGGTGCTGATGCTCACCGCGCGCGACAAGCTCGCAGACCGCCTGCGGGGACTGCAGCTTGGCGCGGACGACTACCTCGCGATGCCCTTTTCCGCGGCGGCACTGCGCGTGCGCGTGCAGGCGCTGCTGCAGCGACACACGCCACCGCCGTCGACGCGTGTGCAGTTGGCCGACCTCCAGGTCGATCTCCAACGCCGCGAATGCGCACGCAACCGCGTCCGGCTCAAGCTCTCACCCAAGGAATTCGACTTGCTCGCCGAGCTTCTCCAGCACCCCGGCAAGGTCGTGTCGCACGCCACGCTCGCGCGGCGCGTGTGGAACACGCGCTTCGAGGACGACTGCAGCACGCTCGAGGTCACCGTGGGGCGCCTGCGCAAGAAACTGGACGGCCCCTTCGACGTGAAACTGCTGCACACGGTTCGCGGTGCCGGCTACGTGCTCGAGGATCGCGAAGCGGCATCAAGGGCGCTGGACCTTTCCTAGGCAAGCGCATCCTGCGGACTGCGGACTGCGGACTGCGGACTGCGCAATGCATCTGGGCCAAAGGCCGCCCGGCTGGCGCATGAGGAAGAGAAGGCCGAGCGCTCCTGGTCTTTTTCAGCCAGCCACTCCTGCCTGCTGTCAGCAACGCCGGTCCGCGTGCACCGGTTCGCAGGCGTCAGCCGGCACCCCACGCCTTCGCGACAAGGAACCCAGCGCCAGGCGCGTGCCCTGTGTGCGATCGAGCGCGCCGCTGGCGAGATGCGACATCCGAAGCTGACGGCACCATTCGAAGAACCCGTCGAGCTCTGTACGTATGCGCTGCCTACCGTCGCTTCCGCGCACATCCGCAGCGGGACGACGAAACAACCGGGCGCGCCACCACCCCGGGCGCATCACGCCGAGGCCACCCATCGGCGATGGGTCCGACGTGCATGCCCTTGCGCGGGTCGTGAGGCATCAGACCCCCGTCGAATTTCGAAGCACGACACCGACGCCTGGAGGCCATCGGCCATCAGGCAAGCCCGAAAAGCCGTCCATCACGGACGGGGCCGTGCCGCCGCGGCCAAAACGCCAGAGCCACCTGGGAATGCCCACACCTGGCCGAAGGCGGAGCCGAGCGTGCCTTCAGATGACGACACGCCGCACCGGCAGGCCCCGCCTGAGTGCCTCGCCAACCACTTTCTGGAGGGTGCCCACGTTTTCGATGATCAGCGCATGCTGGCCGCTCTCGTTGAACGGAAGGTATGTCGTTTGCTCGGTAACCTTTTCTCGAACCCGAAGTCCTCGGCTTTCAAGCGCTTGGACAAGACGGCGCGCGGGTCGTTGGTCGAACTCGCCGAGGTCGACACTGGGGCGCCCCCACAGTTGCCGCACCGCCTGCCGGACAGAAATCTCGCGCCAACTCGGCACCGTGCGGCGCAGCACCTGAATCTCTTGGCGGCTGGGCCCCTGCGCATCGAACACCACCGTGATCGCGCACACCGCGCGGTGAATCCTCAGCAGCGTCCACCCCGATTGCGTCCCATCCCACAGATAGCTGTAGCTTGACATCGTCACGGCACTCCTTGCCCCAAGAATAGCCGCGTTGCCTTCAACGGGGTGCCCAGACGCCCACCCCAAAGTGGCTGGCGGCCTGGCGCGGGACCTGCCCCAGTGCGACCGATGTCGACCACGCCCCGCGTGACCTGCCGCTGCGAACACCGACGGGGCGCGCCGCCACGCCCCGTGGAGGCGAACCTGTCCCTGGCGCGGCGGGCGAACGCCCATGCAGAGCACAATCCTGCCGGCGCCCTGTGACAGGCGTGGTGCGTGCGGCTGTCACGGTGGCAATGCGCGCGGCCGGCGCGAAAAACAATGGCACCGACCGTGCGACGACGGCCGATGCCTCGGTGCCGGCTAAGCGACGATGCGCCCGGCCAGCCGCGCCTCCCGCGCATAACCGCTCAGGGGCTTGTTGGCCACGAAATGCAGGTCGCGCTCGATCGCCAGCCCCCATGGCCCGCGCAGGCCCTCCAGCTCCAGCAGGCTCACATAGCCGAGCTCGGGACAGCCCACACCCAGGTCGCACAGCCCGAACGCGATGGCGCCGCCGGCGTCCAGCTCGCTCAACAGCCAGGTCGCGCCCGCGTGGGGCGTGAACAGCTTGACCACAGGCGCCGGATCGTGACGCGGGTTCTCGGCCGAGGTCCGGCCATGGGCCTGCAGCAGCGCGCGCTGGTCGTCGCTCAAAAGATTTGTCATGACGGTCTCTCCTTGGAAGGATGCAGGGCGGGATTGCCCGAGACCGTCACCGGCACGCCGCAGCGCAGCGGTCAGGGTTCGAAGACGGGCGCAGCCCGCCAGCGCACACCGTGCGCGCAGACCTTGACGGCGAGAACGGTGTGGCACCCTGAAGGGAACAGCAAGCCAGCCCACCCGCCCTGCTGCGCGTGCCATGCGATGTCGCGCCGCGCGTTCTGACCCGCAGAGCGCAGGTGGCGCGCCCATCGATGCCGGCCGACAAGGTCAAGCAGACGGCGCCAGGCGAGGCAAATCCCCCGCACAAGCGCGACGCTCCCCGCCTCCTCTCGGAAATGCCGAGAACCCCAAGACGCCTGCTAGCCCCGCCTGGATCTCGGCGGCCATCCGCCGCGCCCGGAGGCTGGACCGTGTCCGATCGATGTCCCTGGCGCTCGCAAGGCCCAGTTCGCCCAGCACGGTGTCGTCGACATCGGGCTCGTCAAAGCGATGGCGCCCGGGCTCGCCCGCTTCACGCACCAGCGCGCGAACCTCTTCATGGGCGAGGTCAGCGTCTTCCATGGCCGTCGACGGCCTGCGCTCCCATCGATCGGCGCTCACTGCCTTGGTCTGGACTGCGAGCTGCACGACGAAGGCTCCTGTGCCATCGACGAAGACCTGCGCGATGCCGCCAACCTGGCAGAGAACGAGCAGGTCCACATCGGGAACATCAACAACGGCGAGCGCTCGCCCATTGCGCGCGCGAGGCCTGCCCGAGGCCGGAGAACTGCGGGAGTGGGGGCCGTTGGCGTGGTTGCCCGTCCAGTCCACGAATGCATGCAACGCCCAGCATCGGCCAGTCTTCTGTCGGGCCAGCTGACGGCCGATCCGATGGTCGCGCTGTCCAATACTTCAGACAAAAATTTCAGTCCGGCAGGCGAGACAGCTTCTCTAGGAAAACAGGACTCAGCGCCGGCCACGGCCCAACACCGTCTGCTGCAAGGGCGCGTTGCGGAACGCCACCGATTCTTCGCGCTGAGGGCCAGATGACTCCATGGGGCTGCGAACCGATGCGCCAGCAGAGGCTCGTGCAGCGCACCAATCAGCTCGCGAAGATTCGGATCTCACGCCTTTTCGACTTTCGCAGAATTTGCTCTCGGGCGTCTTTTATGCGCCCCTGCGCGGACATCGAGCCTTCCCGACAGCGGTCGCTCAAACCGAAGGTCCGCAATGGCGCGCGGCGTACTTCTGCTTGGGCCCCGTAGCGGTCGTTCTCATGGCCGAGAAGCAGGCTTTCCAGTACGCTGTTGGCATGTTTGCGCACATCCAAATCGGCGTTCGTGACCTCAAGGCGATGGCCGCTTTCTACGACGCGGTGCTTTCCGAGTTGGGCCTGTTACGGGATACTGATTTGGGGCATGTCGGTCCTGCGGGCGTCATCTGGAGGCTGCATGGCTCACGGTGGCCCCAGTTCGTCATCAATTTGCCATTCGATGGAAAACCGTCCACCACAGCGAACGGCTCCCAGGTGAGCTTCTTGTGCGCTTCAAGAAGCGCGGTTGACGCCGCATGGTCCGCTGCAATCTCTCAATCAGCCTTGGACCTTGGCGCCCCGGGCGTAAGAACACGGTATGCAGCCGATTTCTATGCCGCCTACTGTTCGGACCCGGAAGGCAACAAGCTCTGTTTCGTTTATACCGACCCGAAACCATGAAGGTCCGCTCTTGGCGGAGGCTGTGGAAACGCCTTCGGCGCTTCAGTATGCCGGGCATCCGCGTCGCGAGGGCCATCACCAGGCGCGCAGGCCATCCAGTAGTCTAGGTGGGCGCGAACGGATTTGAAGCCCAGCGCGCCCTTTGCGCGCCGTCGAAGGGCCATAAAGGGGCCCACGCCCCCACCAGCCGCACCGCCTTCATTGTTCTCCTCATGCCCAGGATGGCGATCACTCGCTTGAGGTTGCAAGCCAGCACATGCAGGCTCATCTCGGTGCCCACATGCGCCAGCGTCTTCGTCAGGAAGTGCGTCGAGCCCATCCAGTGCTTCAACCTCCCGAAGACATGCTCGACGGTGCGCCGTCGCAAGGTCATGGCCTCGGGCTTCTTGTCCAGGCGCTGCTGCACACGCTCGAGCACCTCTTCATGTTCCCATCGGGGGATGCTCCGGTAGTCGCCTGTCGTGCATTGGTTTTTGATCGCGCATGCGGGGCAGGCACTCGTCCAGTCGACATGGTGCCCACGTAGGCCATTCTTTTCCTAAGTGTTACAAGATTTCCTGCATCTTTAGGTCTTCGATCCCGGAATGTTGTCATTCCGCTCACGCTTGGCCCAATGCCACGTCTGCCAACCGCTTCGGGCACCGGCAGGAACCCCGGCGCCCTGCTCCCTTATTCCATCGACCCGACCACGGGCCCGTTGACTTCGATCGGCTCGGTGCCTGCAGCAACACGCCCTTCGGCATGGCCATCGATCCGACCGGACGCTTCGTGTACGCGGCGAACAGAACCCCTCACAACGTCTCGGCCTACGCCATCAACCCACGAACCGGCCCGCTGACAGGGGTGCCGGGCCCACCGTTCTCCATCGGAGCCAGCCCGCCCAACTCCCTGACCGTGGATCGCACAGGCCGGCTCGCCTCACGCCTTTTCAACTTCGCGGCATTTGCTCTCGGGCGGGTGCTGTGCGCGCTGAGTCGATGCTTCGTTGTCTCGGAGGGCTCGCGCTAGTGAGGCGGCGGCAGGAGCGCCAGCCCCAGTGTTTCGGCAATCGCGCGCGCGGCCTCTGCAGGGGCGACAGCGGAGGTGTCGACGACCACTTCCCCTCTCGGCATCGCCCGCTCGGCCGCTTCAAATTGCGCGCGCAATTCACGCAGAAGCTCCACCGACTGAAGCTTTCCATAAGCAGCCCGGCTTGGTGCCGTAAGACGTTCCTCTTGTACCGCGACCGGGACGGTCAGCTGGACAAAATGCGTACTGCCACCGGCGGCCCTCACGCTCTCCACGACCCGCCTGTCGAAGCCTTCGACGACTGTCGGCTCTGGCGCAAACGTGAAGATGAGAGAGCGCTCGGCCATGGCCGCCTCGCGCATCATGTCGAGCCACATTTTTTCGCGCAGCCTCACAAACTGCTCGGTGCCGAAAGGAAACACGGCTGCCACGGCATCAACCACCAAGTGGTTGTGAAAAACAGCGTAGCCGGTGATCCGCCCGAGTTCCTTCGCAATGGTCAGCTTTCCAGAGGCAATGGGGCCGTGGACAAAAACAAGCTTCATGCTGTGGATTATGGTTAGAGAAATGAGCCGCTGAAAAGTCAGCTTCGGGCCGATTCGTTTGGCGCACCGTCTTGCGTCGTTGGTGTGGCGAAATGGCGCGGGGCCGACCGGCGACGTCACCCACGACAGTTCAATCGCGCGCCAGCGAAAGCTCAGTGGCGTCTCGCACGCGTGCAACCGCACGGCGGGCACTGCCAAGGTCCTCAAAGGAGGTCTTCGACTTCCGGCAGGCCCCGTGCCAAGATCCAGTCGAACGCATCGCTGGCATGTCGCGCGGCCGTGAAGATCGCCGATCGGTCATGGCGCAGCAGTTGCAGCCAGGCCTCCAAGCGGCCCGTATGGCCCTCGATGGTGGCCTGAACGAGCCCGCAGTGCCCCATGAGGAAAGCCGAGCCCAGCTCCGCCACGAGCGCCTCGAACGCAGGCGCCGCGTCACCGAAGCGCGGGCCGAACGCGCGGTGCAGCCGCGCCGGATGCCCAGTCCAGTGCACGAGTTCGTGCAACAGCGTGGCGCAGTAGTTCTCGGCGCTCGCAAACCGCTTCGGCAACGGCAAGCGGATCTCGTCGCGCACCGGCACGTAGCTCGCGACCCCGAAGCCATGTCGCACCACGGCGTCGCAGCCGACAACCAGCCGCAGCGCGGTCTCCACCGCCCCGCGGCCCTCACCTGCCATGGGGCCCGCCCATGCCGGCGCCCCCTCGCATGCCGCCATGCCCAGATCGTCCGGCAGCCCGTCGACCTGAGCCAGGTTGAACAACCACAATGGCCGACACCGCAGCACGCCGACGCGCGCCGACCCGAGACCCTCACCCTCATCGACGCCGCAGAGCGCACCCTTGCCAGCCGCACCCGCTTGTGCCTCGTCGCGGGCCGGGCGGCCGGGCACACGGTCGAAATGCGCGCACATCACCCCGCGTGCGCCCCTGCGGACCTGACCGCCGAGCATCGCGGCCTGCCGGTAGGTCATCCAGAAGTTCGTCGCATGGCCCTGTGCAATGGCCTCGTCCCACAGCAGCAGCACGTTCGCGCCCCGGTAGCACCGTCCCGTGTGAAGGTTGCGCGGAAAGCCGCGCGACGCCGCAGCGACCCAGCGGGCACGGGCCACGTGGCCGCCCTGCGCGAGCATGGCGATGATCCGGTCCGTCACGGCCTGTCGCACGTCCAGGCGCCCGCCCGGGCGCCGTGGCGCCTGGGGCCATTCCCGCAGCCCTGCAGTGGGTGGGTCCTCGGGGGGTACGGGGGGAACGCCCGTGGCAGCCGGGGGCCGCGCAGCGGCCGAGGCCGACGTGCCGCGTCGCGCGAAAGCGCCTGAAGATCGGGTCATGGCAACGCCTTTCTGCGGCACCTGCCGCGGGGGTGGAAGAAGGAAAACCTGCTGTCGGAGCCGCCTCGACGCAGACCGGGCGAGGGGCCAGCGAGAAGGTCCGGGGCCCGGGCGCAGGCCGCAGCCGAGCGCCGCGAGGACCGGGCGAGCACGGGGGCGAAGCCTTCACCCTGGAGCGGGGAGCGACCCGCGCCATGCGTCGATCCAGAGGCGGCACGACCGCGGGTCGACACCTCCCCGCCGCAGGCCACACACGGCCGCCAGCGCCTGCGAGCTGCCGCGTGGCAGGCATGCGGCCAGCCCGCTCACCGTCCATGCGCGTCCCGGCGTGCCAGCGCCGGACCTGGCGGGGCGGGTCCGCCCCGCCACGCGGCGCTGATGGAAGCGACTTGAGCGCGCACGGGCCAGCGTGCGAGCGTGCGCCGCGCGCGACCACCCCGAACGCACGCCGTCCAAAAAGCGAGGCCGAAAGAAAGAAGGAAAACAAAAAGGGGCGCCGAAGCGCCCCGCAGGCCTCGCTCAGACGAGGCCGCGCTCGGCCATCGAGACGGCCCGGTTTCCGGCAACCACGAAGTGGTCGAGCACCCGCACGTCGATGTGCGCGAGCGCCTCCTTCAGCGCATCCGTCAGCGCCCGGTCCGCCGCCGACGGCTCCACCTCGCCCGACGGATGGTTGTGCGCCAGGATCACGGCCGCGGCGTTGTGCTGCAGCGCCCGCTTGAGCACCTCCCGCGGATACACCCCGGTCGCCGTGAGCGTGCCCCGGAACAGGTCCTCGAAGGCCAGCAGCACGCACCGTGCATCGAGGAACAGGATCGCGAAGCTCTCGTGCTGCTGCCCCGCGAAGTGCAGCTTGAGATAGTCCGAGACGGCGTAGGCAGAGCGGAAGGCCTCGGCCGGGCGCAATTCTTCGGCGAGCAGCTCCCGCGCCAGGCGCAGCCCGCACAGCAGCTGCGTGCACCCCGGCAGCGACGAATCACGCGCAAAGCAGACCAGCTTGTGCAACGAGCGTCCTTGCGCGTCGTAGAGCACCTCCGCGTCGGCGCCGAGAAACGGCCGCAGCGCCTCGAGCACGCTGCGCTCGCGTGCCGTCATGGCAGACAGCGACGTCGTGAGGTCGGAGCAAACCGCGGAAGATCCCGCAGCGGCAACGGAGGAAGTGGAAGCGTTCATGATGACGAACTCCTGTGAGATGACACAGGCGGGATTGCCTGCGAGACCCCGCCACCCCGTCGCAGCGCAGCGCTCCAGGCCGCCGCAGGCGCGCGGCACGCGCCGAGCACGCGCAGCGCGCGCAGGGCCTTGAACGCGAGAACGAGGGGGTAGCCTCAGGGCTCACAGGCAAGCCCTCCCCCGCCCTCCGCAGAGGCCCCGGACGGGGCCCGCGACCTCGAACCCTCCGCGCACCGCCTGGTGTCCTGGCTGCCACCCAATAGCGCGGGCGAAACGCGCACGGGCCTGCAATGCCCCGGCACGAGGCCACGCACGTGGCCTCACCGGGATGCACGCGCCCCGGCCGGGGCCGGAGCGTGCGGACGCTCAGGTGCCGGCTCTGAAAGACACAGCGCAATGGAAGCCGGCCCTGCAACCCACGTCAAGGCCACGCGAAGCGCCCGGAGAGATGCGCGAGCACGACCGGGCGCAGCGCCCGTGGCATGGCTGATGACCGATGGCAGCCCATCGGTCCGTCGGCCGACAAGATCACGCAAAGACAAGGTGACCCGGCATGGCGGTGTGCCGCGCGCGCCGCAGGGAAATGCCCGCGGCTCGGCAGCACGCCGCACCGGAGCGCCCCGCTCGACAGGGCCGGCGGCGACGCCGGCCCATGGCCGCCTCAGCGACCGATGCGCCGCAGCGCCAGGTTCCACAGCCCGGTGTTGAGCCGCACGTTCTCGCGGATCGCGCGGATGCCGCGCGTGTGCATCACTCGACCGCGTGCCGTGCGTCGCGGCAACCCGCCGCGCAGCACATGCTCCTGCACCGTGTTGAAGGTCCGCCAGACGTCGTCACCGACATCGGCCAGGCGCCGGCGTTCGAGCAACTGCAGCGGTTCCACCGGCAACGCGTCATGGCCCGCGAACCGCAACGCCAGCGCCTCGCGCGCGAAGTCGAGCTGCTGTCCCTGCGTCAGGGTCGTAGTCCGCATCTGCGCGACCGCCTCCCCGACCTGCGCCAGATCCCGCGTGATCTTCTGCGCCGCGTCCACCAGGTTGGCCACCACGTTCCCCCGATGGCTCACATGGACGAACCCGACGTCGCCCATCTCTGAGATGCGCCCACGCCGCGAAGGGCCCGACGCAATCGCACGTCCGCCGCCAGCACCAGCCCGAAACTCCATGCGCTCTGGCCCGGGGCGTCATCACTCCCGCAGCGTGGAGACCACCGACAGGTAGGACACCGGCCGCATATGGATCGTTTCGATCCCGTGCAGCGCCGTCGCGTCAAACACCAACGAATCCCCTGCCCTCACGGTCACAACTTTGGCGCCGTAGCGGTAGCTCACCTCACCCGAGAGGAAATAGAGAAGCTTGAGCCCGGGGTGCTGAAAAGTGACATAGGGTTCGGCATCCGGCAGGAGCGTGACCAGATAGGGCTCGACGAACACATTCCCCGAGAGCGAGTGTCCCAGCAACTCGTAACGATAGCCCCCCACCGCCCCAATGCGGTCGACCACGAGTCCGTGACCCGCAGGTACGTGACAGAAATCCGTGCGGCGCGCTTGGTCGCCGAAGAATCGCGATACGGGCACGTGAAGGGCTTGCGCGATGCGGTCCAGCGTCTCCACCGAAGGCGACACCAGCCCGTTTTCGATACGAGACAACATCGAGCGAGAAACGCCCGATGCCGAGGCAAGCTCACCGGCGGACAGGTCTGCAGCCATCCGCAACGCCTTTGCCTGGGTGCCTATGAGCGAAGCTGAAGCGCTGCGTATTACCGGTGCCAAGCGCTGCGGACGGACGTGCGCTACCGAGGCCGGTAGACGCAGGGGTCGGGCCGTTGGCAAAGGTGAGGCGACTTGTTGACGCGTCATTGGGTTCTCGTTAGCAAAGACGAGCGCCTTGAATCGAGGCATCGGCTTTCACAACTCCGGAGCCGCTCGCTAAACGCATTATGTACCATACAAGCAGGTGCATAAACAGCTCCTCGCGACGAAATTCGTCGCATGCGATCGACGCAGGACCCTGCACTATTGAAAGCCTTTGCGGCCGAGCTCAAGGCTCGGCGGGCTGTGCGCGGGTTAAATCAAGAGGAACTTGGATTTGCGTCGGGTCTCAATCGCACATTCATCGCCAAACTGGAGACCGCCACTACCAGCCCTTCATTGACGAGTCTTATCTTCTTGTGCAACGGACTCGCGGTGGACCCGTCGGAGCTTATGGACTCTTTGATGAAGCGCTATAGGAAAGAACTCCGGACCAAACCAGTGGCCGGATAACGCCGCCAGCGAGCGCGCGTTTTCCTCCGGAACTCTTCTTCAGAGATGATTGACGCGGGCCGCTACCCGCCGCCCAGCGCGGTACAAGGGATGGCAAGGAGGTTCGCTCCTGCATACCAGTGCAGAACGACGAGCGCTGGAACACGCCGGTGGCTTGGATCGGTGGTGATCGACCTGTTCAGCCGCCAAAGTAGTGGGCTGGTCGCAGCGTGAGCACATGACGCGAGATTTCGTGATCGACAGTCATCATCGGCGCCCTGTCCATGCCAAAGCTCGGCAACGACACTAAGCAGTCCGCGCTGAACAATCTCCAACTCTTTGATTTAGCTGGTGATTTCAGGGTTTGCGCGGCGCGGAATTTGCAGGGTATCGGGTTGTACAACGCAGTTTCCTTGCAAATTCCGACGAGGTTTGATCGATGGGACCGAAGCCTGTGACCCCGCAGACCGACGAGCTGTTCGTCTCTCGCCTGGACGAGTTGATCAACATGCGTCACGCGCTCGTTCGCCTGGCCGGCTTGATCGACTGGAGCGAGATCGAACGCACGTTCGGTGCGCACTTCGACTCGGGGCGCGGTCGCCCCGCATTGCCTCCTCGGCTGGTCGCGGGCCTGCTGTACTTGCAGCACACCTTCGATGCTTCCGACGAAGCGGTGATCAACACCTGGATCGAGAACCCTTACTGGCAGTACTTCTGCGGTGAGGTGTACCTGCAGACCGAAGCGCCCATCGACCCAAGCAGCCTCACGCGCTGGAGGAAGCGCATCGGCGAGGAAGGCGTGGAGACCTTGCTCATGGCCACCATCGAAGCCGCACGGCGCGGTGGCGTCGTGAAGGCCTCCAGCGTGGATCGCGTCATCGTCGACACGACCGTGATGCCCAAGGCCATTGCGCACCCCACTGACAGCCGACTGCTGGAGAAGAGCCGCCAGCATCTGGTCAAGACTGCCGAAGAACACGGTCTGCGCTTGCGCCAGAACTACAACCGCACCGCCCCCAGACTGGCCGCGCAGATCGGGCGCTACGCCCACGCCAAGCAGTTCAAGCGCATGCGCCACGCCGTTCGCACACTGCGCACGCGTGTGGGTCGCGTGCAGCGCGAGGTGGCGCGTCAACTCGGCGCGCTGCCCGAGCAGGCACAGAGCAAGGTCAGCGACTTGCTCGCTCGCACCGGCCGCATTCTGGCCCAGCGCACGAAGGACAAGAACAAGCTGTATGCCTTGCACGCCCCCGAGGTTGAGTGCATCTCCAAGGGCAAGGCCCGAACGCCGTACGAGTTCGGCGTGAAGGTGAGCATCGCGACGACCTTGAAGGAAGGCCTGGTGGTGGGCATGCGCAGCATGCCGGGCAATCCGTACGACGGCCACACGCTGGCCGAGACTCTCGAACAGGTGGGCATCCTGGCCGAACGCAAGCCGACCACGGCGATCGTGGACAAGGGCTATAGGGGCGTGGAGATCGAAGGGGTGCGTATCCTGCGCTCGGGTCAGAAGCGAGGCATCACGCGGACCTTGAAGGCCATGATCCATCGACGCAGCGCCATCGAGCCGGCCATCGGGCACATGAAGATGGATGGGCGCCTTGGCCGCAACCCGCTCAAGGGTGCCCTGGGCGACGCACTGCACGCGGTGATGTGCGGTGCAGGTCACAACCTGCGATTGATCCCGGCGAAGCTGCGGCTTCTTTGCGCCCGACTCGGCTTGGACCTGCATGCATTGCTGGTTGCGCTGGCGCCGGCCGCCACGCTCTGTCACGTCGCACTCAACTGAAAACTGAATTGTTCAGGGCGGACTAAGCAACACGAAGACCGAATACGTCTCAGGGTCAGGCGCCGAACCGGTAAACAGGGCGTGACGTCCGCGGTTGCGGTAGTAGCAAGCAGCCACGATGTTCGAAGCGACTGTGCGCCCGCCGTCCACCTGCGCGGTCAGGTGCTCAGCAGTCAGCCGAAAAACATTCGCGCCTGGTCACGCGAGATGCCATGTTCGGCGGCGAACGCCTTTACGCCTCGGCGCCACAGGGTGTCGGCAGTAGAAACACAGGTGGCCTTGGGCCCAGAAAGCGCGCTCGCGGAGTGCGTAGAGACTTGCTCTGTTCATCATAGGGTTTCACGCTGAAGTGATTCCCCGTTGATCATCGCGGCAGCTAGGGTAACAGCGGCACGACCGACTGGCGAGGCACTGGCAATGTGCCGACGCTGTCGGGATTCCCAGGCCCCGATTAGGCACCGGTTTATCTCGGTGCCGGCTGCATGAGCATGCGGTCGTTCCCGATGATGTCCAGCAACAGCCCTACTTCGGGAACGGTGGGCGGAGATTTGGATTTGCCACCTTGCAGTCACTTTCACTCGCCTTTTGGTCTGAAGGCGCGATTACTGAAGCAGTTACTGCACGATGTCTCGGAAGCACCCGGACCGATGCGGAGGCAAGCGCAATGAAAAAAGCTCGTTGATTTACTTAGGGCTTTTTGACTTACGCGGACAACCGCGAAAGTAATGTTGGTGCTGGGGCGGAATCGAACCACCGACACGCCTTCGACCTCGCTAGACCGTTGATTTAATAGAGTTTTTTCTACCAGTAAACGCTGCAAAGTGTACCAGATCGGTGTACCGATCCTGCCGCTATCGAGCCGGAGGAGGAACGCTAGATACGGATTCGGCTCCCCTCTGCTTACGTCAGAGCCGTCGGACCTATACGGCCTGCAGCAGGTAAACAGATACTCAAACGATCACCGCCCATACTGACTACCCGACCGCTCTAAGTTTCGCCGCTCTCTTGCAGATTTCTAGCAGCAGCAGCGGAATATCCGCATAGCTTCCAACCTTATGACTAACCACCCCTCGATCTTCCCAATACGATCCAAGCGAATCGGTGGGCCCTGCAAGCCTAATCCCCCAAAAATGATCGGGCATACTAGAGTGCTCGGCTTTAATAGGCTGAATCATGCTCATTAGATTCATATCTGTACCTGAAAGACCAATAAACAAGCACGTATTTGACCGGAAAATATCAGAAACCCGCTGTCGCCATAACAATTTCTCTTGCCCAATGATGTTAGCGTAATCATATTGAGTGAAGATCACACCGCGCTGCAGGTCAACGCCGAAATCTCTGGGCAGCAAACCGTGCGGATGTAGAACAGTCACATCGCCATAATCAGACCAAGACGGTAGCATGTCTACCGATCGAACAACGAACCCTCGGGATTCTAGATATTCTTCGAGTAAGTTATCAAAGTTGAAAGTTATCACATTGGATACTTTCCCTCTTGACGACGACATTACCATCGCGCCCAAAGCGCCCATAAGAGGCGATCTATCTATACTTGTCGGATCTGAATTGACAATCTCATAAAGCGCTTTTCGTATTGCCTCTGCAAATTTTATCCGATCCCCGGAAAATCCATTGCGCAACACTTCTTCCGCAGCAATCTCGTTCGTCTGGTTTTTGCCTCTTGTTAACGAGGTGCTTTTAAACAGTGCTTCTAGCAACTCATCCCATGAAGGCAGTCCGATGCCCATCGAGACTCCTGCCCCAAGCACTAGAGAAAGCCTTCCGCGAATTAATTGCTCCGCCAAAAAGTCCTTGAGCCATTCCTCGTCACGCCAGATATCGGGAGAATGCCTTGTGCTGACCTTTGTCATTCATCTCCTCCAGAGCGAGCCCACGCCCATTTTATGAGGCCATGTTGCTTGAGGTAACGGAAAAAGCTATCTACTTTTCTGAGCTGGGCAGCTCCGCGGTAGAGAAAGTTCACTTCGCCTCCGGAGCCTGCGCTAACGATATCAGTATCTCTTAACAACTCGCGCACCGTTACACGGTACGGAGAAACCTGCGACAGGATTGTGTTAAAAAGTGCTGCATTTAACAGATCGTCGCCCCATAAAGCCACGGTCTTTAGAGATCGTCCGTATCCATCAATAGAGGCGAAGATCGAACTTACTCGATAGGTTCGGCCAGGGCGCTCCCTTTCAGGCTCATTGACGGGAGCGACTAGATCTTTCACGAAGCTTGCGATAGCAACTCGCGGCCTTTCAATACGGTTTTCAATCCCGCATATGGCGAAAAAGTTATTAACCCGAACGTGATCGTCAGTCATTAGCATGAACCGATCTTTCCCGTCACGAAGCAGAAATTTATGCACGCCACTCGGCGTGTCCCAATCAAAGGAGTACCAAGCGTTTTCAATAATTACTTGCCAGTTCCCGACTTCCTTTTTTTGGGCAAACAAGTCCTTTGCACTTTCCTCTTCGGAAAGTCGACAAAGATAGCCAGCTACGTTTTCGAATTCAGTTGGCATGGTTTCCCTCTGAAAAAGCCAGTTGGGCCATGATCCAAGCGGACCGCCTCCCATCGGGAGTGTTCGTCAGCGTGGACGATCCGGAGTGATCGTAGATAAAGCGCAGGGGGTTATCGATTTGACTTCCCGGCTGAAATAGCTTCGGCTCAGAGCGCGTACCACGGCTAGCGCGAGCTAGTTGAGCGGCTACTTCTGGGCTGTAGAAGTAGGAAAAACTTATGCGCACCAGATGACTCAAGTGCTGCAATCTTTTCTTGAAAAACTCTTTATTCTTCGTTAACCGGTCAATCGCCACACCTATGTAAGGGCCGTCGGGAAAATGAGATCGCAACGAAGTTAACTCTTGCAAGAGTTGGGCAATAGCGCTATCGAAAGGTTGTGCAATAGTCAAATGTTCGATCAAAATCGCACACAAAGTTCGCGTAATGTATTCGTTGATCCGGTCATTGATGTTGGGAATTACATCCCAGCTTCCCCAAATAGCTGAAATGTATGTCTTGGGATCGCGCTGGTAGAAATAGAGAAAGTCGAACACGTGCGTGAGGACTTCGGATGCTTCCCCATAGCTATCCTCGATGACGGACAATAAGGAGTCGCTACCATTTAGTTCGATATCGTTATCGTCCTCCGTCACGACCAGACATAGCGCGAAGCAAAAATACGCTTGCAATTGCTCGTACGAGTTCGCCGGCTCGGCGTTTCCGGCGATTAGTTGCATTATTCGATTTAACTCCGACGAGTTATCAAACGCCGGAAGAATACTGCTAATAAGTCCATCGACGAAAACGTGTGACAGTTCGTGCGTAACCGTTCTCAAAGTCCAACCAACGGTATTCGCCGCCGTAATTACCTCAAGAGGCACACTTAACGTATGGGTGGTACTTTTGAAGCCATCGCGACCGCTGAAACAAACGATGAGGGGCATTCGTTTTCCGTCAGCGCGGGCACTCGCGTCAGGCAAATGATGTATTTGCCAAAAGCCGTCAGATATCGCAAGCCTTTCCAAACGCACTGAGTTGGGAGGCTTGTTTTTTAGAGCTAGCAGGCGCCCTCTAAAGTCTGCGGTAGCCGCCGTACCTTGCACCTGCCTGCGAATGGACAGCAACGCTTGCGCCGCCATTCCAATTCCTAGCAACGAGTGCGTCCAATAATGACATTCCGTACCTAGGATTGGAGAAGTACCGGCAAAGGTTTGAGAGGAAAACCTGGATAGAGCAGCATTGACATTTACTAGCCACTGCGCCTTTGCAACACCTCGCCATTTTGGGTTTTCGAGCGTTTTTCGAAAACCAAAGTCAAATGTGGCAATCTCCTCATCTACTCCGGCTAGCGAGGCTTGCCCTTTTGCGCGAGTGGCAGCGACAAGTGTTCGGTATTCTTGTGCAACAGATTCAAGCCCTTCAGGCAAGCCCAGGATCGGTCCGGAGTCGAGAGGGCCGTCGTTTGTATCTTGCCTAGGCCCTGGCACGACCAGCATGATCGAACCGTTGGAAACTTTCCAGCCTTCCCAGCCAACGGTTTTATCTAGAGAAACAAGAAACGTATTGAGCCTAACTTCTTCCTCGTGGTTTGTCGCCAAGAGTAAAAGGTTATAAATCCCAAAGGTTAGAAAAGCTGGGAGCCCCGGCGGCAACCGACCCGGGTAGAGAGGGCCGATAAAGCAGAAAGAGCAATTCAAATTCCTAAGATCAGGAAACTTGCTTTTGTTGAGGGCGAAAATTGGGCTTGAGCGAGTAGATGCTCCCCAATTTTGAAGGGCTGCATCTACGCTTTTAAAAAGCTTGACCGTATGCCCGCTCAGATCGTCTGTCCGTGCTACCGAGAGGACATAGTCTTCGCCAACGATTGCGACTTTCATCGTTGGCGAGTCCGGGCGCTACGCGCGAATGACTTCGCCGGTGTCGGGATGCCGGGTCAGGTGGACAATTACGGAACAACCGCTTGAGCTTTGAACAGGTGCTGTGTTATCAGCTTTCTTACGCCTTACCTGGACACGTCCCATCGGGCCTGTCATGCCATGCGCATCATGGTCATAGTGCCCATGCCGACGCGATCCAACCTGGGTTTGAAAACCCAAGACAGCATCAAGTTCGCCTTCGATGTTGTACATGACTGGAGGGTGCCAAAAAAGGTAAAGCCGATGATTATCCTACGCGGACTGAAGAGTTGCAAGCAATGTTGCAATTCGGGCAGGCAGAGATGGATCGGACGCTCGGTTTGTAACGTGTATTTACATGATGCGCAATACGCTTTCACCCCTGTTCGGAAATGACCGGTTTCGGACGCCCTCCCAAGGCATGTCCAAAACCTAGCTCGACAGGGTTTCGGACATTCATCACAATTCGGACTCCCTTTTCGTACGCAGGAGCACGCCGTGTCCAGAGTCTTCGCATATTGCCGCGTCTCCACTACAGACCAGACCACAGAGAATCAGTTGCACGAGATAGCTTCAGCTGGTTTCTCAGTCGTGACCCAGCGCATCGTGCAGGAAACCGTTTCGGGCTCAATGCCGACAGCTGAGCGCTCGGGATTCTGCAAGCTTCTGGACAAGCTGGAGGCTGGTGACGTGCTCGTCGTAACCAAATTGGATCGCCTGGGAAGAAACGCGATGGACGTTCGCGCCACCGTTGAAGCACTGTCGGGCATGGGCGTTCGCGTTCATTGCCTCGCGCTAGGTGGAGTGGACCTGACCAGTGCGGCGGGGAAGATGACGATGGGGGTGATCGCCGCCGTGGCCGAGTTCGAGCGCGACCTGTTGGTCGAGCGCACGCAGGCCGGTTTAGCCCGCGCCAAAGCCGAAGGAAAAGCCCTGGGGCGTCCATCAACGCTCGGGCACCCTCAGATAGCAGAGGTAGCTCAACGCCTCGCTGCGGGCGAATCCGTGGCCGCAGTGGCCCGTGCGATGAAGACAAGCCGCCAGACCATCATGCGGGCTCGGGACAGCTCGGGCGCCTGAAAAGGCTCAACCTCGACGTGAGCGGAAGGCGGCCCGCTACGCAATCGCCTGCCCTCGCTCCCTCAACCTCCGCGACCGACCATCACCGGTGAACTAGCACGCCACCGGCAGCTAGGCCCCGAACTGCGCGGCATCGTCAGTCCTACATTCTTCTACGCGGACAACAACACCGCGCTCGATGGCTAGCGAGCGATCTCGGCAGCCATGCGCACCAGAGGCATTTGCCCGTAGTCGCGCGCCACCATCCCAGCCCCGGCGTGACCAGTGACCGCATCGTGTACGTCTTCAGGGATGTCGTCTTGCGCTGCTGGTCACGGTAGATCAGGCGCGAGAGCTCCTGCGAGCGAGGGCTACGCGCTCTCACAGCGCAAGCGCAAGCTCATCGAGCAGGGCTTCGGCTGGGCCAAGACGGTAGGACGCATTCGCCAGGTGATGGTGCGTGGCCTTCAGCGCGTGGACCATCTGTTCGTGCTGACGATGACGGCCTACAACTTGACGCGCATGCGCTCACGGGGGCAAATCCGTCAGCAGGCGCTCTGAGGCACGCAAACGCCCCCAGACGCTCCCTCAAAAAAGCGAAAACGGCTTCAGAAATTGCTGCCTGACGCACCATGTGAAAATCAACTTCTCGCCCCAGAGGGTGGCTCGCTTGGCGGGGGAGTATTTCAGCAGCCTGTTAAGGAGCGAAAATGAAGAAGCCAATTCCGATGATGGATGCTGAACAGATTCAGAAGGCGAAGCGTCCGTTGACGGAGGACGAGACAAAGCAACATGCGGAGTTCGAGCGCTTCTTCACGGAATTAGTCGCCGAGTCTGATCGGGCAGCAGTGATCTTGGGGGCCGCGAAGATCGACGCGCTTCTTTTTCAACTGCTTGCTGGTGTGCTGCTGCCGTCAGACACGAAAGCGGATGAACTTTTGGGCCAAGACAAGCCACTTGGTACCTTCAGCGCACGGGCGACGATTTGCTATCGACTGGGTCTCATCGACAAAGACCTATTGCATGCGATCACGTTGGTTCGGCGGATTAGAAACGATTTTGCCCATAGGCTCCGCGGCGTCAGCCTGACCAGCGGTGAGAACGGCAACCGAGTCCGCGATCTGATTGCCCCGCTTCGAGCAAGCAGCGGCTTCGAATGGCTGACCGACGGGGGAAGGCAGAAAATTGTCGGTCCAGCCATGGAGTTCCGAGCGGCCATCTCGTTGCTTTATCTGCGCCTCGAAGGAGCCTGCGATGCACGTCCAACCGTCTATCTGCCGGTCGCGATGCCCTTGTTGGCCCCAAACTGGCGTGACGAGGACTTGGAATAAAAACCGCGTGAGCCTCGGCGATCTGCGTAGCGGGCGCGAAGTGAGCGACAAGTGCGCGTGCTACCTGCCTCGCTCGCTCGTCTCGTCACATGCGAGATTTCCTTACATCCGCCACTACATCGTAGAAAAACAGAACGGAAAGAAAAAGAGTCCACTACCATTTTCATAGCAGACTTCGGTGGCCATGCGGCCTTTTAGTTGGTAGGACGTACTGGATTCGAACCAGTGACCAACGGATTAAAAGGCCCCAGCGGTTTTCAAATAAATCAACCACTTAGGCCGAAAACTGTCCCGCAATTGTAGAGGAATAGTAGTCACGAAAGCCAATGCCGGCGCGGGCCACTTTTTTGCGGAACAGTTTTAGGCGGCAGCCGGCCCTGCCTCGAACAGCTCGACTGCCGGCAGCCGCAGCAGCTGCTTCGCCTCCTCCACCGTGCCGGCCAGCCACAGGTCGACGTCGCCCAGTTCGATGGGGATCACGCTGCGCTTGTCCTGCTGGTCGGGCGGCAGTTTCGGATCCGGCTTGTGCATCCGGTTCATGAGGGGATGCTCGTCGGCGTTGAGCGTGAGCATCGTGTAGCTCTCGTACACCTCGCCCGTCGCTTTGTCGGTCCAAGTGGCCCACAGGCCGGCCAGGCCCCACGGCGTGCCATCGGCGCGCCGGAACTGCCACCACTGGTTCTTCCCGCTCTCCCAGTTCGGCTCCATGAAGCTGGCGGCCGGGATGATGCAGCGGTGGCCGCGCTTCCACGGGTCCTTGTAGCTGGCCTTCGCCTCGAGCTCCTCGCTGCGCGCGTTGTTGGTCGGGAACTTGAGCTTCGGCTCCTTGGCGAACCAGGGGATGAGGCCCCACTGTCCCACGACCAGCTCGCGCTCGTAGCCCGTCTCGTGCCGCGCGCGGCGGATGAACGGCGCCTGAGACCGCGGGAAGACGTTGATCGGCGGAAGCAGCGGCGTGCGGCCGCGGCCCTCCGGGATGCGCCAAAAGCGCTCCGCCTCGGCCGATTCAGGAGTCCGGTACTGGTTGCACATGGGTGGTCCTTCCGATCACATTTTGCGACACCAAAGGCAGTTGACGAAGCTCCTTGCTCGGAATAATACTGTATGCCCATCCAGTATTTTCAGGAGTTCACCATGCAGCCCCTTTCCTCCCAAATCCATGCTCCGACCTCCACGCCGGACATCGTGCAGCTCGAAGGCTATGACCAGAACTCGCAGCCCGCGATGTTCGACGTTCAGCGGGCGCGCACCGCGGCCCGGAACGACTGGGTGTCGCGCTACGTGAGCGAGTGGAGCCGCTTGGCCAACGGCCGCATGGACGACGAGATCGCGGACACGGAAGGCACCGCCCTGCACCACGTCGTCGGCCACCGGCCGCCCGAGGAGGTCGCGCGCCAGCACTTCAACTCGTGCACCGGCGCCGCCGATACCCTCACGAGCGCCGCGACCAAGTTCCGCCTGCTGGCCACCGATGTCGGGCTTATCGCAGAAGGCGCTGAACTGTCGACGGCGCAACTGGAGTTCGCCCAGGGCATCGCCGAGCTGTGCGCCGCCGTTGGCGATCAGGTGCGCACCGCGCGCGACGGCAGCGCGGGCGACCTGATCCGCGCGAACTATGGCCCTGTGCCGTTCTGAGTCGCTCCACAGTTTGAATCCTTGAAAGCAGAGGTTTCGGCCAGACGCGTCAAGGGGCGAATCCAGCCGTGGAACCGCCAAGCAGCCTTGGTCGTCGGGCATCTGACGACCACGCTGAAAGAGGCGCATGACGAACGGAAGGTTGTGGTCCTGTCGGTCAACGGGGGCGACAAGGGCAATCTCCAACTCTTCGAACCTCGCCTGATTTGCGCCGGCGGCAGCGAGTTGAAGTTCACCGGCTACGAGCGCGTCGAGTACTGCTGGGTGATCCAAGAGTGGGTGTGCGAACTGCAGTACGAGCCGCCAGTCAGCGACGCCGTCATCCGCACCCGCTACGGCCTGCCGGCAATTCCGCTGCCGCGGTGAACTGGAGCTGGCCCCCGCGACAATCCACCCCATGAGCCAAGCTGACTTTTTCCCCTCCCCCTCCCCCTCCGACGCCACCATCCTCTCCACGCCGGTCTGGTACAGCGACAAAGCCCGCAACGAGCGCGAATTGCCACTGACGCCTGGCGACTACAAGATCACTCCCGGTGACCGTTGGACAGTCGCCTCGTTGAAAACGGGCGAGGTGGTCTATGACGGTATCGGGCCGGTCGAAATCCTGCGCAAGCGCGCGGAGGCCTGACGCGATGGCCTCCCTTTTTCTCTCGATGACCGAAGCCGTCATGAACCATTGGAAGGCAACCGGCAACGCCTATCCAAAGAAATTCATCCTCACGCCCGAGCAGCACAAGGGCTACGTGGACTCGCGGCGCGCCGGCATAGGCGGCGCCGCCGCGGACGTCACTGAGCACATGGGCGTGCCCGTCGAGGTCGCGGAAGGCACGCCGGGCGTGATGGTGGCCGTGGATGGAGCCAAGGTCTCGCTGCATTGAGTGCTGAGCGCGCCAGCGACCTCCTAGGCCTCGCGCTGGATCGTTGGGTGGCCAGGGCCGATGGAAAGGCCGCCGACGACGATTTCCGCCCGTCGACGGACTGGGCAATCGGCGGACCGATCATCGAGCGCGATGGCATCCAGGTCGCTCCGATGCCGGCCAAGGGTTCGACCTGGTGCGCCGTCGCAGTCGGCCGCCTGCCGGTGCGCGCGAGCGGCGGTACCGGCGGCGGCTGGATCGAAGGTCCAACGCCGCTGGCAGCTGCGATGCGGGCCTACGTTGTTGCCCGGTTCAGGCACGACCTCAAGTAGCGTTTTCCTACGGGCGCTTGAAGCGCTCGGGCCGAATGGCGCCCTGCCGCTCGGTCAGCTTCAAGCGCGCGTTTCCGTTGACCCGGCCGGGCTTCTTGCTCGGATACGATCCTGACGCCGCCCTTCCTCCTTTCTCGCAGCCCAACGAGTCGATGACATGCGTACCGCCCTCTACTACACGCTAATGCTCTTGCTCGGATTTGCCTGGTACAGGCTTGGGCAAAACTTGCTTCGCAAAAGGCGTTGGGACGAAAGTGGCAACCGCACCGAAGGGGTCGTGGGGCCAGCGGGATTACTCCTGTGTGCTGGCGTGGCCTGCTATCTCTTGTTCGCGTTTTTGCGCGCGCTGGTGCGAGGTGAAGTGCCATGCGTTGGCAAAGCTTGCAAGATGCAGATCTACACCTTGGCGGCCAATGCTGGCGAGTACTGGGCCAACATGTTTTTCCTCGCGTGGATGGTCTTTGGCCTGAGCTATGCGATGTATGTGACGCTCAAGATTTGGTTCCGAGCGTAGCAGTGCTGACACCGAGGCTGAGCGGCCGCTCGTCGAGCAGCATCGGCGGGAGGTCAGAGAGGTGCGGCATGGCCGGACGCCCCCGCACGGCCTTTCTGTCGGCGTGCTGAAATGCAAACCCATAAAAACGGGCAATAAAACCACATGTGAAAACGCGCGACCTCTCAACACTGGTGCGGCTGGCCAGCGCTCGACTAGGTCGTAAAAGCAACCACCCGAAGCGTGCGGGCTCGGTGGGGGTTAGACCGCGCGCCGGCGGGGCCGGCCCTCGTGGCGGCGGGAGGCGCGGCGAGGCCCGTGGCAGCCCTGTGGAGAGGCCGAGCGGACTAACGCGAGGCGCAGAGACAAAGAGGTGAAGAAAAGGGCGCTATGGGCGCCCTCGGGTCTCTACGGTGAAGGGTTTCCAGGCTGCTTTGGCCAATGCGGAACGACACTCTTCTTTCGTCAACGCGCCATTGAGCTTTCGTCGGTCAGCGCGGAGGGTCGCTCGATCGGCGCTCCGGCACGGCACGGCACGGCACGGCACGGCACGGGCAGAATGCGACCAACAGCCGGAGCCGCCAAAACCAGCCACTCGCCGAGGTGACCAAATTCACCTGGAAGCCGGCGTTCGGGGCGCATTTACAACAAGAGGGGCTCAGGGACGCTGCGTTATGTTCTACACCGCATCTTCCGGCATGCCATCAGCACCAAATTTCACACCGCGCTCTTCCAGCTTCGCTCGCGCTGCGTGGTGCACTACCCGCGTTTGCGCGTGTCAGACTCCAACAGCCTGCGCAAGGTGGATGGGCTGACGTTGGCATTGCGCACCACTTCCATTCGGACACCCCAGAACTTGTCGTTCGCGAACCGATCCAGAATCTCTGCGTTCGCATCCGGGTTCATAGCAGCTACGGCGCGGATACCTTGATTGGGGTCGGTCAAAAAGGGCTCAAGCTCAGCCGCATTGGCTGCCCCACTGGCTGCAATGTAGCGACGCTCCTGTGCATTTTTCTGTTCCGTTGTCTTTTTGACCATCACGCACTCAAAGGAGATGAAAGCTTCTAGCTTCGCACACGCCATGGCTGATGCATACGAACTCCGGCTGCGCCAGTCGGATAAACATCCCAAGGTTGGATTCGTCGTTCAAGTATTCAAGTGACCGCTTTACGCCCTGACGATGACTAGCGTGGACCCTTCGCAACGCATGTGCGACCGGCTACAGTCGGCCCAGGACCGGACGTTCGAAACCTACCTTCAGTTTTTCTCAGGAGACCCGTTTGAACCGCGAAGCCGAAGTCCCGAAGGGAAGGCCATCGCTGCTGGAAGCCCCGACTTACCCCGGGCGCACCAGTGGGTTATGTGACGCGCATCACCGGGAAGGTCTTGGAGGAATCAGCCATTGCGGGGCATCGCAACTTGTTCTTGCCCTCGCCGAGCCCAGCAACAAGCTCATACGTGTATGGCGGCTCGGATGTCACAGGGACGCCGTTGTTTGAAGTTCCTGGTGAGTTCTATGCTCTCGTCTACGCGCGAATCGGAGCCTTGTTTGGACCTGACGCGGTGGACGCCGCTGGCGAACGCACGGTTACGTACAGTGGCCGTCCGTTTGCAATCTCCCTCGAGCCGGCCTCGAGAAGTGGCACGACGCTCGGCATTCGTCCGGCCGGCGAAGTTGATGCCGGTGCTGGTGAGGCTGGATGACGCCCCCCCGGCCAGAAGCTGCCCCTCGCGCAAACGATGCGCTAAATATGCTGCGCCTACCATCTCACTCGCACGCCTAAGGAGCCGTTGACCGAGCCCTTCACTTTGGCGTTGCCACCCGAGGCCCACAGCTTGCCGAGCTCGCCATAGAGGCTGGTCGAAGGGCTCAACGCCAGTGTGAAGCCGCCTGCCAGTTCACTGCTCGTGCCGCCCGTAGGCGCTGCGATGTCGGTGGTGGTGGCGCCGTTCACGAAGCGCGCTATGTCCGCGCCGCTCGAGGTCTTGTAGACGTTGAAGCGGCCATACGGCTGCAGCGTGCCCATGCCGGTGTCGATCTTGCCTTTGAGGCGCACGCCTGCGCGTGCGATCCAGCCGCTGTCGGCCTGCGGCTGCACCACCGCACCCGTGATGACGGAGTTGTCCAGGTCCAGGTGCTGGTGAATCAGTTGCAGCTGCGGCTCGACGCTCCAGCCACTGGCGCCCAGCGCAAAGGCCTGGCCCACCTCGATGGAGCCCAGCAGGCTGTTGCCCTTGCCGCCGGTGCCCACGCTGAGCAGCGGCTCGACCGTGTAGCGGTGGCGGCCAGCCTGCACTACGGCATCGGCGTAGAAGCCGCTGTCCGCGGTGTAGGTGCCGTAGATGCCCACGTACTGGCTGCGCAGGTCGTTGCGGCCTACGGCCAGGTTCTCGATGCCGCTGGCAAAGCCTCTGACGCGCGCGTCACCGTCGAGCTGGCCGACGTACAGGCCGGCTCGCCAGTTCGATGTGGCCAGCAGATCGGTGCCGGCCTGGAAGCCGGCGAGGCGACCCTTGCTGTTCGGAGACACGGCTCCGCCTTGCTGGATGTCGATGTCGGAGGAGAGCACGCGGGCCCAAGCGCGGCGATCGGAGCCGGTCGGCGTGGTTGCGCTGCCCCTCACGTCGTCGTCGCCCACGCGCTTGCGCAGGTCGCCCAGCATCGAGAGGTTGCCTTGGCGCAGCTGGCTCGGCAGTGGGGCGAAGAGTGACGCTTCGGGCCGGTAGGTGATCGCCGACAGGACAGGCGTGGTCGCGGAGGGGATGCTCGAGCGCAGGAACCAGTTCTCGCCCGCGCCGGCAGCGTCGGCCGCGTACAGGCGGTACTCGTAAGCGCCCGCGTCGACATGGCCGCCAGTCAGCGAGAAGGCGTCCTTCGTGGTCTGCGCGGTGGTGGTGGCGCCGCCTTGCGCTGTGACCACCTCGATGCCGTTGCCCACCGTGAGCGCGCCCAGGCCGCCGAGATTGGTGACCTGCACGCTCGTCTTGCCGCTGGCGGTGCCGCCGTTGATGACGAGGCGGTCGGACGGGCCGGTGCCGCTGAGTGCGGTGCCGACCTTCAAAATGCCGTTATTGCCGACGTAGTTGCCGTTGACGGTGAGCGTGGTTCCCGCCGTGGTGCCGAGCAGCGACACGGTGCCACTGTTGGCGAGCGAGGCCACGCTCTGGTTGAGGCCTGCGAGGTCGAGCGTGGCGCCGACGGCCACGGAGTGCGCCGATGCCGCGCTGAAGCTGTTCGCCGCACCCGCCTTCAGCGTGCCCTGGGCGACGTTGGTGGCGCCGGTGTAGGTGTTGGCGCCCGAGAGCGTCAGCGTGCCGCTTCCCTGCTTGGTGATGAAGCCACCGCCAGTGATCGCGCCCGCCAGCGTGGCGCTGAATGTGCCGGTGTCGATGATTGGGTCGTTCTGGCCCGTGAGCTTCACGGCGTTTGCGAGCACGACACCATCGGCGCTGAAGCCCAGCGTGGTGTCGTCGTCCATCGACAGCGCGCCGGTGCCCAGCGCCTGGCTGTGGCCAACGTTCAGGCGGCCCTGGTGCAGTGCGGTACCGCCGGTGTAGCTGTTGGCCCCCGACAGCGTGAGCGTGCCGCTGCCGACCTTCACCAGCGAGCCGCCGGTGCCCGCGCCGGGCTGGACGAACTGGCTGCCCTTGTCGCTGATGCCGCCGGCGATCACGTCGTCGGTGTTGGCGCGCCCGAGCGTGAGCTGCGTGGCCCCCAGCACCAGCGAGCCCGCGCCCGAAAGCGCGCCGAACTCGACGCCTCCGACGACCGTGGAGCCCGACACGTCGACCACGCCGCCCGCCGCGTTGGCGATGCTGGCCTTTGAGGCCGACGCGGTGTCCCCGAAACGCACCAGGCCGCCGCTCTGGTTGACGATCTGCGCGGTGCCGGCCGATGCCGCACCCACGAAGCTCAGCAAACTGTTATCGCCGTTGATGATGGTGGCGCTGCCCGCGCTGGCGTTCTGCTGGAAATACACCGTGCCGCCCCGGTTGGCGATCGTGGACGTGGCCGCGGTGCTGGTGTCGCCGAACTGCAGCGAGTTGACGCCGCCCGCCTGCCAGCCTGCGCCATTCACGAAGAGCTTCGACGATGCCGCGGTGGAGTCCTGCGTGAACGACAGCAGGTGGCCCGTGTCGGGGTTGCCCGCGCGGCCCACGCTGTAGCCGTTGGCGCCGGCGCTGGACCCGCTGGCGAATACGATCTTCGTGCCGCTGCCCTGCTGCTGCACTGCGCCGGTGCCCAGGGTGCCCCCGCCGACGATGCTGATGCTGGCGCCGCCCTGCACCGTAGTGCCGCCTTCGTAGGTGTTCGGCGTGTTGAATGACAGGGTTCCACCGGCGCCTGTGACGGTCAGCGCGCCCTTGCCGCCAACGCCGCCCAGGAAGGCGAGCAGGTTGGTGCTCAGGTCCAGCGTGCCGCCGGCCGCGCCGAGCGTGACGCTGCGCCCGGACACCAGCGCCGCCGTGCCCGCCGCGATGCGCAGCGCGCCGCCGTCGAGCGTGAGGCTGCCGCTTGCAGCGCCAAGGTTGGCGTCCGACGAAATCTCCAGCGCGCCAGCGCGCACCGTCGTGCCGCCGGTGTAGGTGTTGGCGCCTTGCAGCGTGAGCGTGCCGGCCCCTGTCTTCGCCAGGCCGTCGCTGCCGGCGATGACATTGGCGAGGGTGGCGTTCCAGCTGGCGCTGGCAGCGCTGCCGTCGCCCACGCGCACCTCCACGGGGCCCAGTGAAGCGGGATCGGCCACCAGCGTCAGCGCGTCGCCGGACAGCACATAGCCGTTGCTCGCGAACTGAAGGCCGCTGGCCGACACGGCACCGCCGGATTTATCGACCACCACGCTGCCGGCTGCGCCGCCGAAGATGGCGAAGCCGGGCTGCGGCTGCATGACCGACGTGACCGAGCCCTGCGCGTCGGTCCAGCTCGGCTGCGCCAGGCTCCAGATCCCGCTGCCGCCGCCGAGTTGCGTCGGGCTGGCCAGGCCGTTGGCGTTCCAGAAATTCAGCACCTGGTTGGGATCGAAGCTGATCAGGTTGACCTGCTTGCTGCCCGCGAGGTACTGGAGCGCGAAGCTGCCGACCGGCACCGTGCCCAGCGCGATGCCGCCGTTGCTTTGCGTAAGTGCGTTGCCGTAGCTGAACAGGTTGTAGAGGCCCCGGCCCATGGCCCCGGAGTCGGTGATGTTCAGGGTGGCACCGTTGAGTGCCAGGTCGCCGCCGACCACGACGCTGTCGCTCAGCCCCGGCACCGACGAGCTGCTGCCTGCCGCGCCAAATTCGAAGTCGAGCACGCTGCCCTTGGCCAGGGTCAGGTTGCCGTCGATCGAGAGGGTGCCCAGGGAGTTGCCCGGCGACAGGTGCGCGCCTGAATCGATCGCCACGTTGCCGCCGATGCCGCCGTGGCCGCCCAGGGTGGCACCGGCGCTCACGCTCACCGCGCCCTCGACGCGCGCGCCCGACTTTGTGGCGTCGCTGCCCACCACCAGCTTGCCCGCGCTCACGTTAGTGAGGCCGGTGTAGGTGTTGGCGCCGTCGAGCCACAGCGTGCCGCTGCCCTGCTTCACCAGTGAGCCGCCCACGCCTTCGATGACGCCGGAGAAGGTCGACGGGCTGCCTGCGTTCGTGCCTGTCGCCAAGGTCTTGCCGCCGAGCTGGACCGTTCCCGCGCCGGACAGCTCTCCGATCGTCGTGCCAGCGCCGAGCAGCCCCGACAGCCCGAAGGTGCCGCCAACGGCGACCGTCATGCTTCCCGTGCCCGCCAGCGAGCCGCCGCCGGTCAGCTGCAGCGCGCCCTGGTTGACCACCGTGCCCGCCGTGTAGCCGTTGACACCGCTCAGGGTGAGAGTGCCGGTACCTTGTTTGACGAGCGAACCGGTGCCGCCGATGCTGCCGGCGAAGCTGGTGCTGATGTTGTTGGCGCCGACCTGCAGCGACTTGGCGCCCAGCGCTACCGTGCCCGCACCGGCGAGAGAGCCGATGCCGGTGCCCGAGCCGGTGATGGCCTGCACGTCGAAGGTGGCGCCTGCGTCCACCATGACCGCACCGGTGCTCGACAGTGAGCCGGTGCCCGCCAGCGCCAGCGTGCCGCCACTGACACTCGTGCCGCCGGTGTAGGTGTTGGCACCTCGCAGCGTCAGTGTGCCGCTCCCGACCTGGGCGATACCGCCCGCACCTTCGACCACCCCGGAAAAATCGCCGGCCGCCACACCCACCGTGGTGGTGGCCAGTGTCCCGGTGCGCAGCGTTCCGCCGCCGCGCAGGTTAGCGATGGGAACGGCGGAGGACGCTCGGTCGTTCAGGTCGAGTACCGCGCCCGCGGCGACCGCGGTCTCCGGGGCCGCATTCGCCAGGAAGGCAAAGAGTGGGCCCGTGATGCGCAGCGTGCCGTAGTTCACCCGGATGCGGCCTGGTGTCGAATAGCCGCCCGAGCCCGAGGCCAGCGCCACGATGCCGGTCTGGCCCGGGGCGCCCACATTGAAGTCCGCATTGAACCAGAGCGGCCCGGCCAACTCCAGGGTCGTGCCCGTCGCGGCCGATACCGTCGCAGGCCCCGCAAGCGTCAGCTGGTTGTTCACCGTGGTGGAGGCGGTGCCACGCAGTTCTCCGTTTGAGAGCCTCACCTCGGAGGAGGAAAGGCCCAGCGCCGCGCTGTTGGCGATGGCGAGCACCCCCTGGTCGATCCGAGTGCCGCCGCTGTAGGTGTTCGCGCCGAGCAGGCTCAGCGTTCCTGCACCGGTCTTGACCAGTGCGCCGCTGCCCGACAGCGCCCCCGACAGCGTGGCGTTGTAGCCGTTGGTGTCGACCGTGGACGTGGTGCTGCTGAGCTTGGCCGGCATGGCGGCGGTGAGGTCGGCGTTGATAACCCGCAGCGTCCCGCCGGCGAAGTTGAAGACCCCGGTCGCGCCGGTCCCCACGTCGGGCATGGCACCCGCGCCCCCCAATTCCAGCGTGCCTCCATCGTTCAGGTTGAGTGTGCCCGCGCCACCTGGCCCGACGCCGATCTGCACCGCGTACCCATTGCCCGGCCCGCCGGCACCGGTAGTCACCCTGGCGCCATTGCCGATAGTGAACGTCCCGATGTCGTTGTAGCCCACCAGCAGGCCACCGGTGGACAGCAAGGTGTTCGCGCCGTCGACGGTCGAGACGCCGCTGCCATTGACCCCAAGGAAGGTCCGGCCCGCGAACAGCTGGCCTCCCGCACTCAGCGACAGGCTGCCGTCACCCCCGTATCCCACGACCACGAAGTTCGCTCGCGCCGCTTGAGCGTTCGCGCTGACCAGGACGCCGGACGGGGGGCCGATGCCGATGTACACGTCGTCGAACGCGGTGGGCAGGGCCCCGATGTCCCAGTAGGCCGGCGTGAACCAACTGCCCGAAGCGGGCCCGATCCAGGCGGTCTGCTGGGCCTGGGCTGGTGCGGCCGCCAGCCCGAGCAGCAACGCGACAGCCGCGCCCACCGCGAGCCCGGAGCCCGGCGCGCCGCCACGCGACGAACTGGCGGTCTCAGGAACGGCTTGGCAAGCGCCGGTGCGGCGATTGAGAACGAGTCGATGGGTACGGTTCATGAAGTTGAGCGCAACGGCCCTCACGCGTGATGACTGGAGACCAGGAACAGCAGCGCGCAAGCAATCAACTTCGCCACCCCCCTATATGTTTTGCTCGCATTGTTACGTGTACTAACAGGTTTTGTAAACACTTGGCCGAGCGCATGAGCGGGCTTATGACGGCATCGGCTTTGTCGTAGAACGCTTCGCGCCCGTTAAGTAAGGATTTGCCGAAGGCATCCATTGCTTCGTCGTTTTCGGGCGTCGGACTCGGTGGGCCAGCTGCGCAACGCGGCTCACGTGGTCTCGGGGGAGGCGCGCATCCAAGCCGTACGGCTATGAGCCATCAGCAACTCGTCGGCAAGCGCGGCGATACCTATTTGTGCACGCTGCTCATTCACGGCGCCCGCTCCGCGATCCTGGCCGCCCAGGGTATGCGACTCGTTACTTTTCTTGTCGACCAGATCGCTGACGATGGGACGGTGTATGGCTCGAACGACTACATCAACGTGCCAATTGGCACTGTGTATACGGAAATTATCTTGCAGAGGGGTTGATGGTGAACCGCCCGACCTATTCGACGTAGACTTGGAGGTGGTCGGGACCATCAATCTACGTTTGACGCAAGTCCACAACAAGTTCTTCCGAAGCCCGCTTGAAGCTATCCCCGCTGGACACGGCGCGGGCTTGACATTAGAAGGCAGTGGAATTCCAGCCTTAAAAATCGCCTTGGGAAACAAAAGGCCACGCGAAGACGTGCATCTTCGTACTGCCTTGCCCAGCTAAAGACTTGGGATTTGGCAGTCACCGACGGCGACGACCGAACCCAACAGTTCGGACGACCGCTCTTGAGCAGGAGCTACTTCCGCTTCGGGCCGAGGCTGTGTGAAAACCCTTCCCCAAATGCCAGTCCAAAAATAAAATGAGGTCACCCGTTTCTAGCGAGGTGGCCCATGAAGCGATTCATCGAAGGCGCAGACCGACACCAGGTCACGTTGTTGCCGGAATGCCTTGACGACTATGTCGACGAAGACAACCCGGTGCGCATCGTCGATGCGTTCGTCAACGAATTGAATCTAGGCGCTCTCGGCTTTGAGGGTGCAGACCCTGCGATCACTGGCCGCCCTGGTTATCACCCATCGGTTCTGCTCAAGCTCTATATCTACGGCTACCTCAATCGCATCCAGTCGAGCCGCCGGCTGGAGCGCGAAGCCCAACGCAACGTCGAACTCATGTGGCTTACCGGCCGCCTGACTCCCGACTTCAAGACCATTGCCGATTTCCGCCGCAACAACGGAAAGGGTATCCGCAACGTGTGCCGCAGCTTCATGGTGCTGTGCCGGCAAATGAAGCTCTTCTCGCAAGCCGTGGTGGCCATCGACGGCAGCAAGTTCAAGGCCGTCAACAGCCGCGACCGCAACTTCTCGCCGGGCAAGATCGACGCACGCAAGGAGCAGATCGAGCAAAGTATCCAACGCTATCTCGATGCACTGGAGACCGCGGACCGTGTTCAGCCCGCCGACTTCGAAGCCAAGACGGATCGCCTGCAGGAGAAGATCGGCAAGCTGCGCGAACAGATGCGGCAACTCGACAAAACGAAGGCGCAACTCAAGAGTGAACCGGGCCAGCAGCGCTCGTTAACGGACCCCGATGGGCGCTCGATGCTTCAGTCCGGCAAGAGCACAGGCATCGTTGGCTACAACGTCCAGACGGCGGTCGACGGTAAGCACCACCTCATCGTCGCCCACGAGGTCACGAACATCGGCAATGACCGAACTCAGCTGAGCAAGATGGCAGTGGCCGCACGCGAAGCAATGGGCAAGACCGAGGTGCAGGCCTTCGCGGATCGCGGCTACTTCAACAGCCTGGAGATCAAGGCCTGCGAAGACGCGGGCATCACTGCCTTCGTACCCAAGCCGATGACTTCCAACGCGAAGGCGCACGGGCGCTTCGGCAAGGCTGACTTCGTCTACATCAAGAAAGACGATGAATACCGTTGCCCTGCCGGGCAGCGAGCCGTCTTCCGGTTCAGCAGATTGGAGGACAACCTGGACCTGCGTCTCTACTGGTCCAGCGCCTGTCCAGGTTGCGCGCTGAAGGATCAGTGCACGACTTCATCCTTCCGACGCATCCGTCGTTGGGCGCACGAAGGCGTGATCGAGCGAATGCAGCAGCGCCTGGACCGCAAACCCGATGCGATGACATTGCGACGCTCGACCATCGAGCATGTGTTTGGAACGCTGAAACACTGGATGGGCTCGACGCACTTCCTGATGAAGACGATGGCTCACGTTGGGACGGAGATGAGTCTTCACGTGCTTGCTTACAACCTCAAGCGCGTGATGAGCGTATTGGGGATTGCGAAAATGATGAAGGGTATGCGGCTAGCGAGGGCATGAGCCTCTTCAGGCGCTCCTTCGCGCCTCCATGAGGTGCAGTGAAGGCCTCGCAGTCGATCTCAGATGCGTCTCGGCACCGAATGAAGTCCGTTGATCTCAGCACGTCGTCGTTCGCATGACGGCGTCGCACGTTTCTACACAGCCTCGGCCCATCTGAGACATTGGGCCTCGCCCAAAGCAGCCAGTCGCGCTACGCGCAAATCGGATTGCGCGAGCGGTGCCATTGAAGGTTGGCCCCCGGGCTTTTAAACGCAAAGGTTCATTGGTGTTCCGCAGCCAGCCGCTGCGGCAAGACGAACCGCACCAGTTCCTCCCCGGCCCAGTCGTTGAGTTCTCGAAAGTGCGTTCGAACACCCCACGGATCGAAGCATGTAGTCATGAATGAATCCAGCATCTTGAGCAGTCGCTTGTCGTGAATATGCCGGGTAGATCGCCCCTTTTTGCATCATTCCAAAGACCCTGCATCCACTGACGCAGCGTCATGGTGATTGCAGCATTCGGTATTGCGGGGTCTTTTGTCTCTCTCCACGTTGGCGCGGGTGTCAGATCAAAGCGTGAAGTCGTCATCGACCGTGGCGGGGCACCTTGCACGGTCTCTAGTCTGGAGCGTCGCCCTCGCGTTGAAAAGCACGCGGCAGGTTCCATTGGTAGCGCAGCGAGAGGTAACGCAGCGCGAAGCAGGTGGCCAAAGCGATCCAGGTGCGCCCGCTGGACAACCATCCCAGGCTCTGGCCAATCACCTCTATGCTGGCACCGACCAGCGCCGCCGACGCATAGATTTCACGCTGAAGAATTACCGGCACCCGATTGAGCAGCACGTCGCGCATCACACCACCGCCCACGGCCGTAACCACGCCCAGCAACAAGGCCACCTCCGTGTTGTGGCCAAAAATCAGGGCCTTCTGCGCACCGGTGACTGCAAATAGACCCAGGCCTATGGAGTCGAACAGCACAACCGGGTGCGCCAGGCGGACGACCAGCGGGCTTGCAGCGATCGTCATCAAGGCCGCCATCAGCGCGACGGCGAGGTAGCGCCAATCGGACAGGCCAGCTGGCGGCACCGCGCCGATGCACAGGTCGCGCAGCACGCCGCCGCCGCACGCGACCGTGAACGCTATGGCCACGACGCCGAACCAGTCCAGGCCGCGGTCTCGGGCCGCGACTGCACCGCTGATGGCAAAGGCGAAGGTGCCTGCCAGATCGAGGGCGGTGAACAGGCGGTGGTCGTTCAGGCCGGCAAGGGCCAATTCGTGGACGTTCATGCGCTGGGTTCGCACAGCCACGCGCTGGCGGCGGTCAGCATTGCCTGCAAGCCGGTCTCCAGCGTCGGGTGGATCTGTGGCGCGAACATCGGCGAGTGGTTGCTGGGAATCTTGTTGACGGTCTTGTCCTGCAGGGCTTTGGCGTACACCACCGGATCAGTGCCGCCCACAAACCAGAACACATAGGGCACGCCCCAAGTGCGCCCGAAGACGCTGAAGTCTTCGCTGGCCGAAGCCGGACCGGGCGCCAGCGAGGCGTTCTCACCAAACTGAATATCAAACGCTTTCGCTAGCTTTTGCGTAGCGACCAGATCGTTCTCGGTCATCGGGTAGCGGTTGATGGTGGTGAACTCCGGCGGCCGCTCGGCACCGGAGGCATCGCACTCGGCGCAGCAGATGCGGCGTATGGACTTGAGCATGTACTCGCGCGTGTCCTCGCTGAAGGTGCGTATGTTCAGCTTGATGGTGGCGTCGTCAGGGATGATGTTTTCTTTGGTACCGGCTTGCAGCGAGCCAATCGTGAGCACGGCCGGCTCCGACGGCGCGATCTCCCGTGAGACGATGGTCTGCAGGCGCAGCGTCGTCACGGCGGCCATGATCACTGGGTCGATCGAGGTTTGCGGCTGGGAGCCGTGTGAGCCGCGCCCGAACAGTTTGATCTTCAGACTTTCTGCGCCTGACAAGGTAACGCCGGGTCGGTAACTCACGGTGCCGGCCGCACCGACCATCACGTGTTGCCCCAGGATGATGTCGGGTTTCGGGAAGCGGCCTTCACCCCAGTCGCCCACCATGGCGTTGGCGCCTTCGGCGGTTTCTTCACCGGGCTGGAACACGACCATCAGCGTACCGCGCCAGGCGGTACGGTTCGTGGACAGAATGCGCGCGGCGCCAACCATCCAGGTCACGTGCATGTCGTGGCCGCAGGAGTGCGCAACGCCGACCTCAACACCGTCCACATCGCGCGCCTTCACGTTGCTGGCATAGGGCAGCCCGGTGTTCTCGGCCATCGGTAGCGCGTCCATGTCGGCGCGCAGCATCACGCTTGGGCCAGTGCCGTTCTTCATCACACAGACCACGCCCGTCACGCCGACGTTACGCGTCACCTCATAGCCCAGGCCCTGCATTGCGTCAGCGACGATCTTCGCAGTGCGAACCTCCTGCATGGACAACTCGGGGTGCCGATGCAGGTCTTGGTAGAGCGCTTCGAGTTCGGACATCAGCGTGGGTTCGGCGGAACCGAGCGCTTGGGTGAGAGCATTCATGGTGGATCCAGAAGTGACGGCGTAAGGGTGAACGAAGTCCGACAGAAAGCATGCTGGAGGGAATAGTAGGGCCCCGGCACGGCGATAACAAATTCGGGCCCTTTGCCGTCGTGCCGATCGCGCTGCGGATGCGGTGGCGGCAATGCGCACGGAGGCAATTTGATAGTCAGTCCGACAAAAAACCAGAAAATAAACAGGGCCAGAAGAGCCGCACGTGAATCGAAGTGTTAGCAGTGAGTCGCTGCACCACAAATTTTTGCAAATGGCCGAGTTCGGTCACGCAATCAGATGAAATAAGGCTGCCGAATTCGGCCGATCGGCGCCGCTATCGGCCCGTTGCCGAAGTTCGGAATCTCCCAAAGCGGCCGCTGAATGTGCTATCCGCGCCGCTGCGCTCGACTTGGTCGAAAGCCATTGATCGACGCAACAGCACGTTTCGGCAGGCGGCGTGGGGGCGGCGCCAGTTCAGAGGCGATGGACGCCGACCAGCGACGCCTGTTCGAGGAGACGATTGCCGAGGACGAGGCGAGCCTGCGCGCGCAGCTAGAGCAACTGCGTCTGCAAGCAGCGGCCGACGACGCCGGCAAGGCCAAGCCGAAGGAAGCACCTCATAAGCCGCGCCGTCAGGCTCTGCCCGAGCATATGCGCCGCGTCGAGCACCGCCACGAGCCCGACACCACTGACTGCCAGGAGCCCGGCTGCGGCCGCCCGATGACGCGCATCGGCGAGGACATGAGCGAGCGCCTGGACATCGTGCCGGCCGAGTTCTTCGTCCACCGCACATCTACGGCAAATGGGCCTGCCGCTGCTGCCAGGTCCTCAGGCATGCGTCCTCCATCCCGGAGCTGATCGAAGGCGGCATGGCCGCGAGCGGCCTCATCGCACACACGCTCATCAGCCGTACCGGCAACTCGCCAGTCAGACAGCCATGATGGCGGCACGACTTAAACCAACCGGCCTCCATGAAAGTGAACTGACCCCCAGAAGTTGGACAAACTTCAAAGGGTCCCATGAGGAAGTACGAAACAAAGTTCAAGCTCAAGGTCGTTGAGAGCTTTCTGGCTGGAGACGGTGGCGCGAAGCTACTCGCGCGGCGTTGGTCAGTGCCCGAGGAGAAGATTCGGACTTGGGTTAGTCACTACCGACTGCACGGAGTTGCCGGACTGCAGCCCAAACGCGGTGCCTACACCCGGGCACGAACCGGGCGGAATTGGCCGACCTGGGTGCCATCCCGGTCGCCCCGCAGATCACGGACGCGGGAACGCCGGGCGATTTGCTCAGGCGACGGCCCGACCTGATCGCGGCGGAGCGTCGCCTCGCGGCATCGAACGCACGCATCGGTGTCGCCATTGCCGAGTACTACCCCAAGCTTTCCCTGAGCGGCTTGATCGGTAGCGCGACATCGATGTCTGGTGGCAACCTCTTCACCAGCGGTGCCAGCCAAGCCGCCGGCGTGCTGGGCCTGCGCTGGCGCCTGTTCGACTTCGGCCGCATCAATGCGCAGATCGACCTTGCCAGGGGTCAGGATGCCGAATTGCTCGCCGCGTATCGGCTGGCCGTGCTGCGTGCCACCGAGGATGTGGAAAACGCTTTCTCGGCCTTGGTCAAGCGCGAGGAGCAAGCCAGCGTGCTCGCCCAGGGCGTGGACTCGCTCGGCCGCGCGCGAGGCGCTTCATTCGCGGCTTACCAGAAAGGCGTCGTCAGCCTCATCGAAGTGCTGCAGGCAGACGAAAACCTGCTGCGCGCTGCCGATGCGCGAGCACAAGCGCAGACCGAGCCGGCACGCGCCGCGGTCACCGCGTTCAAGGCATTGGGAGGTGGCTGGCAACCCATCGGAACCGACGCGGTTGCAACCCGATAGGTGCCGTCCGTGTCCGACCCTTTGCAAGCACTTGAACCGGGGAAATGAAAATGAGCGACGACCGCGGTGCCACGGAAAAGCCCGCGCCAGGCTTCTGGCGGAAATTGATGCTGGCGCTTGAAGGTATGGACCAGTCCTATGTCGTGGACCTGGAGTCGCGCATTCGCATGCTCGAAGTCGAGGTAGCTCGACTTGTTAAATTCGAAAGAATGCGTGGCAACTCCTCGGCGCACAGCGCTACGGGACCTACCCGATGAGACGCACCAGCAACGTTGGTCTATCGGCGCACGAAGGGCAGGCGCGCGGTTCACTTCGCGTCCTTGGACATATGCCCGACCAAGGGCGCCAGCGGCAAAGGGATCGACATTGAAGACCTGTTCGCCGTGTCGCTCTACCTCAAGTAACTTCAACATGACCTTCGCGGCGCAGCTTGGCGAGGGCAACGGTGTCGAAGAGGCGGCGCTTCCGGAAGGCGATCGCATCGTTAACCGGCTAGAGCGCTACCTGGACAACAAGAAGATCACGCTCCGCCCCTCAGGCGGCTACAACCACTACTTGGTCGCCAACAAGCTAGCCGCAAGTCCGCCCAAGACACTAGATGCGGCGACGCTCGCCTGCTTCCAGGCCTTGTTTTCGGCAGTGAACGGCGCGGTCAGCAACGACTAGATTCAGTCTCCTTGGCCCAAGCCGATCTAGGCGCACGCGACGGCGTGCGAATCTTCATGTTTGTGCGTTTGGTACAGGGGCGTCGCTCACTTCGCGAAATAGGCGCCTGGCCAATGGGCTTGGTCGAGAGACTCTAACGAGATGCTGAGGTTGCACTTGGAACGACCGCTGACTTCGGAAGCCGCCATTCAGGCTTTCGTTTCGAATGAATGACTGAGTACAGTCTAGATCAGTAACGAGGTCCATCAACATGCCGACAACGACCATCCGTCTTAGAGAGAGCTCAAGGCCCGCATCGCGCTGCGAGGTCGAGCAGGTCCTCGCATGCGTTCATTCTGGACGCGCTGTACGACATGGTCGAGCGCGGCGAATCGGACGAGGAAATGCATCGGATCGCAGACAAGCGATGGGCTGCGTTGCAGCGCACCGGCGAATCGGTCGAGTGGGAGGACGCTAAGGCTTATTTGAAGGCACGCGCGTCCGGCCAGCAACCTCGCCGGCCTCTGGCGCGCAGGCCGGGGCTCTGACCCATGGTCCGCATCGCTGTACCGCTACCCTGGCCGGGATCGAGACCGTCTTCATCCTGGCACTGCGAGCTCAGCGCGAGTCCGGGTTCGAGCACTGACCGAACGGCCGGCCCTCGAGCCTTGTTCGGCCGCGTCCCGACCAAAGGCGCTTGACGACGAAAGTCCTGGTCGGCACACGCAGCGTCGCAGTGTTTCGTGCTCCAGGGCCTTGACCTGGCGAGGTCATGTAGCTACATTAGTAGATACACCACCTGTCCGGAGTCATCGTGCAGCAATCTACCGCCAAACTCTTTGCCACCGGGGGCAGCCAAGCCGTACGCCTGCCCGCGGAATTCCGCTTCGACGGCACCACAGAGGTCTATATTCGACGCGACGACGCGACCGGCGATGTCATCCTGTCCAAACGCGCACCGGCGCACTGGCGTGCGTTCATGCAGATGCGGGAGCAACTGGGCATCGTTCCTCCAGACTTTCCGGACGCGCGCGAACAGAGCGAGCAGTTGCGCGACCCTTTCGAAGGCTGGAAGGAATGACGCTGTACATGCTCGACACCAACGCGGCGAGCGAAGCCATCCGCGGCAATCCGGTTTTCGATACGCGCTTGCAAGCCATGACCCCGGGGCAATGGTGCATCTCCGCCGTGACCTGTTCCGAACTGAGATTTGGCATCGCCCGACGTCCCGAGGCTGTGCGGCTGCATCGGATCGTGCAGGAGTTCCTGCGCATTGCGCCGGTTCTGCCTTGGGATGTTCACGCAGCGCTGCGACATGGCGATCTGCGTGCCCAGCTGAAAGCGGGCGGCACGCCCATCGGCGATTTCGACGAGATGATCGCTGCCCACGCGCTGGCGGTCGGCGCCGTCATCGTCACGGACAACACGAAGCATTTCGCGCGCGTACCTGGCCTGGTGCTGGATAACTGGCTTCGCGCGCCGACCGGGCGCTGAACCTGCGCCGGGCGACCGGGCCTTGGCCGGCCTCGCGCCAGATTACTTCGAAGCGCACGATGTGCATGAACGGAAGACGATGCGAGGCGACCGAGCCTCCGCTCAACCCGCGCTGGGCAGACCATTCGCCGCAAAGCGCTGCGGCGCCGCGCCCGCGTTCAATACCGCCTCGGGTAGGAGCCGAGAAGCCGGAACTCTGCACGGTCCGCCAGCAGCCTGGCGATTTCCGGCTGCGAGGCATGGCCCACGACGTCGATGACATAGCGGTGCCCATCCAGCGATCGCTTGCCCGGGCGTTCGTAGACTGCCAGGATCCGGGCCGATTGCGCGAGTGCCTGCAGCGATCGCTGAAAGCCTTCTTCGTCGACGGTCAGCAGCAGCGTCGTGTTGTCATGGCCGCTGGGTGCCGGGATCGCATGCCCCAGCACCCACCGCCGCTGGCCGCCGGCTGGCGTTCGACGTCCGGCATCTCCAGATCGAGCCAGAGCTTGACCTCCTCCAGCGCCACGGGGTGCGCGAGCACCGTGCGGATGTCCTCCTTGCGGGTGCCGGGCTTGGCCAGCAGGCTGTAGCCCAGTGCCTTCGGGTGCTCGCCCACCACATGCACCGTGTCCAGCGCCAGCACGTCGTCCAGATAGGGCGTGGCCCCGACCACCGACGTCGTGGCGGGCACGCAGGCTTTGGCGACGGTTTTCGCACGCAGGGCCTTGAAGAGCGCCTGCCTGCCGAGCGCGACCAGATGTGTGTCGCCGAACAGGTCCATGCAGGCCTGGTGAGTCCAACTGCCTGCCGGTCCCAGGTAGGCGATCTGGGCGCTGGTGATCGAGGAGACGCCCATGGCGAGCGTGGCCATCGTGACAGCGCAAAGGGAGAAGGTTTTCATGAGTTTGCACGGCACGGGCAACAAAAACGGTGGAGAGAAGCGCACGGGTCTCCAGCACACGCCGCATCGAGATCCCGGCGTTGGAGGCCCGCACGTCTTCACGATGGAGGCCGCGATGATCCGGACCGCGGGCGTGCTCCGCAACGCGTGCGCGACATGCGCTTTCCCGAAGGCCGCCATGCCCGAAATCCCGGTGCTGGCAGCCATCGCGTTGCATGACGCGAAACAAACCTGCGTCACGCCCGAATGCGCGCCGGCAGGTCCCGAGATCGTCGACGACCTTCATGCATCCTCAGCGCTCGCTGCGGACTCCCCAAGTGCAGGCATCTCCCGCGCTGCGATGAACGCGAAGGCCTCCTCCGCAAGACGCGCCGCCGTGAAGATCGCCGTGCGGTCGCCCCCAGCACCTGCAGCCAGGCGTCGATGTAGGCCGCATGCCCTTCCACCGTGGCATCGACCAGCCCGCAGTGCCCCATCACGAACGCACTGCCCAGCTCGGCCACCAATTCCTCGAAGGCATAGGCCGCATCGCCGAATCGTTGCCCGAAGCGCCGGTTCGACCGGTCGGGATGCCCGGCCCAATGCACCAGCTCGTGCAGCGCCGTCGCTCACTGCGCCTCGGGGCTCGTGAACTGCCGCGGCCACGGCAGCCGGATCTCGTCGAGCGCCGGCAGGTACGCCGCCCGGTCGAAGCGGTGGCGGATCGCGTCGCATTGCAGCCCCCCAGCAGCCGCACCGCCCGCTCGACTGGCGCCTGCACGCTCGCCGCTGGCGCAACGACACCGAGGTCCATCACTTCGAGCGGCAGCCCGTCGATCTGCGCCACGTTGAACAGCCAGAACGGCAAGCACAGCAGCACGCCGGCACGGGCACCGGCACCCGCAGTCATCGCCTCCTCGTCCGTCCCGCCTTGCGAGAGGACGTCATCGGCATCGCCGCGACGCTCGCGCGCCCTGCGCTCGAAGTGTGCGCACAGCACGCCGCGCTCGCCCTTGAGTACCTGGGCACCAAGGCTCTGCGCCTGCCGGTAGGTCAGCCAGACATTGGACGCATACCCTTCCTCCATCGCCGCGTCCCAGAGCAGCAGCACATTCGCACCGCGGTCCGGCGCGCCGGTCTTGCCATTGCGCGGTACCCCGCGCGCCGCGGCCCGCGTCCAGCGTTCGCGGAACACCGAACCTCCCTTCTCCAGTATCGCAATGATCCGATCCGTCACGACCTGCCGCACATCCATGCGGTGCCGCCCCCGCGCCGCGGTGCTGCGGATCCGTCCAGACCCCCACCTGCTTGGGGTGAGTCCTGGGGGGGACGGGGTGAACGTCCGTGGCTGTCGGGTTGCCCCGGTTTTGCGGGCTGCCCGCATCGCGCAGGCTGGAAGTCGAATTGGCGTGCGTGGCTGAGCCTTTCTGCGGCATATGCCGCAGTGGTTGAACATCTGCTTTCGGAGCCGCCTCGACGCATGGACAGCGCGCGACAAGGGCCGATGTCCAAGGACCGCCCGCAAGCGGCAGCCGAGCGCGGCGAGGACCGGGTGAGGACGGTAGCGAAGCCCGAGCCCTGTACAACGGCCCGAGCGCGCTGTGCGTCGGCCAAGAGGCGGCTCCGAATGCAGAGGCACCGCGGACGGGCCGCGGGCACATGCAGGCACCGCCATCACGTGCAGCCCCTGCGAGGCGCTCCAAGGTCTCCACCCTGCACTTCTTTCAACGCAAGCTGCGCATTCGCATCGTAGCTCACGTCGCATACGTCGAGGTCGCCCGAGATGCAAGCGGCTTTGGCTGGGCCTCGCCGATCAAGGTGAGCGGCGTTCATCGTGAGTATTCAAAGCTGAGCCGCTTCCTCCTTGAGCGGAGGTAAAGAGCGCTCTGCATCTCGTGCAGCCCATTAGGCAGGCAGCAGTGAGAGCCAAACCACGATAACCCACAGGCACGTAAACACTTGATTACCGCCGGTTGGCACAACTCGTGATGAAACTCCGTGATTCGCGGGGGGAAATAAGTCGGAATCTACCAAGACGAGGAGTTCATGTTTGGCAGTAGGAGTTTCCTGCACATCGTTACCGTCAGTACATGACAGTTGGTAGCGCATTCACGCTCTCGGCGCCGTCGACGATGCTGTCGCGAAGGCCCGGCACCTTGTTCAGGATGTGCTCGGCATAGAAGCGCGCGGTGGCGATCTTGGCCAGCATGAAGTCGGTGTCGAAGCTGCGCGAGGCGAGGTCCTGCGCAATGATCAGCGAGCGCGCCAGCTGCCAGCCGGCCACCAGGTTGCCCGCGAGCATCAGGTAGGGCACGCTGCCCGAGAACACCGCGTTGGGCGAAGCCTTGGTCTGGCCCGCGACGAAGTCGACCACGTCGATGAACGCCAGGCGCGCGGCCGTCAGGCGCTTGCGCACGGCGGCGGCTGCGGGGTGGTCGCTCTTGGCGAGCTCGGCTTCGGTCTTCTCGATCTGCGCGGCGATAGCCTTGGCCGTCTGGCCGCCGTCGCGCGCCGTCTTGCGGCCCACGAGGTCGTTGGCCTGGATGGCGGTGGTGCCTTCGTAGATCGTCAGGATCTTCGCGTCGCGGTAGTACTGCGCCGCGCCCGTCTCCTCGATGAAGCCCATGCCGCCGTGCACCTGCACGCCCAGCGAGGTCACCTCCAGGCTCATCTCGGTGCTGTAGCCCTTCACCAGCGGCACCATGAATTCGTAGAAGGCCTGGTTCTGCTTGCGCGCATCGGCG
>NZ_FOWL01000027.1:0-76280 GCF_900115445.1 Variovorax sp. OK605
GCCGAGTTGAGCATCTCGCCGCAGGCCGCGCCGATGGTCTTGGGCAGGCCCTGGCCGCCGAAGTCCGCCGGATGCTGCAGGCCCTGCCAGCCGCCCGACACGTACTGCGCAAAAGCTTCCTTGAAGCCGGCCGTGGTGGTCACCACGCCGCCCTTGAAGGACGAAGGATCGCGGTCGCCCGCCACGTTCAGCGGCGCCACCACGTCCTGGTTGAAACGCGCGCATTCCTCGAGCACGGCCTGTGCCGTTTCAAGGCCGGCGTCTTCGAAGCCCGGCAGCTTGGCGATCTCGCCGATGTTGGCCAGGTGCTCGATGTCGAACAGCATGTCCTTGAGGGGGGCGGTGTAGCTCATGTCTTGTCTCCAGATACAGCGGATACGAAAAGGGCATCGCGAACGATGCCCTCTGGCTCATTGCGTCGGTGCGGTCAGAGCGCTTTCACCAGTTCGGGCACGGCCACGAACAGGTCGGCGACGAGGCCGTAGTCGGCCACGCTGAAGATCGGCGCTTCTTCGTCCTTGTTGATCGCCACGATGACCTTCGAGTCCTTCATGCCGGCCAAGTGCTGGATCGCGCCGGAGATGCCTGCTGCGATGTACAGCTGGGGGGCGACGATCTTGCCGGTCTGGCCGACTTGCCAGTCGTTCGGTGCGTAGCCCGCGTCGACGGCTGCGCGGCTGGCACCGAGGCCTGCGTTGAGCTTGTCGGCCAGCGGGGCCATGACTTCCTGGAACTTCTCTGCGCTGCCCAAGGCTCGGCCACCGGAAACGATGATCTTGGCGGCGGTCAGTTCAGGGCGTTCGCTCTTCGTGACTTCGCGGCCGACGAAGGCGCTCTTGCCGCTGTCTGCGACGCCTTCAGCGGTTTCGACCGTTGCGCTGCCACCGGTGGCTGCCGCGGCGTCGAAGCCGGTCGTGCGAACGGTGATGACCTTGGTGGCGTCACTGCTCTGCACCGTGGCAATCGCGTTGCCGGCGTAGATCGGGCGCTCGAACGTGTCGGGGCTGTCGACCTTGGTGATGTCGCTGATCTGGGCCACGTCCAGCTTGGCGGCCACGCGCGGGGCGACGTTCTTGCCGTTGGCGGTGGACGGGAACAGGATGTGGCTGTAGTTGCCGGCAATCGCCAGCACTTGGGCTGCGACGTTCTCCGCGAGGTTTTCTGCGAGGCTCGGGCTGTCGGCTGCGATGACCTTGGTCACGCCTGCGATCTGGGCAGCGGCCTTGGCGGCTTCTGCTGCATTGGCGCCTGCGACAAGAACGTGCACTTCACCACCGCACGCCAGTGCAGCAGTCACGGTGTTCAGGGTCGCCGGCTTGATGCTGGCGTGGTCGTGTTCGGCAATAACAAGTGCGGTCATGTTCAGATCACCTTCGCTTCGTTCTTCAGTTTGTCCACCAGCGCTGCAACGTCAGGCACCTTGATGCCGGCACCGCGCTTGGGTGGTTCAGCGACTTTCAGCGTCTTCAGGCGGGGCTTCACATCCACGCCCAGGTCTTCAGGCTTGAAGACATCCAGCTGCTTCTTCTTGGCCTTCATGATGTTGGGCAAGGTGACGTAGCGCGGCTCGTTCAGGCGCAGGTCGGTCGTGATGACGGCCGGCAGCGTGAGGCTCAGTGTTTCCATGCCGCCGTCGACTTCGCGAGAGACGGTGACCTTGTCGCCAGCGACTTCGACCTTGGAGGCGAAAGTGGCCTGGGGCAGGTCGGCCAATGCAGCCAGCATCTGGCCGGTCTGGTTGGCGTCGTCGTCGATGGCTTGCTTGCCCAGGATGATCAGCGAGGGCTGTTCCTTGTCGACCAGCGCCTTGAGCAGCTTGGCGACCGCCAGGGGCTGCAGCTCTTCGGTCGTCTCGACCAGGATGCCGCGATCCGCACCGATGGCCATCGCGGTGCGCAGCGTTTCCTGGCACTTCGCATCGCCGCAGGAAACCGCGATCACTTCCGTGACCACGCCCTTTTCCTTCAGCCGCACAGCCTCTTCGACCGCGATCTCGTCGAAGGGGTTCATGCTCATCTTCACGTTGGCAATGTCCACCCCGGTGCCGTCGCTCTTCACGCGCACCTTCACGTTGTAGTCGACGACCCGTTTGACAGGTACAAGAACCTTCATTGACTTGACTCCATTGGATTGCAAAAAGGGGGCTTTTGAGGGCAACCGGTCATTCTAGGACGCGACCTTCGGAGCCTCTGCATTCTTCCCGCGGGGCACCTGGCGCCCATAAAAAGAACGATCGTGCTTTTTCACGATTATAAAACAGCGTCGGGCGCCTGCGCGATGCCAGGCGGTAAAGACTCCACACGCACAACGCGCTGCGGATAGGGAATGTCAATGCCCGCACCGCGCAGCCCGTCGAGGATGGCGATGTTGATGGCCGAGCGCAGGTTGTCCTTGCCCTTGTCGGGGTCGGCCACCCAGAAGTTCAGGGTGAACTCCAGCCCGTCGGGCGCGAAGTTCATGAGGAACGCGACCGGCGCCGGATCGGTCATCACACGCGGCTGGGCCTTGGCCGCCTCGCAAAGAATGCCCTGCACCTGCGCCACGTCGCTCTCGTAGCCGACCACGATGGTGGTCGTGATGTTGAACTTGCGATCTGCCAGCGACAGGTTTTCCACCCGGCTGGTGATGAGCGACTCGTTCGGCACGATGGCCTCGCGCCCGTTGCCCGCGCGGATGAGCGTGTAGCGCGTCTTGATGTCGGTGATGCGGCCTTCGAAGGTGTCGACCTTCACGTTGTCGCCGATGCGGATCGAGCGCTCGAGCAGGATCACGAAGCCGCTCACATAGTTGGCCGCCAGCTTCTGCAGGCCGAAACCCAGGCCCACGCCCAGCGCGCCGCCCAGCACCGACAGCGCCGTCAGGTCCACCCCGACCGCCGACAGCGCGAACAACAGGCCGACCAGCAGCAAGAAGGCGCGCACCGCGTTCGACGCCACCTTGCGCATCGACAGGTCGGTGACGGCCTCGCGCAGGATGCGCTTCTCGATGGTCGACGCGATCCACAGCGCGATGACCAGCACAAGCCCCGCCGACAGCACGCCCTGGAAGATCGTCTGCAGGCTCACGCGCGTCTTGCCGAAGGCCAGCGTGATCTCGTCGAGCTCGGCCAGCACCGGCGGCAGCAGGCCGACGATCCAGAGCACGGCCGCGATCCAGGCCAGCCAGGAGATGGTGCGCTCGAGCAGCCGCACGAGATTGGACGCGGGGAACACCGCGCGCAGCACCCGCGCGAACAACCGGATCACCGCCAGCGACACGAACACCGACACCGCGATGCGCAGCACCAGCACGGTCTGGAAGTCGATCACCACGCGCCGGGCAACCTCGGTGAGCACCAGTGCCAGCAGCGGGAACAGCACACCGTCGAAGGTGCGCTCGCCGAACCAGATGGAGTCCTTGGGCTGGTCGCGCCCGAACCATTTGCACAGGGCCCAGGCCGCGGCCACGCAAGCCACCAGCGCGACCAGTTCGATGCCGAGGCCGCGCGCATCGACATGGGCCAGGCGTTGGGTGAAGTCGTTGAAATTCATCTCTTGGGAAAAAGGCAGGCACGGCGCACGCATGCGCCGGCCGAGCGAAATCTAGAGGTCCGCCAGCACGCGGATGTGCGCTTCCACGCTGCGTGCCAGGGCGTCGAGGTTGTAACCGCCTTCGAGCATGGAGACGATACGGCCCTTCGCATGGCGCTTCGCAACATCGTGTACGCGGCCCGTGATCCAGGCGAAGTCGTTCTCGTTGAGGCCGAGCTGCCCCAGCTCGTCTTCGCGGTGCGCGTCGAAGCCGGCGCTGATGAAGACCATCTGCGGCTTGAACTCCTCCAGCCGCGGCATCCACACCGCCTCGATCATCTCCCGCACGTCCATGCCCCGGGTGTAGGCCGGAATGGGCATGTTGAGCATGTTCGCCGCCGGGTGCTCGGTGCCGCTGTACGGGTAGAACGGGTGCTGGAAGAACCCGACCATCAGCACGCGCGGGTCGTTCGACAGGATGTTCTCGGTGCCGTTGCCGTGGTGCACGTCGAAGTCGACGATGGCCACGCGCTCCAGGCCGTGCACGTCGATGGCATGGCGCGCGGCGATGGCCACGTTGTTGAAGAAGCAGAAGCCCATCGCCTGATCGCGGCAGGCGTGGTGGCCCGGCGGGCGCACCGAGCAGAAGGCGTTCTCGAGCTCGCCGGCCGCCACCGCGTCGGTCGCGGCAATCGCGGCGCCGGCGGCGCGGCGCGCGGCCAGCAGGGTGAAGCGGGTGAGCACGGTGTCGGGGTCGACCTGCGCGTGGTCGGGGCCGCCTGCGGGCTCGTCGGCCACCAGGCGCTGGTGCAGCGACTCGAGGTGCTCGACATGCGCCTCGCTGTGCGCCCGGGTGATCTGCGCCAAGGTGGCCAGCGGCACTTCCCGGTGTTCCAGTGCGTCACCCACGCCGGTCAGCAGCAGACGGTCTTCGATGGCATCCAGTCGCCCGGGGCACTCGGGATGCCCCTCGCCCATGTCGTGCTTCCAGAAGTCGCGGTGTGTGAAGTAGCCTGTCTTGCCCATGTGTCTCTGTCGCCACGTCTAGACCTCATGCCGCATGGGGCCGGCAGGTCTTACGGTATCGTTTGCATATGGATACAAATATGGACGTTGCTGCAAAGCTAGCCACTTTGTTAAGTCAGCTTAACACGGTGATCGTGGGCAAAGAGGCCCAGGTGCGCGACTGCGTGGCCTGCCTGCTGGCGGGCGGGCACCTGCTGATCGAGGACGTGCCAGGGGTCGGCAAGACCACCCTGGCGCACGCGCTGTCGCACACCTTCGGGCTGCAGTTCTCGCGCGTGCAGTTCACCGCCGACCTGATGCCCGGCGACCTCTCGGGCGTGGCCATCTACGACCGCGCGCAGCAGGCCTTCGTGTTCCACCCCGGGCCCATCTTTGCGCAGGTGCTGCTGGCCGACGAGATCAACCGCGCCAGCCCCAAGACCCAGAGCGCGCTGCTCGAGGCGATGGAAGAAAAGCAGGTCACCGTCGAAGGCGAGACCCGCCCGCTGCCCAACCCCTTCTTCGTGATCGCCACGCAGAACCCGCAGGACCAGCTCGGCACCTTCGCGCTGCCCGAGTCGCAGCTCGACCGCTTCCTGATGCGCATCTCGCTCGGCTACCCCGACCGCGCCGCCGAGCGCCAGTTGCTCGCGAGCGCCGACCGCCGCGAGATGCTGGCCACCCTGCCCGCCCTGCTGACCGCGGGCGAACTCACCGCGCTGCAGCAGCGCGTGCAGCAGGTGCATGCGGCGGACGCGCTGCTCAACTACGTGCAGGACCTGATCGCCGCCACCCGCTCGGGCCGCTGGTTCCTCCAGGGCCTGTCGCCGCGCGCCGGCATTGCCGTGCTGCGCGCCGCCAAGGCGCAGGCGCTGCTGGCCAACCGCAACTACGTCGCGCCCGACGACGTGCAGGCCGTGCTGCCGCAAACGATTGCGCACCGGCTCACGCCCGTGGGCGACGCGGGCCGGGGCGCGGTCGAGCAGGTGCGCGCGATGATCGCCGCGGTGCCCTTGCCGTGAGCCCTGTCGGCGCCTTGCGCTCGCGCATCGACGGCTGGTTCCTGTCGCGCCGTGCGCCGTCGGACACGCTGGAGCTCACGCAGCGCAACGTCTACATCGTGCCCACGAAGGCCGGGTGGCTGCTGGGCGCAACGCTGCTGGTGCTGCTGGTCGCGTCGATCAACTACCAGCTCAACCTCGGGTACCTGCTGACTTTCCTGCTGGCGGGCAGCGTGGCCGTGGGCATGCATGTGTGCCACGGCACGCTGCGCGGCCTGGCCATGCACATGGTGGCGCCCGAGGCGCAGTACGCGGGCGCCGCGGCGGTGTTTCGCGTGGTGCTGCACAACACGCGGCGCAGCGTGCGCTACGGCATCGGCATGGCCGTGCGCGGCAGCGGCCAATGGGCCTGGACCGACGTGCCGGCCGAAGGCACTTCCACTGTCGAGATCGCCTTCCAGCCCGAGCGCCGCGGCCTGCACCCGGTGCCGCCGCTGACGGCCGAGACGCGCTTTCCGCTCGGCACCTTCCGCGTGTGGACCGTCTGGCGCCCGGCCGCCCAGATGCTGGTCTACCCCACGCCCGAAGCGCATCCGCCACCGCTGCCGCCCGGCGAGCCCCTGTCGGGACCGGCCGCCCTGTCGGCCGCCTTGCGCGCGCACAACGCCGGCGAGTACGACGGCGTGCGCGCCTACCGGCGCGGCGATCCGCTGAAGCTGGTGGTCTGGAAGAAAGCCGCGCGGGCGCAGGCCGCGGGCTCCGAAGACCTGGTGAGCCGCGACACGCAACAGACCCAGCGCGAGGAGCTCTGGCTCGACGCGCAGGCCGCCGGCCTGCCCGACACCGAAGCCCGCATCTCGCGCCTGTGCGCCTGGGTGCTGATGGCCGACCGGCTGGGCGTGGACTACGGCGTGCGGGTGGCGGGCCGCACCCTGAAACCGTCGCAAGGCGAAGCGCACAAGCGGGCGTGCCTCGAGGCACTGGCCCTGTGCTGAAGAAAGCCTGACCGATGAACAAGCTCATGACCCAGCTGGCGGCCCTGCCCCGGGACGCGCGCGACACGCTCTTCCTGCTCACGGTCATCGCCCTGATCGTGCTGCCGCAGGTCGAGAACCTGCCCTGGTGGTGCAGCGCCATCACGGCCATGGTGCTGCTGTGGCGCGCCTCGCTCGCGGTGCAGGCGCGCCCGCTGCCCAGCAGGTGGTGGCGGGTTGCGCTGCTGGCCATGACGCTGGGTGCCACCTACGCCACGCACCGCACGCTGCTGGGCCGCGACGCGGGCGTGACGCTGGTCGTGATCCTGCTCGCGCTCAAGACGCTGGAGCTGCGCGCGCGGCGCGATGCCTTCGTGATCTTCTTCCTGGGCTTCTTCGCGATGCTCACGAACTTCTTCTATTCGCAGTCGCTGGTGACCGCGTTCACCATGCTGCTGGCGCTGCTGGGCCTGCTGACGGCGCTGGTCAACGCGCACATGCCGGTGGGCCGTCCGCCGCTGATGCAGGCCGCCCGCACCGCTGGCTGGATGGCGCTGGCGGGCGCGCCGATCATGCTGGCGCTTTTCCTGCTGTTCCCGCGTTTTGCGCCGCTGTGGGGCACGCCGAGCGACGCGATGGCGGGCCGCACCGGGCTGTCGAGCACCATGCGCGTGGGCACCATCGCCGAGCTGGCGCTGGACGACAGCATTGCCGCGCGCATCAAGTTCGAGAACGACCGCCCGCCGCCGCAGAGCCAGCTGTACTTCCGCGGCCCGGTGCTCGCGCAGTTCGACGGACGCGAGTGGACGGCGCTGCCGGGCTGGGGACGCGGCGGACAGTGGTCTCCCAACCTGCGGGTAAGCGGCGAACCCGTGCGCTACGAGGTCACGCTCGAAGCCAGCAACCGCCCCTGGCTGCTGACGCTCGACGCGGCGCAGAAGGCCCCCGAGGCGCCCGGCTTCGAGGTGACGGGCACGCCCGACCTGCAATGGTTCGCGAACCGGCCCATCAACGACCTGGTGCGCTACCGCGCCGAGAGCTACACGCAATTCCTGAGCGGTCCGCTCAAGCGCGTGGGCGGCCAGCTGCAGGCCTACCTGGCGCTGCCGCCCGGCACCAACCCGCGCACCGCCGCGCTCGCCGCCGAGATGCGCGCCGACCCGGCATTGGCCCACCTGGACCCGCAGGCCGACACGCAGGCCTTCGTGCAGGCCGTGCAGCGCCGCCTGCGCACCGGTGGCTACACCTACACGCTGGAGCCCGGCCTCTACGGCGACAACACCGCCGACGAGTTCTGGTTCGACCGCAAGGAAGGCTTCTGCGAGCACATCGCCTCGGCCTTCGTGGTGCTGATGCGCAACCTCGGCGTCCCGTCGCGCATCGTGACGGGCTACCAGGGCGGCGAGTTCAACAGCCTCGACAACTACTGGGTGGTGCGCCAGAGCGACGCCCATGCATGGGCCGAGGTCTGGCAGGAAGGCACGGGCTGGACGCGCGTCGACCCGACCGCCTCGGTCGCTCCCGGCCGCGTCGGCCAGCTGCAGCGGCTCGTGCCGCAACCGGGCCTGTTCGCCGGCGCCATCGGCGCCATGAGCCCCACGCTCGCGCAGAACATCCGCGCCGCCTGGGAGGCCGTGAACAACGGCTGGAACCAGTGGGTGCTCAACTACACGCAGAGCCGCCAGCTCAACCTGCTGAAGAACATCGGCTTCGAGGCACCCAGCCTCGAAGACCTGGCCTACGTGCTGCTCTACCTGCTGGTGGGCGCGAGCCTGGCGGGCGCGGGCTGGACCTTGTGGGAGCGCAGCCGCCACGACCCGTGGCTGCGCCTGCTAGGCCAGGCGCGCGCGCGGCTCGCCAAGGCCGGCCTGCAGCTGCCCGAGACCGCGCCGCCGCGCCAGATGGCGCAGGCCGCCGACGCCCGCTTCGGCCCGTCGGCGCAGGGCGTGCGCGACTGGCTGCTGAAGCTCGAGGCGCAGCGTTACGCGCCGGCCACGCCGGCATCGCTTTCCACCCTGCGTTCGGAGTTCCGCCGCCTCGCCTGGCCCGCCGCGAACCCGCGCGGCTGAAACCACATGTGTCCCTGAAGAGGCGCCGCGCACACGGACGTCACAATCAACCCATGCGATTTTTCCTCCCCACGCCGTCGCGCGCCGCTGCGGCAGCCGCACTTCTCGTCGCCTGCTGCGCAGGGTCCACGGGCGCTGTAGCCCAGAAGTCCTCCAATGGCCGTGGCGCGGCCGTGAACCCGGTGCGCGGCAGCACGCCCTACGCCACGCGCGAGGACGCGATGCAGTTCGCCGACGAAGTCGCCGAGCGCCGCGGCCTCGACCGCGACTGGGTGCGCGCCACCATCGGCAGCGCACGCTTCCTGCCGAACGTGCCGCGCCTCATGCTGCCCGGCCCGGTGGGCACGGTGAAGAACTGGCAGACCTACCGCAGCCGCTTCATCGACCCGGTGCGCATCGCAGCCGGCGTGCGCTTCTGGCGCGCCAACGCCGACACGCTCGCGCGTGCCGAGCAGGTGTACGGCGTGCCGCCGGAAATCATCGTCGGCATCATCGGCGTGGAGACCATCTACGGACGCAACATGGGCAACTTCCGCGTGATCGACGCGCTGGCCACGTTGTCCTTCGACTTTCCCGACGGCCATCCGCGCGCCGCCGAGCGCAAGGCCTTCTTCCGCGGCGAGCTCGAGAGCTTCCTGAGCACCGAGAGCCGCACCGCCGACGACCCGCTCACGCCGCTGGGCAGCTACGCGGGCGCCATGGGCATGCCGCAGTTCATGCCCAGCAGCATGGCCAAGTACGCGGTCGACTTCGACGGCGACGGCCGCATCGACCTCGTGAACAACCCGACCGACGTGATCGGCTCGGTCGCCAACTACTTCAAGTCCTTCGGCTGGCGGCCCGGCACGCCGGCCATCTACCCGGTGCACTTCGACGAGGCACGGCTGCAGAAGGCCGTGCTGCTCGCACCCGACATCCTGCCGACCTTCAGCGCCGACAGCTTCGTGGCGGCCGGCGCGGTGCCCGAAGGCGAAGGCATCCGGCACAAGGGGCTGTTCGCGCTGATCGAGCTGCAGAACGGTGCCGACGCGCCGCCCACCTACGTGGCCGGCACGCGCAACTTCTACGTGATCACGCGCTACAACTGGAGCAGCTACTACGCCATGTCCGTGCTCGACCTCGGGCAGGAGGTCAAGGCGGCGATGGAGCAATAGGCGCCATGACGCCCGAGGCATTGCACGCGAACTGGAATGCGGCCTGGCACGCGCTGGGTGTCGCCGCACCCGACGCTGCGTTGTGCGACGAGCTTCAGCGCCGCTACGCCGAGCCGCAGCGCCACTACCACACGATGCAGCACCTGGGCGAATGCCTCGCGTGGTTCGAGCGCGAGCAGGCCCTGGCCGAACACCCCGGTGAAGTGGCGCTCGCGCTGTGGTTCCATGACGCGGTCTACGACGTGCACGCGCACGACAACGAGGCGCGCAGCGCCGACTGGGCAAGGCAGGCCCTGCGGGCGGCGGGTGCGAATGAGGCAGCAGCCGAACGGGTGCACGCGCTGGTCATGGCCACGTGCCACGACGCCGTGCCCGAAGGCCGTGACGCCGAACTGCTGATCGACATCGACCTGTCGATCCTCGGCGCCGAACGCGCGCGCTTCGACGAATACGAACGCCAGGTGGGCGCGGAGTACGCCTTCGTTCCCGACGCTGTGCGCCTGCCGCGCCGGCGCGCGATCCTGCAGCGCTTCCTGGACCGCCAGGCGATCTACGCGACCCCGCGCATGCATGCCCAGCTCGAGGAACGGGCGCGCCTCAACCTTCGGCGTTCGATCGCGGGCTGAGCCAGCCCCGGCCTGATCAGGCCTGATCAGGCCTGTTCAAGCCTGCTCAGGCCGCCACCAGCCGCCACCACTCGGTGCACGGCGGTTCGTCGTCGCGCTCTTCCTCGACCACACCGAACAACAGGCCTTCGGGTGCCGCGCCCAGCGTCGCCAACTGCAGCAGGCGCTGCGGATCGCGGCACAGCATGAAGCTCGCATCGCCCTGCCAGTCGAGGCAGCGCCCCACCTCGGCCAGCATCAGCGCCGGCTGGCTCTGCATGAAGGTGAACGGCATCGGCAGGCCCGCGTCGAGCTGCGCCAGGCCCGCATGCGTCGCGCCCCATGCACCGCGGCGGCTCGCCACGCGGATGCGGGCACCCGCGGGCAAGGCAGGCTCGCCCGCGGCGTCGAGGCAGCAGCGCGCACCGTACATCGCCAGTTCGGTCCACACGCCCACGCGGCGCGGACGCCGGCCGATGCGGCGCGCCAGGTCGTCGCGCCAGTCGGCGGGCGGCGGATGCGCGGCGAAGTGAGCGACGGTGCGCCAACCTTGAAGAGCTTGCGCGTTCATGGGTTCATGCCTCGCAGTCCTTCAACACGAGCGAGGCATGCCCGCCGCCGAAGCCGACCACGTTGAGCAGCACGTGCCGCAACGCGCGCGGCGCCTGCGTGACCAGCGCGATGCCGAGCAAATCATCGAGCGGATAGTCCACCGGCGGCCACGCACCGCTTTCGATGCAGCCGACCAGCAAGGCCAGCTCCGCCGCGCCGGCGGCGCCCAGCGTGTGTCCGATCGCCGACTTCAGCGACACCAGCGGCGGCAGCGGCGCGAACACCTGCTTGAGCGCGTCGGCCTCGATGGCATCGTTGACCGGACTGCCCGCGGCCTGCACCTTGATGAGATCGATGTCGCCGGGCCGCAGCCCGCTGCGCGCCAATGCCTCGTGGCACATGGCGAGCACCGCGCTGGCCTCGGTGCCCGACGGGTTGCGCCCGTCGACCACGTTCGAGCCGCCCAGGAGCTGCCAGCGCGCGGGCTGCGAACGCAGCCGCAGCGCCGCCACCGCTTCGCCGAGCACCAGGCCCTTGCGCTGCGCGCCGAAGGGCTGCGCGCTGTCGGGCGCGAGCAGTTGCATCGCGCCGAAGCCGGCCACGGTGAAGCGGTTGTCCAGCTCGGCGCCGATCACCAGCGCCTCGGGTGTCTCGCCGCCGCGAACCAGGTCCGCGGCCGCCAGAAGCGCATTGAGCGCCGAGGTGCAGGCGGTGGACACGGTGAACACCGGCCCCTGCCAGTCGAGCTCCGTGGCCACGATGCCGGCAAAGTCCTGCAAGTCGCCGCCGAGCCGCAGGTCGTGCTTCTCGCGCTCCATGAAACCGATGTCCAGCGAGGACGACGCGACGAACAGCGGTGCGGTGCGCGCGCCCCAGTCGCCGGTCTGCGCGACCACGCGGCGAACGGTGGCGCGCAGGCGCTGCGTCCAGTCGCCGTCCTGTGCGGCCAGCTTGTAGACCGGCCAGCGCACCCCGCCCGCAACCTCGACCGGCGTGGGCGCCACGCCGCCGCGCTGCAACGATGCCAGCGCCGACGGCATATCGTCTCCCAGCACGCAGGCCAGGCCCGTGCCGGCCAGGAAGACGCCCGTCATGCCTTGCCGGCGGCCGCCAGGTGCTCCGCCAGGTGCGCGACGGAGGTCAGCGCGCGCCGCGTTTCCTTGCTGTCGGGCATGCGCAGGCCGAAGCGCTGCTGGATCGTCATCGACACCTGCAGGGCGTCGAGCGAGTCGAGGTCGAGCCGGGCCTCGGGGCCGAACAGCGGCTCGTCGTCGCCGAGGCCGCCAGCGGGCGCCTCCTTCTCGACCGCTTCGAGCACCATGGCTTTCAGGCTGGCAATGAATTCAGGGGTGACCGTGCTCAATTTGTTCACTTGGTTCACTTCGCTCAAGGCAGGCGCCTGCGAAACAGAAAAACGGCCAGGAGGAACATCAGTGCCGCGAACAAGACCAGCCGGCCGATCTGCGGCAGCGCATCGGCCACGCCGCCGCCGCGCAGCAGCACGGTCAGCAAGGCCTCGAGCCCCCAGTTCATCGGCGAGACCTCGACCAGCCGTTGCATGAAGCCCGGCATCACGAACTTGGGCACCATGATGCCGCCCGCCGCCGCCATCAGCACGTTGACCATCGGCCCGATGGTGGCGGCCTGCGCATGGCTGCGCACCAGGCAGGCCAGCGCGAGCGACAGGCTCACCGCCGCCAGGCTCACGGCCGCGAGCGACAGCAGCAGCGCGCCCCAATGGATGCCCGCGAGCGACAACGCATCGCCGCCGATCAGCGGCATGAACCAGATGCCGGCCGCCAGCATCAGCGCGGCCTGCAGCGCGTTCACGCCAAGGTACGGCAGCGCCTTCGACGCCAGCAGCATGGTGCGCGACACGCCCAGGCTCTGCAGCCGGCCCAAGGCGCCCGAGCTGCGCTCCTGCACGAACAGGCTGGACAGCGAGGCCACCACGAAGAACATGCCGAACACCAGCCAGGCCGGCACGTTCTGCTGCACCGAGGTCGGCCGCGGGCCGGCGGTGGAGAAGCGCTCGGCGCGCACCATCGCCTGGATCGACGCGTCCGGCGCGGGGCTGGCCGTGCCTGGCACCGCGAGCGCGAGCCGCGCCTTGAGCTCGCCCGACGCACCGACCAGTTCGGCGCGCAGCGCGTTGAACAGGTTGGCGTCGATGCCCGGCTCGGTAAGCAGCTGGATGCGCGACTGCGTCGACAGCGCGGCCGACTCCAGCTCGTCCGACAGGCCCGGCTCCAGCACGATCACGTACTTCAGCGAACCGTTGCGCAACCGCGCTTGCCAGTCGGCGCCCAGCGGTTGCGGCGCGCCATGGTTGCGCTGCCACAACTGCTGCAGCCACCGGGCGGGCGTGGCGGTGTCGCGCATGTCGATTGCATAGGCCAGCTCGGCCAGCGGCGGGCGGTAGATGTCCTTCAGCGTGAGCGACATCAGCACGATGAAAACCATCGGCATCAGGAACAGCGCCGCCAGGCCGTGCATGTCGCGCACGAGCGCGAGCAGTTCCTTCTTGATGAGCGCGAGGAGCATGGGTTTCAGTCGCGCAGCGAGCGGTGGGTGAGCGCCATGAAGAGCTGCTCGAGGTCGTGGCGGCCGAACTCGGCGTGGCGCACCACGATGCCCGCGGCTTCGAGCGCGGCCAGCACGGGGCCGGGGCCGCTGCCGGTGTCCAGGTGCACGCGCCAGTGCACGCCGCCCTGCTCCACCGTGCCGAAGCGCGAGAGCATCTCGGCGTCGAGCCCGTCGGCCGCCAGCGTGAGCAGCATCGCGCTCTTCGACAGCAGCTCGTCGAGCGAGCCTTCGCGCAGCACATGGCCGCGGTCGAGGATGGCCACGCGGTCGGCAATGGCCTCGATCTCTTCCATGTAGTGCGAGGCGTAGATCACCGCCGCGCCCTGCTGCGCGAGGCTCTTGATGGCGTCGAGGATGAACGCGCGCGACTGCGGGTCGACACCCACGGTGGGCTCGTCGAACAGCATCAGCTCGGGTTCGGGCAGCAACGCGATCGCCAGGTTGAGCCGGCGCTTGAGGCCGCCCGACAGCCGCTCGGCGCGCACGCCCGCGAACTGCTCCAGCTGCGCGAACTGCGTGCAGCTTTCGATGCGCTGCTTCTTGCGCGCGCCCGTGAGCCCGCCCGCCGCGGCGAAGCAGGCGAGGTTCTCGGCCACGGTGAGCATCGGATAGAACGCATGCTCCTGCGGCGCCACGGCAATGCGCGTGGGCGCCTTCGCGCGCACCTGCCGCAGCGGCTGCCCGTCGATGCGGATCTCGCCCGATTGCACGGCGAGCGCGCCCGACAGGTGCGAGATCAGCGTGGTCTTGCCCGCGCCGTTCGGCCCGAGCAGGCCCAGCACGCAGCCGCGCGGCACCGCGAGCGACACATCGGCCAGCGCGGATGTTTCAGCGTGCGGGTAGCGGTAGCCGAGCTTGTGCAGCTCCAGCATCAGGCGACGGCGGCCTTGAGGTCGCGGAAGAAGTTTTCTTCCTGCTGCGCCTGCTCGCGCAGCTTCACGGCCAGCGCGGCAGGGTCGACCGCCTCGCGGCCCTTCACCATGCGCGCCGCCTTGAGTGCAAAGGCACGCCAGCCGTCACCGATGGCAATGAGCCGCTCGGACATCTGCTGCAGCTGCGGCTTGTCGAGCAGTTGCGCCGCCTCCTGCAGGAACCCGGCGTAGATGAAGCGGAAGCCCGCGCCGCCGGTGCCGATTTCTTCCTGCATGCGCACCACGTGGCCGATGAAGTCGACGCTGCGCGGGTCGGCGGGCGAGAGCTTCTGCATGCGCTTGGCCAGCGTGCGCATGCCGCGCACGCCGACGATGGGAATGGGTGCCAGCATGTTGCGCACCGTCTTGCGGATGGCCTTGGTGACCGAGGCCGCATCGACCGCCTTGCGCTCGATGGCCTGCGGGTAGTACATGAGCCCCTTCGGCGCCAGCACGCCCTTGGCGAAGCGCGCGCGCGCCAGGTCGCCGCTCGCGCAGCGCACGGGCTCCTCGAACACCGGGTCGCTGATCAGGTAGTCGTCGCCGTCCTTGCCGTACACCAGCAGGTTGTGCGCGTTGAAATGGAAGCGCATGTTCGGCGGAAAGTACGGCAGCCAGTACACCGAGGTCTGCAGCCCCACCAGCTGGCCGTCGGCCAGCAGGGCGTCGAGCCGCTCTTGCCCCGCCTCGGGGCTGCGGAAGGTCTCGAAGCGAAAGCGCGCGGCCATCGGCGCCAGCAGGCCCTTGATGATGGCCTTGGGCGGCATGCGGTACGAAATGAGGGGCAGGCCAGACAGCTTGATGAAAGGCAGGTACGCGAACGAAATGGCCGACGACAGGCCGAGCGCCATGCTCTCGCTCATCGGCGCGCCGTGGTGGCGCATGAGGCTGGAGATGACGCCGCTTTCGCAGTGAGCCGCCTGTTGGTGTTGGAAGTTCACGGCAAGCCCTGCAAGGTGGAAACGGACAAGCCCAGCGCGTCGCCGTAGCGCGCGAGCTGGGCCGGCGACAGCGCGGCGAAGTGGCGCGGCTGCAGGTGGCGGCGCACGCGCCATTGCCAGAAGCCGCTGGTCTGCGAGAGCAGCGCCACGTCCATGCGGCGCGCGTACATCCAGTACGCCAGCGGCGAGGCAAGCCCCGCCTTCACGCGGTCCTTGGCGGCCTGCGCCTGTTCGACCAGCACGTCGACCGCATGGCTGGTGACGATTTCTTCGGCCTCCCAGCCGCGCGAGGTGGTCGTGACGACACGGCCCTGCGCGTCGCGCGCGTACATCAGCTTCGAATGGCCGTCGAGGGTCGCATTGCCCTCCTGCGGAACTGCGTCGAGGTCCATGTCAGGTCTCCGGCCGGGCCGCCCCGCGGGCGGGCAGCGATACGCGAAGCGGCGTCGGGCTCATACCGCTTCCAGGTAGATGAAGCCGCTGGAGAAGCGGCCGCTTTCGGGCACGAACATCAGCAGCTTCTGCCCCGGCTTGATACGGCCCGAGCGGAACAGCTCGTCGAGCATGATGTACGGCGACGCCGAGCCCGTGTTGCCCTTGCTCGCGAGGTTGCTGAACCAGCGCTCGCGCGGAATGTGCAACCCCAGCGACTCGAGGCACTGGCTCACCGGCTCGACGAAGTAGCGAGAAGAAAGGTGCGGCAAAAACCAGTCGATGTCCGCCGACTTCAGCCCGCGCCGCTCGATGATGGCGGCCAGCGGTTCGCCCAGCGTGGCGCGCACGATGTTCTCGTTGAGCAGGCGCACGTCCTGCTTCACGGCAAAGGTCGACTCGCGCTGCCAGTCTTCGGGCGACTTGCGCCCCCAGCCGTCGAGCCCGCCTTCGGCGTTCTTCTCGGCGCCGGCGTACATGCACACCGGCAGCTCGTGCGCCGCGGAAGACAGGTCGATCCACTCCACGCGCAGCGACAGCGGGCCGCGCGGCTCGCGCTCCAGCAGCACCGCGCCGGCGCCGTCGGACAGCATCCAGCGCAGGAAGTCTTTCTCGAAGGCCAATTCGGGCCGGGCCTCGAGTGCTTCGAGCTTGTGCTCGAGCTCGGCTTCGAAGCGCGAGCCGCGCATCACGGCCGAAGCCAGCTCCGAGCCCGTGGCCACCGCGCGGCGCGCATCGCCCGCGCGCACCGACAGCCATGCGTGCTTCAGCGCCGTGGTGCCGGCCAGGCAGATGCCCGCGCAGGCCACCACCTCCAGGCGCGGCCAACCGAGTTCGCCGTGCACCATCACTGCGTGGTTGGGCATGAGCTGGTCGGGCAGCGAGGTGCCGGTCACCAGGCAGTCGACCGGGCCCACGTCGTCGCCCAGCGCGCGGATGGCCGACGCGGTGAGCTGCGCGTTGCTCATGGCCAGCGCGCCGGTGGCGCGGTCGATGGCGTAGTGGCGCAAGTGGATGCCGTTGCTGCGCAGGATCAGCCGCCGCGCGCGGGACGCCTTGCCGCCGATGCGGCCGAGGACTTCTTCGATGTCGTCATTGCTGACCGGGGAGAAGGGCAGAAAGGCGGCGGTGCGGGTCAGGAAGACATCAGTCGTCATAAAGCGGGGTGCGGTCGGTGGCGGAGCCCGACGGGCACTCGAATTGGGCGGTCATTTTAGTCAGCCACCCTCTGAACAACGGCCGCAGGATCGCCTGCAGCGTCAGGCTCACCGGCACCACCGTGACGATCAGCGCGATCAGGAACAGCACGTACAGCAGCAGCAGCGGCTTGCGCTGCCACGCGCCGGGCCCGCCGGCCGCCATGATCAGCTTGCCCCAGAGGTAGAAGCTGCGCGTGCCGGCCTTCTCGCTGACGAGCAGTTTCGCGTCGGCGCGCACCGCGCCCAGCCCGGCCAGCAGGGGCTGCGTGCCGCGCTCCAGGTTCTTGCCCAGCGCGTCGCGAAGGGCGCGGCCGAAGCGGCCGGTACCGCGGATCTGTTCGGTGCTCAGCCCCGCGTCGGGCATGCCCCAGAAACCGCGCTTGCGGCCCCAGATCAGCCAGGCCGGCGTGGTGAAGAAGGTGGCCAGCGTGGGGCCGGGGTCGGTCAGCACCACGTTGTCGATGAGCCGCGCGCCCACGTCGGCGAGCATGCCCTTGAGCTTTTCGTGCGCGAGCAGCCACATGTTGCGGCACGCAATGACGGTGACCACCGGCTTGCCCTCGAGCAGGCGAGCCGCCACCGGGTGCTTCAGGAAAGCGGCCACCGGCTGCGACGGCGCGAGAAACCACACCTGGTACGGCAGGATGACGAGGTCGAAGTCTTCCTCGCCCGTGAGCGACAGCGGCGCCAGGGGCTGCGGCTTCATGTGGGCCGATTCAGGGAAGGCGTCGAAGAACGCGAGGAACGGCCAGGGAAACGGGTATGGCGCCAGCGGACGCAGCACTTCCTCATGGACCTGTATGGCCGGATCCGCGCGCAGCGGCGCGACGATCTGTTCGGCGACCTCGTCGAGCTGGCCGGACTGCGAGTAGCGGAGAACCAGGACGCGCTTGACGACGTTTCGAGGGGCGGCGGCAGGGGCGGAGGGGCTGGGGGAGCTGGAGGTCACGGGGGTCGGCGTTTCGAAGGCCGTCGAATGTAAGCGAAGCCCGTGCCGAAAGCATCTGCCATTGGTCATGCCGTCGCGCTAATCAGACGGTCGATGGCAACTAATGCGCGTCCTGCGCGCTACATTCGACGCACCGCGCCGCCGACCCCGTCCATGTCCGCCATGCAAGCTCCGCCCGCCTCCGTCGAACAGCTCCTGGAGCTCGCGATCCGCCTCGTCAATGCGGGACAGGCGTCGCATGCGCGGCAACTCTGCGAACACGCCCGCACCCTGCACCCGCCCCACCCCGCCGTGCTGCAGCTGCTGGCGCGCCTGCAGCTGGCCGACGGAGCGTTCACAGACGCCGGCGCCTCCATTGCCGAAAGCCTCGCGCTGCGCCCCGGCCACGGCCCCTCGCTGCTGCTGGCGGGCGACGTGGCAAGGGCCGCCGGCGATTTCGCGCAGGCCCTTCGGCATCACGAGCGCGCCGCGGCGCTGATGCCCGGGCGTGAAGAACCGCTGCACGCGCTGGGCCTCACGCTCAAGGCCGCCGGCAACGGGGCCGGCGCGGCGCGCGCGCTGCGCCAGGCCGCGGCCCTGGCGCCCGCGCACGGCGCTGTCTGGTTCGACCTGGCGCTCGTGCTGCAGGACCTGGGCGAGTTCGACGGCGCGGCCGACGCGCTGCGCCAGGTGCTTCGCGTGTCGCCGCCGCGCGCAGAAGTCGAGGTCAACCTGGGCATCGTGCTGCAGGAGGCCGGCCGCATGGACGAAGCCCTGCGCGCCTATGGCCGCGCCTACCGCCTGCACGAGAGCACCTTCGGGCGCATCGCCCACGCGCTGTCGACCGCGCCCACCGGACGCCTCTGGCTGAACCTCGACGACCTGCGCGCAGTGCTGCGCACTGCGCCGGCCTGAACGGCGTGAACGGCGTGAACGTCACCCCGCGCCGCGCTTGCTGCGAAAGGCCTTCCGGTAGACGCCGGGCCCGGCCATGATCTTCTCGGCGAGCTGCGCGTAGCCCTCCACCTGCGCCCCGGACATGGGTTCGCACTGCAGCGCTAGCGGCTCGCGCGGCACGGGGTAGCACTGCGCCACGGGCGTGCCGCGCGGCAGCACGCCGTCGAAGCCGGGGTCGGTCCAGACCGCGGGAAAGTTGATGCCGACCTCGTTGAACCGGTCGGCATCGACCAGCCCCGTGACGAGCCGGAACGGCAGGTCGTCGCGATTCACCGGGTGGACCGCCATCAGCGACCACCCTTCATCGAGCGCGACCGTCCAGAAGCTGTTGAACTTGACGGCCGACTGTGCGCCGTGCGCCAGAGGCGAGCCCGCGAGCTGCTCGGGCACATGAAAGCTCAGCGGCGCGCGCGGATGCCCGGGCACCGACAGCGCGGGCAACGGCCAGTCCCAGCTGAACTGCCCCGCCGCCACGCGCACGTCGCACGGCAGCAGCACCATGAAGCCGTGCGCCATGGCATCGACGAACGGCGGGCACTGCTTGACGGTGCGGATGCTGCGCTGGTGCACCGCCGACGGCGTCCGGGGCGCCATCTGGCGCAGCCAGTCGGGCAGCATGGCCTTTGCCGGCACCGGGCGCGGCAGCAGGTCGAACAGCGCGGGGTCGCAGCGGAATTGGATGTTCATGGCCCGCCCATTGTCTTTGCTCCTTCCCCCTTGGGGGAAGGCTGGGATGGGGCAGGCCTCATGAGGCGCCGCGTTTTTCCAGAAGCCGTCGTGCCCCACCCCGGCCCTCCCCCAGCGGGGGGGAGAGCAATGCCTTACCTGACGCGGCCTTCCTTCCAGGCGGTCAGCAGCTTGTCGTAGGCCACCGTCTCGCCCTTGGGCTTCTCGTTGGCCAGCTTCTTCCACGGTGCCTGGTCGCTGCTCAGCCACTTGTTCGGGTCGCCCTTGGCATTGAGCTTGGGCGGGCAGTTGGCCATGCCCGCGCGCTGCAGGCGGCCCATCACGTCGTCCATCTCGTTGGCCAGGTTGTCCATGGCGGCCTGTGGCGTCTTCTCGCCCGTCACGGCCACGGCCACGTTCTTCCACCAGAGCTGCGCGAGCTTCGGGTAGTCGGGCACGTTGTTGCCGGTCGGCGTCCACGCCACGCGCGCGGGGCTGCGGTAGAACTCGATCAGGCCGCCGTACTTGGCCGCGTTCTTGGTGAAGTAGTCGGAGCGGATGTCGCTGTCGCGGATGAAGGTGAGCCCGACGATCGACTTCTTCAGCGACGTGGTCTTCGAGGTCACGAACTGCGCGTAGAGCCATGCCGCGGTCGCGCGGTCGGGGTCGTTGGACTTCAGGAAGGTCCAGGAACCCACGTCCTGGTAGCCGTTCTGCATGCCGTCCTTCCAGTAGGGACCGTGCGGGCCGGGCGCCATGCGCCACTTCGGCGTGCCGTCGGCGTTCACCACGGGCAGGCCCTGCTTGATCATGTCCGCCGTGAAGGCCGTGTACCAGAACACCTGCTGCGCGATCTGCCCCTGCGCAGGCACCGGACCCGATTCGCCGAAGGTCATGCCCATGGCTTCCTTGGGCGCGTACTTCTTCATCCAGTCGATGTACTTGGTCAGCGCATAGACCGCGGCCGGCGAGTTGGTCGCGCCGCCGCGCGACACGGCCGCGCCCACCGGCGTGCACTTGTCGTCGGCCACGCGAATGCCCCACTCGTCGATCGGCAGGCCGTTGGGAATGCCCTTGTCGGCCGCGCCGGCCATCGACAGCCAGGCGTCGGTGAAGCGCCAACCCAGCGACGGGTCCTTCTTGCCGTAGTCCATGTGGCCGTAGATCGGCTTGCCGTCGATGGTCTTCACGTCTTCGCTGAAGAAGGCGGCGATGTCCTCGTAGGCCGACCAGTTGATCGGCACGCCCAGGTCGTAGCCGTACTTGGCCTTGAACTTGTCCTGCAGGTCCTTGCGCGCGAACAGGTCGGCGCGAAACCAGTACAGGTTGGCGAACTGCTGGTCGGGCAGCTGGTACAGCTTCTTGTCGGGCGCCGTGGTGAAGCTGGTGCCGATGAAGTCCTTCAGGTCGAGCCCCGGGTTGGTGTAGTCCTTCCAGGCGCCGCTCATCTGGTCGGTCAGCGCCAGGGCCGTGCCGTAGCGGTAGTGGGTGCCGATGTGGTCGGAGTCGTTGATCCAGCCGTCGTAGATCGACTTGCCCGACTGCATCGAGGTCTGCAGCTTCTCGACCACGTCACCCTCCTGGATGATGTCGTGCTTGACCTTGATGCCGGTGATTTCCTCGAAGGCCTTGGCCAGCGTCTTCGATTCGTACTCGTGCACGGTCAGTGTTTCCGACACGACCGAGATTTCCTTGACACCCTTGCCTTGCAGCTTCTTGGCGGCGTCGATGAACCACTTCATTTCCTCCATCTGCTTGTCCTTCGACAAGGTGGACGGCTGGAATTCACTGTCGATCCATTTTTTGGCTTCGGCCTCGCCAGCCCAAGCGCCGTGCGTGGCGAACATCGCCGCCGCCATTGCCAGTGCCGTATAGCGCATCTTCATGACTGTGTCTCCTCGGTTGGTACTTCCCCGGTCTGTCTGGTCGCGGCTCCGGGGAGGCGGAGAGCCGGACGTCCGTCGAAAACCCGATGGGCTCAGCCCTTGCGCATGACGAGCGCGAGAACGAGCATCGAAATCACGAAGCTGATCCAGATCGACGGCTCGGCCTCCAGGCTCATCCACTCCTGGAACTTGCCGGCCAGGCCGACGAAGGCCAGGTTGATGTACGCGGCCGAGAGCAGGCCGATGAAGAGACGGTCGCCGCGCGTGGTTTCGATGGGCAGCCAGCCGCGCCGCAAGGTGGTGGGCGACTTGAACTCCCACACCGTCATGCCGACCAGCATGAGCGCGATGCAGATGAAGAACACGGCCACCGGTGTGGTCCAGACCATCCAGTTGAACATGCAGCTCTCCTTAGACACGGCCCATCGCGAAACCCTTCGCGATGTAGTGGCGCACGAACCAGATCACGATGGCGCCCGGCACGATGGTGAGCACGCCGGCCGCGGCCAGCGTGGCCCAGTCCATGCCCGAGGCGCTCACGGTGCGCGTCATGGTCGCCACGATGGGCTTGGCGTTCACGCTGGTGAGGGTGCGCGCCAGCAGCAGCTCGACCCAGCTGAACATGAAGCAGAAGAACGCCGCCACGCCCACGCCGGCCTTGATGAGGGGCAGGAAGATGCGCACGAAGAAGCGCGGGAACGAGTAGCCGTCGATGTAGGCCGTCTCGTCGATCTCGCGCGGAATGCCGCTCATGAAGCCTTCCAGGATCCACACCGCCAGCGGCACGTTGAACAGCAGGTGCGCCAGCGCCACGCCCAGGTGCGTGTCCATCAGGCCGACGGTGGTGTAGAGCTGGAAGAACGGCAGCAGGAACACCGCGGGCGGCGTCATGCGGTTGGTCAGCAGCCAGAAGAACACATGCTTGTCGCCGAGGAACGAGTAGCGCGAGAACGCATAGGCGGCGGGCAGCGCCACGGTGAGCGAAATGACCGTGTTGATCGCCACGTAGATCAGGCTGTTGATGTAGCCCGAGTACCACGACTCGTCGGTGAAGATGCGCACGTAGTTCGCCCACGTGAAGTGCTGCGGGAAGAACGAGAAGCTCGACAGGATCTCCTCGTTCGTCTTGAAGCTCATGTTGATCATCCAGTAGATGGGCAACAGCGCGAACAGGATGTACAGCAGCAGGAAGATGCTGCGCTTGTGGAACCGCTTGTCAGACATGTCGACCCCCTTGGCGCTGCGCGCCGTTCCCCCGCGGGGGCGCATCCGCCTCGAGGCGGCTCGGCGACGGATTCATTTCTCCACCTCCGCTTCCTGCGTGCCCACCCGCTGCATCCAGTTGTAGAGCACGAAGCACAACAGCAGGATGATGAGGAAGTAGATCAGCGAGAACGCCGCCGCCGGCCCCAGGTCGAACTGCCCCACGGCCTTCTGCGTGAGGTACTGGCTCAGGAAGGTGGTGGCATTGCCCGGCCCGCCGCCGGTGAGCACGAAGGGCTCGGTGTAGATCATGAAGCTGTCCATGAAACGCAGCAGCACCGCGATCATGAGCACGCCGCGCATCTTGGGCAGCTGGATGTAGCGGAACACCGCGAACTTGCTGGCGCCGTCGATGCGCGCGGCCTGGTAGTAGGCGTCGGGAATCGAGCGCAGGCCGGCATAGCAGAGCAAGGCGACCAGCGGCGTCCAGTGCCACACGTCCATCACCAGCACCGTGAGCCAGGCGTCGGTGGCGCTGCCCGTGTAGTTGTACGAGATGCCCATGGCCTCCAGCGCGTGGCCGAACAGGCCGATGTCGGTGCGTCCGTAGATCTGCCAGATGGTGCCCACCACGTTCCACGGGATGAGCAGCGACAGCGCCACCACCACCAGCACCGCGGACGACTTCCAGCCCTTGGCCGGCATCGACAGCGCCAGCGCGATGCCCAGCGGAATCTCCACCAGCAGCACCGACAGCGAGAAGCCGAGCTGGCGCAACAGCGCCTCGTGCAGTTCGTCGTCGCGCATCACGGCGGCGAACCACTCGGTGCCCACGAAGACGCGGCGCTCGGGCGAGATGATGTCCTGCACCGAGTAGTTGACCACCGTCATGAGCGGCACGATGGCCGAGAACGCGACGCACAGCAGCACCGGCAGCACGAGCCACCAGGCCTTCTGGTTGATGGGCTTGTTGGTGGCGTTCATGGCTTGGCTCCGTTCCCGCGAAGTGCCTGCAGGGCTCCTTCCCCCGCTGGGGGAAGGCCGGAACGGGGGCGGGCAGAGCGCCCGGTGGATGCGCCGCTGGCCCCACCCCCCGTCCTCCCCCGGGAGCGGAGGGAGCAACACAAGGCAGCGGGGTCGAACGAGATGAGGTTGTTCATGCGACCAGCTCCTCGTCCTTGTAGTAGCAGGTGTGCGCGTCCAGCACGCGCACCCAGACCGTGTCGCCCACGGCCGGCGGCGGGTCGTCCGAATGCAGGCGCACCTTCAGCACGCTGCCGCCGGCCTCCACGCCCAGCATCAGGTGCGTGCCCACGTCCTGCACCTGCCTGACCACCGCCGGCACCGCCCCGCTCGCGCCCGCGCTCGACAGCCGCAGGTACTCGGGGCGAATGCCGATCTTCAGCGGCCCCTGCGGCAGTTCGCGCGTGGGCACCAGCGGCGTGCCGGCCACCTCTAGCGTGCCGTCGGTGTTTTGCGCTGCAAGAAAGTTCATGCCCGGCGAGCCGATGAAATGGCCGACGAAGGTATGGGCCGGCCGCTCGAACAGCGCCTCGGCACTGCCGACCTGCACCGCCTTGCCGCGCGTCATGACCACCACCTCTTCGGCGAAGGTGAGCGCCTCGACCTGGTCGTGCGTGACGTAGATCAGCGTGAGCTTCAGCTCGCGGTGGATCTGCTTGAGCTTGCGGCGCAGCTGCCACTTCAGGTGCGGGTCGATCACGGTGAGCGGCTCGTCGAACAGCACCGCCGACACGTCGCTGCGCACCAGGCCGCGGCCCAGGGATATCTTCTGCTTGGCGTCGGCCGCCAGGCCGGCGGCGCGCTGGTTGAGTTGCCCGCTCATGTCGAGCATCTCGGCGATCTCGCCCACGCGCTTCCTGATCTGGGCTTCGGGCACCTTGCGGTTGCGCAGCGGGAACGCGAGGTTCTCGGCCACCGTCATGGTGTCGTAGATCACCGGGAACTGGAACACCTGCGCGATGTTGCGCTCCTGCGGCGTGGCGCGCGTCATGTCGCGCCCGTCGAACTTCACCGTGCCCTGCGAAGGCACCAGCAGGCCCGAGATGATGTTGAGCATGGTCGTCTTGCCGCAGCCCGACGGGCCGAGCAAGGCATAGGCGCCGCCGTCGCGAAAGCTCATCTGCAAGGGCAGCAGCGCATAGTCGCTGTCCTGCGTGGGGTTGGGACGGTAGGCGTGCGCGAGGTCGAGGTCGATGCGGGCCATGTCAGACCTCCCGCCGGGCCGCCCCAAGGGGGGTCTGCGCCCCCTTGGGGGGCAGCGGATACACGCGGTGATGAACGTGGGGGCTCATATGTTTCCTTTGCGCCAGGCGGGCGCCAGCGCCAGCTTTTCGCCGGCATCGAACACATAGGCTTGCGCGGCGCTGAAGTACAGCGTGATCGGGGCGCCCAGCTCGAAGCGGTGCACGCCGGTGAGCTGCGCCACCAGCTCGCCGACCGCGGTGTCGACGTGCACGAAGGTGTCGGATCCCGAGATCTCGGCCAGCTCCACCTTGCCGGGCAAGGCGACGTCGCCCGCACCGTCGTTGACGTTCAACGCGCTCGCGCGCAGGCCGACCGTGACCGCGCCGGCCGCGCCTTGCGGCAGGGCCAGCGCCAGCGCGGGGCCGCCGGCCAGCTGCACCTGGCCGGCGGTGGCCGTGCCGGGCAGCAGGTTCATCGGCGGATCGCTGAAGGCGCGCGCCACGCGCAGCGACTGCGGTGCGTGGAACACCTCGGCGGTCGGGCCGTACTGCAGCAACTCGCCCGCGTCCATCACCGCCGTGTAGCCGCCGAGCAGCAAGGCCTCGCCGGGCTCGGTGGTCGCGTAGATCACGGTCGAGTCGCCGGTGGCGAAGAGCTGCGTCAGCTCCTCGCGCAAGCCCTCGCGCAGCTTGTAGTCGAGGTTCACGAGCGGCTCGTCGAGCAGCATCAGCGGCGCGTTCTTGGCCAGCGCGCGCGCCAGCGCCACGCGCTGCTGCTGGCCACCCGACAACTCCTGCGGATAGCGGTCGAGGAACATGCCGATGTGCAGCTTGTCGGCCAGCGCCTTCACCCGCGCGTCGATGTTCGTCTCGCCGCGCAGCTTGAGCGGCGAGGCGATGTTGTCCGCCACCTTCAGCGACGGATAGTTGATGAACTGCTGGTACACCATGGCGACGTTGCGCTCGCGCACCGGCATGCCCGTGACGTCCTTGCCGTCGACCAGCACCTTGCCGGTGGTGGGCGTGTCGAGCCCCGCCATCAGGCGCATCAGGCTGGTCTTGCCAGCCTGCGTGGCGCCGAGCAGCACGGTGACCGCACCGCTGCGCGGCGCGATGCTCTGCTCGTAGAGCCAGGTTTGCGCGCCGACCTTCTTGGTCACGCGCTCCAGAGTCAGTTGCATGTGTCCCCTTCGCCCGTTTCGGGTCTTGGTTCAGCCGCTGTTCACTTGCTCTCTCTGTCGCTCACTATCGCTCTCTGTTGCTCGCGATGGGGCTTCTTCAGCCGGTCATCGTCGCGCCACTGCGCTCCTGCGCCCCTGCCCTCTGTTCAGGCGGCTTTCGCATGGCTGCTCAGCCATGCCGCCACCTGCTCGCGTTGCCCGGGCGTGTAGTGCAACCCCAGCTTGGACCGCCGCCAGAGTACGTCGTCCGCACTCATGGCCCACTCGTGGTCCCGCAGGAAATGCAACTCACGCTCGAACAGGCCGGGCGCCACCTCGGCACCCAGGTCCGCGAAGGATTTCGCGTCGCCCAGCACGTCGGCAATGCGCGCGCCGTAGGCCCGCGCCAGGCGGCGCGCCAGCTGGCCGTAGAGCCAGGGGTGCCTGGCCTGCACGGCCGACACGAAGCGCTCGAAGTCGTCGTCGGGGCGGCGGGCGGCGCCGATCCAGCCCGACAGGTCGCCGCCCGCCATGAAGGCGCCGTCGGTCCAGGCCGGGCGCTGCGCGTTCGACTGGCCCAGCATCTTGCCGACCTCGTCGGCCGCGTCCTCGGCCAGCTTGCGGAAGGTGGTGATCTTGCCGCCCCACACCGACAGCAGCGGCGCGGCCGTGGTGTTCGACTCGAGCAGGTAGTCGCGCGTGACGGCCGACGGGTCGCCCGAGGCGTCGTCCAGCAGCGGGCGCACGCCCGAGTAGGTCCACACCACGTCGGCCGGCACGATGGGCTTCTCGAAGTAGCGGCTGGCCTGCGTGCAGAGGTAGTCGATTTCTTCCTGCGCGATGCGCGCGGCGCCCGGGTCGTCGCCGGTGAGCTCGATGTCGGTGGTGCCGATCAGCGTGAACTCGTCCTGGTAGGGAATGGCGAAGATGATCCGCTTGTCGGGGTTCTGGAAGATGTAGGCGTGGTCGTGCTCGAACAGGCGCGGCACCACGATATGGCTGCCCTTGACCAGCCGCAGGCTCTTGGTGGCCAGCGCCTCGCCCTTGGCCGACTGCGCCACGCCGCGCAGGAAGGATTCGGCCCATGGGCCCGCGGCATTGACCACCGCGCGGGCGCGCAGCGTGCGCTGGGCGCCGTCGGCCCCCTGCAGCGTGGCGGTCCAGCCGTCGGCGCCGCGCTGGGCGTGCACGCAGCGCGTGCGCGTGAGCACCTCGGCGCCGCGCGCCCGTGCGTCGAGCGCGTTCAGCACCACCAGCCGTGCGTCGTCGACCCAGCCGTCGGAGTAGACGAAGCCGCGCTTGTACTGGTCCTTCAGCGGCTTGCCGGCCGCGTGGCGGCGCAGGTCGACGCTGCGCGAAGGGGGCAGCACCTCGCGCCTGGCGAGGTGGTCGTACATGAACAGGCCTATGCGGATCATCCAGGCCGGGCGCATCGAGGGGTCGTGCGGCATCACGAAGCGCAGCGGCCACATGATGTGCGGCGCGCTCTTGAGCAGCACCTCGCGCTCCTGCAGCGCCTTGCGTACCAGGGAGAACTCGTAATACTCGAGGTAGCGCAGCCCGCCGTGGATCAGCTTGGTGGAAGAAGAGGAGGTGTGCGAAGCCAGGTCGTCCTTCTCGCACAGCACCACGCGCCAGCCGCGGCCCGCGAGGTCGCGTGCGATGCCGCAGCCGTTGATGCCGCCGCCGACGATCAGCACGTCGCAATCGGCGGCCGGACCGGGCGCGGACGCAGGCGAAGCAGACGAATTGAGGGAAGAATCGCTCACCGGAAGGGCTTCCATGGATCCATGACTTGGGTCACCAACGGCGGCCATTGTATTTTCGGGATTTTTCATTTAGGTTCCTTTGAGCGCGATTTTCCCCCGAGTTTTCCCTTAGTTGATTCGTTTTCTTTCGTTTTAAAGTGACACGCACGGTAACCTTGCCTGCAGTCTTACTGCCCCTCGCGACGCCCCTGTGAACTCCAATCCGCGCCAGATCAACCTCCTGGACACCGTGCGTACGCGCGGCTCCGTCACCGTCGAACAACTGGCCGAAATGCTCGGCGTGACCCTGCAGACCGTCCGGCGCGACGTGCAGCGGCTGGCCGACGAGGGGTTGCTCACGCGTTTCCACGGCGGCGTGCGGGTGCCCAGCTCGACCACCGAGAACATCGGCTACCAGCAGCGCGAAACCCTGCATGCCGACGGCAAGGCGCGCATCGCCCGCCGGGTGGCCGAACTGGTGCCCAACGACTGTTCGCTGATCCTGAACATCGGCACCACAACAGAGGCCATCGCCAAGGCGCTGATGCGCCACACCGGCCTGCGCGTGATCACCAACAACCTGAACGTGGCCACCATCCTGAGCGGCAACACCGCCTGCGAGGTGATCGTGGCGGGCGGCTCGGTGCGCGCGCGCGACCGCGCCATCGTGGGCGAAGCCACCATCGACTTCATCCGCCAGTTCAAGGTCGACATCGCGCTCATCGGCGTGTCGAGCATCGAGGCCGACGGCTCGCTGCGCGACTTCGACCTGCGCGAGGTGAAGGTGGCGCAGACCATCATCGCGCAGGCGCGCGAGGTGTGGCTGGCGGCCGACGCGAGCAAGTTCAACCGGCCCGCGATGATCCAGCTGGGCACGCTGTCGCAGATCGACCGGTTCTTCACCGACGCCGAGCCGCCGGCCCCGTTCCCCGAGCTGCTGGAAAGCGCCCAGGTGCGCCTGGAAATCGCGCGCGACAACTGACCCGAAGGGACAACGACCGAATGACGACCTACCTGCTCGCCTTGGACCAGGGCACCTCCAGCTCGCGCAGCATCGTGTTCGACCGCGAAGGCCGCATCGTCGCCATCGCGCAGAAGGAACTCACGCAGATCTACCCGCAGCCCGGCTGGGTCGAGCACGATCCGATGGAAATCTGGCAGAGCCAGCTGGCCACCGCGCGCGACGTGCTCGCGAAGGCGAAGCTGAAGCCCGCCGACATCCACGCCATCGGCATCACCAACCAGCGCGAGACCACCGTGCTGTGGAACCGCAAGACCGGCCAGCCGGTGCACCACGCCATCGTCTGGCAGGACAGGCGCGCCGAGCCGCTGTGCGCGAAGCTGCGCGAGGACGGCATGACCGACACCATCCGCGAGAAGACCGGGCTGGTGATCGACGCGTATTTTTCCGGCACCAAGCTGCGCTGGCTGCTCGACAACGTGCCTGGCGCACGCGCGCAGGCCGAGCGCGGCGAACTGGCCTTCGGCACCGTCGACAGCTGGCTCATGTGGCAGCTCACCGGCGGCAAGGTGCACGTGAGCGACGTGAGCAACGCCTCGCGCACCATGCTCTTCAACGTGCACGACAACGCCTGGGACGCCGAGCTGCTGAAGGCGCTGGACATTCCCGCCGCGCTGATGCCGGCGGTGCAGCCGTCGAGCTCGCACTTCGCCGACACCGACGAGGCGCTGCTGGGCCGCGCGCTGCCGATCGGCGGCGTGGCCGGCGACCAGCAGAGCGCCCTCTTCGGCCAGGCCTGCTTCGAGGCCGGCATGGCCAAGAACACTTACGGCACCGGCTGCTTCCTGCTGATGCACACGGGCGGCGCGTTCCAGCCCTCGCAGAACGGCCTGCTCGTGACCAGCGCTGCGCAGACGAGCGCGCAGCCGCAGTACGCGATGGAAGGCAGCGTGTTCGTCGGCGGCGCCGTGGTGCAGTGGCTGCGCGACGGCCTCAAGGCCATCAAGGGCAGCGCCGAAGTGCAGTCGCTGGCCGAAAGCGTGCCCGACGCGGGCGGCGTGATGATGGTGCCGGCCTTCACCGGCCTGGGCGCGCCCTACTGGGACGCCGACGCGCGCGGCACGATCACCGGCCTCACGCGCGGCACCACGGTCGCGCACATCGCGCGCGCCGCGCTCGAAAGCATCGCGTACCAGAGTGCCGCGCTGCTGCAGGCCATGAGCCGCGACGCGGTGGCCGCGGGCGGCAAGCCCGTGGCCGAACTGCGCGTGGACGGCGGCGCGAGCGTGAACGACCTGCTGATGCAGTTCCAGGCCGACCTGCTGGGCATTCCGGTGGTGCGGCCCGAGGTCGTCGAGACCACGGCGCTGGGTGCCGCCTACCTCGCGGGCCTGTCTACCGGCTTCTACAGCGACGCGCGCGAGCTGTCGAAGCTGTGGAAGGTCGAGCGCCGCTTCCTGCCGACCATGGGCCGCGCGCAGGCCGAGGAATCGATGGCGCGCTGGGAGCGCGCCGTGCGCCAGGCCACGGCGACCTGACCGCGGCCACGGCCACGGTCACGACTACGGCCTTGCTTGCGCCTACCAGCCCCAGGTGAGGCGCTTCGACACCCACCCCGTGGTGCCGCTTTCGTGCCGCACCTTCAGCCAGTCGCCGTGCTGCTCCAGCGTGCGCAGCACGTCGCCGTAGCCGGCCTTCTTCACGATGGGGCTGCGCGTGCCCGGCGCGCGGCGCAGGTTGGCCACCCGGGCCTTCACCACGCGGTGCGGCGTCTTGCTGGTCATGGGGCGGAACACCCAGGCCTTGTCGCCTTCGAAGTCGCTCACGTGCAGCCAGTCGCCCTTCCTGCCGATCACCTTGAAGGGGTAGCCCTTGCTGACGGTCCAGTGCGTCTCGTGGCGCGGGCCGGGGCCGGTGCGCATGTTCAGCGTCTTGACGGCGACGCTGACCATCTGTTGGGCGGCGGATGCGGACGGCAGGGCCATCCATGAAAGAGCGAAGGCGAGCAGCAGGGCGGGCAATCGGCTGAATCTGACCATGGAGCGAAGGTTCCTTTTCTTGAGGCTTGAAAAATGTCCGGCGAGGCCGGGCGAGCCCGTCTGGGCGCGCAAGGCCGAATAAGTTCCTTCGGGGATATCCCTGAATGCACCTCGCGGGCATCGGGGCACTGGGGTTCGCGGCGCGGGGCCGGGGGCAGAATCCGCCCGCCCCGACTGCTCTGGCGCTCCGCTGCGCCAACCGCTTGACCGCCCTTTCTTCTCCCGACTCCCCGCCGCGCCCCGCATCCCATCGCCGCGCGTGGCTGGCCTGCGGCGTGGTCGGCGCCACGCTGCTCGCGCTCATCGCGCTGGGCCACGACGGCCGCCGCATCGCGCAGCTCGCGGTGCTGGCCCTGCCGGCCGTGCTGTGGCTGCTGTGGCCGCTGCACAGCGCGCGCATGCGGCAGTTGCGCACGGTGTTCGTCTGGCTCTGGGTCATGGGCTTCGCGCTCGACGCCGCGGTGCGCGCCTACCTGCTCGACACCTACCAGGCCGCGCCCGACGGCGCGATGGTGCTGGGCGCCGCCGCCAACACCAATGCGCGCGAGGGCGGCGAATACCTCTGGATGCACTGGCGCTCGGCGGTCGTGTGGTGCGCCGTGCTGGTGGCGGCCGGCGTGCTGGTGGGCATGTTCGCAAGGCGCGGCGCGGTGGCGTCCGCCGCTTCGGCACGTCCTTCACGCGGGATCACTGCACTGGTCGCGCTGGCGCTGCTGCTGTCCTGCGTGGCCTACGCGAGCAAGCCGTGGCGCCGGCTGCATCCGGCGATCTTCTGGACGCAGTGGGTCGACTCGCTTCACACGCTGCAGGCCGCCTGGGCCGACCAGCAGAAGCAGCGCGACCGGCTGATGGCGCAGGCCGAAGGCATCGCGCCCGTCATCACGCAGGCCGGGCCGTCGACCGTGGTGCTGGTCATCACCGACAGCATCAACCGCGACAACATGGGCCTGTACGGCTACGGCCGAGCGACCACGCCGCGCCTGCAGGCGCACAAGGCGCAGGCCGGCGAGCAGATGACGGTGCTGAAGAACGCCTGGTCGGTGGACGCCAGCACCCTGCCCGCGCTGCGCAACATGTTCCACTTCGGTTTGCCCGAGGGCGACGACCCGCCGCACGTGCTGGCCCTGGCACGCGCCGCGGGCTACAAGGTCTGGTGGATCAGCAACCACGACGACCTGGCCATCGAGCAGCAGCACGCACGCTTCGCCGACGTGGTCGACATGGTGAACCGCACGCCCGGGCGCGCCAGCGCCTCGCTCGACGGCGAGATCCTCGACTGCGTGCAGGAAGCGCTGGCCGACACCGGCACCGAGCGCAAGCTGATCGTGGTCCACCTGATGGGCGCGCACCCGCACTACAGCCTGCGCTTTCCAGCCAATGCCAACCCCTTCGACGACGACGTCGACGCGGTCGAGAGCGGCCTCGTGAAGGAAGGCCGCTCCGCCTGGGTGCGCCGCTTCCGCCAGGAGTACGACGCCGCGCTGCTGTACCACGACTTCGTGGTGTCGGAGCTGCTGCAGCAGACGCGCGCCCCCGGCGATCCCGGCAAGCCCGGCAAGCCCGGCAAGCCCGGTGAGTACCGGGCATGGATGTACCTGTCCGACCACGGACAGGAAGTGGGCCACGTGAGCGACCGTGCCGGCCACAGCCCGGCGACGGCATCGGGCTACCGCATTCCCGCCGTCGTGTGGCGCAACCGCGAGCCGCTGCCCGCCGAGGCCGCGCAGCAACCGTTTCGCGCGGACTGGACCGGGTGGACGCTGATGAACCTGCTCCACATCCAGTGGAACGGCCAGCAGGCCGAGCGCGACGTGCTGGGGAGCAGCTACCGCTGGCAGGCGCCGCGGATTCCGGTGGCGGTGGAGTCGTTCACGCGCTAGCTCCGGCGCTGCGTCAACAGCTGTGGCAGCGTGATGCGTTCAGCGCGGCACCTCAAGTCGCGACGTCGGCTCTTCTTATCCAGACGCCGAATTTCCCACGCTCTTTTTCGGTGAGAGTCGACAGATGATCTTGCATTCTGGCGATACGCAACTGATCTTCGCTGCTCAGTACCAGCGCAAGATCGGTCTTCGTCACTCAGAGTGCAGCCGCCAAGAAATCGCTGCGCAATCGACAAGCCAAGCGCCGTGCTCGCTCTCAACGAAAGATCGTGACTCATGATTGATTTTTCTTGATGCCAGCAGCATGCGCACACCCGTGGCTGCGATGCGGGATCGCTACCCGTACAGCACATCGGAGCGCAAGACGTACTTGGTGCCCGACTCGACCGCCGCGCCTTCATGCCACGTGTCGTGAATGAAGAGCAGCGCCGCGCCGGGCTCAGGCTTCACGCGGAACTCGCGGAAGTCGGTGTCGCCGCCGGTGAAGCCGTCGTTCAGGTAGACCAGCAGCGTGAGCCGGCTCGTGAGCCCGTCTTCATGCCAGGGTCCGTCCTTGTGCATCTTGAAGCGCTGGCCGGGCGCGTACCTGTAGAAGCGCAGGTCCCTGGGCAGGCCCTTGGGCGTCTGCCCGCCGACCTCGGGCAGCGCCACGCCTTGCAGGCGCTGCCACAGCAGCTCGACCCAGGAGGGCGACGGCAGCATTGCGCGTTCGTTGTTGCGGATCGGCGGCATCGCCTTCGGGCCATCGGCGGTGCGCACGCCGGCCGACGCGAAACCTTCGCGCTCGGCCAATGCGATGAGCTGCTCGCACTCCTCGGGCTCGACCAAGCCCTCGATGGAAAACGCGCGCGGCGAATGGGCAACCAGCCGCATGCGTGCGCTGCCCTCTTTCGCAGCGGTCGTCAGTGCGTGGGAACCAGGAAGTCCTGGCTGATGCGCCCGCCCAGCTCGTTCACGCGGTCGAGGAACTGCGTGAGGTAGGCGTGCAAGCCCGTCGCCAGGATCTCGTCGACGCGCGCGTACTGCAGGTCGGCCAGCAGCTTGCCGGCGCGGCGTTGCGTTTCGGCGCTCTGCTCGTTCTGCACCTTCGCGAGGTTGTTGACCACCTCGACCAGGCTCGCATGCAGCGAGCGCGGCATGTCGGCGCGAAGAATCAGCAGCTCGGCCACGCGCTCGGGCTTGATCACGTCGCGGTACACCTTGCGGTACACCTCGAAGGCCGAGACGCTGCGCAGGATCGCGCTCCAGTGATAGAAGTCGTACTCCTGGTCTTCCTCGGTGGCGGCACCGAAGAACTCGCTGTTCAGCGCGTGGAATTTCACGTCGACCAGCCGCGCCGTGTTGTCGGCGCGTTCGAGGAACGTGCCCAGGCGCGAGAAGTAGAAAGCCTCGTCCTGCAGCATCGTGCCCAGCGTGACGCCGCGCGACAGGTGCGAGCGGAACTTGACCCACTCGAAGAACTGGCCCGGGTCGCGCTCGAAGTCGCCCGAGCGCAGCATGCGGTTCACTTCGAGCCAGGTGGTGTTCTGCGTTTCCCAGGCCTCGGTGGTGAGCGCGCCGCGCACCGCGCGGGCGTTCTCGCGCGCGGCCTTCAGGCAGGACACGATCGACGAGGCATTGCTCTCGTCCTTGACCATGAACTCCATCACTTCCTTGGGCGCGATCTGGTCGTACTTCTGGTTGTACAGGGGCAGCAGTTCGCTGATGGACAGCACGCCCTGCCAGCCGTACTTGGCGACTTCGGCGGACTGCGGCAGCAGCGAGGTCTGGTAGTTCACATCGAGCATGCGCGCCGTGTTCTCGGCGCGCTCGGTGTAGCGGGACATCCAGTAGAGATGGTCGGCGGTGCGGGACAGCATCGTGTGGGCTCCTACATTCCTACGTGGACGATTGGCTTTGCGACTGCGTGGCCGCCTTGGGCTTCGGCGCGCGATCGGCTTCGAGGATCCAGGTGTCCTTGGTGCCGCCGCCCTGCGACGAATTGACCACCAGCGAACCTTCCTTCAGCGCCACGCGCGTGAGGCCGCCGGGCACCATCTGCACTTCGCTGCCCGAGAGCACGAAGGGGCGCAGGTCGATGTGGCGCGGCGCGATGCCGGCGTCCACGAAGGTGGGCGAGGTCGACAGGCTCAGCGTGGGCTGGGCGATGTAGCCGTCGGGCTTGGCGATCACGGCCTTCTTGAAGTCCTCGATCTCGGCCTGCGTGGCGGCCGGGCCGATCAGCATGCCGTAGCCGCCGGCGCCGTGCACCTCCTTCACGACCAGGTCCTTCATGTTGTCCAGCGTGTACTGCAGCTCGTCCTTGTTGCGGCACATGTAGGTAGGCACGTTCTTCAGGATCGGCTTCTCGCCGAGGTAGAACTCGATCATCTTCGGCACGTACGGGTAGATCGACTTGTCGTCGGCCACGCCGGTGCCCACGGCATTGCAGATCACGACGTTGCCCGCGCGGTAGGCGCGCATGAGGCCTGCCGTGCCCAGCGTGGACGTGGGGCGGAACACCTCGGGGTCGAGAAAGTCGTCGTCCACGCGGCGGTAGATGACGTCCACGCGCTTGGGGCCGCGCGTGGTGCGCATGTAGACGAAGTCGTCCTTGATCAGCAGGTCCTGGCCCTCGACCAGTTCCACGCCCATCTGCTGGGCCAGGAAGGCGTGCTCGAAGTAGGCGCTGTTGTACATGCCGGGCGTGAGCACCACCACCGTGGGCTCGGCCGTGGCCGGCGGCGCGCTGGCGCGCAGGGTCTCGAGCAGCAGGTCGGGGTAGTGCGCGACCGGCGCGATGCGGTTCTGGTTGAACAGCTCGGGGAAGAGCCGCATCATCATCTTGCGGTTCTCCAGCATGTAGCTCACGCCGCTGGGCACGCGCAGGTTGTCCTCGAGCACGTAGTACTCGCCGTTGCCGTCGGCATCGGGGGCGCGCACGATGTCGATGCCCGAGATGTTCGAGTACACGTTGTGCGGCACGTTCACGCCCATCATCTCGGGACGGAACTGGGCGTTGTTCAGGATCTGCTCGGCCGGGATGATGCCGGCCTTGATGATTTCCTGGTCGTGGTAGACGTCGTAGAGGAAGCGGTTGAGCGCCGTGACGCGCTGCACGAGCCCCTTCTCCATGCTGGCCCACTCGTGGGCGGGAATGATGCGGGGCAGCAGGTCAAACGGGATGAGCCGCTCGGTGCCGGAGCCGTCCTCGTCCTTCGCGCCGTACACCGCGAAGGTGATGCCGACCCGGCGGAAGATCATTTCCGCCTCTTCGCGCCGCGAACGCATCACCTCACCGGGTTGCTTCGCGAGCCATTGGTCGTAGCGCTTGTAGTGCTGTCGGATCGCAGCCCCCGAGTAGGGCAACTGCTCATACATCTCGTCGAATTTGTGCATGGAACGACCAATCTCCTTGAGCCATAGCTTAGCAAGTTCGAGGCCAGTGAAAGCCCTGATGCGAAGCCCAAGGAAACGGTCGAGGGTCTTTTTTTTCGTGTTCCCGGCGTGCGCTGCCGCCGAATCACTGCAGGGTGCCGTCGCCGGCCACCGCGCCCCTGCGCGGCGCCAGGAACCGGCGGATGCGGTCGCCGGCCTCGTCGCCGTACAGGCTGGTCAGGAAGGATTCACGTTCGGCGTCCAGCTGCTCGCGCCGCGCCCGGCCGCGCGCGCCGTGCACCAGCGCCTTGATGCGCGCCTGCGCCTCGAACGGCCCGCGCGCCAGTTCCTGCGCCCAGCCGAGCGCCGCGTTGTAGGCGCTGCCGGCAGGCACCACCTTGTTGACCACGCCCCAGCCATGCAGGCGCTCGGCGCTCACCGGCGTGCCGTCGAGCAGCATCTCGAGCGCGGCCTGCGGCGGCAAGGCCCGCGCCAGCGAATCGGTGCCGCCCGCTTCGGGCGACAGGCCCATGTTGACGTAGGACATCGCAAAGCGCGCGTCCTCGGCCGCCACGATCAGGTCGCACGCCAGGCACACCGAGAAACCACCGCCCATGGCCGCACCCTCGACCGCGGCAATCACCGGCTGGGGCGCTTCCTGCAGGGCCATGACCCACTCGTGCAGCGCGTCGATGTGGCCGCGCTGCTCCGCCTCCGGAAACTTGCGCTGCCGCGCCAGCCGCTTGAGGTCGCCGCCGCCGGAAAAGTGGGCGCCGTCGCCGCGCAGCACGATGGCGCGCACGGTGCGAAAACCCGCGGTCGCCCGCACGGCCTGGGCGGCGGCGCGGTAGATGGACGGGTTGAGCGCGTTGCGCGAGCGCGGGTTGCTGATCGTCAGCACCAGCACGGCGCCTTCGCGGTGCGTGCGCAGGTGGGCACCGGCGGGTTCGATGGGCTCGGCGCCCTCGGCGAACGCTTCGGGGCCCGGCCCGACCCCGTCGCGCGCGGGCAGCGCGTCGGCGTTCATGACGACACCCCCAAGGGCAGCGAGAACAGCGAGGGCAGCGAAGACAAGGCGAGATGGGGCGTGAAGCAGTGGCGCATGGTGTTTCCTTTCGGAAATGAATACGAAACTACTCAACGCATCGGATTCAGAACGGCACGACCCCGGCTTAGGTTTCAGCCCGCAATTTGCCAACTACTTCACAGATTTAAGGGTTCGGCGCCCGGCTTTCGCCGTCCGCGACGCCTCCCGGCGCGCGTTCAGCCGGCGCGTTCGACCAGCGCGTCCACCACCATCGCCCCCTCGCCCACCGCCCCGACCATGACCGGGTTCACGTCGATCGAGGCGATCCGGCCGCCCGCCGCCGCAATGAGCCGGCCCACCGCCACGACCACCTCGGACAGCGCCTGCACGTCCAGCGGCGGCTCGCCGCGCACGCCGCCGAGCAGCGGCGCGATGCGCAGCGTGCTCAGCGCGGCCTTCACCTCGGCCGCGTCGAAGGGCGGCAGCAGCACCGCCACGTCCTGCATCGCCTCGACGTTGGTGCCGCCGTCGCCGACCACCACGACCGGGCCGAACACCGGATCCAGCCGCGCGCCGACCATGAACTCGTGCCGCCCCTTGTGCATGGCCGCCACCAGCACGCCCTCGCGCGCCGCGCCCAGTTCGGCCAGCTTGGCCCATTGCGCGTCGAACAGCGCCGCCGCCTCGTCGGCGCTGCCGACCCGCAGCGCCACCAGGCCGTGTTCCGACTTGTGCGGCACGTCGGCCGAGCAGGCTTTCACCACCGCCGGGGCACCCGCCTCGGCCACCGCACCCCAGGCATCGCGCGCCTGCGCCGCCGTGCGGCACAGCCGGTGCGCCACCACCGGCACGCCGCGCGCGGCCAGCAGCGCAAGGCTCTCGGCCTCGTTCAGGAAACGGCCGCTGCCCCGCGGCAGCGCGGGCGCCGCCTCTTCGGGCCAGGCCGCGTGCGACTCGCGCATCAGCGCCGTGTGCGACGCCAGTTGCGCCAGCACGCCCAGCGCCTCGGTCTCGTTGCCGAAGGTCGGGATGCCGCGGGCCTTGAACGGCGCGGCCACGCTCGCCTGCCAGGCGGCCACCACCACCGGCTTGCCCGTTGCGGCCTCGAACTTCGCGGTGTCGTTCGCGAAGGCCTCGACGTCGTAGCCCGCGCCAGCCACCGGGATGTTGATGAAGAACAGGTCGGCCGCCGGGTCCTGCGCCACGGCGGGCAGCACGTCGCCGAACAGGCCGCTGTTGGACAGCAGCGCGGCGGTGATGTCGATCGGGTTGGTCGCCGTCGCGAAGCCCGGCAGCCGCGCGGCCACGTCGCGCCGCGTGGCGGGCGAGAGTTCCGCCAGCGGCAGCTTGAACTCTTCCGACGCGTCCGCGCCCATCACGCAGCTCGCGCCCGAGTTGCTGATGACCACCAGCCGCCGCCCCTCGGGCCGCCAGCCCTTCAGGTAGGCCTCGGCCGCCAGCGCCTGCGCGTGCGGGTCGCGCACCCGCCAGATGCCGTGGTGGCGCAGGAAGGCGTCGACCGCGCGGTCTTCGTTGGCCAGCGAGCCGGTGTGCGACGACGCCGCCTTCTGACCGCTCGCGCAGCGCCCTGCCTTCACCGCGATGATCGGCAGGTCGCGCTCGCGTGCATAGGCGGCCGTGCGGGCCAGCATCTCGGGGTTGGCGATGTTCTCCAGGTACAGCAGCAGCAGCTTCACGTCGGGGTCGTGCGCCACGGCCCAGGCCAGGTCGGACACCGTCACGTCGGCCTCGTTGCCCGTGGCGTGCACGTGGCGCACGCCCAGGCCGCGCCCGCGCAGCAGGCCGTAGGCCATGGCGCTCATGCCGCCGCTCTGGCTCACCACGCCGATGGGGCCGTCGGCCGGCGGCACCTCGACGAACATGGTCGAGAAGCCCGCGATGGCGCCGTTGCCGAAGTTGGCCAGGCCTTGCGTGTTGGGGCCGTACAGGCGCATGCCGGCGGCGCGCGCGCGCTCGGCCATGGCCTTCTGCACCTCGCGCCCCTCCTCGCCCGCCTCGCCGAAGCCCGAGGCAATCACCACCGCCGACTTCACGCCGCGCGCCGCGCAGTCGTCCACCGCGGCCACGGCCTTCTCGCCGCCCACGATCACCAGCGCCAGGTCGGGCGCCTCGGGCAAGGCGGCCAGCGAGGCGTAGCTCTTGAGGCCCTGCACCTCCTCGCGCGCCGGGTTGATCGGGTAGATGCGCCCGGCAAAGCCGTGCTTCTGCATGTAGTAGATCGGCCGGCCGCCGATCTTGTGGATGTTCTCGGACGCGCCGATCACGGCGACGGATTGCGGGTCGAGGGCGGATTCGAGCAGGTCGGACATGGGCACTTTCATCGATCGGTTCATCAGGTTCTGGCGCGGCCGCGCGCGGACAGGAAGGCCTCGAGCCCCGCGCCGCATTCGTCGCTGTAGAGGCTCTCCACGAAGGCATCGCGCTCCGCGTCGAGTTGCGCGCGGCGCGAGCGCCCGCGCGCGGCATGCACCAGCTGCTTGATGCGCGCCTGCGCATCGAAGGGGCCGGCGGCCAGTTGCTGCGCCCAGGCCAGCGCAGTGGCAAAGGCCTCGCCGTGCGGCACGACGCGGTTCACCACGCCCCAGCCTTGCAGCCGGCCCGCGCTGCACACGCCGCCTTCGAGCAGCAGCTCCAGCGCGGCCTGCGGCGGCAGCGCGCGGGCCAGCGAATCGCTGCCGCCGCCGTCGGGCGACAGCGCCAGCCTCACATACGACATGACGAACTTCGCGTCCTCGGCCGCCACGATGAGGTCGCAGCCCAGGCAGACCGAGAAGCCGCCGCCGGCCGCCGCGCCTTCGACCGCGGCAATCACCGGCTGCGGCGCGTCGTGCATGGCCATCACCCAGTCGTGCAGCGCATCGAGGTGGCCGAGCTGCTCCTCGCGCGGACGCTGGCGCTGGTCGGCCAGCCGCTTGACGTCGCCGCCGCCGCAGAAGTGCCCGCCCTCGCCGGTCAGCACGATGGCGCGAACCGTCCTGTCGTTCGCTGCCTCGCGCAGCAAGGCGGTGGCGGTGCGGTAGAGCAACGGGTGCATCGCGTTGCGCGCGGCCGGGTTGCTCAGCGTCAGCACCAGCACGGCGCCTTCGCGCCGCGACAGCAGGCGCGCGGCGACGGGTGGTTCCTGCATGCCTGTGCTCATGCTCAGTCCACCTGGATGTTGGCGGTGCGCACCACCTGGGTCCACTTGGCGATCTCGGTGTGCAGCGTCTTCGCAAAGGCCTCGGGCGTGCCCGGCGCGGCCTCGGCGCCGACCTCGAACAGCCGCTGCTTGACCTGCGGGTCGTTCAGCGCGCGGGCGATGTCGGCACTGAGCTTGTGCACGATGTCCTTCGGCGTGCCGGCCGGCGCCATGAAAGCCGCCCACGAATAGGCCTCGTAGCCCGACAGCCCCGGCACGCCCGACTCGGCCACCGTCGGCACGTCGGGCAGCAGCACCGAGCGGCGCACGCTCGCCACCGCGATGGCGCGCACCTTGCCGCCCTTGATCTGCGGCAGCGCGGTGGGCGCGTCGGCGAACATCAGCTGCACCTGGCCGCCGAGCAGGTCGCTCATGGCGGGCGCGCTGCCCTTGTAGGGCACGTGCAGCAGCCTGGTGCCGGCCTGCATGTTGAAGAGCTCGCCCGCCAGGTGGGTGCCGCCGCCGTTGCCGGCCGAGCCGAAGCTCAGCTTGCCGGGCGACTTCCTGTCGAGCGCAATGAGTTCGGCCACGGTGCGCGCGGGCACCGACGGGTGCGCCACCAGCACCACCGGGAACATCGCGCCGAAGCTCAGCGGCACGAAGTCGCGCTCGATGTCGTAGGAGAGCTTGGGCCTCAGGCTCGGCAACACCGAGTGGTGGATGCTGCACACCAGCACGTTGTAGCCGTCGGCCGGCGAGCGCGCGACGTTCTCCGCGCCGACGATGCCGCCCGCGCCCGCGCGGTTGTCGACGATGGCCTGCTGCCCCCAGAGCTCGGACAGCTTCTGCGCCACCGCGCGCCCGGTGGTGTCGACCGGGCCGCCGGCCGGAAACGGCACCACGAAGCGAACCGGGTGGTTCGGGTAGGGCTGCTGCCCGAAGGCGGGCAACGCCAGCGGGCCGGCGGCGGCCGCGCCTGCCACCAGCAGGCAATGGCGGCGCGTGACGCCGGTGCCGCGATCTTCGATGTCGAGCTTTTTCATGGTCTTGTCCTCGGTTGAATCAGGCGTCGATGCGCGCATGGCCGTGGTCGAGCACGGTGCGGTCGCGCGCGGGCACGCGGGCCCTGAAATGCAGGTCGTGCGGCCCTTCGCGGTGCATCTCGATGCGCAGGGTCTCGCCCGGGAACACCGGCGCGGAAAAGCGCGCGAACAGGCTGCGAAGCCGCGCGGGCTCGTTGCCGCAGGCATGCGCCAGCACCGCGTGCCCGGCCATGCCCCAGGTGCACAGGCCATGAAGAATCGGCCGCTCGAAGCCCGCGGCGCGCGCCGTGCCGGGGTCGGAATGCAGCGGGTTGCGGTCGGCGCACAGGCGGTAGAGCAAGGCCTGCTGCGGCAGCGTCGGAATGTCGACCACGATGTCGGGCGCACGCTGCGGCACGGGCGCCGGCGCCTCAGGCGCGGCGTCGCCCGGCGCGGCCTCGGTGGCGAAGCCGCCGTTGCCGCGCGCGAAGGTGGTGTGCGTCACCGTGGCCAACGCCTGGCCGCTCGCGGCGTCGAACAGCTCCTTGTCGTAGGTGACGGTGGCGCCGCGGCCCGGCCCCTTGTCGACGACGCGCGTCACGCGGTGGCGCGCCACCACCGTGCCCGCCGCCGGCAGCGGGCGGTGCCACACCACTTTCTCTTCGCCGTGCACGATCTGCGCAAAGTCGATGCCGGTGGCCGGGTCCTGCATCCAGGAGCCCGGAAAGCCCAGCACCACGGCCAGCGTGGGCAGGGCCTGCGGCATGCCGGTAGCGGTGTCGTCGACGAACTTCAGCTGCGCCGCGTCGGTCGGGTCGCGGCCCAGGCCCAGCGCGAGCGCGTAGCGCATGCTGTCGTCGGCCGTGTAGCTGTGGGAGATGTCGGCGAAGGCCCAGGCCTTCAGGCGTGCGGGATCGATCATCGGCTCAGTCCACCGTCGCGCCCGACACCTTCACCACCTGCGCCCACTTCTCGACCTCGGCATTCATGAAGCCGCCGAAGGCCTCGGGCGTGTTCCAGGCGGCGGCGAAGCCCTGTGCCTCGAACTTGTCCTTCACCTCGGGCAAGGCGAGCGCCTTCTTCAGCTCGGCACTGAGCCGCGCGATGGCTTCGGGCGGCGTGCCGGCGGGCGCGAGCAGGCCGTTCCAGGCGATGGCCTCGTAGCCCGGCAGGCCCGACTCGGCCACGGTCGGCAGGTCGGGCGCGGCGGGCGACCGCTTGCTGCTGGTGACGGCCAGCGCCTTGAGCTTGCCGCCCTTCACGTGCGGCATGGCCGAGAGCATGGTGTCGAACATCAGCTGCGCCTGCCCGCCCATGACGTCGGTGAGCGCCGGCGCGCTGCCCTTGTAGGGGATGTGCGTCATCTTCACGCCCGCCATCGAGGCGAACAGCTCGGCCGCGAGGTGCGTCGACTGGCCGTTGCCCGACGAGGCGAAGTTCAGCTGCCCCGGCCTGGCCTTGGCCAGCGCGATGAGCTCGGCCACATTCTTCGCGGGCAGCGCGGGGTTGGCGACGATCACCAGCGGGCCGCTGGTGAGCAGCGACACCGGCGCCAGGTCCTTGGTGAGCTTGTAGCCCAGGTTCTTGAAGAGCGAGGGGTTGATCGCATGCGCGGTGGTGGCGATCAGCAGCGTGTAGCCGTCGGGCGCGCTGCGCGCCACCAGCTCGGCGCCGGTGTTGCCGCCCGCGCCGGGGCGGTTGTCGACGATGAACTGCTGGCCGGTCTGCTCCGACAGCTTCTGCGCCACCACGCGCGCCACGATGTCGGTCGGCCCGCCCGGCGGGTACGGCACCACCAGCTTGACGGGCTTGCTCGGGTAGCCCTGCGCATGGGCCAGGGGCGCGGCGGCGAGGCACAGGGCGGCGCCCAGCCCGCCCAGCCCGCCCAGAGCACCCAGCAACTGCCGCCGGACGAAGGATCGGAACGAATGCATGCGGTTGTCTCCTGCTTGTGGTTGTGATGTCGTTTCGGGCGCGCGCGGTGGCCGCTCAGTCCGGCGCCGGCTCGGCCTCTGGCGTGAAGCGCACCAGCACATGGCCCGCGTGCGCGAAGAACCCCGCCGACACGCGCTCGCCGATGCGCACGCCGGGCGCGGCATGGGCCATGAGGCGCGGGCCTTCGTCGAGCGTGACCAGCACCAGCGTGTACGGCGCGAGCGCGCGGAACTCGTCGGAAGGCGCGCGTGCCACCACGGTGACCGCGTGCACGGTGGCCATGCCGGCAGCGGCTTTCCATTCGAGCCGCGTGCTGCCGCAGGCGGCGCAGGCGTAGCGCGCCAACGTCTGCGCATGGCCGCAGCCGGTGCACCGCTGGTAGCGCAGCTCGTGCCGCGCGAGGCCTTCGACGAAAGGGGCGGCAAGCGCGTTCATGCGGCAGCTCCGTTCGACAGCACCAGGCTCACGTGCGAGGACATCACGCCGCCGTCCGCGTGCACGAACGCATGGCGCGGACGCCGCAGCTGCCGGCTGCCGGCCTGCCCCGTCATCTGGCGGAAGGCTTCGACCGTGTGCGCCATGCCGCCCGCCACGCCGCAGTGGCCGAAGGACAGCAGGCCGCCGTGCGTGTTGAGCGGCAACGGGCCGTCGGGGCGGAAGTCGCCGTTGCGCACGCGCTGCGCGGCGCCGCCGCGCGGCGCGAAGCCGATCTCCTCGAGCAGCATGGCCAGGGTGATGGTGAACGAGTCGTAGATGCCCAGGCAGTCGATGTCGTCCACGCCCAGCCCGGCCTCGGCGAAGGCGCGCTGCGCGGCTTCGGCCGCGCCGCACTGCATGACGTCGGCCATCGCGCTCAGGTGCTGGTGGCGGTGCGCCTGGCCGGCGCCGGCCATCGCCACGCCCGCCTCCCCGCGCGAAGACGACGACACCACCAGCGCCATGGCGCCGTCGGAGATGGGGCAGCAGTCGAGCAGCTTGAGCGGCGCGGCAATGGGCTTGGAGGCGAGCACGTCGCTCACCGAGATCGGCGCCCGCAGGTGCGCGTCGGGGTGGCCTGCCGCGTTGGCGCGCATCAGCACGGCAAGCTCGGCCAGGTCGGCCTCTCGCGTGCCGGTCTCGTGCAGGTAGCGCGAGGCCAGCAGGCCGTAGTAGGCCGGCACCGAGGCGCCGTTGGGCACCTCGAAGTCGGCGTCGCCCACCTGCGCCAGGGTCTGGATGGCGCTGTCGCGCGACTGGCCGCTGAGCCGGTTCTCGCCGGCCACCACCAGCACGTTGCGGCAACGCCCGGCGCGCACCAGGTCGCGCGCCAGCATCAGCATGGCGCCGCCGGTGGCGCCGCCGAGCTGCAGGCTGTGCGCGCAGGCCGGCCGCAGCGAAAAGCGCTCGCAGAAGAGCGTGGAGATCATCAGGTGTGGCAGCGTGGTCGCGTAGCCGCAGAGCACGCCGTCGATGTCGGCGCGGCGCAGGCCGGCCGAGTCGAGCGCCTGCTGCGCGGCGCCGGCCATGAGGTCGAGCGCGCCCTGGCCTTCATGGCGGCCGAAGGCGGTGTTGCCGGCGCCGACGAGGTGAGCGGTTGGCAGGCTCATGCTCAGTGCACCGGGCTGCGGCGGCCACCGGCGGCAGTCGTGCGCGTGGTCCGCGTGGTCCGCGTGGTCCGCGTGGCCAGTGCGCTCTGGTGCGCGGCACCGCTCCACAGCACCTCGCAGGTGGCGCACTCGCGCTTGAGCGCCTTGGCCAGTTCGGCCTCGCGCGAGGTGATGCGGTCGTTGAGCGCGGCGATGCTGATGGCGGCTACGGGGCGGCCGTCGGCGCCGAGGATGGGCGCGGCAATGCCGCCCATGCGCTCGACCACCACGTCGAGCAGCACCGCGTAGCCGCGCTCGCGGGCTTCGCGCGCACGGGTCTCGAGCAAGTCGATGGTGATGCGCGGGTAGCGCTGCTGCAGCTGCGGCGCGATCACGGCCAATGCGGCCTGCCGCTCGGCGTCGGGCATCCACGCGAGCAGCGCGAGGCTGCCGGCACCCGCGCCCAGCGGGCGGCGGCTGCCCACGGAAAGGTAGTTGGCACGGATCGGGAAGCGGCCCTCTTCCACATCGACGCACAGCGACTCGATGCCGCTCGGAATCGAGAGGATCACGCTGTCTTCGAAGGTGCCCGTGAGGCGCAGCAGGCTGGGGCGCACCAGCGGCCGCGGGTCGAAGCGCGCCAGCGCCGCCGCGCCGAGCACCAGCAGCTCGGCGCCCAGGCTGTAGTGCTTGGTCTGCGCGTCGCGCACCACGAAGCCGTCGCGCATCAGCACCTCGACCACCCGCAGCACGGTGGTCTTGTCGAGGCCGGTGGCCAGGGCGATGTCGGTGAGGCGCGTGACGCCGGGGTCGGAGAGCGCCCGCAGGATGCGGCAGGCCCGCTCGACCGACGAGGTCGGCTCGGTGGCGCTGTGGGTCAGCACGGAGGCAACGGAACGAGGTCGGGCGGTCATCGGCTTGTCTCTTCGTTGTTTCAATCTTCGGAACCGTGATTGCAGCGCCATTGGAGAACTGGCGCAGGCCCGGGTCAAGCAAACGCAATAAAGTTGCCGCCAGCGAAACTTTTCAAGGGAAAACCCGGAACCCCGGGCCGGGCATCGCGGCGTGCTTCAGGGCACGCGGTGCTGCCAGTAGCGCGCGTGGCGCTCGCGCTCGCAGCCCAGTTCGCCGGGTGCGGTGCTGCGCCAGTGCGCGGCGCCGCAGCGCGGGCTGTCGGCCACCCGCACGCCGCGCGCCGCATAACGCGCCAGCACCTCGGCCGTGGGATGACCGAAGCGGTTGCGATAGCCGGCCTGAACCAGCGCAATGCGCGGGCCGACCGCATCGAGGAAGGCGTCGCCCGACGAGGTCTTGCTGCCGTGGTGAGGCACCAGCAGCAGGTCGGCGCGCAGCGCGCCGGGCACGCGCGCGACCAGCGCGGCCTCCTGCAGCCGCTCGATGTCGCCGGCCAGCAGCGCCGTCGCGCGGCCGTTGCCGATGCGCAGCACGCACGACACCGCGTTGGGCTTGGTGAGGTTGCGGTAGTCGGCATCGAACGGGTGGAGCACCTCGAAGTGCACGCCGTCCCAGCTCCAGCGCTGCCCCGCTTCGCAGCGCCGCGCCGGACGCACGGCCTGCAGCGGGTGCGTGGCCTCGATGGAGCTCAGCAGCGCGGCCTGCGGCTGCATCGCGAGCACGGCGGGCGCACCGCCGGTGTGGTCGGTGTCGCGGTGGCTCAGCACCAGCAGGTCGAGCCGCTCGCCGAGGGCACGCAGCAGCGGCACCAGCACGCGGTGGCCGGCGTCGCTCTCGAGGTTGTAGCGCGGGCCGGTGTCGTACAGCAGGCTGTGCGAAGCGGTGCGCACCAGCACGGCATTGCCCTGCCCGATGTCGGCCCCGAGCAGTTCGAACTCGCCCACCGCGGGCCGCGGCGGCTGCCACAGCAGCACCGGCAACAGCAGCGGCACGCCGAGCCCGCGCACCGACCACGGCAGCCGCATGGCGAGCAGCGCGCCACCCGCCACGCCGGAAGCCGCCATCCACCAGGGCGGCGCGGCCATCGACAGCGTGGCGTACGGCCAGGCCGCCAGCCATTGCAGCAGCACCGTCAGCCACTGCACGGCGCGCGCGGCCAGGTCCCACAGCGGCGCCACCGCCACCCCGAGCATGGCCAGCGGCGTGATGACCAGCGTGACCCACGGAATGGCGACGGCATTGGCCAGCAGGCCCACGAGCGAGACCTGCTGGAACAGCAGCAGGCTCAACGGCGTGATGGCAAGCGTGATGACCCATTGCTCGCGAAAGAACTGCCAGAGGCGCCACGATGCGCCGGACAGGCCCGACCTCTTCTCGCCCGGCACGGAGGCATCGGTGGCGAACAGCACGCCCACCGCCACGAAGCTGAGCCAGAACCCGGCCTGCATCAGCGCCCACGGGTCGGCCGCCACCACCACGGCCGCGGTCAGCAGCCACACGTGCGGCCACGGCCAGCGCCGGCCGGTGAGGCGCAGCAAGGCGACCGCCGCGAGCATCCATACCGTGCGCTGCGAGGGCACGCCCCAGCCGCTGAAGAGCGCGTAGAGCGCGGCCAGCAGCACGCCGCCGGCCAGCGCGGCCTGTTGCGCGGGCACGCGCAGCATGAGCCGCGTGCTGCGCCGCCAGAGCCACCCGACGACGTGGGTGGCGAGCCAGGCGAACATCGTGATGTGCAGACCGGATATCGACATCAGGTGGGCGACACCCGTGGCGCGGAACACGTCCCAGCCGGCGCGGTCGATGGCACCCTGGTCGCCGGTGACCAGCGCGGCGATCACGCCGGCCTGGTTGCGGTCGGGCACGCGCTGGAACACGGCGTCGCGCACGGCTTCCCGCGCGCGCTCGACGGGGTGCAGCCATGTCGTGGCGAGCAAGGCGGGAGGCGCGTCGCGTGCGCCGGTGCGCACGTAGCCGCTGGCATGCAGGCCCTGCTCCCACATCCACAGTTCGCTGTCGAAGCCATGCGGGTTGCGGTTGCCATGCGGCGCCTTGAGCCGCACGGTGAAGCGCCAGCGCTCGCCGGCGTGCGCGATGGTGACCAGGTCTTCGGCATACCAGCCGAGCGCGACGCGGTCGGGCACGACCGGCGGTGCGCCATCGGTACCGTTTTCCTGTTCCGCGGGGTCGGTCCATCGGGCCGATTCGACATCCAGGCGGAACCGCGCGCCGGATTCGTTGTGCTGCGGCATCTCGGCCACCACGCCGGTGACCTGCACGCTGCGCCCTTCGAGCGCGGGCTGCAGCGCACCCTGCACATAGGCCGTGGCGCGCCACCCCGCGAGCCCCGCGCCGGCCAGGGCGCCGCACACGAACGCCATGGCCATCCACCGCCGTGACAGTCGTCGCGGCCATGCCAGCCCCACGGCGGCCACGAGCAACAACAAGGCACAGGTCCAGGCCGGCCACAACACCGATTGCTGCAATTGCAAGGCCGCTCCCAACAGCGAACCACCCATCGCAGCGAAGGCCCCCGCGCCCCCCACGGCACCGCCGGACGCGCGCAACGGCGTCAACAAAGGACCTCGAGACCCATGATGCAAACCCTCCCCCAAGTCACGCTCAGTGGCGCGTTAATTGCTTGGCATCTGGGCTAGTATGCGTCTCATCAGAGACATCTTTTCGATGCAATCTCGCAGTACTGCACACAAAAACGCATGTCCATTCACGCCGCTCTCCACCACGTCACCCATTACAAGTACGACCGCCTGGTGCAGCTGGGCCCACAGGTCGTGCGCTTGCGGCCCGCGCCGCATTGCCGCAGCAACGTCATCTCGTACTCGCTGCGGGTCGAGCCGGCCGAGCACTTCGTCAACTGGATGCAGGACCCGTTCGCCAACTACCAGGCGCGGCTGGTGTTCCCCGAGAAGACGCGCGAGTTCAAGGTCACGGTCGACCTGGTGGTCGAGATGGCGGTCTACAACCCCTTCGACTTCTTCCTCGAGCCGCAGGCCGAGAACTTTCCGTTCAAGTACACCGCCTCGCAGGCCGAAGAGCTCGCGCCCTACCTCGTGGCCGACCCGGTCACGCCGCTGGTGGAGGCTTACCTCGACAAGGTCGACCGCAAGGAGCAGCGCACCATCGACTTCCTGGTCGGCCTCAACCAGCAGGTCCAGAAGGACGTCAACTACCTGATCCGCATGGAGCCCGGCGTGCAGACGCCGGAAGAAACGCTCACCAACGGCAGCGGCTCCTGCCGCGACTCGGGCTGGCTGCTGGTGCAGCTGCTGCGCCACATGGGGCTGGCCGCGCGCTTCGTCTCGGGCTACCTGATCCAGCTCACGCCCGACGTGAAATCGCTCGACGGCCCCAGCGGCACCACGGTCGACTTCACCGACCTGCACGCCTGGTGCGAGGTGTTCCTGCCGGGCGCCGGCTGGATCGGCCTGGATGCCACCTCGGGCCTGATGGCCGGCGAAGGCCACATTCCGCTCGCCTGCACGCCCACGCCCTCGAGCGCGGCGCCCATCGAAGGCGTGATGGACGAAGCCGAGGTCGAGTTCGGCCACGAGATGAAGGTCACGCGCATCTACGAATCGCCGCGCGTCACCAAGCCCTACACCGAAGAGCAATGGGCCGAAGTGCTGGCCCTGGGCGACGCGGTCGACGCGCGCCTGAAGGCCGGCGACGTGCGCCTCACCATGGGCGGCGAACCGACCTACGTGGCCACCAGCGACCGCGACGCGGCCGAATGGAACACCGACGCGCTCGGCCCCACCAAGCGCGGCTACGCCACCGAGCTGGTCCAGAAGCTGCGCGCCGAATACGGCAACGGCGGCTTCCTGCACTTCGGCCAGGGCAAGTGGTACCCGGGCGAGCAGCTGCCGCGCTGGGCGCTGTCGATCTTCTGGCGCGCCGACGGCCAGACGCTGTGGCACGACCCCGCGCTGTTTGCCGACGAGCGCTTCCCCACGCACTACACGAGCGAGGACGCGCGCCGCTTCACCACGCTGCTGGCGCACAAGCTCGGCCTGACCGAGCGCTACATGCAGCCTGGCTACGAGGACATCTACTACTACCTCTGGCGCGAACGCCGCCTGCCGGTGAACGTCGACCCCTTCGAATCGAAGCTCGACGACGAACTCGAACGCGTGCGCCTGCGCCGCGTGTTCACGCAGAAGCTCGACGCGGTGATCGGCTACATGCTGCCCATCGAGCCCGGCAATGCGAACCGCGACGCGCCGCCGCTCGAAGGCCCGGCCTGGAAGACCGGCCCCTGGTTCCTGCGCGACGACCGCCTGTACCTGATTCCGGGCGACTCGCCCATGGGCTACCGCCTGCCGCTCGACTCCCAGCCGTGGGCCAGCAAGGGCGACTACCCCTACCTGATCGAACGCGACCCGACCGCGCCGCGCGGCGCGCTGCCGACCTCGGCGGACTACCGCGCGCGCTATGCCGTGGGTGCGGGCGCGGGCGGCGCGAACGGTGCGGGCGCCGGCGGCCTGGGCGACGTGCCCTACGCCTTCGGCACGCCGCCGGTGGTGCCTGCGTCGCTGCGCATGCAGGTGCCGGGCAGCGCCGCGAATGCGGCCGACCCGTCGGCGTCGGATGCGTCCGATGCGTCTCGTGCATCGGATGCTTCCGATGCCGCCTCCCCGGCCACGCGCCAGCCGTTGCGCGGCGAATCGGCCCACTGGGTCACGCGCACCGCGCTGTGCGTCGAAGTGCGCGACCCGCGCCGCGCCAACGGCCCGGCCGCCGAGAAGGTCGGCAGCGCCTCGGGCGTGCTCTACATCTTCATGCCGCCGCTCGCGCGCCTGGAGGACTACCTCGACCTGGTCGCCGCCATCGAAGCCACCGCGCGCGACCTGGGCGTGCGCATCGTGATGGAAGGCTACCCGCCGCCGCGCGACCCGCGCCTGAAGATGCTGGCCGTCACGCCCGACCCGGGCGTGATCGAAGTCAACATCCATCCGGCCCACAACTGGAAGGAACTGGTCGCGCACACCGAGTTCCTCTACAACGCCGCGTTCGAAACCCGCCTGTCGGCCGAGAAGTTCATGACCGACGGGCGCCACACCGGCACCGGCGGCGGCAACCACTTCGTGATGGGCGGCGCCACGCCCGCCGACAGCCCGTTCCTGCGCCGGCCCGAGCTGCTGGCCAGCCTGCTGCTGTACTGGCACAACCATCCGTCGCTGAGCTATCTGTTCTCGGGGATGTTCATCGGCCCGACGAGCCAGGCGCCACGCGTGGACGAGGCGCGCAACGACCAGGTCTACGAACTGGAAATCGCGCTGCAGGAAATCGCGAAGAACCGCGAGATCTACGGCCAGAACATGCCCGCATGGCTGGTCGACCGCACGCTGCGCAACATCCTGATCGACGTGTCGGGCAACACGCACCGCAGCGAGTTCTGCATCGACAAGCTGTACTCGCCCGACTCCAGCACCGGCCGCCTCGGCCTGCTGGAGCTGCGCGCCTTCGAGATGCCGCCGCATGCGCGCATGAGCATCGCGCAGCAGTTGCTGATTCGCGCGCTGGTGGCGCGCTTCTGGGACGAGCCCTACAAGGCGCCCGTGACCCGCTGGGGCACCGAGCTGCACGACCGCTTCCTGCTGCCGACCTTCGTCAAGATGGACTTCGACGACGTCATCAGCGAGATGCGCCAGGCCGGCTTCGCGTTCGATGCCGACTGGTTCGCGCCGCATTTCGAGTTCCGCTTTCCGCTGGTGGGCCAGGTGCAGGCCATGGGCGTGGAGCTGTCGCTGCGCAACGCGCTGGAGCCGTGGCACGTCATGGGCGAGGAAGGCTCGGCTGGCGGCACGGTGCGCTATGTCGATTCGTCGCTCGAACGCATCGAGGTGCGCGTGACCGGCCTGAACGAAAGCCGCCACGTCGTCACCGTCAACGGCAAGGTGCTGCCGCTGCAGCCCACCGGCGTCACGGGCGAGTTCGTGGCCGGCGTGCGCTACAAGGCCTGGAACCCGCCTTCGGCGCTGCACCCGAGCATCAAGGCGCATGCACCGCTGACCTTCGACCTGGTCGACACCTGGATGAAGCGTTCGCTGGGCGGCTGCCAGTACTTCGTGGCCCACCCGGGCGGGCGCAACTACGACACCTTGCCGGTGAACGCCTACGAGGCCGAAAGCCGCCGCCATTCGCGCTTTGCACGCACCGGCCACACCCCCGGCCTGATGCGCACGCCGCCGGCCACCATCGAGTTGCCGGGCAGCCGCGAGTTCCCGTTCACGCTCGATCTGCGCCGATAAGGGGCCATTTAGCACACTTGCGTCGCGGACACCCCGTGACGAGGGTGTGACAATCCACCCCCTGTGGAACCCTTGAACGAATCCCTGTTCGACGCCCAGGCCCTGGACTTTCCAGCGGCCCTGGCGTCGGCGCTCGCCCCGGCCGCGTTGCCCGGCCACTTCGACGAACTGCGTGGACAGGCCACCGCGGCGGTGCCTGCGCGGCCCGTGCCGGGGGCGGCATCCGCCCCCGCCGCCCCGCTGCTGTACGACGCGGCGGCGGAACGGCCGGCCGCGGCCAGCCAGTCGCAGTCCCAATCCCAATCGCAGTCCCAGTCCTCGCAAGGCCAGACTCAATCCCAGCAGCAGGGCCCGTCCGGCGAACAACCGCCGCTCACGCCCGCCTGGAACGCCTTCTTCGAACAGCTCGGCCCGGGCGGCTTCAACGACCTGCCGCGGCGCGCGGTCAGCCTGGAGCGGCAGATCCGCGACAACGGCGTCACCTACAACGTCTACGCCGACGCCAACGGCCCGCAGCGGCCCTGGTCGCTCGACCTGTTCCCCCTGATCGTCTCGCCCGAGAGCTGGAGCCAGATCGAGGCCGGCGTGCTGCAGCGCGTGCGCGTGCTCGACCGCGTGATGGCCGACGTCTACGGCCCGCAGCAGTTGCTGGCCGAAGGCCTGATTCCCCCGGCGCTGGTGCGCGGCCACCCCGGCTACCTGCGCGCCCTGCACGGCGTGAAGCCGCCGGGCGACACCTGGCTGCACATCGCCGCCTTCGACCTGGCGCGCGGCCCCGACGGCAACTGGTGGGTGGTGTCGCAGCGCACCCAGGCGCCTTCGGGCCTGGGCTACCTGCTCGAGAACCGCCTCGCGATCACGCGCCAGTTCCCGCAGGCCTTCGAGGCGTTGCACGTGCAGCGCCTGGCCGCCACCTACAGCGCCATGATGGAAGGCCTGCAGCGCATGTGCCCGGCCGGCGTGCCGCCGCACATCGCCCTGCTCACGCCCGGTCCGTACAACGAAACCTATTTCGAGCACGCGTACCTCGCGCGCTACCTGGGCATCACGCTGGTCGAGGGCAACGACCTCACCGTGCGCGACCAGCGCCTGTACCTGAAGACGCTGCAGGGCCTGCGCCCGGTACACGGTCTCATCAAGCGGCTGGACGACCAGTTCCTCGACCCGCTGGAGCTGCGCCCCGACTCCACGCTCGGCGTGCCCGGCCTGCTGCAGGCCATTCGCGCCGGCAACGTGCTGGTGGCCAACATGCCGGGCTCGGCCTTCCTCGAGTCGCCCGCGCTGTTGGGCTTCCTGCCCGGGCTGGCGCGCCGCCTGATCGGCGAGAAACTCAAGCTGCCCGCGCTGCCCACCTGGTGGTGCGGCGAGCGCGCCGCGCTCGAGACCGTGCTGCCGCAGCTCGGCGACTGCGCCATCAAGCCCACCTACCCGGGCTTCGACGGCCGCGCCAGCTTCGACGCCGTGCTCGGCAGCCAGCTCGGCCGGCGCGAACTCGACGAATGGGCCGGCCGCATCGTGCGCGAGGGCGACGTCCACACCGTGCAGGGTTCCCTGCCGCTGTCGCAGATGCCCACCTGGGCCAACGACATGGGCCCCGGCCACATCGCGCCGCGCGCCGTGCTGCTGCGCGTGTTCGCGGTGAGCGACGGCGCGCAGTCGTGGCGCGTGCTGCCCGGCGGGCTGGCCCGGCTCGCGGGCCCCGATGCGCAGATCGCCTCCATGCAGCGCGGCGGCAGCAGCGCCGACGTGTGGGTGCAGACCCACGGCGAAGTCGACCGCACCACGCTGCTGCAGCCGCACGCCACGCCGGCCTCGCTGGCGCGGCACCGCGCGCCCGTCACCAGCCGCGCGGCGGAAAACATGTTCTGGCTCGGCCGCTACACCGAGCGCGCCGAGAACGCGGTGCGCCTGGCGCGCCTCACGCTCAACCTGCTGGGCGGCGAAGACCAGTCGTCGCGCCCGCTGCTCGAGTGGCTGCACCGCATGGCGCTGCGCAATGCGCTGGTGCCGGCCGAGGTGCCGAGCGCGCCACAGTCGCGCCGCGTGTTCGAACGCGCGCTGATCGCCGAGCTCGGCGACGTGGAACGCGGGGGCAGCGTGGGCTACAGCCTCATGTGCATCCGCCAGGCCGCGGCCGCCGTGCGCGAGCGCCTGTCGCAGGACAACTGGAACCAGATCGTGCGCGCCGAGACCGAGTTCCTGCGCCGCGCCGCCGAACAGGCCGGCGAAGGCAGCTTTGCCGCCAGCGCCTCGCTGCGCGCGCTCGAATCCGCCAGCACCGCGCTGGCCGCCATGACCGGCGCGCAGACCGACCGCATGACGCGCGACGACGCCTGGCGGCTGCTGTCCATCGGCCGCCACATCGAGCGGCTGGGCTTTTTGTCGAACGCGCTCGAGGCCGGCTTCGAGAACGGCGCCGTGCACGAGGTCAGCGGCTTCGAGGCCATGGTGGCGCTGTTCGACAGCACCATCACCTTCCACGCGCGCTACCAGCAGCGCCGCGACGTCGCCACCATGGTCGACCTGCTGGTGCTCGACGCCGAGAACCCGCGCTCGCTCGCCTGGGTCACGCAGACGCTGCGCGGGCGCATCGCGCGGCTGGCCGGCAGCGCGCCGGGCAAGCTCACGGCGCTGTCGTACGAACTGCCCGATCCGGCCACCTGGACGCTCGAGCACCTCTGCGCCGCGGGGCCCGCCGCCAACTATCCGGCGCTCCTGGAGCTGCTCGCGAGCTGCGAAACAGCTGCTTACCACGTGTCCGATGCCATTGGCACACGCTACTTCACACTGACCTCGGAATCGCTGCGCTCCGTCGGCGCGTGATTCGCAGGCAACGACAGCTCCAAGGAGGCATACCCATGTCAGGCATCGCCATCAACCGCCGCTTCGCCATGGCCGCCTCGGCCTTGTGCGCGGCCGCCGCCCTCACCGGATGCGGCAAGCAGGAGCCCGGCGCCGCCAGCGCACCGCCGCCGGTTCCCGCCCGCGTGCTCGTGGTTGGCACCGACGCCGCCTACACGCCCTTCGAATCGCAGAACGACAAGGGCGAGATCGTGGGCTTCGACATCGACGTGGTCAACGCGGTCGCGAAGAAGGCCGGGCTCGAGATCAAGTTCGTCAACACGCCGTGGGAGGGCATCTTCAACGCGCTCGACCAGGGCGACCGCGACCTGCTGGTGTCGGCCATCACCGTCACCGACGAGCGCCGCCAGACGATGGACTTCTCGCAGCCCTACTTCGACGCCAGGCAGCTGATTGCCGTGCGCAGCGACTCGCCGGTGGCCAAGTTCAACGACATCAAGACGCTGAAGGTCGGCGTGCAGAACGGCACCACCGGCGACGAGGTCGTGGGCAAGCTGCTCGGCAAGTCGAGCACCAGCATCAAGCGCTTCGAGTCGACGCCGCTCGCGCTCAAGGAACTCGAAGCCGGCGGCGTGGAAGCCGTGGTGGCCGACAACGGCGTGGTGGTGCACTACCTGGCCAACAACACCGCCGGCGGCTTCAAGACCGTGAGCGACGCCGGCTTCCCGGTCGAAAAATACGGCATCGCGGTCAAGCGCGGCAACAGCGAGCTGCTGGCCAAGATCAACCAGGGCCTCGAAGGCATCCGCGCCGACGGCACCTACGCGAAGATCTACGCCTCGCACTTCGGCAGCGAGTCGAAGTAGCCCGAGGCCGGCAACGCAGGCAACGCACAACCTCACCCACACCATGCTGCTCCACGTCACCCACGAAACGCGCTACGAGTACGCGCCGCCGGTCGAGACGGCGCAGCACCTCGCCCACCTGAAGCCGCTGGCCACCGATTCGCAGCGGCTCGTGAGCCACAAGCTCGCCATCGAGCCGCCGCCCGCGCAGCGCAGCGAGCAGGCCGACCTGTACGGCAACACGCGCGCCTTCTTCGCGCTCGAGGCCACGCACGACCGGCTGGTGGTCACGGCCGAAAGCGTGGTCGAGACCTCGGTGCCCGTGCTCTCGCCCGCCGTGGCGCGCGAGCTGCCCTGGGAGAGCGTGCGCGAGCGTTTCCGCTTCCGCAAGGACGCCACCTTCGACGCCGCCTCCGAGTTCGTCTTTCCGTCGCCCTACGTGCCGCGCCACGACGACTTCGCGGCCTATGCGCGCGCCAGCTTCGCGCCGGGCCGCCCGGCCTTCGACGTGGCGATGGACCTCACCGAGCGCATGTACGCCGACTTCGCCTACGACGCCGACAGCACCGAGATCAACACCCCCGCCGTCGAGGCGCTCGCGCAGCGCAAGGGCGTGTGCCAGGACTTCGCCCACATCATGATCGCGTGCTTTCGCACCATGGGCCTGCCGGCGCGCTACGTGAGCGGCTACCTGCTCACGCAGCCGCCGCCCGGCCAGCCCCGGCTGGTGGGCGCCGACGCCTCGCACGCATGGGTGTCGGTGTACCTGCCCGGAAAGAGCGAGAGCGGCAACGAGAACGACGGCGAACGCGAGGGCGACCGCCTCACCGGCGCGGGTGGCTGGGCCGACTTCGACCCCACCAACGGCCGCCAGCCCGGCGAAGACTACGTCACCCTGGCCATCGGGCGCGACTACTCCGACGTGTCGCCGATGCGCGGTGTACTCCATGGCGGCGCAAGGCACACGCTGCGCGTCGGCGTGACCGTGCAGCCAGTGGGGGAAGTGGTCGAGGGCCTTGCGCAAACCCGGACACAATCGCCTTCCCAAGACAAGGAGTCTCCATGAGCGTTTACGACAAACTTTCCAGCCTCGGCATCACCCTGCCCCCCGTCTCGGCCCCCGCTGCCGCCTACGTGCCCTTCGTGCAGACCGGCAACCTCGTGTTCCTGTCGGGCCACATCGCCAAGAAGGACGGCAAGGTCTGGGCCGGCCAGCTTGGCGCCAACCTGAGCACCGAGGAAGGCAAGCAGGCCGCACGCGCCATCGCCATCGACCTGCTCGGCACGCTGCACGCGGCCGTGGGCGACCTCAACAAGGTCAAGCGCATCGTCAAGGTGATGAGCCTGGTGAATTCGGTCGGCACCTTCACCGAACAGCACCTCGTGACCAACGGCGCGAGCGAATTCTTCGCCGAGATCTTCGGCCCCGAAAAGGGCGCGCACGCCCGCAGCGCCTTCGGCGTGGCGCAGATCCCGATGGGTGCCTGCGTGGAAATCGAACTGATCGCCGAAGTCGGCTGATCCCGCAGATCCCTTGCAACTGACGCCCGACGACCTCATCGCGCAAGCGATGCAGGACCCCGTCAACGCGGCGCTGGCCCAGCGGCTCCCCGGTCTCGGCCTCAGGCAGGGCCACCTCACGGCCGGCTGCCTGTTCCAGTCCGTCTGGAACCGCACCGCCGGCCGGCCGCCGGGCTGGGGCGTGAAGGACTACGACGTCTTCTACTTCGACGACAGCGACCTGTCATGGGAGGCCGAAGACGCCGTCATCCGGCGCGTGCATGAAGCCGTGGCCGACCTGGGCGTGACCGTCGAGGTCAAGAACCAGGCACGCGTTCACCTCTGGTACGAACAACGCTTCCAGGCGACCTACCCGCGCCTGACGTCGGCGCGCGACGGCATCGACCGCTACCTGATCGCCTGCACGCGCGTGGGCATCGACCTGGCCGACGGTTCGCTCTACGCGCCCGACGGTCTGCAAGACCTGGGCGCCGGCATCCTGCGGATGAACCCGCTGCTGCCGATGCCCGCCATGTTCCTGAAGAAGGCGGCGGACTACCGGGCGCGATGGCCATGGCTCAGCATCGAGCCCTCGGCGGCCGTCGCGGCGGCCGCTACTGCTGCTGCCGCATCTGCTACTTGCGCTTCCAGCTCGACACCGTGATGAACACGCCGGTTTCCTTCGCATCGCGAAGGCGAACGGTGTAGCGACCCGCGCCATCGGTGCCGCGGATCACGGCGCTGGTGTCGCCGGCCTCCACGCTCGCGTCATTGGCGAGCGCGCGGTACGTCTCGAGCACCGCGTCGAACGCGGCGTAGCTGCGCAGCGTCACCTCGGCATCGGGCCAGCGCGGCTCCTTGAGCTGGGCCTGCTGGTAGTCGGTGTACATCGGCTTGCCGGCCAGGCCCTGGGGCAGCACGATCTTGCCGGCACTCGCGGTGCTGTTGACTTCACCCGCCGGGATCAGCAACGGCTTGAGAGAGGCCGGAAAACCCGCGGGCAGTTGCGCGTCGTGCCAACCCGGTGCCGTGGGCTGGCCGGTGATGTATTCGACGGCCGCGATCTTCTGCACCTGCGCCGCTTCCGCGGGATCGTCGCTTTCGGCCATGACCGCGAAGTACCTCGGCAGCATGTTCGCCCACTCGATCAACGCCGCGGCTTCGGCCTGCGGCGCGCCGGCCGGCTGGAAGATGGACAGCACCGACGCCGGCGCCGGCTTGCACACCTTGGGCGCATCGCGTTGTGTCGCCTTGCGGCAATGGCCGTTGACCAGCCCGAACGCGACCAGCCGCCCTTGCGCGTCGAGCAGGAACGCCGAGCGCTCCGCGCCATGCCCTTCGCCGCTCACCGACGCGATCACGCGGCGGCCGTCGGGCCATGCGGTGCGCGTGATGTCGTGGCGCGAGCGCATGCCGTTCAGCAGTTGCTCGGCAATCAGGCTGTCGCCTTCGATGTAGTTGCCGCGCGCGTAGCCGACCATGTCGATCACCGCACTGCGGATCTTCGGTTGCTCGCTGAGCCGCAGCGGCGGCGCGGGCAGCTCCGTGGTCACAGGCGCGCTGGCTGCGTCGTGTGCATGGGGCGCGTCGGGTGGCGCGGCGCAAGCCGGTGCAGCGAGCGCGCAAGTGAGCATCAACGACGCGAACGTGGAACGGTTGGTTGCCTTCATTCGGAAATCTCGATCTCGATGTTGGTCACCACGGGCATGTTGCGCGGCTGCCTGGCATTGACGGAAAAGCGCACGCCGTCGCGGCTGCCCAGCACGTAGCCCGCGCGGTCTTCCGCACCGGATTCCATGCCCGCCAGCGGCGGCGTCAGCTGCTTGTAGAAGGCCAGCACCTGCGCAATGCTGTCGGTGGTCTGCAGGCGCAGCACGCGCCTGGCCTTGTCGTCGCTCAGCGCGTCCTGCCCGGTGCGGTAGATCACCGCGCGCGGGTACAGCGGCACCTTGGCGGAGAAGCCCTTCGGCCGCTTCACCGGCGCCGCTGAAGTGTGGGCGGCGTCCAGCGTGATGTAGTCGGTTCGCACGATTTTTTCGGGCTCGCCGGAGTCCAGGTCTTCCTTGGGCACCTGGGTGCTCCAGGCCAGCAGCGGCTGTGCCTTGGCGCGGTCGAAGCCGGGGCGCAGGAACACGACGAGTTCCGCGTGCTGGTCGTCGCCACGGCAGGCCGCCTTGCCGTCGGCGCCGCATCCGCGATGCGCCAACGCCGCGGCCAGCACCTCGCCACGGCCATCGACCATCACGGCCGCGCGCTCGCCGCCGCCACCGACTTTGCGGTACGACGACAGCAGGCGCATGTCACCGGGCAGCGCCAGCTGCTGCCGATGCAGGGAGGCCGAGAGCCCCGCGATCAGCTGTTCGGCCACTAGGCCTTCGGACCAGAAGTAAGAGCCCGACGCCACGCCCGCGAAGCGCGCCAGTGCGCGGTCCAGCGCGGGGGCCTGCGCGTCTTGCGCGTCCTTCGCTTCGCTGTCGGTGTTCAGTACCAGAACAGGGGTGGTGGCGAAGGCGGTGCCGAAAGTGGGAAGCGACAGTGCAAGGCAAGCCGACAAAGAGAAAGCGAAGGGAAATCTGGAAGGCATCGAGAAAGCAAAAAAAGAGAAGGAGCGTTGCGCTCCAGGCGAGCGGCGTGCAGCCGCAAGGCGCCGGATTCTAGAAGGCGGGTACAAACACGTTTGTTCCCCGTGGTTGTCGCTCGACGCATTCCATCGACTCGCCTTTTTCGCTCCACCGCCATGTCCCGATACGTTCCACCACCTCCCGCCCCGAGAGCGCATTGCGTGCGCTCGAAGACAAGCTCGGCACCGCGCTGCCGCCGCTGCTCAAGAGCCGCTATGCGAGTTCCAACGGCGGCACGTTCGACGACCCGCGCAACCGCGATCGCGAATGGCAGCTGCACCCGGTCTTCGACGCGAGCGACCGCAAGCAGATGAAGCGCACCGCCGAAGACATCGCGCACTACACCCGGCTCGCGCTGCAAGACAAGCGCTTTCCGTGCAACGGCATCAGCATCGCCCACAACTTCTCGCTGTACGAGCAGTTGTTCGTCAAGCGCGACGAGGCGAGCGGTGTCATCGGCGAAGAGATCTTCCTGTTCGACGTGCACACCGGCCAATGGTGCGCGCCGTACGCGGCCGACCTGCCCGCCGCCATCGCCCAGGCGCGCGTGCCCGAAGCCGTGCAACCCGACCCGGCACGCGCGCTGCCACAATTTCGCTACTACGCCGACCCCTTCGAGGCGGGCGTGCTGCGCACCTCGGGTGAAACCTGCGAGTGCTGCGGCAAGGCCACGGGCTACATCTACGGCGGCAGCTTCTACGCGGTGGGCGACGAATCGCATTTCTGCCCGTGGTGCATCGCCAACGGGGCGGCCGCGAAGAAGTTCGACGGCGAATTCAATGACGCCGCCGGCATCGGCTGCGCCGGAACGGAAGAGGTCGCGCTGCCGCCGAGCGTCATCGCCGAGGTGTCGCAACGCACGCCCAGCTTCTTCAGCTACCAGCAGGAACGGTGGTGGGCGCACTGCAACGACGCGGGCCGCTTCCTGGGAGAGATCGAGCATGTGGACCGCGCACTGATCGCCTCCGAAGCAGGCAACGATTTCACGAGCGACACGCGCGAGGCCGCGCACGTCGGCAGCGACACCGACTGGCAATGGCTGCTCGACACGCCCTCGCGCAAGCGCGGCATCGCCGTGTTCGTCTTCGGCTGCCTGCATTGCGGCAAGCTGGGCGGCTATGTCGATCACAGCTGAGCCATGAACCCGCGCAAGATCGTCATCGGCAGCACGCGCTACGCCTGGGTGGTGCGGCGCGTGGATGCGCAGCACCTGGTCTTGCGCGTCTGGCCCGGTGACCGGCAGCGCAAGGACTTTCCGCTCGAAGTGCGCTTGCGGTTCGACGACCCGTGGCTGAACTTCGGCGAGATCCTTGCAGCGCCGTCGGCGAGCCGGGCGGATGTGTTCCAGCTCGCGCCCGTCACGCCGCGAATGGTGCGTGAAGCCATCGAGGGGGCGATGGCGGCGGGCTGGAGTTCAGGACAGCCGCGAGATCGGCGAGATCACCGTCTGTTCGAGCGGGGCGCCGACGGTGCGCTGACGCCGGCTGCCAGCTGACCGCGCGGTGCCGCGCTGCGTGCCTTCTCGCGCGAGACGAACAGCACGATCAGCACCGTCGCCATGCACTCGACCAGCGCGATGATCGTCAGGCCCTGCGCGTACTGCCCGGTGCTGCTCTTCAGGTAGCCCAGCAGCTGCGGCGAGAAGTACCCCGCCAGGTTGGCCACCGAGTTGATGAACGCCAGCCCCACCACCAGCGCCGTGGCAGACAGGTAGCGGCTGGGGATCTGCCAGTAGATCGGGATCGAGCCCATCGTGCCGGCCGACGACAACCCCAGCGACACGATCACGCCGGCCATGTTCTTCTGCCCCAGGAAGTAGGCCGTGAGCAGCAGGCCCAGCGCGCCCAGTGCGGCCGCAACGGCCGTGTGCCACTTCACCTCCTTGCGCCGGTCCGACAGGTAGCCGTTGCCGATCATCCCGATCCAGCCGCAGGCGTAGATGCCCGCCATCACCCAGCCCAGCGTCTTGATGTCGGTCACGCCGACCTCGCGCACGATGCTCGGCCCGTAGTACACCAGCGTGGCGTTGCCCGCCACGATGCAGAAGAAGATCAGCGTGAGCACCCAGAGCTGCGGGTTGCGCATCGACGCCAGGAAGCTGTGCTCGCGAGGGCCCAGGCCCTTGGCCTCGGCCGACAGTTCGCTTTCGACATGCGACTTCTGCCGCGCGTTCAGCCAGCGTGCCTTGGCCGGCGAGTCGCTGAGAACGAAGTACGCGACCGCCCCCGCAATGATCGACGGAATGCCCTCGACCACGAACAGCCACTGCCAGCCGCGAAAGCCGCCCACGCCGCTGAGCGCTTCCATCAGGTAGGCGGCCATCGGGCTGCCGAACATCAGCGACAGCGCCGAGGCCGACACGAAGAACGCGAGCGCCTTGCCGCGCCGGTGCGCGGGCAGCCAGTAGGTCAGGTACAGGATCACGCCGGGCTGCAGGCCCGCCTCGAAGGCGCCCATGAGGAAGCGCAGCACGTAGAACTGCAGCGGCGTCTTCACCCACGCCATGAGCACGCACACCACGCCCCAGCCGATGGTGATGCGCATGATGGTCTTCTTGGCGCCGAACTTCTGCAGCAGCATGTTGCTGGGCACCTCGAAGAAGAAGTAGCCGATGAAGAACACGCCCGCGCCGGCGCCGTAGATGGCGTCGGACCACTGCAGGTCGCTCATCATCGTGAGCTTGGCGAAGCCCACGTTCACGCGGTCGATCCACGCCAGGAACCACACCAGCGTGAGGAAGGGAATCAGGCGCCAGACGATGCGCTTGAAGGTGAGGTCGCGTTCCGCGAGCGAATCCGCCCCGCTGTCGGGCGCTGCCGTCGACGCGCCCGGAATTGCCGTTGTGCCCGTGTTCATGCCTTGCTCCTCGTGTTCAGGACGCGACTTCGAGCCGCGCACACAGCTGCCGCATCGCGGCGGAAATCGGTGCGATCACCGGCACGCCGAAGCGCGGCGCCAGCGCCAGCGCGGCCTGGCCCAGCGGGCCGCCGCCGATGATCACGGCCTGCGCGCTGTCTTCGTCGATGCAGCGTTGCACGGCGCGTGCCAGCGCTTCTTCCAGCGCCTGCGGCTCGGCCGCGAGCTCGCGCGGGTCGCCTTGCGTCAGGCGGATGCCGGTGTACAGGCCGAGCAGCCCGAGCGCGCGCGCACGCTGCTCGATGGGCGCCACCAGGTCGGGTGTGACGGTGGCAATGCCGAAGCGCCGCCGCCCCTGGCTCGCCTCGCGCATCGACGCCTCCGCGATGCCGACCACCGGCACCCGCGCGTTCGCGCGCACCAGGTCGATGCCCGGGTCGCCGAAGGCGCTGACGATCACGCCGTCCCATTGCGATTGCGTGGTGCCGGCGTCGCGCCACACCTTCAGCACCTCGACGGCGGCGGCCTCCAGCTCGCGCTCGTTGACGATCATCGACGGCCCGCCCATCGCGGTGCGGCCGGTCACGCGGCAGCCCGCGGGCGCTTCGGCGTTGGCGATCTTCACCATCATCTCGGTGGTGGCGCTCGACGCGTTGGGGTTGATGAGCAGGATGTCCGTCATGCGAGGTGCTTTCAGAAGGTTCAACCCGGCTGCGCCATCTTGGTGGCCGGTGGGGTGCCGGCCACGGGGCCTTCACCAGGCAGGGGCAGCGCGTCGGGCGACTGGCCGTAGGTTTCCGGCACGCTCTGCACGCTGATCACGAACACGGCGTACATGCCCGCCGCCAGACCGAACACGCCCACGAGGCCGAAGGCATCGAACAGGCGCCCAGCCACGAGCGGCATCAGCGCGCCCGCAGCGGTGCCCGTGGCCAGGATGAACGCGGTGCCGAAGGCGCGCACGCGCGTCGGGTAGAGCTCGGGCGCGAAGATCCAGATCGTCGTGTTCAGCAGCAGCACGAAGAACTGGAACACCGCGCCCGCGATGAGGATCACCACGATGCTCTTGGCCACGAAGCCGATCGTCAGCGCCGCCAGGCAGGCGCACACCGCGCCGGCCGTCAGCACGCGCTTGCGCGGAAAGTGAAAGCCCAGCAGCGACGCCGCAATGGCACCCAGCAGGCTGCCGCCTTGCATCACCATGGTGAACAGCAGGCTCTTCGACATGCTGTAGCCCAGCGTGACGAGGATGGTCGGCATCAGCGTGAGCACCGAGATCTGCGCGCCGTACGTCATCCAGATCGTGATGCACAGCGGCACGGTGCGCCGCGCCAGCGCACCGCGAAAGATCTCGGTGACGCGCACCTTCGTCTTCGCGGGCTGTGCGTCGGCGCCGCTCTCGTCGATGTACTGCTGCTGCGGCACCTTCTTCGCCGAGAGCCGGCCCGATGCGAGCCGCGACAGCACCGCGTTCGTTTCCTTCACGCGGCCTTGCGACAGCAGGAAGCGCGGCGTTTCCGGAATGTAGCGACGGTAGAACGCGCCGAGCAGCGCCGGCACCATCAGGCACGCGAAGAGCCAGCGCCAGGCGTTGTCGCCCGGGAACATCCAGAACACGAGCAGCCCGAAGCCCGGCGCGAGGAAGTTGCCCAGCCCGCCCGCGCCCACGTTCACCAGGCCCACCGCCGTGCCGCGGAACCTGGTCGAGCAGAACTCGGCCAGCATGGTCACTGCAATGGCGATCTCACCGCCCAGCCCGAAGCCGACGATCGCGCGCCCCAGGGCCATCACCGCGAAGTTGGGCGCCATCGCGCACACGCCCGCGCCCAGCGTGAACAGCAGCAGGTCGATCGACAGCATCACGCGGCGGCCGTAGCGGTCGGCAATGAAGCCCGAAATGATCCGCCCGATGGCCGCGCAGGTGAAGGTGACGGTGTTCAGCAGGCCGATGTCCGATGCGCTCAGGCCCCACTGCGCGCGCAGCATCGGCCCCACGATGCCGACCGCGTTCTGCTCGAAGCTGTCGAACAGGCAACCGATGAGGATCAGAAAGATGATCGTGTGGTGCGAGCGCGTGACACCGATCTTGTCGAGCGCGCGATCGAGCTCGGCAACCCGGGGCGAATCGGGCCCGGAGGAAAGTGCAGGTCCAGCCATAGGAAACCCCTTGAGAAAGGAAGAAGCATTTGCTCGGTGCTGTCCGGAATCGCGTGTCGGATGCTATCGGCGAGTCCGTTGCAATGACATATCGATTTCACCTAGAACAATTTTGTGAAATCCAAATTTCAGTCACGAACAACAACACGCAAGCGCCATGCCCGGGTTTCGGGGGCGCCACAGGGGCAATTTCAGGCTGGATGCACCGTGAAGGTACGGCTGCGCACCGCGGATGTGCAGATGTGCAGATGTGCGGCTGTCGGCTTCGGGCCGACGAGTCACGGCTCGCGTGTGGAGGCTCGGTCAGCCTTGACTTGCAACGCCGCGCGCACCGCGGTCGAAGCGGCTCGCCTGCGGCGTGAGCGCGGTGCACGCTGCTCCCGGATCGCTACTCCGGCAGGGGCAGCGCCGATCGCGGCTTGATTTCTTCCAGGCAAACGCTGGACCTGACGAGGTTGACGCCCGACAACGCCACCAGCCGTTCCGTGAGGAAGACGTTGAGCCCCTCCAGATCACGCGCGATGACCTTGAGAACGTAGTCGAAGTCTCCTGTCACCGAATGGCACTCGAGCACCTCGGGCATTCGCGCAAGGGTTTGCCGGAACAGCTTGAGATCCCGCATGTGGCCCCGCTCCATGCCGATATGGACGAAGGCCGTCACATGCAACCCCACCGCGGCGGGTCGAAGCCGCGCCTCGTAGCGGGCGATCACCCCGCCCTCCTCCAGGCGATGGTGGCGCCGACTGCACTGCGCCGGAGAAAGCCCGATCGCCTCGGCCAGTTCGAGGTTCGACATTCGGCCGTTCTCCTGGAGAAGGCCAAGAATGCGCACGTCAGTTCGATCGAGTTTGAGCATGCGCAATATGTTCTCTCAAATGAGCTAGATCGTACAAGTTTTCCTCTTTTTTCGACCGGCCATGGACAGGAATGAAAACTCATTTCCAGCCCCAATCCGAATAATTCGATTGTCCTTCGCAACGAAAGAACGTTGCATGGCCAACCGACGCAATTTCCTTCCTTTTCAAGCTTCCTCCTGCTTGGCCGAACCAGAGACCATGGAATCCTCATGAAACGAATACCAGAGCCCTTCCGCATCAAGACCGTCGAGCGAATCGCGATGACGACGCGAGAGCACCGCGAGAAGGCGCTGCGCCAGGCAGGACTCAACCCTTTCCTGCTGCGCAGCGACGACGTTTACATCGACCTGCTCACCGACAGCGGAAGCGGCGCCATGAGCGATCGACAGTGGAGCGCCATGATGGCCGCCGACGAGGCATATGCCGGCAGCCGGAGTTACTACCGACTTGTCGAAACCATCAACAACGTGTTCGGTTATCCGTACCTCGTTCCCGCCCACCAAGGACGCGGCGCGGAGCAAATCCTCTACCCCGAGCTCGTCAAGCGGCGTGGCTCCAGGCAGCCGGTGTTCCTGTCGAACTTCCATTTCGATACCACCAAGGTGCATATCGAACTGGCCGGCGCGCGCGCCCTCAACGCACTCAACAAGGAAGCTCTCGACACCAGCGAATACCACGACTGGAAAGGCAACTTCGATCTGGTCGAGCTCGCCCGGCTCATCGAAACCGAAGGCGCCTCCAATGTCGCGGCCATCGTGGCCACCGTGACCTGCAACACCACCGGCGGCCAGCCGGTCGCGCTGGAAAACCTGCGGGCCGCCTCTCGAATGGCGCGTCAGGCCGGCATTCCGATGGTGATCGACGCGACCCGTTTCGCCGAGAACGCCTGGTTCATCCGGGAACGCGAACCGGCGTACGCGCAGCACAGCATCCCGGAGATCGTGCGCGAGATGATGTCCTGCGCCGACATCGCCGTCATGTCGTCCAAGAAGGACGGACTGGTCAACATCGGAGGATTCTGTGCATTCCGCGATGACGAAGATCTGTTCCGTGCGGTTCAGGAGCGATGCGTCGTGCGCGAAGGCTTCATCACCTACGGAGGCCTGGCGGGCCGCGACCTGGAGGCGCTGGCCGTCGGCCTCGAAGAGGCGATGGATCCCGACTACCTGAACTACCGCATCGGGCAAGTCGCGTATCTTGGCGAGCGTCTTCGCGCCGCGGACATCCCCATTCAATACCCCACCGGGGGGCATGCCGTGTTCGTGGATGCCGCAGCCCTGCTGCCGCACATCCCCTCCGAGGAGTTTCCCGCGCATGCACTGGCATGCGAGCTCTACATCGAGTCCGGCGTGCGGGCCGTCGAAATCGGATCCCTGCTCCTGGGGCGCAACCCGCTCACCGGCAAGCAGGAGAAAGCGCCGCTCGAGTCGATGCGGCTGACGATCCCGCGAAGGGTCTACACGAACGACCACATGGACTACGTCGCCGACGCGCTCGCCGCAGTGGCCAGGCGCGCGCATGCGATCCGGGGGCTGAATTTCACATACGAGCCCGAACTCCTGCGGAACTTCACGGCACGGTTTCGCTGGACTTCCGAGCACGCAGGGTGACGCTTGCTTGAACGCACGCCGCCTCGGACGCGACCAAGTGCCGGGCCTGCGGCGTACGCAGAACGACGCTCGCGTGTGCTTGACCGAGCGTTCTCACGCAAGCGAACTTCCGGGAGATCCGCAACGAGTTCAAGCCACAGGCTGACGGCAACAGGTCATCTTGGATCGATGACGTCGAACTCGAACTGCACAGGGGCGGAGTCTTCGACGTAGGCGCTGATCAGGTAGTGGCCGGGAGGATCGCCATCGGCCACGTCCCAAGACTTCGAGACGGTGCCGTCGTGGATCGTCAAGGTCACGTCCAGCGAAAGCGTCTTGCGATCCGCTGACATGCCGTAAGGCTGGCCACCGGCGCCCCACGTCTTGGGGGTTACCGGCAAAGTCATGCGTTCGAGCACGCGGACCTTACCCGTCTTCTTGTTGAGTTTCAGGATCCAACCGTAGTTCTGGTTGATCACCCGAGGCACGGTGTTCGAAACCTTGAAGTCCAGCACGTCGTTGTTCGGCGCGAGCTTGAAGAGGCCGAAGACCGCATCGAGCGGACACGCGCCATTCGCTGTCGAAGCGCCGGCGCAAGCTTTGAACACGGCGGCATTCGATTCGGAAATGGATCCATGCGACGCGGCGGGAACCGGGGAGTCGTTGGAACTGCGCGGCGCGGCGCTTGTCGTTTGGGCGCCAACATAGGTGCACGCGACCGCGGCGAAAAGAACAAGAAGTTGGCGAATGTATTTCATGGTGAAGGAGGCTCAGCAGGCTGACTCTCGAGCGATCATGCCTTGCATCCTGCTTCGGCCGGCAGCCGGCGGCATTCGGCGTGCATGTGCGACCATCGCGGCAGCCCGGCCCGGCCACAAGCAGCCTCTCGTCGGCGTCCTCCAGCTCAACGCTCTTGCCGCCTGCCGGGTCGGACCGACGGGACATCCGGCGACTCGAAGCGCGTGCGCACCGACCTCTGGTCCAGCACAATCGGTCAGGAGCGGGCGAACGTCCCACCCTTCAAACTTCATTGCATCGATAACATGGATCTTGAGCTTCCCAGCAAACTCCACAACGCACTTGAGCGTGAAGCGTCCGATGCGGGACGAAGCTTGCACGCACACGTCGTTAAAAAGCTCGAATCGATCACGCCACCTGTCGAGGCAGTCGATCGAGGGGTGGTGACCACCGGGCTACCCAAACTGGTCGCCTTCCTGTCACGGGTGCCAGGCGTGAAAGTTCTCTCATCGGGTTCGACCCCGGACGTTTTTTGGTGGGTGAAATTGAACATCGATCTCGACCACTCACTGGCTTGGCAGGTAGTTCAGGAACTTGGCTTCGTTCTCAACTACATATCTCTTGAGGAGAAGTTGCCCACCGTTTTCAAGCCGGTTTCCCCTGCGCCTTATATGAACGGTGGTCCCAAGGAATTTCTTTCATGGGTCATCGAGTCAACTTATAACTACATAGACCCGGCCTGGATTGCAGAAACGCTCGAAGGTCGCCTGCCCCGGCCGGTGGATGATCTGGCCCAATGGAATCCTGATCACGAAGCGCTCTGATGGCAACAGGTGGCCGAGGCTGTGTGGAAACGCGCTCGGCACACCGGTATGCCGAGCGCGTTTCCACACAGCCTCGGCCAGAAGCGGTCATTCTGCTCTGCGCCAATCAGTCTGAGACAAGGTCATCTGTGAGGGCGCTAGCGTGAGGCTGCTCGTCAGCATCATGAGTCTGAGGCAATTTGCGGGCGCAGCTTGGTGCGGACGCAAGTCCTAAGAACTGAGACGCCGTCGCTTACGCTTGTTCGGCTTGCGCGAACATCTTCGAGAGATTCGAGCAAAGCATCTGCAGCACCTCAGTGCACCCGGGGCGCAAAGGCCTGCCGGGGTGGTGCCGCAGCCGATCAGTGCGCCAAGTCCATGCGCAGCCGGTACGCCACGCCATCGCGGCCGGGGTCGGCGCCGCCGTGCAGGCCATCGGCCTGTACCTGCACGCCGTGCACCCAGCCGATGGTGTAGTTGTACGGGTTGCGGCCAATGGCGTAGCCCAATGCTTCCAGCGCGCGCGTGGTGGAACGCGGAATGCGGTTGCACACGTCGATGGCGTTGCTGGTGGACGAGAAGCGAGGCGCCGACACGGCCGCCTGCATCTCCATGCCGTGGTCGATCACGTTGAGCAGCACCTGCAGCACGCCCATGGCGATCTGCGTGCCACCGGGGGCGCCGAGCACCACGTCGAGCTCGCCGTCCTTGAAGGTCATGGTGGGGCACGACGAAGTGAAGCGGCTCTTGCCCGGCCGGATGCTGCCGGCGCGGCCCGGGCGCGGGTCGAACACGCCCATGCAGCCGTTGTACAGGAAGCCCATGCCCGGCGTGATGATGCCCGAGGGCATGGCCAGCGAGTGAGTCAGGGAGACGGCGTTGCCGTCGGCGTCCACCACGCTCAGGTGGGTGGTGTCGCGCGGCACCGGCGCACCGGGGTTCACGCGCTCCACGTTGAAACGATGGCCCGTGCGGATCTGCTCGGCGACTTCCCGGGCCATGTCCTTGGACAGCAAGCGATCCAACGGCACGTCGAAGAACTTCGGGTCGCCGATGCATCGGTCCTTGTCGATCGTCGCCTTCTTCATGGCCTCGCACACCCTCTGCAGGTAGGCGGGGCTGTTGTGCTCCAGGCTCGCCAGATCAAGGTGCTCAAGGATGTTGAGCATCTCCAGCAGCATGGCGCCGCCGCCCGGGGGCTGGTTGGTCGTGATGGTGCGGTCGCGGTAGCGGCCCACCAGCGGCGGGTTGCGCTGCACTTGGTACCGGGCCAGGTCGTCGAGCGTGATCAACGCACCCAGCGACTGCAGGTGCGCCACCATCTTTTGCGCCAGGTCGCCCTGGTAGAACGGATGTGCGCCTTCTTCGGCAATCTGGCGCAGCACGGCGGCCATGCCTTCATTGCGCAGCGGCGCACCGATGGGCTTGGGGCGGCCGTCGGGGCGGCAGTACAGCTGGCGGCTGTCCTCGCAGTACTGCAGTCGCTCCAGGTTGCCGACGCGGCCCATGGTGGGCTCGTCGATCCAGAAGGCGTGCATGCCGGGCCGCACAAAGTAGCCGTCCGCGGCCCAACGGATGGCGGGCTCCACCACCTGCCGCCACGGCAGGCGGCCGTGCGCCTGGTGCATGGCCTCCAGGCCCTTGAGCGTGGCCGGCGTACCGATGGACTGAGGGCCGATGTCGTTCACGCGGCCCTTGAGGATGAAGCCGAAACCGTCCTTGGTCTCGCCTTCCAGCAGGTGCTCCCACATGTCTTCCCTGGCCGCCAGGGGCGCAGGCGAGTGGAAGTCGAAATACTCGTGCACCTGGGCACCGGGCAGGTACACGGCAGCGGTGCCAAAACCTGCGATGCCGCACATCAGAGGATCGACCACCGTCTGGGCCAGCGCGGTCGCGACGGCGGCATCCACCGCGTTCCCGCCCGCGCGCAGGATTTCAATGCCGGACTCGGCGGCCTCCGGCTGCGGGCAGACCACCATTGCTTCTTTTTTCATGACTTGTGCTGACGACCCCCTTGCTGCATCAGGGACACGGCAAGGGGTGGAGGTGAGAGGAAAAGGGACGGCGCTTGCGCGCCACGGGCCTACTTGGCGCTGAGGTTCAGTGCGCCGAGCGTGGGCCCCCAGGCCTTGGTATCACGCGCCGCGGTTTCCATGACCAGCACGGAAGGGCCGGACATGGGGATCACGCCCATGCTCTTGAGCTTGGCCTGCACGTCGGGACTGTTGTGGAAGGCTGCCGTCGCCTTGTTGAGCTTTTCCACGATGTCGGGCGGCGTGCCTGTGCGTGTCACCACGGCACTCCAGCCCATGTTGTCGAACCCCTTCACCCCCAGCTCGCCAAGGGTGGGCACGTCGGGCAGCTCAGGGGTGCGCTGTGGCGACAACACGGCCAGTGGATTGAGCTTGTGGTTCTTGATGTGGGGCAGGGCCGTGCCATACACCGGTGCCATCACTTCGGTCTGCCCGCCAATGGTGGCCAGGATGCCGTCGGCCTCGCCCTTGTACGGGATGTGGGTCATCGAAATGCCCAGGGCATTGGACACGAGCTCGACCGCCAGATGGGTGGAGTTGCCCAGGCCGGCGGACGCGAAGTTCAACTTGCCCGGCGCCGCCTTGGCTTTTTCCGTCAGATCCTTGAGCGTCTTGATGCCCGTGGCCGGATTGGCCGACAGCACGAACGGGACCGTGGTCAGCATGGTCACGCCGACGAAATCCTTCTCGGGGTTGTAGGGCAGCGGCTTGTAGGTGAATTGGTTGAGCACCATCAGCGACACGCTGCCCAACAGCAGGGTGTAGCCATCGGCGGGCGCGTTCAGCGCGGCCTGTGCGGCAATGAGGCCGCCCGCACCGGGCTTGTTCTCCACCACGATGGTGGCGCCGATCGCCCTGCCTGCGTGTTCGGCCCACATGCGCGCGATCGTGTCGCTGCTGCCGCCCGGAGCCTGCGATACGACCAGGCGCACGGGCCGGCTGGGGTAGGAGGCTTGCGCGTACACGGTGGTAGCCGTGGCGGCCGCGACCGCGACACCCATCAGGATCTTGTAGACGTTCGTGATTGCTTTAGGCACAGGGATTCCTCTGAGGGTCTGACATGAAAGTTGAAGTAATTTTCATGACAACCCCTGCTATCCGCCTAGTGAAAATGCAAAATGGAACCATGAAGGTTTACTCATGATCGAGCGTTCGGAAGGCCTCTCCTGGGCCCGGGGCATCAAGGTCCGGCATCTGGAATCCTTTCTGGTGCTGGACGAGGCGGGCACGCTGACCGAGGCGGCGGCGCGGCTGCACATGACGCAATCTGCCATGTCGCACTGGCTGGCTGAGCTCGAACGCGTGGCGGGCACGCCGCTGGTGGTGCGCGGGCGCAAGGTACAGCTGACGCCCGCCGGGCATCTGCTCAAACGGCTGGCCATCACCGTGCTGGGCGATATCGCCCGCACCGGCCTTGAGATGCATGCGGTGGCTGCGGGACGCGTGCCGCGACTGAATGTGGGCAGCGTCTGGGCAGGCATCGCCGGTGGCCTGCCCGAAGCCGTGACCGCGTTCCAGCAGCGCCATGCCGATGTGGCCGTGTCCATTCACGACGGGCTGTTCGACGACCTGCTCAAGGGCCTGGACACGCGTGCCATGGATGCCGTGATCGGCGTTCTGGATGCGAGGGCGCACCAGCCGCAGCTGGCGCATCACGTGCTCTTCGATGACCAGGTGAGCATCGTCATCGGCCACGGCAGCAAGCACTGGGACAACGACCAGCCACCGGGCTTTGCCGACGTGTTGCGCGAGAAATGGGTGATGCCTCCCCGTGGCACGCTCACTCGCATCCAGATGGATGCCTATCTCATCGAGCAACAAGCATCGTGGCTGGTGCCCAAGGCAGAAACGGCCTCGCTGGCCATGATGCAGGCACTGCTGCAAAAGGGCGACTACGTCGGCGTGTGTGCGCAATCCATGGCGGACTACATGGCCTCGCTGGGGCTGTTCAGGAAGATCGCCATTGAGACGAACATCCGCTTCGGCCCGATCACCGTGGTGTGGAACCGCGAGCACGTTTCGGCCACCCTCATGGACTTCATTGCCTGCCTGAAGGCGCATGCTTTGCGCGCGCAGGTCCACGAGCGCGTGCGCACTGCCCTGGGGTTCGACAACAATCCTGGCAGCACCAGACGTTCAGCAACCGGAGAAGCGGATGATCTTTGACTCGATGAGGCGATTGAAGACGAGTATCGCGCGCGAAACGCAACAGCCCAACGCAAAGGAAGAGCGGTAGCTCAGTTGCTCGAGAGGATTTAAGCCATCGTTTCGAGCAAGAATCCACGCAGTACGATTGCGGCTGGCGGCCGAGGCAGTGTGAAAACTCATCGTGCTACTGGCCATATCGGAAGTGGACCTCTCGGAGAGATCCAGGATTGACGATCGAAGGCGAGAGAAGGGTTTGAGTACCCCCGAAAACACGCCCATTGCGAGTTTTCACGCAGCCTCGGCCAGCCGCGGACCTGCTCAGTTCCGCGTCGACTGTCCGCTCGAGACTGGTTTCAGACCAGTGCTCCTCACGATAGATAGCGTCAAGTAATAGCTTGGAAATAATCAAATGATGGATTGGGTTCCTGTCGTCTTCATTGCGTTCAAGGTTCTCGTGTTCGGCACGGGCATGTTCTTCGCCATCAAGTGGCACTATGAGCAGGGGAAGAAAGGAAAGGAGGGGAAGGAGAAGCGGAGCGCGGTGCTGCGCGCGAGTGGCAAGGTGGCCGCAGTCTTCGTGCTATTGCTCCTGGCCCTCTCGCTCCTTGCCTTCGGCCTTAGCAAGATGCTCGGTTTGGACTTGTCCTTCCCATGATGGCAAGGAATGGTCGGCCGATATCCAGTTGTGCGGCAGCCATTCCCCGATGCGGCTGTTGGACAGCGTCGGCACGCGCCCGAAGTGGGCGTCGACGCTCGCACAAAGCAGTCACTCAACGACTACAGCAGACAGGGGCGTTAGCTCTCACCCCAAAACCCCCGTTCAAAGGGTTCGAAGTTCAAGGCGTCTAGCCGAGACACGCCCAGTTCTTGCATAAGCGCGCAGTACGTATCGACGACTCTCTCCCGAGCGTCCTCTTCTACAGGGCCAAACGGGATGCTGTTCTTTGAGCCCAAGCCGTAGACGAAATCGATCTGTCCTCCCCAACAATCGTATGTCAGGTAGAGCCATGCATCGCTCCTGCCCAGACCGAGTTTTTCAGCCGCGGCAGACACCTCTTCTGCGCTGGGTGATCCACCCAGGAATTCAGGTAGACGGACACCCGTTCCGGTGAATGGTCTTGAAATCTCTCGCCAGGCAATTCCTTCTGGAAGAGGCCCGGGACACTCGATACGTTGAGCGACAAAGAATCCAGCGAATCGGTAAGTCATGAATTGTTCCTGGCTCCCATCGCGCCGTGCCCTGGATGAAGTGCGCTCCGCCCAACTGGGACCGCTTTTGGCCTTTTTCGACTTGGCACGCCCGCCGCCTGCTATTCGAGCTGGTCGACGCGGACCGGCTGGTCTTCGAAAATCAAAACCTGCGGTGCGAGACCATCAGCCATCCGCTCCTGGAAGAAATTCGAACCAATGCCATCGCTCCATTGGTCGACCGTGTACCTCTCCAAGACTTCAACCTCCAGTTTGGTCAGGAAGCGCGGAATCGAATATTCCGTGCGGGCCACTAGGCCCCCAACCTGCGAGTCGAACTCAAACTTCAGTTCCCCTCCAGAGATGCCGACGCCCGCCAGCTCTCGAGTCTCGCTGCCGTCAAGAAGATAGTCAGAGAAAGATTCGTCCGAATAGGTGAGTCCATGCAGCGTTTGCAGAACGCCTCGGTCATCAATGGGTTCGCCTTCGTCAGACCGGCGGAAGTCGAATACGGAGGCCGTTGCCGAAAAGCGGATAGTTGGCACGACTGAGCCCTTCGAATCTAAGAATGTTGATTGCCGATTGTTGATGCAGGTCCGGTTCGTGTGCACGCGCTTCGTGCTTGTAACGCCAGACGCGCGCCGGAACCTGTTGTGTTGACGCTGCGAGAGTCCTCAGCGGGCCGAACTGGGCCCCTCCCGCGAACGTCTGGTTGTGGCCGGATGCAGCGGCTCAGCTACTGGCCGACTGTAGCCGCACGGGCCATCGGCGCAAAGGGCCCAAAGCGGAACTTGGATCCTGCCAAAAGGCGCCATTCACAAGGCAAACTCGATCGGCAAGTCTTGGGCTCCAATCTAGATGTTGTGTTTCAACACCATGATCCGTTCGCCTCTTGCGAGTTGCGTGCACACAGGGCGTAAATCTCGACGCGTGCGTTTTTGGCGTTAGGTGGTTCTAACGCTGGGCTCCTTGCGCCAAAGGATTTTTTGCATATCCGGTTCTTTGAGACCCCGAGGCCGACTAGCAAGCCTTGAACGTATTCAGCGCGGTCTTGAGCCAGATTCTCATGTGCGCTTGGTCGTAATTCACCCCTGTCAACATGAGCTTCCAGGGTCCAAAGTACATCAGGGCAGCAAGGGTGTAATTTGAGACTCTCTGCGCGGCTTACCATCTCGGGAAGCCGCTCTCGTGCGCTTGCAGTCGCACGGTTGGCTGTTGGCTCAAAAAAAACATCCAGAAAATACTTGCCATCAAAAGTCATGCACATAACTGGGGCTTGGGCCCAAGCGGCACTGACGCAGAAAGCAAAGAGCGCGACGAAAGTGACTGGAATCCGCATCTAGGACCTTAGGGTGAAGTAAGACAACCCAGTGGATGGTTCCCATCGAGTGTCTGCTCATGGTCGACTGTAGCCTGACGGCGACCAGGCGCTTCGGGCCCATAGGAGCTGGTGGGCCTGCGGTGCTAATGCGCCTGGAAGCGGCCTCTCAATAAGCGACCTGAGGGTTGGCACCAGGCCCGCTTGCGATGTCAGTTCAATGGCAGAGGCATTCCCGAGCCAGGCTACCGGGTCAGCCCTCAAGCGCCCGCGCCGCCGCATCGGCCGTGTCCTGCGGCGTCGCGTTGAACGCAAGGGCTGCACCGGGCGCGGCCAGGTGAACGGCATTCACCAACTGCTCGAAGAGCAGCAAGCTCTTCGGCGGGATGCGGATGCCGCCGCCGATCACGACGCAATCGTAGACTTTGCCTGCGAGCTGCTTCGTCACCATCTCGGTCGCCGAGTCGTCAGGCGGCACCAGGCACAGCTCGGCGGCCCAGCCGCGAGCGGCCATCTGCTGCATGCCGATCGCGATGCCGGCATGGATCTTTGCGGCATCGAAGCCGGGTGGCAGCGCCGGGTCCGAAAAATCGACGGTCTCGGGCTGCTGGCCGATGAACAGCACGCGCTTGGGATCATTGGATCAGGTCATGACAATCTCCTGGTTCGTTGAAGGAATGAAGTGCCGGGGACGGACAGTCGATCACGCCTGCTAGGGAAGGTCTGAACAGGTCATCAATCGGCGCGCGATGAAGGTCAATGGCGTGCACGGAAATGGATCGCCCCGCCAGATGCCCCGAATCGGCGAGGTCTGCCCCTGATCCAGCGCACTCACGCTGTTTGCAGACGCACCTGTCCCATCATCGCCATCAATTTCTTGCGCGCCATCCACAGGTTGGACAGCGCAAACAGCGTGATCACATGCGCCGTGTTCTTGGCCAGTCCCTTGAACCTCACCTTCGCGAGACCGAACTGGCGCTTGATCACGCGGAACGGATGCTCCACCTTTGCCCGCACGCTGGC
>NZ_FOWL01000026.1:0-81984 GCF_900115445.1 Variovorax sp. OK605
GTCGTCTCGTCGGGGATCGCCTCCAGACCGAGTCCGGCGAACGTGCGCAGCGAGGCGATCTCGTACAAGGCTTCTTCCATCGCCGGGTCGCTCAGGGCGAACCAGTTCTGCATCAGGTGCACGCGCAGCATGGCTTGCAGCGGGTAGGGACGACGGCCTAGGCCTGCCACTGGATAGTGGGGCTCGATGACTTTGAGCAGCGCCTTCCACGGCACCACCAGTTCCATTTCGGCAAGGAAGATTTCGCGCCTGGTCTTCTTCCTCTTGCCCGCTTGCTCCGCATCCGCAAAACTGATCTGGCTCATCGCTCGTGCTCCTTCGCAGGGTTCAGTCCCTCACGCAAGAAACGTGCTCTTGATCAGACCTTCCCAAGGCGATCCTATCGGACTGGATGGTGGATGGAATCGGTTTGGGTATGTCGATGGAAATCCGTTGAGCTACGTCGATCCCGACGGCCTAGCTAAGATCGGCCGCAAGCCAACAGACCTCGAGCCGCTCGATGGCGGCGGCGGCTCTGGGGTAGGGGGCGGAGCAGGGGGAAGAGCCTCCGCGCCAAACTGCCCGCCAGTCACGTCAAGAATCAAAGAATCCCTCGGGCTTGTGAAAGAGGCTGAGAAGGCAGGCAAATCAAACCAGGATGGTATTGATCGACTCGTAGAGCGGATTCGACAAGGGGATACGAACCCGGGAATGGGCAGCAAGCCTATCGGTGATGGATTGTCAGAAGCTCGTGGCATAGACGGAAGCCCTGTCTATTTTCGGGAAACACCGAATGGCACTGAAATCCTTGGCAAGTCGAACAAGGACAACCAACAGTCCGTTATTAACGAAGTGCTTAAAGCCTTCGGGAGAAAGCAATGATGGAATTTTCTCTTCACTTCCCCGCAGGTCTCACCGAACCGACAGACGACGACAATGTCGATGTTCGGATCGAACTTGCGGATGGCCGCGCATTCAGTGTGACCTTCTTCACTGTTGCCAATCTGGTAACGCTCATGGCTCGCTGGGGGAAGACCGGGGAATGCGCAAATGGACTGTACATCTGGGCAAAGAACATGATCGTGGTACAGGAAATCTCGCAAGTAGTGATAAGAAAGGTCGTCCACGATCTTGTCGCAACCGGTGATATCGAATCAGTGGGTTGGCCAATTCGCTCGGAGGACTAGCTTGCACCACCTGCAGGTTCGCGCGACTCCTGCCGGCCGCCGCCGGCCCAGCCCGGCAGGCACCCGGGGGTGCGCGCCGGGTCGCTACTTTCGGTTTGACTTACCTATTGATTCCAACGTCACTCCTGGACGTGTGGCCAAGTCGACCACGGTCGACGTGTACGCCCACGTAGGCGACATCAACGCGAGTTGGATGCCCGCTGCAAGACCGAAAAAAACTGTGCGCATTGGTCAATCTTTCAAGAGGCATTCAACCTGAACATCTGCTTCGGAGTTCTTATCAAGGCCCCCGACGGGCGCTCGTGACTGAAATCGCCATCGAGGGCCACTGGTTCTGAACAGCAACTAAAACCAAGTCGAAGTTGCAGCTCCCAGCGCAAGCGGCCTCACATCACGCGCACTTCACTTGCCAAACAACCGGCTCACGCGTTGCCACAAGCGCAGCATGAAGCCCGCGCGTTCCACGTCAGCCTGTGCAACGAGCGGCGCTTCTCCCACCGGTTTGCCGTTCGACTCCGCGACGACCTTGCCGATCACCGTTCCCTTGGTCACCGGCGCTTCCAGGTCTGGCTTGACCTGCACCGAGGTGCTCACTTTCTGGCCGCGCGGCACCGTCACCGTCCAAGGCGAGCCCAGGCCTGCGGCAACGGTGTCGGCTTTGCCGAAGGTGATCTTGGGCGTCGCAACGACCGCGTTGGGCTGAATGGGGGTGGCCTGCTCGAAGTTGGCAAAGCCCCAACCGAGCAGCGAGCGCGTCTGGTCGGCGCGCGCCTGCATGCTGTTGGTGTTGAGGATCACAGTGATCAGGCGCATCCCGTTGCGCTTGGACGAAGTGACCAGACAGTAGCCCGCGTCCTGGGTGTGGCCGGTCTTCAGTCCGTCGACGGTGGGATCGGTGTAGAGCAGCGCATTGCGATTGCCCTGCTTGATCCCGTTGTACTTGAACTCACGCTCCGCGTAGATCGGGTAGTAGTCGGAACTGTCGTGGATGATCGCGCGCGCCAGGATCGCGAGGTCCCGCGCAGACGACTTGTGCTGGGGATCGGGCAGGCCCGTGGCATTCACGAAATGCGTGTGCGTCATGCCCAGGCGCTGGGCTTCGGCGTTCATGAGCTTGGCAAAGCCCTCTTCGGAGCCGGCCATGTGCTCTGCAATCGCCTTGGACGCGTCATTGCCCGACTGGATGATGATGCCGCGCAGGATGTCGATCACCGTGGCCTGGCTGTTGAGCGGCAAGTACATGCACGACTCGGTGCTCGAGCCACGGCACCAGGCGTTCTGGCTGACCGAGACAAGATCGTCCTTCTTGAGCTTGCCTGACCGGAGTGCCTGCTCGACCAGGAAGCTGGTCATCATCTTGGTCAGCGACGCCGGCGGGAGCGGTTCGTCGGGGTTGGCCGAGGCGAGCACCTCGCCCGATTCGAAGTCCATCAACAACCATGCCTTGGAGGCCAACGCCGGCGGCCCGCCGGCAACGGCGGTTTCTCCGGCGACGGGTGCCGCGGCAGGGGCGACGGCGGCGGGTTTCTTGTGGACTGCAGGCTTGGCGGCATGGGAGGCCGCGAAAGTCGCTGCGCCGGGAATCAGGGCGCCCGTGGCGATTGCCAGGACGAGGGGGAGGACGGAGGAGGTCTTGAGTTGCATTGGCTTACAGAAGCAGAAGCGGAAAGAAGATGGGGGCGGGTCGCGCGATTTCGATTGTGCCTAGAGGATCGGGAATCGCGGCGCAAGTTCAGTCAACTGAGTAGAACTGGGGTCAGATTCCAATTCTTTTGCCACCGCAGGCCGCCTCACTGCCACTGAGTTCCGCAGCTACGTCTGAGTTCAAGCTGGAAAATTTTGAGGTTGCGGTTCAAGCCTTCCGCAAGGCTTGTCGCGCCGATTCAGAAGATGCATTGAGACTTTGGGCACTGGCGAATTGCTGCGACGCGATGAGACGACCGAAAATCGCTGAACGATTTCTGCGCAAGGGACTGGAACTGAACGGACTCAAGGGCAGAGACAGAGCAGCATTTCGGGTCAATCTCGGAAACGCACTCTTCGATCAGAAGCGCTTCCTGGAAGCTGCAGCGGCTTACCTTCCCATCTGTGAACGACGAGATGAGACAGGGCGCAAAGCTCGCTCGAACTTCAAGAGGGCAAGTGAAATGGCGAGCAAATGAAATTGCAAGAGTCTTTCAACATGGAGCAGAAGAGCCCGAGCCCGCCTCGAACCCCAGCTACCCGCGCCGCAACCTGACGGCCCCACCCGCCCGCATCGCATCGACCTCGACTTCCCCACGCGTAACCCGCAGCGATCCCTTGGCTGCCAACCTCGCAGCCACCCTGCGCACATCAGGCATCAACGCCCGCCAGGCGACATCGTCCCTCGCCAGCGCACGTGCCACCTCCGACGGGCAAATCGAGGCGGCAGCATCGCGCTGCGCCAGCAGCGCGAATATGGTTCGCTCGATCGTTTCGTCGCTGGTCATCGAAGTTGCCCCTACAGCAAATCCGGCCGCTCTCTCATCGCATCCGCCGAGCCCTGTATCGCCGCACGCTCCTCAGCGCTGAATCGCCGAAGGTTCCTGGCCATCATCACCGTGCGCGGGTTGTTCTCCAGCATCCGCTCATGGCGCGCCACGAAGTCCCAGTACATCACCGTCATCGGGCATGCCCCTTCGCCGCTGCGCGTGCCCGGCTGGTACCGGCAACCGTCGCAGTAGTTGCTCATGCGCCGGATGTAGGCGCCGCCCGCGGCATAGGGCTTGGTCACGAAGCGCGCGCCATCGGCGAAGAGCGACATGCCCACGGTGTTCGGCAGCTCGACCCATTCCACCGCGTCGACATACACCGACAGGTACCACGCATGCACCTGCGCCGGTGCAACGCCGAAGGTGAGCGCGAAGTTGCCGGTGACCATCAGGCGCTGGATGTGATGGGCGTAGCCGGTGCGCAGGGTCTGGCCGATGGCCTGCTTCATGCAGTTCATGCCGACGTTGCCTGTCCAGTACCAGTCGGGCAGGTCGTGGTGGTGCTTCAGCGCGTTGGCATCGGCCAGGCGCGGCATTCGCCACCAGTACACGCCGCGCATGAACTCGCGCCACCCCAGAATTTGCCGCACGAACCCCTCCACCGATTCCAGCGGCACGGCGCCCGCGCGCCAATGCGCCACAGCGGCGTCGATCACCTCGCGCGGGTCGAGCAGTTTCAGGTTCAGCGACGAAGACAGGAGCCCGTGGTACAGAAAGGGCTCATCGGTCCACATGGCGTCCTGGAAGCGGCCGAAATCCTGCAGCCGGAACGCGATGAAGTCCTTCAGGGCCACCAGGGCCTGTTCGCGCGTCACCGGCCAGTCGAACCGGGCAGCGCTGCCGTAGTGGTCGCCGAAATGCGTTTCAACGTCGGCCAGCACCTCGCGGGTGATGGCATCGGGTGCGAACGAGGGCGGCGGTGGCAGCATGCCCGGCCCTTCGCGGCCGAAGGCGCCGCGGTTGTCGTGGTCGAAGTTCCACTGGCCGCCTTCGGGCCGGCCAAGGTCGTCCAGCAGCACCTGGTGTTTCAGCCGCATGTGCCGGTAGAAGGCCTCCATCACCAGGCGGCTCTTGCCCTGCGCGTGGTCTGCGAATTCGGCGCGCGAGGCCAGAAAGTGCAGGTCGTCCCGAACCACGAGCCGGACACCCGCGGCCTGGCAGACACCGGCAATCGCCTGCTCGAGCCGCCATTCCCCCGCCTCGGCCATCACGACGGCCTGAGGGCGGTGGCGCGACAGCGTGCCGGTCAAGGCGTCGCCGATCGAGCCGAAGCCGTGCGTGCCCAGCTTCAGGTAGTCCAGCGGCAGGCCGCGCGCGGTGAGTGCCTCGGCAAAGTGGCGCATCGCGGACAGAAAGAGGGCGGTGCGCATCCTGGCGCTGGGCACGTGCTCGGACTCTTCGCGCACCTCGGCCATCCACACGCGGTCTTGCGCGGCGTCGAAACCTTCGAACGCCACGCTTGACAGGCTCAGCTGGTCGCCCAGCACCACCACCAGATTTCGCATCGACAGGCACGGGTGAAATTACGGAATGCCAGCTTAGCGGCAGAGCGCCGCCGGCGCGCAAGGCCGGCGTGCAAGGCCCGGGTGCAAGGCCGGCGTGCAAGGCCCGGGTGCAAGGCCGGCGCACAAGGCCGGCGTGCAAGGCCGGCGTGCAATGCCTGGATTTCGCCACGCACGGATCGCCCGAACGGGGGGCCGGCGCCCACAATGGCCCGGGCTCATCCAAAACCCGAGCTGCTGCGTACAAGTGCCTGTGGCACGCGCGTCGACGTGCCCCAACGAGGAAAAACCGACATGCCGCAAGACATCTCATTTGCCATTCGCTGGGTCGAGAAGGGCCTGGTGCCGGACACGGTGATCCGCCGCGGCATTCGCCGCCTGCTGAAGGACCGGCTCCACGAGCTGCAGGCCGGCAACGCCCTGGCCGTGGCCGACCTGACGCAAGACTTCGTGGCCCGCATGGGCCAGGCCAACCTGGCGCCTCTGCCGGAAAAGGCCAACGAGCAGCACTACGAGGTTCCCGCCGCCTTCTTCGGCGAAGTGCTGGGAAATCACCGCAAATACAGCAGTTGCTACTGGCCGGAAGGCACGCAGACGCTGGAACAGGCTGAATCCGCCGCGCTGGCGGCCACCTGCGAGCGGGCCGGGCTGCTGGACGGGCAGGACGTGATGGAGCTGGGCTGCGGCTGGGGCTCGCTCACGCTGTGGATGGCCTCGCACTACCCGAACAGCCGGATCACGGCGCTGTCCAACTCCAATTCGCAGCGCGAATACATCGAGGCGCAGGCGGCCCGGCGGGGCCTGCGCAACGTGCGGGTGCTGACCCGCGACATCAACCAGTTCGACACCGACGAGCGCTTCGACCGGGTGGTGTCGGTCGAGATGTTCGAGCACCTGCGCAACTGGCCGCAGGCCTTTGCCAACGTGGCGCGGTGGCTGCGGCCCGGCGGGCGCTTCTTCATGCACGTGTTCGCCCACAAGGAGGCGCCGTACCCGTTCGAGGTGCGCGACCCGAGCGACTGGATGAGCAAGTACTTCTTCTCGGGCGGCATGATGCCCAGCGACGACCTGGCGCTGCACTGCCAGGACGACCTGCGCCTGCTGCGCCGCTGGCGCTGGGAAGGCAGCCACTACCAGCGCACGGCCGAGGCCTGGCTGCGCAACATGGACGAGCGCCGCGACGCGCTGCGCCCGCTGTTCCAGGCCACCTACGGCGCCGATGCCAACGTGTGGTGGACGCGCTGGCGGCTGTTCTTCATGTCGGTGGCGGAGCTGTTCGGCTTCGACCATGGGCAAAGATGGTGGGTGAGCCACTATCTGTTCGAGCGCCGCGCCGCATGACGCAGGTGGCGCTCGCGGGCCTGGCACTGACCGCATCGCTGGCCTTCCTGACGTGGGTGGCCAGCCTCGTTCGCCATGACGCGAGCCTGATCGACCGCATGTGGCCGGTGTGCATCGTGGGCGCGGGCATCGTCTATTTCGTGCTGCTGCCGGTGCAGACGCGGCGCGGGCTCTGCATGGCCGTCATCGGCGCGGCGTGGGCGGTGCGGCTGTGCCTGTACATCACCTGGCGCAACTGGGGCCACGGCGAAGACCGGCGCTACCAGGCGATTCGCGCGCGCAACCAGCCGAACTTCGGCTTCAGGAGCCTGTACCTGGTGTTCGCGCTGCAGGCGGTGCTGGCATGGGTGGTGTCCGCGCCGTTCCTGCCCGGCATGACGGCGCCGCGGCCGCTGGGCGCGCTCGACCTGCTGGGCATGGCGCTGGCGCTGTTCGGCACGTTCTTCGAGGCCATCGGCGACGCGCAGATGGCGCGCTTCAAGGCCGATCCCGCAAGCAAGGGCCAGGTGATGGACCGCGGCCTGTGGCGCTACACGCGGCACCCCAACTACTTCGGCGAAACCTGCGTCTGGTGGGGCCTGTGGCTCATGGCCATGGGCGGGGCAGGGTGGGGCGGCGCGTGGAGCGTGGTGTCGCCGCTGCTCATGACCTGGCTGCTGCTGAAGGTCTCGGGCGTTCGCATGCTCGAAGGCGACATCGGCGAGCGCCGGCCGGCATACCGCGACTACATCGCGCGCACCAACGCCTTCCTTCCGGGGCCGGTGCGCGGCAACTCCAAGGCGCCATGAGAAGCAACAACCACATCCACAACCGCCGCTGCAAACACAGCCTGCACCGCCTCCTCATGGCGGCCGCCCTGGCCACGCTGGCCGCGCTCTCCAACGGCGCCGCCGCCTCGGCCGCCGGACCGGCGCGCGGCGAATGGGACTTTCGCGTGCTGCTCGACGACGCCCCCATCGGCGAGCACCGCTTCGCGCTGGCCACCGCCGGCGACGAGCGCAAGCTGGTCAGCGAGGCCAGCTTCGCGGTGAAGCTGCTGGGCGTGACGGTCTACCGCTACCAGCACAGCGCCACCGAAATGTGGCGCGGCGACTGCCTGCGCCGGCTCAGCTCGAAGACCGACGACGACGGCACGCCCGAAAAGGTGAGCGCCGAAGCCGCCGGCGACAACGCACTGGCCGTGACCACGCCCAAGGGCACGCAGGCGGTCGAAGGCTGCGTGATGAGCTTCGCCTACTGGAACCCGGCCATCCGCACACAGGCCCGGCTGCTGAACGCGCAGAGCGGCAAGCTCGAGGCGGTGCAGGTCAGCCGCGCCGGCAGCGGCACCGTGGAGGTGCGCGGCCAGCCGGTGGCCGCCACGCGCTGGCGCATTGCGACCGACGCGCAGCCCATCGACGTCTGGTATTCGGCGCAGGGCGAGTGGCTGGGGCTCGATTCCACGGTCAGCGGGAACCGAAAACTCAGTTACCGGCTCAAGTAGCTGGCCTTTGCATTGTTTTTGCTTGCGTGGCTGTTCCAGGGCCCGGCGCCCAAGGCCCTGCCGGGCGATTCGCCCGGACAGGCTGCGTTCAGCTGCCGGGCCTACAAGGCAAAGACTTGCAAAACTGCAATGCCGAAAGGGAAGCGATGAACGGTTCGAAATTCCAACTGCTCGACAGCTACTTCGACGCAAGGCTCCTGGAGCCCCGCCACGATGCGGACGCGGCCGACCGGGCGCGCCGGGCGCAGCGGATGTCGCAGCGGCTCAACGAGCTGGCGTACCCGGTGTTCTGCGAATTCGCCCAGTACTTCGAGGCCAAGCTGGGCGACGCGGCCGAGTGCTACGTCGACCGCGAGGAGGCCCAGGGCCGCGACGCCCCGCCGCACGTCGGTTTTCGCTGGGGCGCGCAGGGCGGGCGGCTCAACGAGGTGGTGTTCACCGGCGACATCGAGGCCGGCGAGGTGCACGCCACCTGGCGCTGCTGGCGCAACGGCATTCCGGTGCTGGGCGACAAGACGCTCGACCCCTTCTGGTCGCCGCCGGTGGTGCACGCGATGCTGCAGGAGCTGATCTTCCAGTTCCCGCCGGTCTGATGCGGCGCCGGCCATGCGCGCAGCCCTTGGAGCCGTCGCCCTTGTCGGGTTGGCCGTGCTCGTGGGCGTGGTGTACGAGCAGGCCGGCCGCTACCGCGCCGCGCGCGACTTTCCGCCGCCGGGGCAGATGGTCGACGTCGGCGGGCGGCGCATCCAGCTCGACTGCCGCGGCACGGGTTCGCCCACCGTCGTGTTCGAGTCCGGCCAGGGCCCCGACGGTTCGCTGAGCTGGTCGGCCGTGCAGCCGAAGGTGGCGGCGCACACGCGGGCCTGCGCCTACAGCCGCGCGGGGCTGATGTGGAGCGACCCGTCGAGCGCGCCTTCCAGCGCCAGGCAGGTGGCGCAAGACCTTCATGACGCATTGGCCCGCGCGGGCGAGCGGGGCCCGTTCGTGATGGTGGGGCAGTCGATAGGCGGGCCCTACGTCGTGAGCTTCACGCACTACTTCGGCGCCGAGGTGGCGGGGCTGGTGCTGGTCGACCCTTCGCATCCGGACCAGGTGGCGCGGGTTGCGGGCTACATGACGGAGTCGCGCTCGCTGCTGTCGCGCGTCGTCATGGGCCTGGGGTGGTCGGGCCTGGTGCGCCTTGCTGCCCCGAGGCTCTTGCCGCAAGCACCCAACCAGACAGCACATGACGTGCAGGCGGTGCGCGCCTTCGCACCCACGTCGTTTCGCACCGAGCTCGCCGAAGGCGATGCCACCGACCGCACGCTGGCCGAGGCGGGCGCCTTTCGCGACCTGGGCGACCGGCCGCTGGCCGTGCTCACCGCCATGGCGCCCTACACGGCCGGCGAGCTGCGCGGCATGAAGATCACGCCCGGGCAGGGCAAGGAAGTGCAGGCGCTCTGGAAGCAGATGCACGACGACATCACCCACTGGTCCACGCGCGGCACGCACCGGCTGCTGCCGAACGCGGGCCACGACATCCAGTTCGACGACCCCGGTGCGGTGGTCGACGCGGTGCTGTCGGTCGTCGAGAGAGTGCGCGCGGCAGGCGCCGCCGCGTCTGCAGCTGTGCCCAAGAACTCACCGTGACGGCACGGCCACCGGCGCGTCGGCCGGCGAGGCCGAGCGCCCGATCATCCACGCGCACACCGCGGACACCAGCCCCGCGAACAGCACGTACATGCAGATCTGCCACGGCTGCCCGCCGCCCGACTTGAGCAGCGCGGTCGCAATGATCGGCGTGATGCCCGAGGCGAAGATGCCCGAGAACTGGTAGACGAAGCTGATGCCCGTGTAGCGCACCTTGGCGTCGAACAGGTCGCAGAACAGCGCCGCCTCCGGCCCGTACACCGACGCATACAGGATGCCGAAGGGCACGATGATCGACAGCCAGATCAGCAGCACGTTGCCCCCGCTGTGCGTCATGAGCCAGAAGCCCGGAAACGCCGACACGGCCGTGATGATCGACCCCCACATGTAGACCTTGGGCCGTCCGAGCCGGTCGGACAGGCGCCCGAAGAACGGAATGGCAAAGCACATGACCACCGCCGACGCCATCACGCCCAGCAGCGCCTCGGTGCGGCTGATCTTGATGGTGCTCGTGAGGTAGTTGATGGAGAACACGCCGAAGATGTTGAAGAACACCCCGTCGATGTAGCGCGCGCCCATGCCCTTGAGCACATTGCCCGGATAGCGCCGGATCATGTCCATGAACGGAATGCGCAGCTCGGCGTTGCGCGCCTTCACGGCCGCGAACTCCGGCGTTTCCTGCACGTGCAGTCGGATGTACATGCCCACCATCACCATCGCGCCCGAGATGAGGAAGGCAATGCGCCAGCCCCAGGCCAGGAACTGCTCGTCGGTGAGCAGCGACGACAGCAGCGCCACCACGCCCGAGGCCAGGCACAGGCCGATGGCCAGCCCGATCTGCGGCAGCGACGCATAGAAGCCGCGCTTTTCCTTCGGCGCGTACTCGTACGCCATCAGCACCGCGCCGCCCCACTCGCCGCCCAGCCCGATGCCCTGCGCCACCCGAAGCAGCAGCAACAGCAAGGGCGCCGCAACGCCGATCTGCGCATAGGTGGGCACCAGCCCGATCAGGAAGGTGGCCACGCCCATGATCATCAGCGTGATGATGAGCATGCTCTTGCGCCCGATCTTGTCGCCGAAGTGGCCGAAGATCACGCCGCCCAGGGGCCGCGTGACGAAGCCCACCGCGAAGGTGGTGTAGGCCAGCAAGGTCGACACCACCGGGTCGCTGCCCGGAAAGTAGAGCTTGTTGAACACGATGCCGGCCACCACGCCGTACAGGAAGAAGTCGTACCACTCGATGGTGGCGCCCACCAGGGCCGAAACCACCACCCTGCGAATCGCTTTCTCGTCGCTTGCACTCATGTTTGTCTCCGATGAGGTTGTTGTCGTGGCGGCCTCTTCGCTCCTTGCTCTGCGAGCCGGAGCCTCGGGCCTTCGGTCGTGCGGAAAAAACTACAACGTGGCGGCGGCCGCCCTCGCGTCCTCTCTGATCAGGTCGACGGCCTTCTCGGCCATCATCACGGCGGGCGCGTTGGTGTTGCCCGACACCAGCGTGGGCATGGCCGAGCAGTCGATCACGCGCAGCCCCGCCACGCCGTGCACGCGCAGCCGCGCGTCGACCACGGCGAGCGCGTCGCTGCCCATGCGGCAGGTGCCGGTGGGGTGGAAGATGGTGGCGCCGTTGTTGCGGCAGAACTCCAGCAGGTCGGCGTCGCTTTCGGCCTGCGGGCCGGGCTTGACCTCGCGCTTCACGTAGGGGCGCATGGCGGGCGCCTCGGCAATGGCGCGCGCCGCCTTCACGCCGGCCACGGTGGTGGCGCGGTCGAGCTCGGTGGCGAGGTAGTTGGGCTGCATCTCGGGCGGCTCGGCCACGTCGAGCGAGCGAATGCGCACGTGGCCCCGCGACTCGGGCCGCAGCTGGCACACCGACATCGTGAAGCCCGAGTAGGGGTGCACCTTGCCGCCGGCCATGTCGGCCGACAGCGTGGCCACGTGGAACTGGATGTCGGGCGTGGCCGCCACGGGTTGGCCGTTGGCATCTTTCAGCGCGCGCATGAAGCACCCGCCCTGGTTGATGCCCACGGCCAGCGGCCCGGTGCGGTGCAGCAGCCATTCGAGGCCCATGCCCACCTGGCCGAACCAGGAGTTGAGCTGGTCGTTGGTGGTGATGGGCTTGGTGCACTCGTAGCCCAGGCGAATCTGCAGGTGGTCCTGCAGGTTCTCGCCCACGCCGGGCAGCTCGTGCACCACCGCAATGCCGAATCGCTCCAGCAGCGCGCGCGGGCCGATGCCCGAGAGCTGCAGCAACTGCGGCGACTGGATCGAGCCGGCCGACAGCAGCACCTCGGCGCGGCAGCGCGCGGTCTTGAGCACGCCGCCTTGCCGGTAGCCGATGCCGGCGGCGCGCCGCCCGTCGAACACCAGCTTGCCGGCCAGCGCGTCGGTCTCGATGCGCAGGTTGGGCCGCTGCTTCACGGCGGGTGTCAGGTAGGCCTTGGCCGTGCTGCAGCGCCAGCCCTTGTGCGTGGTCAGCTGGTAGTAGCCCGCGCCTTCCTGCGCGGCGCCGTTGAAGTCGTCGGTGCGCGGCACGCCGGTCTGCTGCGCGCCGCCGATGAAGGCCTCGATCAGCTCGTGCCTGGCCGCGATGTTCGACACCTTCAGCGGCCCGTTGCCGCCGTGGAAGGCATCGCCGCCGCGCTGGTTGCCTTCGGACTTGATGAAGTAGGGCAGCACGTCGTCGTAGCCCCAGCCCTGGTTGCCCAGCGCGGCCCAGTGGTCGTAGTCCTCGCGCTGGCCGCGGATGTAGATCAGCCCGTTGATCGCGCTGGAACCGCCCAGCGTCTTGCCGCGCGGCCAGTAGATGCGCCGGCCGTTCATGTTCGGGTCGGGGTCGGTCTCGAAGCGCCAGTTGTAGGTAGGGCTCCACATCGTCTTGCCGTAGCCGATGGGCAGGTGGATCCACAGCGAGCGGTCGGGCGGGCCGGCTTCGAGCAGCAGCACGCGCGTGGCCGGGTCTTCGCTCAGCCGGGCGGCCAGCACGCAGCCGGCGGAACCGGCGCCGACAACGATGTAGTCGAACTCTTCTTCGGGCATGCAACGGGGTCCTGGAGTGGAACAATCGCGAGGCTCGGCCGCATACTAGGCCAATGATTTTCGGAACGCAATGTTCCATTTTTAAGGTTTACCCGCATGCCCCGTTCCGCGCGCGCCTCCATCGCAGTGCCAGTTGCCGTGCCAGCTGCAGTGCCCGCCGCCGTGATTCCCGCCGACGAACCCGAGGCCGGCTCAGGCTCTTCGGCCGAGCGCAGCCTGCGTCTGCTGGCGCTGCTGGCCAACGCGGGCCGCGCCCTCACGCTGGCCGAACTGGCCGCGCAGCTCGGCCTGCCCAAGGGCACGGCGCACCGCATCTGCACCCAGTTGCTGGCCACCGGTTTCCTGGCGCGCGACGTGGACGAGCGCTCGTTCAGCGTCGGCCCCGCGCTGCGCAAGCTGGCCTTCGACACGCTCAACCACGGCGTGGTGCGCGGCCTGCGGCACGAGGTGCTGTCGGAGCTGGTGCGCCAGGTCGGCGAAACCTGCAACCTCACCACGCTCGACGGCGCGCAGGTGCTCTACCTCGACCGCGTCGAGGCGCAATGGCCGCTGCGCCTCACGCTGGACGTGGGCTCGCACGTGCCGCTGCATTGCACGGCCAGCGGCAAGCTGTTCCTGGCGTCGATGCCCAAGAAGGAGCGCGACGCGCGCATCGACCACCTGCCGCTGGAGCGCATGACGGCCAACACGCTGGTGACGGCCGAGGCGCTGCGCGCCGAGTGCGAGGCGATCGCCAAGGGCGGCTACTCGTGCGACCGCGAGGAGTTCATTGCCGGGCTGGTGGCCGTGGCCGTGCCGGTGCGCGACGCGGCGGGCGGGGTGCGCGCCGCGCTGGCGGTGCACGCGCCGACGGCGCGCATGTCGATGGACGACGCGCTCGAGCGCATCGACGCGCTGAAGGCCGCGGCGCAGCGCATGAGCGGGCTGCTCTGATGCGCCCGAGGCGCTAACCCTCGTAGCCGATGTCGAGCCGCACCAGCGCGCCGTTGCGGTCGATGCGGTCCGCGCGAAAGTAGTGACGCCCGCGGTAGCTGTCGAGGTGCAGCGGCACGGCCACCGGTTCGCCCCAGCTCGTGATCGCGAAGCCCTGGCCGCGCAGCCACTGCAGCAGCGCGTCGAGCCGCGGCGGGTCGGCATCGACGCGAATGTCCGCGTCGGCGGGCGGCGTGCCTTGCGGGTCGTCGAGCCAGCGTGCGAAGCTGCCGATCAAGGTGAAGGCATGGCCCTGTGCGCGCAAGGCGTCGAGCAGCTCCGACGTGGCCTGCAGGTCGATGCGCTCGCGCTGCTTGCGAAACACCAAGGCGTATTCATGCCGCCGGTCGGTGCGCGCTGAGGCCGTGTCGTCGTCGCCCGCGTGCGGGTAGACCAGCACCCGCTCTTCCACCATCGTGAACAGCGCGCCGAGGATGCGCGCAAGGTCGAACGCCAGCGGCAGCACGCGATCGCCGAGGCGAACGTTTTCCACCATCGCGATGCAATGGCCGCCCTCGCGCAAGTCCGCGCGCACGCTGTGGAAAACGTCGCGCAGGCCGTCGAGGTGCTGCGCGTAGCTGCGGCTGTCGTAGAGCTGCGATGCGGCATCGGCGCCAGGCCATCGGCAGCCGAAGTAGGGCACGTTGGTCAGGCACAGGTCCAGGGGCGGCAATGCGGCGCCCTGCAACGCGTCGCACGACCCGTGCAGCAGGGCCACGCCATGGCCGAGGCCGTGCCGCGCCAGCCGCTCGCGCGCGAGCTCGACGCGTTGTGCATCGACCTCGCAGCCGACGGCCAGCCGGTCTTCGAGCCGCGCGGCCAGCAGCGTGGTGCCGAAGCCCGCGAACGGGTCGAACACGGTCTCGCCGGGCCGGGAGAACTGCCGCACGAAGGGCGTCATCTGCTCGACCCAGCCGCAGTCGCGCCCGCCCAGCGGGTCGCGTGCGCGCAGGTCGTCGGGCAGCCGGTGGCGCGGCGACTCCGCCTCGAGCATCAGCCAGCTGTGGCTAGGCATGGGGGAGCACCTCGTCGTTGCGTGCCTCGTCGTTGCGGCTGTCGTCGCTTCGGGTGTCGAGCAGCACGTCGCGCCCGGGCTCCCAGCCCGCGCACAGCTGTCCGTCGGGAAAGTAGACGAGCTTGTAGACGTCGCCGCTGGCATGGCGCTGGTGCATGGCGCCGTAGTCGGCGCTCTCGAACACCACGCGCAGCCCGCTCGCGGTGCGCAGGCGCAGGTTCCAGAAGTAGTAGCCCTCGGTCAGGCTGTCGAGCGTCCAGCCGCGCGAGACATCGGCGTCGTCGAGGCAGGCGGCGAGCAGCTCGTCCATCGACACGCGGTGCGTGCCCAGGAAGCGCGCCGTGGCGTTGTCGCGGTAGCTGTCGTCCAGCCGCGAGAACTCGCGGAACACCACCGTGCCGGCGCCGCAGCGTTGCGCCCAGCGCAGGTACGCCGCCACGTCCGCCGGCTGCGCCACGCCGCCGCGCTGAAGAATGCACACCAGCCGCAGTGCCACCGCGTCGGCCAGCTGCCGCGCGGTGCGTTCGAACACCGCCTGCTCGCCGATGGCCACGCCGGGCCTGAACCGCATGATGGCCTGGTTGGCGGCGCCGTCATGGTGGTGGCGGGACAGTTCGAGCCAGCTCAGCCCGAAGGCCTGCAGCGCATCGCGCAGTTGCGCGCCGCGAGGGGCGGCAAAGCCGGCGCCGTTGCTGTAGAGCACGCGGTCCTCGACCACCGGGCCGTCGCGTTCGCCGGCGGCCAGCACGTCGAGCAGCTGCAGCATCCAGTCGGCGTCGTCGCTGGTTTCAAGACCTGAGAGCGACCACGACAGCGGCACGCCGCGCAAAGCCCGCAGCGTGCGCGCCAGGCCCTCGAAGTAGCCGGCTCCTGGCCGCAGGCGGGAGGCTGCGACCGCGCCGTCGGCCTTGCGCAGGTTTTCCGAGCAGAAGCTGCAGCGCGCCGAACACGGCTGCACCGCGGCATAAGGCGTGAACGTGATCGGCTGCGCAAAGCGGCGCGGCGTGCCGCCAAGGGTGTGCGTGTGCCAGCGCGCGCCTTCGCCGGCATCGGGCGCGCGCAGGGCCACCTGGCCGACGGCCCCGCGCAGGCGCTCGAACAGCGGCGAGCTCGCGCTGCGCGGCAAGGCGGCGACGGCGACCTTGCGCACGTCGTGGATCGGAATGCGCGAGAGTGCGGGAGACATGAGGGATGGCAGGCCGGTCGGTGAATGCAGCTTCACGGCAGCACCGCCGGGGTCGGCGGCATCCGCTGCACTGGAGGCACCGGAGGCTACTTCACAAGGCGGCAGTGCGTGAGCTTGGGCGAGGGTACCAAGGCCGTGGCCAGAAAGCCTTCGTTGAGGCATTCGAAAACCAGGGTCGACGAGAACTGGAAAGGCGTCATCTTCTGGTCCTTGAACTTCGGCTTCAGGGCTTCCTGGTCGCTCACCTCGAAGCTGGTGTCGAACTGCGATCCATCGTCGGTGACGGCCCCGAAATAGGTGCCGCCCGCTTCGCTGCCCATGCGCATCACGCGGCCACTGAAGGCCAGGCGCTTCTGCGTGTACCTGGCCGTTGCCTGTTGCGGGTTGGCCTTGTACGCCGCCACGATGTCGTTGTAGCCGAGCACGGGCGCGGCGTTGTCGGCCTGCGCGGTGCCGTGCCAGAGGGCTGCCGCGGCGAGCAGCGAGAGCGCGGGAAGGAAAGCGGCCAGCCGGCCGGCATTTTTTTGCATGTGGTTCACCCCTGAGTGTTTTTTTGATGGAGACGCCGCGGATGCCTGCGCCTGTCGCGCGAAAGCGGCGTCGTCGTGCCTCGACGGCTGGGCGAATATACAAGCGGGCGTGCCTTGAAAACTTTCTCCTGACGGTGTTCGCGGGCCGAGAATCCGGGGTATCCGAAGTGGGGAACGCCATGCTCAACGTCGCCGAGTCCATCCGCAATTTCAACGCAGGCCGCGAGCCCGAACGCCTGGCGATGAAGTACGCCAGCCTGCGCACCAGCCCCTTCGTGTTCCTGCGCGGCACCTGCCACCTGTTCTACGACCGCTTGCCGGGCGACGCGCTGTTCTCCAAGGCGCCGGCGGGCTGGCTGTGCGGCGACGCGCACCTGGAGAACTTCGGCAGCTACAAGGGCGACAACCGGCTCGTGTACTTCGACCTCAACGACTTCGACGAAGCGGCGCTGGCGCCCGTCACCTGGGAGCTGGTGCGCTTTCTCTCGAGCATCCTGGTGGCGGGCGACGGCCTGCGCGCCACCGCCGACGAAGCGGCCGCGCTGTGCCAGGTGTTCCTCGACGCCTACGCCGCGGCGCTGGTGCCCGGCAAGGCCCGCTGGCTGGAGCGCGACACCGCCGAAGGGCTGGTGCAGGAACTGCTGGACACCCTCAAGGCCCGCAGCCGCCCCGCCTTCCTCGACCACCGCACCGACCGCAAGGGCCGCGGCCGCGTCATCCGCTGCGACGGCAAGCGCGCGCTGAAGGCCGACGACGACGCGCGCGCCCGCGTCACCAAGCTCATCGACACCTTCGCCGCCACGCAGGACAAGCCCGGTTTCTTCAAGGTGCTCGACGTGGCGCGTCGCGTCGCGGGCACCGGCAGCCTGGGCGTGGCGCGCTACATCGTGCTGGTCGAAGGCAAGGGCTCGCCCGACGGCAACTACCTGCTCGACCTGAAGGAGGCACTGCCCTCGTCGCTGGCACCGCACCTGAAGCTCGCGCAACCCGCATGGCCTTCGCAGGCGCACCGCGTGGTGGGCTTGCAGCGCCGCATGCAGGCCGTGTCGATGGCATTCCTGCATCCCATCGTGGGCGCGAAGGATTCACCGTCTCACGTGCTGCGCGGCCTGCAGCCCAGCGAAGACCGCGTGAGCCTGGGCGCCGCGGGCACCAGCCTCGAACAGATCCGCGGCGTCATCGGCGAGATGGGGCAACTCATCGCCTGGGCGCAACTGCGCAGCGCGGGCCGGCAGGGCTCGGCCGACGCGGACGTGCTGGTCGATTTCGGGGGCTCGGTGACGTCGTGGGGCGCCGACCTGCTGGCGGCGGCACATGCCTGTGCGGCGCAGGTGAGGGCGGACTGGAAGGACTACTGCGAGGCTTTCGATGCGGGGGCGATGGCGTTGCCCGCGCAGAAGCGGGGCGACCGATGAGCCTCCAGCTGAACGGGCCGCACGGGAAGATTCCCGGTGCGGCGGCCATCGAGCTACTTCATGAACTCGATGCCTGAGAACTTTCCAGACACCGGCGCGGGTTGCGCAGACAGGCGCTACCTCATTCGCAGCGAAGCCGAGGGCGACGACATCGAACTGCGCGCCGGCTCGATAGAAGGCCTGCCTTCCGTGTACATCACCGAGGAAAGTGACGTTGTCGAAGATGTGCTCATCGTCGTGGACGGCATGCAGGCTCCCGGCAACTACCCGGCTCTGAGGGCAGGCACCGTCTACACGATCTTCAAGGTGATCGGTGACTTCGAGGCGGAGGTGGCCTGCATCCATTGCAAGGCGCTCCGGAAGGACAAGGGCTCGCGCCAGCATTACGTTGTGTCGGTCGGCCGCGCATACCTGCCGAAGGTGCAGATCCTGGATGCGTGGAGGGAGGGCGTTCCGGTCAGCTGGCGCGACCTCGATCCCGTTTACGGGTACCCGTGGATCAGCGCCTGCATGTCCCTGGCTTCTCCCTTCAATTGGCGCCAGACGCTGGTGACCGGGCTTGTCGTGCTGGACGTGGCCGGCTTGCGAACCGAGGACGACCTCTACTGTCACCTCGGAGAGGCGCTGTTCGGCTACCGCGGGTACGCGGGCAGCAACCTGGCTGCATTCGAAGACGTGCTTCGGCACAACGAGCCCGCGCGCATCACGTTCTCGATTCCTGACGAGGCCGAGTTCGATGCATTCCTTGCAAGGACCACGCGGCGTTCCGGCCACGCGGGTGTGTTCAAGCAAATCATCGGGGAGGCTGGTGCGGCGCTGAGGATCGAGCGGCGCGGCGCCTGATCGGTACAGGTCGGCAACCGGCCCGCTACTTCGCAAACAGCCGCGAGATATCCGAGAACGCCTTCAGCTCCAGCGCATTGCCCGACGGGTCGAGAAAGAACATCGTCGCCTGCTCGCCGGGCTCGCCCTTGAAGCGGATGTACGGCGCGATGACGAATTCGGTGCCGTGCGCCTTGAGCCGCTCGGCGGCCGCTTCCCAGTCGGCCAGCGGCAGCACGATGCCGAAGTGGCGCACCGGCACGCCGTGCCCATCCACCGCGTTGAGCTGGCTCGCGCCCGTGGCCTCGGGTGCGAGGTGCGCCACGATCTGGTGGCCGTAGAAGTTGAAGTCGATCCATTCGGGCGAGCTGCGGCCTTCAGGGCAGCCGAGCGTCTCGCCATAGAACTTGCGCGCCAGCGCGAGGTCGTGCACCGGAAACGCGAGGTGGAACGGCGACAGCATGGCGGGGTTGGAGGTGGGGGCCTTCATGTGCGTGGGCTTTCTGGTGAATCGCTGGAGGAGCAAGGAAACTGGCGCGATCGTAGGTTGGCCGATGCAAAAACAAAATCAATATATATTTGTATCGAGCATCGAAAGGATTGATGAATGATTCGGGAGCTCAAGACCTTGATCGCCGTGGCGCGCGAGGGCACCTTCTCCGCGGCGGGCGAGAAGATCGGGCTGACGCAGGCGGCCGTCAGCGCGCAGATGCAGCGGCTGGAAGCCGAACTCGGCTTCGCGCTGTTCGACCGCACCGGCCGCTCCGCGCTGCTGAACGCCGCGGGCCGCCAGACGCTGGCGCAGGCCGAGGAGCTGGTGCGCCTGTACGGCAATCTCGGTGCCGGCACGGCCGAAGACGCGTCGGCCGCGCGCGTCATCGCCATCGGCGCGATCGCGTCCGCGCAGCGCTCGGTGCTGCCCGACGTGCTGGCCCGCTTCCACAAGCAGCACGAGGGCTGCCGCACACGCGTGGTGCCGGGCGTGTCGATGTCGCTCTTCGACCAGGTCGACGCGGGCGAACTCGACATGGCGCTGATCATCCGCCCGCCGTTCTCGATGCACGGCGACCTGCGCTGGACCACGCTCGCGCGCGAGCCGTTCAGGCTGCTGGTGCCGCGGCAGCTGAAAGGCGACGACTGGGCGGAGATCCTCGCGAGCCACCCCTTCGTGCGCTATGACCGCGTGTCGTTCGGCGGGCGGCAGGTCGAACGCTTCCTGCGCGCGTCGCACCTGGGCGTGCAGGACGTGTGCGAGGTCGACGAGCTCGAAGCGATCGTGGGCCTGGTGGCAAGGGGCCTGGGCGTGGCACTGGCGCCCGAGACCGCGCCGCATCGCCGTTGGCCGGCGGCCGTGCGCGCGATCGACCTGGGGCATCACACCTTCCATCGCGAGGTCGGGCTGGTGCATCGCGGCAGCCGCAGCCTGAGCGCGGCGGCGCGTGCGCTGTCGGCGCTGGTGGGCGCGGCCTATCCGGCGCTGGCTTCCGTGCCCTGAGGCACTCGCCCCGGGTCAGCCCACCAGGCTGGCCACCGCCCGCACCACGCTCACCGCCGCCAACGCAATCAGCAGGTTCAGCACATGCTTCCTGAACTGCTCCGGCGACACGCCCTTGAAAGAGCGCTGCCCGTACCAGATGCCCGCGAGCATCGCCGGCGCGAGCCATAGCGCCCACTTGAGCGTGTCCGCCCCCATCAGGTTGCCCGACGCATGCGCCGATGACGGTATCAGCGCCGCGCAGATCAGCGCGACCACGTCGCTGAACAGCAGCAGCGCAATGAGCGTGGCGCGCAGCGCGGCCGGGGCCATCTTCGTGGTGCTCAGCAGCACCGCGATGGCAATGCCGCCGATGGCCGCCACGCCGTTGATGAAGCCCGAGGCCAGGCCGGCCGCGAGCCGCACGCTGCGCGTGGGCACCAGCGTGACGTGCGCGCCGCCGCGCAGCAGCAGCGCGGCCGCCATCAGCAGCGCACCGATGAGCAGGCGCAACGGCGTTTCCGGCAGCCAGGCGAGGAGCGCCACGCCGATGGGAATGCAGATCAGGTTGCCCAGCATCAGCCAGCTGAGCCAGGGCATGTCGACGTCGCGCGCAATGCCGCGCAACTGGCTCAGGCTCGCAAGGATCTCCAGCATGAAGATGGCGGGCACCACCAGCGCGGGCGACACCACCAGCGACATGCCCGCCACGGTGATGGCCGAGAAGCCGAAGCCCGCGAAGCCGCGCACGATGCCGGCCGCGAACACCACGCACAGGCTGTACGCGAGCGTCGCCGGCGCCAGCGGCGGCACCAGGAGGTCCGCCGCCGTCATGCCTCGAAGAGCGGCAACAGCTTCAGGCGTTGCACCTTTCCGGAGGGGCCGCGTGGCAGGTCGCGCACGAAGCGGTAGTGGCCGGGCGCCTTGTAGCGGCCGAGCGCGGTGGCGCTGAACTCGCGCAGCTCGTCCTCGGTGCAGGTGCAGCCTTCGCGCAGCACGATGCACACGCCGATGTCCTGCCCGTAGTGGCGGTCGGGCACGCCCACGGCGGCGGCCTCGAGCACGGCGGGGTGCTGCAGCAGGGCCTCGTCGATCTCGCGTGGCGCGATGTTCTCGCCCCCCTTGATGATCAGCTCCTTGATGCGGCCGGTGACGAAGAAGAAGCCGTCCTCGTCGCGGTGGCCCAGGTCGCCGGTGCGCAGCCAGCCGTCGGGCGTGAAGCTGGCGCGCGTGGCGTCCTCGTTCTTGTAGTAGCCGAGCATCACGTTGGGCCCGCGAATGACGAGCTCGCCCGTCACGCCGTTGGCCACGGCCGCAAGACCGGCATCGATCACGCCGGCCATGCAGCCCGACGCGCGCCCCACCGAGCCGAGCTTGCGCGCGGCCGGGTCCATGGGGTTCGAGAAAGAAGGCGCCGCGGTTTCGGTGAGGCCCATGGTCTCGACGATGCCGATGCCGAACATCTGCTCGAAGGCGCGGTGGTGCTCGGGCGGCAGCGCGGCCGAGGCCGAGCGGCAGAAGCGGATGGCCAGCGTCTGCGCCAGCGGCGGCTTCGCGCCCTCGAGCAGGTACGAGATCATGGTGGGCACCACGTTGATCCAGCTGCACTGCGTCTGCGTGGCCTGCTCCCAGAAGCGGCCGGCCGAGAACTTCGGCGGCATCGCAAGGCTGCCGCCGTGCGCGAGCGGCGCGAGCATGGTCACGGCGAAGGCGTTGATGTGGTACAGCGGCAGCACCGCCAGCACGCGGTCCGAAGGCTGCAGCTGGTGCTCGGCGCTGATGGCGTGCGCATTGGCCGCGAGGTTGCGCTGCGTGAGCATCACGCCCTTGGGCATGCCGGTGGTGCCCGAGGTGTACATGAGCAGCGCAACGGCGTCGGGCGAGGGCGCCGATGCGGCGGCGGCCATCTCCTCTTCGCCCGGCAGCGCGTCGGCTTCGGGGTCGACCACGACCAGCTTCACCGGCCTGTCGAAGGCTTCGACCATCTCGCGCACGCGCGATTCCCACTCGGGCGCGACGCAGACCACGCGGCAGTCGGAGTGCGCAAGCACGTAGCGCATCTGCTCGGGCTGCGACAGCAGGTTGACCGGGTTCACGACGAAGCCGCCGTGCATCGCGCCCAGCAGCAGGCGCAGGGTCTGCAGCCCGTTGGGCATGACGACGGAGACGGTGTCGCCCGGCTGCATGCCGTGCCCGCGCAGCACCGAGGCCGCGCGGCGGCATCCGCGCGCGAGTTCGCCGTAGGCGATGTGCTGTTGCGACTCGGTGGCGCGCGCGTACACCGCGTGCGGCTGGCGCTGCGCCTGTTGCTCGACCAGCGCGTGAACCGTGGTGGCTTCAGCTGCCGCCATCGCCGTGCTCACTTCGCGCCGTGGGTGGCGAAGAAGGCGCCGAAGATCTGTTCCTCGGTCGGCACCACCTCGGGAATCGGCCGCGACACACGCGTGATGTTCAGGTAGTGGCGGTAGTTCATGTTGTCCGAGAAGTTGTTCTTGCCCCAGGTGCCGCAACCCATCGACAGCGAGAACGGCAGGCCGTTGTCGAAGCTGCCGCCGGTGGCGATGCAGTGCGCCTGGTCGACGATGACGCGAGACACCGGCAGCGTGAGGCCCAGGGACAGCGCGCGCTCGGGCACGGTGCTGTGCAGGCCCACCGAGTGGCCCGCGCCTTCGTAGGCATAGATGCGCTCGACCGTGGCGGCGGCTTCGTCGAAGTCGCGCGCCGCATAGACCGCGAGCACGGGGCTGAGCTTCTCGCCCGAGAACGGATGCTCGTGGCCCACGCCGTCTTCCGCCACCATGAGGATGCGCGGGTCGGCTTCTGCAATGGCTTGCCAAGCGGCGCGGTTGGCGCCGTCCAGCGCGGCCGCGCGTTCGGCAATGGTGCGCGCCGACTGGCCGATGACGGCGGGCGAGAGCTTGCCTTCGGGCCACATCAGCGCCTGCAGCGTGGCCTTCTGGCCGGCCGCGAGCATCACGGCGCCGCGGTCTTTCAAAGCGGCGAGCATCTGCGCGCGCACCGCGTCGACGATGACCAGGCTGTTCTCCGACGAGCAGCTCGTGGCGTTGTCGAAGGTCTTCGAGCGCACGATGCGGTCGGCCGCCGCTTGCACGTCGGCCGTCTCGTCGACGATGCCCGCCACGTTGCCCGCGCCCACCCCGAAGGCCGGCGTGCCGCTCGCATAGGCCGCGCGCACGTTGGCCTGCGAGCCGGTGGCCACCACCAGGTCGCACAGGCGCATCAGCTCGGCGGTCGACTGCTTGTTGACGGGCGAGGGCAGCAGCTGCACCAGGTCGCGCGGCGCGCCGATGCGGTCGAACTGCTGGTGGATGAACGCGATGAGCCGCGCCGCCGTCGACCAGCCCTTGGGCGAGGGCGCGACGATGACCGCGTTGCGGCCCTTCAGCGCATTGATGATCTTGTTGGCCGGCGTGGCGCCGGGGTTGGTCGAGGGCGTGACGGCGCACACCACGCCCACGGGCCGCGCGATCTCGACGATGCCGCGCGCCGGGTCTTCCGCGATCACGCCGACCGAGCGCGCGCCGTGCAGGTCGCGCAGCAGGCCGAAGGTCTTGCGGTGGTTCTTGCGCACCTTGTCCTCGACGTTGCCCACGCCGGTGTCGGCCACGGCCAGCTCGGCCAGTTCGCGGTTGCGCGCCGGCTCGATGATGGCCCAGCCGGCCGCGACCACGGCGGTGTCGACCTGGGCCTGCGACCAGGTTTCGTAGATGCGCTGCGCGGCGCGCGCACGGGCGACGAGTTCCGCGATCGGGGATGAGGGGGATGAGGAGGACGAGGGGGATGAGGTGGGGGCTGGATGTTCCATCATGGGGTCTCTGTGTCGGTCAGTCGACTTTGATGCTGGCCTCTTTGGCCAGCTTCTGCCAGCGCACGAGTTCGGTGCTGACCACCTTGCCGAGCTGCTCCGGCGTGCCGCCCACGCCTTCGCTGCCTTGCGCCAGCAGCTTGTCGCGGATGTCCGGTTCCTTCACCACGGTGTTGATCACGCGGTTGAGCTTGGCGATGGCGGGTTGCGGTGTCTTGGCGGGCACGAACACGGCGTACCACGAGTCGACGTCGAAGTCGGCAATGCCGGCCTCCTGCATCGTCGGCACGTCGGGGAAGGCCGCGCTGCGCTTGGTGGTCGACACCGCGAGCGCCTTCAGCTTGCCGGCCTTCACGAACTGCGCGGCGGCCGGAATGGACACCCACAGCAGCGGCACCTGTCCGCCCATCACGTCGGTGACGGCCGGGCCGCCGCCGCGGTAGGGAATGTGCGTCATGTGCGTGCCGGTGCGCAGCTTCAGCAGCTCGCCCGCCAGGTGCCCGGGCGAGCCGTTGCCCACCGACGCGAAGGAAATGCTGTCGGGCTTGGCCTTGGCCAGCGCAACCAGTTCGGCCACGGTGTTCGGCGGAAATTGCGGGTTGGCCACCAGGATCTGCGGCAGCGAGGCGACCATGCCGACCGGCGCGAAGTCTTTCGCGGTGTCGAAGCTCAGCTTGTTGTAGATGGCGGGGTTGATGGTGTGCGACGACAGCGTGAACAGCACCGTGTAGCCGTCGGGCGCCGACTTGGCCACCACCTCGGTGCCGATGGAGCCGGCCGCGCCGCCGCGGTTGTCGATGAGCACCGGCTGGCCCAGCAGCGTCTGGAAGCGCTCCTGCACGATGCGCGCGATCACGTCGGTGCCGCCGCCGGGCGGGTAGGGCACGATCAGGCGGATCGGCTTGTTGGGGTAGTCGCCGCCGTTGTCGGCATGCGCGGCGAAGGGCATGGCAAGCGGCACGGCAAGCGCGGACAGCGTTGCGAAGGCCGTCAGGCCGGCGCGCAGCCAGGGAACGGGGAACAGCTTCATTCGAGTCTCCTTCTCTTTGGTGTGTTCGCACTGGCGCCTGCAGACGTTGCCGCGCTTGCGCGGTAGCCGAGCGTTGCGCTGGCATCGCGCGCGCAGGCCGTGATGTGGCCGGCCAGCCCGCGTGCCTGCGTGCGCGCGAAGCGGATCGAGGGCACGCTCATGCCCACCGCCGCTACCGCGTCGCCGCGCGCGTTGAACACCGGCACGCCGAGACCGCAGACGCCCAGGCGCCATTCCTCGCGGTTCTCGGCATAGCCGCGTGCCCGCGTGCGCGCCAGTTCAAGAGAGAGCGCATCGAAGTCGGTGATGCTGTTCTTCGTGTGTGCCACCAGCGCGCCCAGGCGCTGCCGCAGCGCGGCCGTGTCGAGCGACGCCGCGGCAAGCAGCGCCTTGCCCGAGGCCACGCAGCAGGCCGCCGCGCGGCCGCCGACGCGCGAGTACGCGGCCACCGGCAGCGGGCTGTCGAACTTGTCGAGGTAGACGATCTCCGCGCCGTCGAGCACGGCCAGGTGAATGGTCTCGCCCGTGGCCTGCGCAAGCGCTGCCAGGTGCGGGCGCAGCAGCGCGCCCACGTCGGCCGCTTCGCCCACCAGCGCGCCGAGCTCGAAGAGCTTCAGGCTGGGCCTGTAGGCGCTGGTGCCCGCGTCCTGCACGGCCCAGCCGCATTCGACCAGCGTCTGCAGCGTGCGGTGCGCGTTGCTGCGCGCCATGCCGAAGGCCTGTGCCAGGTCGGTGACGCGGCAGTCGCGCTGCTGCCGCGCCATCCATTCGATGGCGGCGAGGCCCTTGGCAAGCGTGGAGTCCATGTGTTGTCGTCTCCGATGTTCCAAATGCTGGAACGTCGTTCTTGGATTTGAAACGCAATGTAGGAATGCCGGGGCCCCTTTGTCAATCAGGGACTTGGATGTAATGCCAAACGCCTAAGGGCTTGGGTAGCCAAAAGTCTCAACGCCGGTGCCGCCCCGCCATGAGTTCGATCACCTCGCGGAAGAGGGTGTTGCCGCTCGAAGTTGCCAGGTCCAGCACATGGCTGCGGCTGTAGTACGGGCTCAGGTCGAGGCCCACGCCGATGCCGGCAATGGCGATGTCGCCGCGCTGTTCCTGGCGCGCGACCACATCGCGCAGGTGGTGGTCGAGGTAGTGCGCGTCGTTGGCCAGGTGGGTGGCGCTGTCCATCGGCGAGCCGTCGGAAATCACCAGCAGCAGCTTGCGCGCCTCGCTGCGCTGGCGAAGCCGCACGCAGGCCCAGTCGACCGCTTCGCCGTCGATGCCTTCGCGGAACAGGTCGGCCTTCAGCAGCGCGGCCATGGCCGGGCGCGCGCGGCGCCAGGGCGTGGCCGCGGCCTTGAAGACGATGTGGCAGCGCTCGTTCAGCCGGCCGGGGTGGGGCGGGCGGCCGGCACGCACCCACTCGCGTTGCGCACGCCCGCCGTTCCATGCGCCGGTGGTGAAGCCCAGCACCTCGCTGGCCACGCCGGCCTGTTCGAGCGCGCGCGCGAACACGTCGGCCATCATCGCGACCGACTCCGCGTGCTCCTTCATCGAGCCCGAGCAATCGATGAGAAAGGTGACGACGCAATCGGCCACGGGCGCCATGCGCTCGGTGCGGAACAGGCGGCGCTCGGTGGGCGAGGCGACCAGCTGCGCGAGCCGGCGGCCGTCGATGAGGCCTTCTTCCTGTCCGCCGTCCCAGCCGTCGCGCTCGGGTTCGGCCAGCAGCGCGCTCAGTTCGCGCGCGAGGCGGGCGATGTTCACGCCCTGCGCGGCAATGCGGCGGTCGAGCTTCTCGCGGTGGTCGGCCAGCACCTCCTTGCGTGCGAGCGTGGCGGCGTCGTGTTCGCGGTCGCAGGCGGTGGTGAAGACGCGGTAGGCGCCGCCCGCGTCGTCGAGCACCGCGCTGCGGCCCGACTCGGCGGTGGTGAAGCGCTCGATGATCTCCTGGTCCATGTCGGCGACCAGGCTGAACACGCTGCGCTTGTCGTCCACATGCGGGTCGCGTGCCGCGCTGCTTTCTTCGCCGGCCTCGCGCAGCATCGCGGCCACGGTGCGCGCGATGGCGAGCGCATGCGCGGCGTAGGCGGCCTGGTCGGTGCGGTCGCGTCGCAGGCCCGCCAGCGCATGGCCGATGAGCGGCGCGAGCGCAAAGCGCGTGGCCTCGAGCATGTCTTCGGTTTCTTCCACCACCTGCTCGCCGCTGACGCGGGCGCGGCAGATCTGCGCCACCGCGTACAGCAGCAGGCCGCGCGCGGTGTCGGTCAGGCCCGAGTGGTGGAAGGCCAGCGACCATTGTTCGTGCCGGTGGCGCAGGTTGCGGCGCATGCCCACCATGGCCTCCGGCGCCATGGCTTCGGCGCGGAACTGCTCGAGCATCTCGAACAGCATGCGTTCGACGGGTTCTTCGGGCCGCAGGCTGTCGTGCAGCGCCGCGTCGGACTCCGACAGCCGCAGCGCCAGCCCGTCGGCCGCGCCGCGAAACGAAGCGAAGTCGTCCGTCTCCGGCGAAGGGTGCAGGTGCGGCGCGAACCACGGCAGCGCGACGCGGCCGCGGTGCAGCCGCCGGCCGCGAAAGTGCAGGTCGCGCTCGCCGCTGAAGGCGCGCACCACGCCCGCGCAGAGTTCGGCCACCTGCTCCTCCTGCCGCACCCTGCGCTGCATGGCGCTGGCCGAAGCAGGCGTGCCGGTCATTCGCGCGGGCCCGGCGAGGTGAGCTGGTGCGACTCCTGCAGTTCGCGGTCGAAGCAGCGCTGGAAGTACTCGGCCACCAGCGGCCGCTCGGCGTCGTCGCACTTGTTGACGAACGACAGCCGGAACGCCAGCGCCGGGTCCTTGAAGATCTCGATGTTCTCGGCCCAGGTGATGACCGTGCGCGGCGACATCAGGGTGGACAGGTCGCCCGCCGCGAAGCCCTTGCGCGTGAGGTCGGCCACGGCCACCATCGACGCGACGAGCTTCGTGCCCGCCGCATCGGCCAGCGACGGCACCCGCGCCTGCACGATGGCGATTTCTTCCGCGGCCGGCAGGTAGTTGAGCGAGGCGACGATGTTCCAGCGGTCGATCTGCGCGTGGTTGAGCCGCTGCGCGCCGTGGTACAGGCCGTTCAGGTTGCCCAGGCCCACCGTGTTGGCCGTGGCGAACAGCCGAAAGAACGGGTGCGGGCGCAGCACCTTGTTCTGGTCCATCAGCGTGAACTTGCCGTCGCGCTCCAGGACGCGCTGGATGACGAACATCACGTCGGGCCGGCCCGCGTCGTACTCGTCGAAGATCAGCGCCACGGGCCGCTGCAGCGCCCAGGGCACGATGCCTTCCTGGAACTCCGTGACCTGCTGGCCTTCGCGCAGCACCACGGCATCCTTGCCGACGAGGTCGAGCCGGCTGATGTGGCCGTCGAGGTTCAGGCGCACGCAGGGCCAGTTCAGCCGCGCCGCCACCTGCTCGATGTGGGTCGACTTGCCGGTGCCGTGCAGGCCCTGCACCATCACGCGCCGGTCGCGCATGAAGCCCGCGAGGATGGCGAGCGTCACGTCGGGGTTGAAGCGGTAGACGGCGTCGACCTCGGGCACGTGGTCGTCGCGTTCGCTGAAGGCGGGCACCTGCAGGTCGGTGTCGATGCCGAACACCTCGCGCACGCTGAGCAACCTGTCCGGGCGGAGTTCTGCTGTATCGGTCACGGGGAGGGCTTTCGTTCTGTGAAGAGGGTCAGGCCTGTGCGCGGTCGGTGGCCGCGCCGGCGTCGATGCGGCTGAGCGCCTGCGCCGCGCGCTGCAATGCGGGCAGCAGCGTCTTCGCCCTGGCCGCGTCGAGCCGCATCACCGGCGCCTGCACGGCAATGCACAGGTTGGAAGGCGCGTCGTCGCCCGAAGGCACCAGCGTGGCGATGCACAGCAGGCCGGGCAGGAATTCTTCGTGGTCGATGGCGTAGCCGTCCTTGCGCACGCGCTGCACTTCTTTCTCGAGCGCCTCGGGGTCGGTCAGCGTCTTCGCGGTGTAGGCCTCCAGCGGCGCGTTCGACAGCAGGCGGCGGCGCTGCGCGGCGCTCATCTGCGACAGAAAGATCTTGCCGCTGGCCGAGCAGTGCGCCGGCACGCGCGAGCCCGAGTGCAGGTAGAAGCGCAGCGGCGCGGCGGTCTCCACGCGGTCGAGGTACACCACCTCGCTGCCCGAGAGCGCCGTGAGGTTGCAGCTCTCGCCGATTTCCTCGACCAGTTGACGCAGCACCGTATGGCGCGCACCGTGCAGGCTGTCGTTGAGCAGCAGGTTCTCGGCCAGCCGCCGCAGCCGCGTGCCGATGCCGTAGTGCCGGCCGTCGCCCTCGCGTTGCAACAGCCCCGAGCCTTCGAGCTGCTGCAGCATGCGGTGCAGCGTGGGCTTGGGCATGCCGGTTTCCTCCACCAGGCCCTGCAACGAATAGCGCTGGTCCTTCGCGGCCATGACCTCGAGCAGCGCGAACAGGCGCATGGTGGGCGTGTCGCCCCCCGTGGCGGGCGGCTCGGCTGCTTGCATGGGGAGCCCTTTGACGATCTTCATGGGCCGGATCATAGGTGTTTTACAAAAAAAGAGACATGGCGTACCGTTTTTTGTAAATTGTTTGACGCCAGCCGGATGCCGTCCTATATTCCGCCGGAATGAATTTCGGAACAAGGAGTTCCGAAGTTTCAAAGCGCCGGACCACCGGCAACCGATCGCCACATCCTTCAGGAGACGCCTTCCATGAGCCAGAAGCAACCCGCAGCCCCCGCCCAGCCTTCGCGTGAAGCCGTCACGGGCGTGCAGAAGATGACCCCCTCCGAGGCCTTCGTCGAGACCATGGTCGCCAACGGCGTGACCGACATCTTCGGCATCATGGGCTCGGCCTTCATGGACGCGATGGACATCTTCGCGCCCGCCGGCATCCGCCTGGTGCCGGTGGTGCACGAGCAGGGCGGTGCCCACATGGCCGACGGCTATGCACGCGTGTCGGGCCGCCACGGCGTGGTGATCGGGCAGAACGGCCCCGGCATCAGCAACTGCGTGACGGCCGTGGCCGCGGCCTACTGGGCGCACAGCCCGGTGGTGATGATCACGCCCGAGACCGGCACCATGGGCATGGGCCTGGGCGGCTTCCAGGAGGCCAACCAGCTGCCGATGTTCCAGGAGTTCACCAAGTACCAGGGCCATGTGAACAACCCCAAGCGCATGGCCGAGTACACGGCGCGCTGCTTCGACCGCGCCATCTCCGAGATGGGCCCGACGCAGCTCAACATTCCGCGCGACTACTTCTACGGCGAGCTCACCACCGAGATTCCCAAGCCGATGCGCGTGGAGCGCGGCTCGGGCGGCGAGAACAGCCTGAACGCGGCCGTCGAGCTGCTGGCCTCGGCCAAGTTCCCGGTGATCCTGTCGGGCGGCGGCGTGGTCATGGGCGACGCGGTGGAAGAGTGCAAGGCGCTCGCCGAGCGCCTGGGCGCGCCGGTGGCCAACGGCTACCTGCGCAACGACTCCTTCCCCGCGAGCCACCCGCTGTGGGCCGGCCCGCTGGGCTACCAGGGCTCCAAGGCCGCGATGAAGCTCATCGCGCAGGCCGACGTGGTGCTCGCGCTGGGTTCGCGCATGGGTCCGTTCGGCACGCTGCCGCAGCACGGCATGGACTACTGGCCGAAGGACGCGAAGATCATCCAGGTCGAGGCCGACCACACCAACCTCGGGCTGGTGAAGAAGATCACCGTGGGCATTCACGGCGACGCCAAGGCCACGGCCAAGGAACTGCTCAAGCGCCTGCAGGGCAAGACGCTGGCCTGCGACGCCAGCAAGGCCGAGCGCGCCGACAAGATCAAGGCCGAGAAGGCCGCGTGGGAGAAAGAGCTCGACGAGTGGACCCACGAGCGCGACCAGTTCAGCCTGGACGCCATCGAGGAAGCCAAGGGCGAGAAGACGCCCACCGGCGGCAGCTACCTGCACCCGCGCCAGGTGCTGCGCGAACTCGAGAAGGCCATGCCGCCGCGCGTGATGGTCTCCACCGACATCGGCAACATCAACGCCATTGCCAACAGCTACCTGCGCTTCGAGGAGCCGCGCAGCTTCTTCGCGCCGATGAGCTTCGGCAACTGCGGCTACTCGCTGCCCACCATGATCGGCGCCAAGTGCGCGGCGCCCGACCGCCCGGCCGTGGCCTATGCGGGCGACGGCGCCTGGGGCATGAGCATGGTGGAAATCATGACGGCCGTGCGCCACGACATTCCGGTGACGGCCGTGGTCTTCCACAACCGCCAGTGGGGCGCGGAGAAGAAGAACCAGGTCGACTTCTACAACCGCCGCTTCGTGGCCGGCGAGCTCGAGAGCGAGAGCTTCGCGGGCATCGCCAAGGCCATGGGCGCCGAGGGCATCGTGGTCGACAGGATCGAGGACGTGGGCCCGGCGCTGAAGAAAGCCATCGACATGCAGATGAAGGAAGGCAAGACCTGCGTCATCGAGATCATGTGCACGCGCGAACTGGGCGACCCGTTCCGCCGCGACGCGCTGGCCAAGCCGGTACGATTCCTGGACAAGTACAAGGATTACGTCTGAACCCATGACCGATTCGCTGCTGACGCTCAACGCGGGCTCCTCGTCCATCAAGGTCGCATTGTTCGATGCGGCCGCTCCGGGTGGCGGCGACGCGTTGCCGTCGGCGCGCTGGTCGGGCCAGGCCGACGGCCTGGGGGCGGGCCTGAAGGCGCGGCTGCGCGTGCGCGATGCGCAGGGGCAGACGCTGCTCGACGAGGCGCTCGACGGAGGGCAGGCCTCGCACCAGGGGGCCCTGGCCGCCTTGCTCGAATGGCATGCGAAGGAGAGCGGGGGAGAGGGAGAGGGCGAGGGCGGCCGCATTGCGGCGGTGGGGCACCGCATCGTGCACGGCGGCACGGACTTCGTGGCGCCGGTGCGTGTCGATGCGGCCTTGCTCGATGCGCTGGCCAGGCTCGAACCCTTGGCGCCGCTGCACCAGCCGCACAACCTGGCGGGCGTGCGCGCGGCCATGGCGGCGTTCGAGGGCGTGCCGCAGGTGGCGTGCTTCGACACGGCCTTTCACGCGGTGCAGCCCGAGGTCAACCGGCGCTTCGCGCTGCCGCGCGAGCTGCATGACGCGGGCGTGCGGCGCTACGGCTTTCACGGCCTGTCTTACGAATCGATCGTGGCGCAGTTCGGCGCCATCGCGCCCGAGCTGGCGCAAAAGCGCGTGATCGTCGCGCACCTGGGCAACGGCGCGTCGATGTGCGGCATGCGGCAGGGCCGCTCGGTCGCCACGACGATGACTTTTTCTCCGCTCGACGGGCTGACGATGGGCACGCGCTGCGGCCACATCGACGCGGCCGTGGTGCTGTACCTGCTGCGCTCGCGGGGCATGTCGCCCGACGATGTCGAGAAGCTGCTGTTCCGCGAGTCGGGGCTGCTCGGCATGTCGGGCGTGTCGAGCGACATGCGCGCGCTCGAGGCGTCGAGCGAGCCTGCCGCGGCGCAGGCCATCGGGCATTTCGCCGAGCAGGTCGTCCAGCACATGGGCAGCCTCGCGGGCGCGCTGCGCGGTGTGGATGCCATCGTGTTCACCGGCGGCATCGGCGAGAACGCCGCGCCGCTGCGCGAAAGCATCCTCGAAGACTGCGAATGGCTGGGCGTGCACGTCGACGCGGCCGCCAACCGCGGCGGCGCCGCCCGGCTCAGTACCGCCGAGAGCCCGGTGAGCGCGTGGGTGCTGCGCACCGACGAGGAAGCGGTGATCGCGCGGCACACGGCGCGCGTGCTGCACGCCTGAGCCGCCTGAGCCGCTTGATCCGCTTGATCCGCCTGACCCGCCCGCGAGTCGGTTTCAACTCGGCTGTATCGCCGCCGACTTGATCACCTGCGCCCAGCGCGCGATCTCGTCGTTGAGAAAGGCCGCGAACCGGTCGGGCCCGCGCGCATCGATGCTGAAGCCCTGCTGGCGCATGCGCTCGGCGATGTCGGGCGCGCCCATGATCTTCACTACCTCCGCGCCCAGCTTCTGCACGGCCGCATCGGGCATGCCGGCGGGCGCCATCATGCCGGTCCAGTTTTCCACCAGCAGCGCGGGCATGCCCGCTTCGGCCGTGGTCGGCACATCGGGCAGCGCGGGGTAGCGCGTCTTGCTGGCAATGGCGAGCGCGCGCAGCTTGCCGCCCTTCACGTGCGGAATCGACTCGGGGTAGTTGGAGAACACGATGTCGAGCTGCCCGCCGATCAGGTCGGTCATCGACGCCGAGCCGCCCTTGTAGGGCACGTGCTGGATGGCCGACTTGTTCAGGTCGTTGAAGAGCGCGAGCGTCAGGTGCGGCGGCGTGCCGCTGCCGCTGGAGCCGGCGTTGAGCTTGCGCGTCTTCGACTGCGCCATCAGGTCCTTCAGGTCGTGGATGGGGCTGGACGCCGGCACCACGATCAGCATCGGGCTGCCCGCCATCAGCGCCACGGGGCGCAGGTCTTTCTGGAAGTTGAAGGGCGACTTGGGAAACAGCGTCACGTTGGCGGCGTGCGTCAGCGTGATCGCCAGCAGCGTGTTGCCGTCGGGCGCGGCCTTGGCCACCACGTCGGCGCCGATCTGGCCGTTGCCGCCGGGCTTGTTGTCCACCACCACGCTGACCTTCCAGTGCTCGCCGAGCTGCTGGCCGACCTGGCGCGCCATGACGTCGGTGAGCCCGCCGGCCAGGAAGGGCACCACGTAGCGGATGGTCGCGTCGGAGCGGGGGTAGTCGGTGCCCTGCGCCCAACCCATCGCGGGGGCCAGCGCGCCCATGGCGGTCACTGCCGCGGCGTGCCGCAGCACCTCGCGTCGTTGCATGCTTTTCATCGTCTTGTCTCCTTTTGTTGTGGGAACTCACGGCGCCGCGCGGGCCAGCTCAGCCCAGCAGCGCGTCGGGTACGGCGATTCCTTTCTGTTCGGCCTCCAGCCGCAGGTGTTCGCGCCGCGCGCCGGGCAGCCGCACGCCTTCGTCGCGAAGCATTTCGCTCACCAGCACCTCGATGCGGTCGAGATAGCCCGCCGACCCGGCCAGCGCGCCGGGGTCGATGACGATGAAGGCCTGGCCGATGCGCGGGCGGTTGCCCGCGTCCTCGAAGAAGCTCGAGGCCTCGAAGCCGAACTGCGCGCCGATGAGCGCGGTCACCAGCAGCTCGACCACCAGCGCGAGCATCGCGCCCTTGGGGCTGCTGGCGGCACCGACCGGCAACATCGAGCCTTCGAGCGCGGCCTGCGCGTCGGTGGTGGGGAGGCCCTCTTTGTCGAGCGCCCAGCCCACGGGAATGGGCTTGCCCTGTTTCGCCGCGACCATGACCTTGCCGCGTGCCGCTTCGGAGAGGCTCAGGTCGATCATCAGCGGCGCGGCATCGCGCCGAGGGAACACGGCCGCCACCGGGTTGGTGCCGAAGATCGGGTGCCTGCCGCCCGCCGCCGGCATCGCGGCCGGCGAGTTGGCGAAGCCCAGCCCGACCATGCCCGCCGCGGCCGCCGCGCGCAGGTGGTCGACGACCACGCCGCAGTGGTGGCTGTTGGCGACGCCCGCGATGCTGATGCCGAACTCGCGCGCCCGCGCAATGGCCTCGGCCACCGCCATCTCGCAGGCCGCGAAGGCCAGGCCCTCGTGCGCGTCGATCAGCGCCGCGCCGCCCTTGGCGTGGCGCAGCGTGGGCACCGCGTTGCCGTTCACGCGGCCGTTGCGCAGATGGGTGGTGTATTGCGCGACGCGGCCCAGGCCGTGCGAGCCTATGCCTTGCGCCTCGGCCAGCACCAGCGCGCGCGCCGTGGCGCCGGCCATGGTGTCGTTCGCGCCCGCGGCGCGCAGCGCCTGTGCGACCGCGTCGCGCGCCTGTTGCAGGTTGAGCGTGGCCATCAGTGCAAGGCCTCCAGCACCTTCTGCGCGATGAGCTGGCTCACGCGCTCGTTCGACTCGATGGTCACGCCCGCGATGTGCGGCGTCAGCAGCAGGTTGGGGCAGTCCTCGAAATGCGGCGATGCCGCGAGCGGCTCGGTGTCGAACACGTCGAGCGCCGCACCGCCAAGCCGGCCTTCGCGCAGCGCCTGCGCCAGCGCCACCTCGTCGACGATGCCGCCGCGCGCGCTGTTGACGAGCACGGCGGCCGGCTTCATGGCGGCGATGCGCGCCGCACCGAAGAGCCCGCGCGTGGAATCGACCAACGGCAGGTGCAGGCTCACCACGTCGGCCTGCGCGAGCAGTTCGTCGAGCGTGGCGCAGCAGCGCACGCCGCCTTGCGCGAACGCGGGATGGCTGGCGTCCATGACCGCGTCGAAGGCGATGGCCGGCATGCCCAGCGCGCCGGCCAGCCGCGCGGTCAGCTGGCCGATGGCGCCGAAGCCCACCAGCCCCAGCGTCTTGCCCGACAGCTCGCGCCCGTTCGACAGCGCCGCGCGCGGCCAGCGGCCCGACGCCACGGCGGGCGTGCACGCACAGGCGCCGCGCAGCAGCAGCATCGCGCTGGCGATCACGTATTCGGCCACGCTCAGCGCATTGGCGCCCGTGGCCGGAATCACGCGCATGCCGCGCGCCTCGCAGCCGGCCACGTCGATGTTGTCCAGCCCCACGCCCAGGCGGCCCACCGCCCGGCAGCGCGCGAGCGCGTCCAGCAGTTCGCCGCGCACCTGCGTGCGGTTGCGCACGATGAGCGCGTCGGCCCCGGGCGCCTCGCGGTGCAGGCGGGCGCCGTCGTCCACCAGGTGGGGGTCGTACAGGACGTCGTGTTGTGCGCGAAGCTGCGCAACCGCAGCCTCGTCCATGAATTCCGCAATGACGATTCTTCTCTTCATGCAATCCTCGATGGCCTGGGTGTGTGCGGGCGCGCAGCACGCCGAAGGTGCTGCGCGCGGGGCGGGCCGCGGCACGGTGCCGGCGGCCCGTGGGGCGCTCGGCCGTGTTCAGGCCGATTCGTAGAGCCGGGTCATCACGAACTCGCGATGGCCCAGCGCCTCGGCCGCGGTGAGCCGGCCGTTGGCCGTGCGCAGCATGCAGTCGAGCAACTGGTCGCCGGCCTGGTCGAGCGTCATCTCGCGCTGCAGCAGGCCCGAGGTGTCGACGTCGACGTGCTCGCTCATGAGCCGCACGGTGCGCGGGTTGGCGCAGATCTTGATGACCGGAAGAATCGGGTTGCCGATGACGTTGCCCTGGCCCGTGGGAAAGAAGTGCACCGCATAGCCCGAGGCCGCGCACAGCGTGACCATCTCGGCCGCCGCGCTCGAGGAGTCCATGAACCACAGGCCCGCACCGGTCGGCACCTCGGCCTTGTCGAGCACGCCGTCGACCAGGCACTTCTTGCCGATCTTCTGGATGTTGCCCAGCGCCTTTTCCTCGATGGTCGTGAGGCCGCCCGCGATGTTGCCCTTGGTGGGCTGCGAGTCCGACAGGTCGCTGGTCTTGTGGCGGTTGATCATGGCCTGGTAGCGGTCGAACATGAACATGAAGCGCTCCTTCACCTCCGGCGTGCGGCAGCGCTCGGCCACGATGCGCTCGCCGCCGGTGATCTCGGAGGTCTCGCCGAACACCAGCGTGTTGCCGGTCTCGTAGAGCTTGTCGAAGGCGTTGCCCACGGTGGGGTTGGAGCCGCAGCCCGAGGTGGTGTCGCTCTCGCCGCACTTGGTGGACACCCACAGCTCGTGGATGGCGCAGGGCTCGCGCTGCTTCTCGCTGGCGGCCTGCACGAACGCGCGCGCCACCTTGCTGGCACGCAGGATGGTGTCGTGGTCGCCGTGGCCCTCGATGCCGAAGCCCACCACCGGCTTGCCCGTGGTGGCGATGCCCTCGACCACCTTCTGCGTCCAGCTGTCCTCGATGCCGATGACCACGACGGCCGCCACGTTGGGGTTGCAGCCGGCGCCGATGAGCGTGCGGAAGTGCAGGTCGAGGTCGGCGCCGAACTGCAGGCGGCCGTAGGGGTGGGGAATGGCGAGCGCGCCCTTGATGTTGTGCGCGACCGCTTCGGCGGCGGCGTTGGAAAGGTCGTCCAGCGGCAGGATGACGACGTGGTTGCGGATGCCGACGCGGCCGTTTTCGCGGCGGTAGCCGAGGAAGGTGGTGTCTTTGGAAATGATGGACATGCGGTGCTTTCGGGTTCGTGGGGAATGGACCTGGTGGTGCGCAGCGGGGGCGCCTACCAGCGCTTGGTCTTGATGTTCTGCACGTGCGCGTGCTCGCCCGCCTTGATCGGCGCGACCACCTTGCCCATGTCGATGCCGTACTTCCACACCGTGTCGCCGGGCGCCATGTCGCGCAGCGCGACCTTGTGGCCGATCGGGATGTCCTGGCGCGCGTCGACGCTGGTCATCCGGTCCTCGTCCATGATCCAGCCGCTGAGCGACATGCCGGCTTTCACGCCTTCCACCACCACCACCGCGACCGTGTCCTTCGCGTCGTGCAGAACGAAATGAATCATCGTTGTCTCCTGTTCGGACTCGCTGAAAATTTGCAGCGAGGGCAGTGTCCGAGCGCGTGTCTCCGGGTGTCAAACAGGTCATATGAATGACTTGTATGAATCGCGAGGCGGGCTCAACATCGCGGCATGCGCCGATCGAACACCCTGTCTTCGCTGTCAGCCTTCGAGCCGATTCCGGCCGACGCGGCCGGTGCGCCGCTCTACCGGCTGGTGCGTCGCTCGCTGTTGCGCGCCATCGAGTCGGGGCGTTGCGCGGCGGGCAGCGCGCTGCCCAGCGAGCGCGCGCTGGCGGGTGCGCTGGGCGTGTCGATCGGCACGCTGCGCCACGCCACCGACGACCTGGTGGCCGAGCACATCCTCGTGCGGCGGCAGGGGCGCGGCACCTTCGTTGCAGTGCACAACGCCGATCGCTTCATGTTCCAGTTCTTCCATGTGGAGCGCAGCGACGGCTTGCGCCAGGCGCCGCAGGTGGAGCTGGTGGCCTTCGAGCGCGTGCGCATGGACGAGGAGCCCGCGCAGGCGCTGGGCCTGAAGACCGGCGAGCCCGCGATCCAGATCGACAACCGCCTGCTGCTGCAGGGCCGCGCGGTGATCCACGACCGGCTGACACTGCCGGCGATGCTCTTCAAGGGCCTGACCGAGAAGCGCTTTCGCGAACGGCCGAGCACCATCTACCACCTCTACCAGACCGAGTTCGGCATCACCGTGACGCTGGCGCGCGAACGCGCCCGCGCGATGACGGCCGACCGCAGCGTGGTGCGCATCCTGGGCGTGGCCGCGGGCTCGCCGGTGATGGAGGTGCGGCGCACCGCGCTGACCTTCGGCGACAAGCCGGTGGAGTACCGCGTGTCGACCATTCACACGGCGCACTACGAGTACGTGCACCAGCTGTCGCGGCCGGCTTAGCAGCAGGCCGTTGCGGTGCGAGCGTGGGGCTAACGGGGCATAGCCCCGCGCGGCACGCTCACGCCGCAATGGCGCAGGAAGTCCGCCGTGGCGCCGCCCAGCAGCTTGTCGCGGTGCATCACGGTGGCGAGCTTGCGCACGCCCGCGGGCAGCCGCGTGCGCAGCTCGACCAGGTGGCCGTCTTCCAGCGCCTGCGCCACCGTGTAGCGCGACAGGCAGGCCAGCCCGGTGCCCGCGGCCACCACGCGCTTGATGGCCTCGGTGCTGCCCAGCTCGAAGCCCACCTTCACCTGCTCCAGGTTCTGGATCAGCCAGGCATCGGTGACCTGGCGCGTGCCCGAGCCGTGCTCGCGCAGCACCCAGGTGGCTTGCGACAGCTGCCTGTGCGTGGCCACGCGGCCCGCCAGCGCATGGCCGGGCGCGGCCACGATCACCAGCTCGTCGCTGCGCCAGGCGCGCACCACCAGGTCGGGGTGCGTCTGCGGCCCTTCGATGAAGCCCACGTCGACGTCGAAGCCCGCCACCGCCTGGATCACGTCGTGCGTGTTGGCAATGTGCAGGTGCACCTGGCTCTGCGGATGCAGCGCGGTCCATTGCGACACGCGCTCGGGCAGCAGGTACTCGCCGATGGTGAAGCTCGCCGCCACGCGCAGCGGCGCCGCATGCTCGCCGCTGAAGAGCGTCTGCACCTCGCTGGCCTGGTCGAGCAGCGCCTGTGCCTTGGGCAACAGGGCGCGGCCGTTCTCGTTGAGCACCAGCCGGCGGCCGATGCGGTCGAACAGCAGCACGCCGACCGACTCCTCGAGGTCGGCCAGCGCGCTGCTGGCGGCCGACTGCGAGCGCGCGATGCGGTCGGCCGCCGCGCGGGTGCTGCCGCCGCGCGCGGTGGCCACGAACACCTCGAGCTGGCGCAGGTTCAGGCGCAGGCGCTGGCTGGAGAGTTGATCTGTTTTTCCGGTCATGGTGAGCGATATTCTCCGCTTTTCCGATTGATCCCGGCTCCCTACCATCGACGCTGCCACGCATGAAAACAAAGGACCGCCAGTGTTCAGTTTCCTGTCCCGCGAGCCGGTGCACGACCCCCTCCGCGCGCCCACCCCCACGGTCGATACCACGGTCAAGACCACCACCTGCTACATGTGCGCCTGCCGCTGCGGCATTCGCGTGCATTTGCGCGAGGGCGAGGGCAAGGACGCCCGCCCCGAGGTGCGCTACATCGACGGCAACCCCGACCATCCGCTGAACAAGGGCGTGATCTGCGCCAAGGGTTCGTCGGGGATCATGAAGCAGGTGTCGCCCGCGCGCATCACGCAGCCGCTGCTGCGCAAGGCCGGCAGCGAGCGCGGCGCCGGCGAGTTCGAGCCCATCAGCTGGGAGCGCGCCTACGACATGCTGACCGAGCGGCTCGGCAAGATCCGCGCGACCGACCCGAAGAAGTTCGCGCTGTTCACCGGGCGCGACCAGATGCAGGCGCTCACCGGCCTGTTCGCGAGGCAGTTCGGCACGCCCAACTACGCGGCGCACGGCGGCTTCTGTTCGGTGAACATGGCCGCGGGAATGATCTACACCATCGGCGGCAGCTTCTGGGAGTTCGGCGGACCCGACCTGGAGCGCGCCAAGCTGTTCGTGATGATCGGCACCGCCGAGGACCACCACAGCAACCCGATGAAGATCGCCATCAGCAAGTTCAAGCGCGATGGCGGGCGCTTCATCTCGATCAACCCGGTGCGCACGGGCTACTCGGCCATTGCGGACGAGTGGATCCCGATCAAGCCCGGCACCGACGGCGCGCTGTTCATGGCGCTGCTGCACGAACTCATTGCGAGCGACTTGGTCGACCATGCGTTCCTGAAGCGCTTCACCAACGCGCCGCAGCTCGTGGTGCTCGACGACTGCGAGCGGCAGGGCCTGTTCGCCTTCGACCCGGACCCCGAGCGCGGCCCGCCCGGCGACGGCCGCAACCCGCACAACAAGCTGGTGTGGGACTTGAGCGACGGCAGCGTGAAGAACGCCTACCCCGAAGGCATTGCCGACGGCTGCGACCCGGCGCTCGAAGGCCACTACACGCTGGCCGACGGCACGCGCGTGGCGCCGTCGTTCCAGCTGCTGCGCGAACGCGTGGCGAGCTGCACGCCCGAGTGGGCGCAGGCCATCACCGGCATCGACGCGCAGCGCATCCGCAAGCTCGCGCGCGAGATGGGCGAGACGGCGCTGAAGCAGGCCTTCGAGCTGCCCATCCCGTGGACCGACGCATGGGGCAAGAAGCACCCGGCCACGCAGGCGCGGCCGGTGGCTTTCCATGCGATGCGCGGGCTGGCGGCGCACTCCAACGGCTTCCAGACGGTGCGTGCGCTGGCCATTCTCATGAGCGTGCTGGGCACCATCGACGCGCCGGGGGGCTTCAGGCACAAGGCGCCGTACCCGCGCCACATCGTGCCGAACTACCGCGCCTTCAACGACCCCGGCATGATCCAGCCGAACACGCCGCTCAATGCGGCGCCGCTGGGTTTTCCGGCCAGCCCCGACGAGCTGGCGATCAACCCCGACGGCTCGCCGATCCGCATCGACCATGCGTTCTCGTGGGAGCACCCGCTGTCGGCGCACGGGCTCATGCACAACGTGATCACCAACGCGGTGAAGGGCGACCCGTACCGCATCGACACGCTGCTGATCTTCATGGCCAACATGGCGTGGAACTCGAGCATGAACACGATGGCGGTGCGCGAGATGCTCAACCGCAAGGACGAGAAGGGCGAGCACATGATCCCCTTCCTGGTGGTGTGCGACGCGTTCCAGAGCGAGACCGTGGCCTTTGCCGACCTGGTGCTGCCCGACACCACGTACCTGGAGCGCCACGACGTGATGGGCATGCTCGACCGGCCGATCTCGGAGTTCGACGGGCCGGTGGATTCGGTGCGCGTGCCCGTGGTGCCGCCCACCGGCGAGTGCCGGCCTTTCCAGGAGGTGCTGATCGAGCTGGCCTCGCGGCTGAAGTTTCCGGCCTTCACCACGCCGGAGGGCGCTCGCAAGTACAGCGGGTACCCGGACTTCGTCGTCAACTTCGAGCCGCAGCCGGGCATCGGTTTTCTCATGGGCTGGCGCGGCAAGGACGGCACCGAGCACCTGCGCGGCGCGCCGAACCCGAAGCAGTGGGAGGCCTACGCGCAGAACAACTGCGTGTTCCAGTACCACATGCCCGAGACCATGCACTACATGCGCAACTGGAACCGGGAGTACCTGGACTTCGCGAAAGACAAGGGCTGGCGCCAGCGCAACGACCCGGTGCAGCTGGCGCTGTACTCCGACACGCTGCAGAGTTTCAGGCTCGCCGCGCAGGGCAAGAGCCCGGGGCGGCAGCCGCCCGACGCGCTGCGCGAGCGCATCGACACGTACTTCGATCCGCTGCCGTTCTGGTATGCGCCGCTGGAAGAGGCCGCGACCGACCTGGAGGCCTATCCGCTCAACGCGCTCACGCAGCGGCCGATGGCCATGTACCACTCGTGGGACTCGCAGAACGCGTGGCTGCGGCAGATCCACAGCCACAACTACCTGCACGTGAACCCGTTGACGGCGCAGGCCGCTGGCATCGCGGACGGCGGCTGGTGCTGGGTCGAGAGCCGCTGGGGCCAGGTGCGCTGCATGCTGCGCTACAGCGAGGCGGTGGAGCCGGGCACGGTGTGGACCTGGAACGCCATCGGCAAGGCCGACGGCGCGTGGCAGCTCGCGCCCGGTGCGGACGAGGCGCGCAAGGGCTTCCTGCTGAACCACCTGATCAGCGAGGAGCTGCCGTTTGCCGGCACCGCGAGCGGAACCATCAGCAACTCGGACCCGATCACCGGACAGGCCGGCTGGTACGACGTGCGCGTGCGGATACGGCCGGCCGAGCCCGGCGAACCCGAGGAGAGTTTTCCGCAGATGGCGAGCATGCCGGTGGTGCCGGGCGTGCTGGGGAAGGCGGCGAGCGTGTTGACGTACTTTGCGGGGAGGGGCAAGAAATGATGCAGTGGCTGAAAGACCTGATGGCGATGGCGGCCCCGTCCCCGGCTTCGCTCCCTCCCCTTCCGGGGGAGGGTTGGGGCGGCGGCGCTGGAACTGCAAGCCTTGCTTCAATGAAGGCCGCCGTGCCCCCACCCCAACCCTCCCCCGGGAGGGGAGGGAGCCCCGCGACGAAGCGCGCCGAGCCCGGCGAAACGCTGGCCAAGCAACTCGCCCTCGTCATCGACCTGAACGTCTGCGTCGGCTGCCATGCCTGCGTGACCTCCTGCAAGCAATGGAACACCTCGGGCAGCGCCGGCCCGCTCGCCGACGAGCGGCCCTACGCGGCCAGCCCCACCGGCACCTTCTTCAACCGGGTGCAGACCTACGAGGCCGGCGCCTTTCCGGTCACCGAGACCATCCACTTCCCCAAGAGCTGCCTGCACTGCGAAGACCCGCCCTGCGTGCCCGTGTGCCCCACGGGCGCAAGCTACAAGCGCAAGGAAGACGGCATCGTGCTGGTCGACTACGACAAGTGCATCGGCTGCCAGTACTGCGCGTGGGCCTGCCCCTACGGTGCGCGCGAGCTCGACGAGGAGCGCCAGGTCATGACCAAGTGCACCCTGTGCGTGGACCGCATCTACGACGAACAGCTGCCGAAGGAAGACCGCAAGCCCGCCTGCGTGAAGGCCTGCCCGACCGGCGCGCGCATCTTCGGCGACGTGAAGGACCCGGACTCCGAGGTGTCGAGGGCGATCCGCGAACGCGGCGGCTACCAACTGATGCCCGAATGGGAGACGCAGCCGGCCAACCAGTACCTGCCGCGGCACATCACGCAGCCGGCGGACGCACGGGAGTAGCCGCATGCATCCTGCTTTCTCGATCCTTTTCTTCACCACGCTCGCAGGCGCCGCGCAGGGGCTGGTGTTCACGCTGGCGCTGGCCGCGCTCTTCGGCCTGGAGCTGGCGCCCGGGTTCATGGCCGTCGCGCTGGGCCTGGCCGAGGTGATGCTCGTGGCCGGCCTGGCCGCGTCGTTCCTGCACCTGGGCCGCAAGATGCGCGCATGGCGCGCGGTGCTGATGTGGCGCACCTCGTGGATGTCGCGCGAGGTCATCGTGCTGCCCGCGTTCATCGCGCTGGTGGCGCTGTGGGCGGTGTCGTTGCAGATGGGCATCGGCGCGCCATGGTCGTGGCTGCTGCCGCTGCTGGTGCTGTATGGCGCGGTGCTGCTCTGGTACTGCACCGCGATGATCTACGCCTGCCTGCGCTTCATCGAGGAATGGGCGCATCCGCTGACAGTGGTCAACTTCACGCTGATCGGGCTGTCGTCGGGGCTGGTGCTGGCGTGTGCGTTGGCGGCGCTGTGGGGCGAGAGCCGCTTCGTGCAGCTGTTCGGGCCGTGGGCGCTGGCTGCCACGCTGGCCGCGTGGATTGCGCGCGGCACTGCGCTCAGGCGCAACGCGCGGCTGCGCCACAAGTCCACGCTGCAATCGGCCACCGGCATCCGCACCCAGAAGCTGGTGCAGAAGTCGATGGGCATGTCGGGCGGGTCGTTCAACACGCGCGAGTTCTTTCATGGAGCGTCGCTGGCGGCGCTCAGGAACATGAAGCTCGGCTTCCTGGTGTTCGCCTTTGCGTTGCCCGCGGCGCTGGCGCTGTGGGGCGTGGTCGGCGCGGCGGCGTGGCCCTGGCTGCTCGCGGTGCTGGTGCAGGCGCCGGGGCTGCTGGCCGAGCGCTGGTTCTTCTTCGCGCAGGCCAAGCATCCGCAGAACCTGTATTACCAGGTGGTTTCCTGAGCCAGCCGGCACGGCCGGAACATCAGCGGGTCACATCGACGTCTCTCGATTCGGGCAGCATCCACATCGCCCAGACGCTGAGCGCGCTCATCACCATGACGTAGTAGGCCGGCGCGAGCGGATTGTGGGTCACGGCCAGCAGCCAGGTGACGACGAACTGCGTGGTGCCGCCGAACAGCGAGGTGCTGATCGCATAGACCAAAGACAGGCCCGTGCTTCGGATGGCGATCGGCATCAGCTCCGGGATGGTCACGAGGCCGGCGGCACCGAAGACGGCGGTCAGCGCGGCCAGCACAGCGGAGACGCCCAGCAAGGTGACGGCGCTCGGCGCACCGGACAGCCACAGGAACATCGGCACGATCAGCACCACGAGCGCGATGCGCGGCAGCGTGTTGATGACCTTGCGGCCGTGGCGGTCGCACAGCCAGCCGCCGAGCAGGGCGAACAGGAAGGTCATGACGCCCCCCGTCAGGACCGAGCCCTGCGCCAGCGCCGGTGGCAGCTTGAGCACCTGGACCGCATAGGTGACCATGTAGTTGCCCACCTGCGATGCAACCGCCGTGGAAGCCGAGATCAGAATGCCCAGCACGAGGATGCGGCGGTGCTTGCCGAAGACCGAGCCGACGATCTGTGCGCCGGTCCGGTCGCGCGAACCTTCGTGCGTCTCCGGCAGGCTGCGGCGGATGTAGAAGGCGATCGGAATCAGGACCAGGCTGAACAGGAAGGGCACGCGCCAGCCCCAGGAGGCGAGCTGGTCCGGCGGCAGCATCAGTGAAAGGGTCACGCCGAAAACACCGCCCACCGCAACCGCGATGCCTTGGCTCGCGATCTGCCAGCTGGCGTACAGGCCGCGCCGTCCGGGCGGCGCCGCTTCGATGAGCAGCGCGGTGGCGGGGCCGACCTCGCCGCCGAGCGCCAGGCCCTGCAGCAGGCGACAGAACACGACGATGACCGGCGCCGCGATGCCGATGCTCGCGTAGCTCGGCGTGGCCGCCATGCCCAGCGTGCCGAAGGTGATGAGCGCCACCGTGAGCAGCATGGCGGGCTTGCGCCCCGCCTTGTCGGCGAAGGCGCCGATCAGCACGCCGCCCAGCGGGCGCGTGAAGAAGCCGACACCGAAGGTCGCGAGGGAGAGCATGAGGCTGCCGAACTCTCCGCCGACCGGGAAGAAGGTGCGGCCGATGTAGACCGCGAAGTAGGCGTAGATGACGAAGTCATAGAACTCGAGGGCGTTGCCGGCCACGGCGGCTGCGACCGCCTTGCGGCTGATCGCGGTGCCGGCCGCGTGCGCGCCAGCTGCGGTGGTGGCCGGGCGTGTCTCGTCGCCCGGGCGTGCGTCGACTGTGGTGGTGCTCATGAAGCGGCCTCTTTGTCTCGTTGTTGTGTGGGGTGTGGCGTGGGGTGGGGTGCGATGCGGCGCGCGGATCAGGCCGCGAGCTTCGCCGCGGCGTCTTCCTCGAGTCCGCGCAGGGCTTGCCGGCAGGCTTGCGAGCCCTGTTGCCAGGCCGCGAGCTTCCAGTCTTCGGCATCGGGGAAGAAGGCGTCCTTCATTTCCTGCCGGATCGCGGTTGCCTTGGCCGCGTCGGCACAGCCGTGGCGATGCAGCCAGTGCTCGGCGCGCATGGCCGCGGAGACCCGCGCCATGGGCCAGGTGCCGTACTCCAGGCAGATGCCCACATGCAGGGCCTGGGGGCATTCCTCGGCCAATGCGGTCTGGATCGGACCGGTCAACGGGATGCTGGTGGAGGTGCCCGTGGTCACGGAGGTGAGCTCGCCCCACCAGCGCGTTGCGCGCTCGAGCACGGCCTCGTCGAAGCTGGCGAAGATCCGCTCTCCCACGCCGTACGGGCCGAGACCGGTGTGGATGTCGATCGAGGCGAGTTCGCGAACCTTGGGGGCGTATCGCTTCAGGATTTCCCGAAAGGTCCGGTTGCTCCAGGCCGGCTCGGTGCCCCCGTAGTGGAGCCCGTCGGCGTGCACGTGCTGGCCGAGCGAGGTGGCCCGCTGCAGGCCGCGGGCGCCATGGCGCTCGCGATAGGCGTCCAGGAGGCCTTCCGTGCGCGGCTGCGGTGGCCATTCGGGCGGCAGCAGCAGCTCGTGGATTTCGGCATAGCCGGCGTTGACCGGCAGCGGTTTCGAGAAGTCGACGAAGTTGCGGTTGAGGTCGATGTTTTCCTGCGTGGCGCGGCGCAGGTGGGAGAAACCGTAGGGGTTGACCGCATGAACGTACAGAACCGCTGTGTCGTGCGCGCCCTGCGGCCGTGCCTGGGCCTGTGCCGGGGCGCCGAGATCGAGCATGCCGGTCTGGATCGCCGATCCGCAAAAGCCCTCCACGCCGTGCACGCCGCTGATGACGACGAGCATCTTCGACGCATCGGCCGGGCCGTCGAGCACGACGTCGGTGGCCAGCACCTCGCCCTGCGCGCCGGCGAGCGCGAGTTCGTGCGATTCGACGGCAAGGCCGCGCCGCGCCGCGGCGCGCAGGAACTTGTCGCGTGCCTCGGCATAGTTGGCGCTGAAGAGCGCGGCGATCTGATGGTTTTCCAAGGGGATGTCTCCGTGGGGGTTGTTCAATTCGGTTCGGGCGCGCGCAGGCGCTCTTGCCGGCGCATGCGGCACGCGTCGCCGAAGGCCGTGAACAGCGCGCGCGCGAACGCGTTGTCGTCGATGCGCATTTCGGGATGCCATTGCACGGCCAGCGCGAACCGCGGCGCCGACTCGATCGAGAACGATTCGATCAGTCCGTCGGGCGCGGTCGCTTCCACGCGCAGGCCCTTGCCGAGCCGCTCGATGCCCTGGTGATGCAGCGAATTCACGACCGCGCGCGTGCCGCCCGCCAGCTGCGCGAGCACGCCGCCTTCGACGATGTGCAGCGCGTGGCTGTCGTCGTACCAGCGCTGGACCGGGCGGCCATGGTCGCCCTCGCGATGGTCGAGGCGGCCCGGCTGCTCGTGCACGGCGGGCTCCAGGCTGCCGCCGTAGAGGACGTTGAGCTCCTGGAAGCCGCGGCACACGGCAAGCACCGGTACGCCGGCGGCGATGAGCCGGGGCAGCAGCGGCAGGATCGTCGCGTCACGCGCGAGGTCGAGCTGCATTTCGGGGTACGGCTCGCTTGCGCCATAGCGTGACGGATGCACGTTGGACGGGCTGCCCGTGAGCACGATGCCGTCGATCGCATGGATCAGGCTGTCGGCGTCGATCGCGTCGCCGGCGGCCGGCAGTGCGAGCGGAAGTGCCCTGGACACCTCGCTGACGGCGCGCACGTAGCCGTCGAGCGCCGCGTGTGCCGCATGGCCGTGGCGCTCGATGCGATCGGACGCGATGACCACGACGGGCCGCAGGGTTGGAGGGGGAATGTGGGGATTCATCGACGCGATCTGGTGGGTTCGATCGCAGTCTAAGAATCGACTACAGTTTAGTAAATTGCAATTTAGCTGCGAATAACTTGCAGAATGTGCAAGTAAAAATCATGAACACGCGACAGCTCAGACACTTCCTTGCCGTGATGGACCTGGGCTCGCTCAGTGCAGCGGCGGAACGCGTGCACCTCAGCTTGCCGGCCCTGTCGCGCAGCCTGAGTGCGCTGGAAGAGGCCTTGGGCGTGCCGCTCTTCGACCGGCAGGGGCGGCGCCTGCGGCCCACGCCCTATGCCGACGCCTATGTCGAACGCGCTCGGCGCATGGTCTTCGACGAGAAGGAAGGCGCCCGGTCTCTGTCGCTCATGCGCGCCGGCGAATCGGGGACGTTGTCTTTCGGCATGGGCTCGTCCATCGCCCGCTCCCTGCTGGGGCCGATGATGCTGAAGCTCGTGGCAGAGGCCCCCGGCCTCAGGCTCAGCGCGATGGTGCAGAGCTCGGACGTGCTGTTCGATGCGCTGCGCAAGGAGCGGCTCGATTTCTTCGTCGGCGATGTGCGCATCGCGGCGCACGAGCCGGACATGGTGGCGGAGCCCGCGTACGTGAGCACCTTCGGCTGGTTCGCACGCGCGGGTCACCCGCTGGCCGGGCGCAAGCGCATCGGCATGCCCGAACTTTCCGCCCATCCGATGGTGATGGCGGGGTATGCGGACCGGTCGGTCATCCGCCGCATCGCGGAGCTCTACGGTCTGTCGATGCCGCTCGAAAACCACTTCGCCCTGAACACCGACGACGTGAACACGATCCACACCCTGGTTGCGTCGAGCGACGCCATCGCCCCGTCCACCGACATCGCCGTGATCTCGGCCTTGCGCGCAGGAACGATGGTGGCCCTCGATGTGGAGCCGAGGCTGGACCTGGACATGACGCTGGGCATCGTCAGGCACGTCGGGCGAACGTTGGTGCCCGCCGCGGAGCGTGCATTCGCCATCGTGCGGGCGTACTTTGCCGATGTCGCGCAGGAGGTCGTCAGGCAGCGTGGCCGGGTGCCGGTGAAGAAGAAGGGCGCCGTTCGCTAGCCGCGGCGCGCATGAAAGGCCCGGACTGCCGTGGACCCTTTGAAGGGCGAAGGGTCCGTCGGCTGTACGCCCGATCGAGCCGGCCGGATGTCTTATGCCTCGCAGTTCAATGCAAGCCCCGGCGTCGGCCAGTCGTCGATGGCGATCAGCCGGCCGCTGCCCGAGAGCGTGACGTAGGCCGTGCGCCGGTCGCGTCCGCCGAAGCAGATGTTGGTGGTGTAGCGGTCGGGCAAGGGCACGTGCTCGACCGTGCCGCCGTCGGGCGCGACGATGCTGATGCCGCCGTGCAGCAGCGTCGCCACGCAGAGGTTGCCGAGCGCGTCGACGGCCATCGAATCGAAGCGCTGGTAGTGGCCGCCGGGCGAGGCGCAAAGCATGCGGCCGCCGTACGGCGACGGCCAGCCGTCCTTGCGCACGCGGCCCGGCGCGGTGATGTCGAAGGCCCAGACGCGGGCGCCTTCGGTCTCGGCGTAGTAGAGCGTGTTGCCGTCCGGCGAGAGGGCGATGCCGTTGGGCGTCATCACCGGCCGCGCGATGGCGCTTGCGGCGGCGCCACCGGCGTGGCCGTAGAAGAGGCCGCCGCGGTCCATGTCGCGCTCGCGCACCTTGCCGAGGTCGGTGAAGTAGAAGCCGCCGTGCGCGTCGAACACGATGTCGTTGGGGCCGCACAGCGCATGGCCTTCCACCGTGTCGTACAGGCGTTCGGCACGGCCGGTGGCAAGGTTCACGCGCTCGATGCGGCCGCCCGAATAGTCGTCGGCCTGGCCCACCGGGCGCACGCAGCCGTCGGCCTCGGTGTGCCACTTGAAGCCGCCGTTGTTGCACACGTAGACCGCGCCGCCGGGCCCGATGGCCGCGCCGTTCGGGCCGCCGCCGAGGTCGGCCACCACCTGCACCAGCCCGTCGGCGCGCACGCGCGTGAGCGTGCCGCGTGCGATCTCCACGAGCAGCACGGAGCCGTCGTTCATGGCGATCGGGCCTTCGGGAAACTGCAGGCCGGTGGCGAGTTCTCGGATGCGCATCGGAGCTCCTTCAATGAGCGCAGGCGGGGAAGCGCCTGGAGGGGAGGCACCAGTTTGCACCGGGCGTGCCGGCGTGGGGCGCATCGCGCGCCTTTTCTGCTTCAAGTCCTACGCCTGCGCCACGGCGAGCCGCCGTCAGATGGTCGAACCATGCAAGACAGCTTTCTCGACCGGGCGCTTCTACTCCTCCAGCAGCATGCCTATGCCCGGGTGCTGTGCGAATTTCATCGAATGGAAGACACGCGGTGCCGGGTGATCGATGTCGGCACGCACCGCAGCGCCGACGCGCGCGAACGGCTCGCGCGGTGCGAGCGGCAGTTGCTGGCTTGCCGTGATGCACTGGAAGACCCCGAGAGGGCTGCGGCCGTTCGCATCGCGCGGGCGCTGTACCTGCGGTTCCTGCTGAGCAGCGCGACCGCGAGGCTGCAGCCCTGGTGCGACGGGGAAGATTTGGCGCACATGCCGCGCTCGCACATGTTCGAGTGGATCGCGCACGACTTCGAGCGTGTCGAGCTTGCGGCGCTCGAAGATGCGATGACGCCGGCCGAGGCGGCGCTGTATGCGCGGTCGCTCGAAGGCGTCGACGACTGACGAGAGAGAGGGAAAGAGAAGAGGGCGCCGGCCTACCAGCGCTTCCACCAAGGGCGGGGAGCCTCGCGCAACGCGAGGTGGCGCGTGTCGAGCTCATGCACGGGCGCGGGCCGCGCGCCGGTGATGCGCCGCACCTCCACCTCGAGCGCATGCGCGATGCCGCGAGCGTTCTCGTCGCCGCGCAATGCGCGCCGGCGCCATTCGGCGGCCAGGGCCGAGAGGCCGTTCGGGTCCAGGTTTTGTGTCTCCACCATGGGCGTCGAGTTTTCCACGTGGGCAAGCGCTTTCTTGTAGGCGCAAGGGTCATGCGTGTGTGCGAAGAAATTACACGACGCTACATCTCGCGCTGTTTTGAGCCGACCGGCGCGGGCACAGGTCAGCTCCTCGGGGGCGCACGGAAACACGTGCATGGATGGCCAACGGAGCCCTGGAATCGCGGTTGACCGCCGCGAGCCCCGCCGGCCGCAACGACCCTTCCCGGTTGCGACGTTTTTCACGATTGTCAAAACAAGTCACTGTTGTGGCTCATTCGCCGCACGCCGGATGTAACGGACGCGGCGCCTTCGGCCGTGGGCAAAACGCGACGGCAGGGTTTCTGCTGATTCGCCTAGAATTGAGAACCATTCTTATTAAGTGAAAGCGCAGCGCCCGCCGCTGCGTGGAGAACCCATGCCGGCCGCCGATGTCGTGTTGCAGCACCAGGTGCAATCGCTTTACAGCACCCACCACGGGTGGCTGCACGGCTGGCTGCGCAAGAAGCTCGGGTGCTCGCACAACGCGGCCGACCTGGCGCACGACACCTTCGTTCGCGTCCTGAGCAAGCCGCAGCCGGTGACCGCGGCCGAGCCGCGTGCCTACCTCGCGACCATCGCGCACGGGCTGGTGGTCGACTTCCACCGGCGCAGGGCGCTAGAACGCGCCTACCTCGACACGCTCGCCGCGCTGCCCGAACCGCTCACGCCCTCGCCCGAGGAGCGCGCGCTGGTGCTGGAGGCGCTGGGCGCCATCGACGCGATGCTAGACGGCATGAAGCCGCCGGTGCGCCAGGCCTTCCTCCTGTCGCAGCTCGACGGGCTGACCTACAAGGAAATCGCCGCGCAGTTGAAGGTGTCGGTGCGCACGGTCAACAACTACATGCTCAAGGCGCTCGAGCATTGCTACCTGCTCGCGCCGTGACGTCCGCCGGCCCCATCGCGCTGAAGGCGCCGGACGAGGCCGAGGTGCGCCGCCACGCAATCGCCTGGTACGCGCGCCTGTGCTCCGGCGAGGCGACCGACATCGACCGCGACGACTGGAACCGCTGGCACCGCGCCCACCCCGCGCACCAGCGCGCCTGGCAGCGGCTCGCCGCCATGCAGGCGACCTTGCAGCGCGTGCCGGGCCATATCGCCGCACCCACGCTGCGCGCCGCGCAGCCCGAGCGGCGCCGCATGCTGCGCGGCATCGCGGTGCTGGCCTCGGGCGGTTCGCTGGCCTGCCTGTCGTGGCAGGTGGCGGGCAACGACGGCGGCTGGCGCACGTGGCTGGCCGACTACCGCACGGGCACTGGCGAGCAACGCGCGGTCACGCTGGCCGACGGCTCGCGGCTGATGCTGAACACGCGCACTTCGGCAGACGTGTCGATGGACGCTTCGCGCCGGCTGGTCACGCTGCGCGAGGGCGAGATCCTCGTCGAGACCGCCAAGCCGCGCGCCGGCATCGCCCACGGCGTGAAGGACGCGCGCCCCTTCATGGTCGAGACGGCGCAGGGCCGCATCCTCGCGCTGGGCACGCGCTTCACCGTGCGCACGCTGGGCGAGCGCACGGCCGTGACGGTGCTGGAAGACGCGGTCGAGATCCGCGCCGCGCAACGCCCCGGCCAGGTCGTGACGCTGCGCGCGGGCCAGCAGGTGTTCTTCGGCGGCGCCGGCGTCGGCGAGCCGCGCGAGGCCGACGCCGGCGCCGCCGACTGGGCGCAGGGCAGTCTGGTGGTCAACGACCGGCGGCTCGCGGACGTGCTGGCCGAGTTGTCGCGCTACCGGCGCGGCCACCTGGGCTGCGACCCGGCGGTGGCGGACATCCGGGTGTCGGGCGCGTTCCCGCTGGACGACACCGACAAGGCGCTGGCCGTGCTCACGCGGGCGTTCCCGGTGCGCCGCGTGGGCATGACGCGCTACTGGGTGTCGCTGGTGCCGGCCTGAGCGCGGCGCCGTTTGCCGCCTGCCGCCTTCCATTCGTTGTTCCCATCGCGTTTCTTCGCACCCGGCCATTTTTTTCATTCTTTCTTTCACCGCTTCCTTCATCTTTTCCGGTTTCGTTCGGCCTACCCCATAGAGCCATGGCAAACGCCGTGGCCAGCCATCCATGCCGAAGGAACCTCGAATGCACGTGCCGCCGTCCCCCGCTTCCCTCACCCCTGTTCGCAAGGCGCTGTGCCTGCTGGCGGCCATGCTCGCGATGCCGCTCGCGGCGACGGCCGCTGAGCCTGCCGCAGTGGCTTCAGCAGCCTCCGCGCAGACCACGGCCCCGCGCGCCTACCGCATCGACGCCGGCCCGCTGGCCGCGGTGCTCGGGCGCTTCGCCGCGGCCGCGGGCGTGGCGCTGTCGTTCGACCCCGCGAGCACGAAGGACCTGAAGTCGACCGGCCTGCAAGGCAGCTACACGGTGCGCGCCGGCTTCGCCGCGCTGCTGTCGGGCACGGGGCTGGAGGCGGTGGAGGGCGGCGCGGGCGAGTTCACGCTGCGCAAGGCGGGCCCGGGCCCAGTTGCGGCCGCGGCCGCCGCCGACATGGACGATGCCGACGGCACGCTGCCCGCGGTGCGCGTGGTGGCCCGCGCGGCCCCGGCGCCCGCCGATGCCGACGACCGCTACCAGCCCACGCCCGACGCCTCGACGCTGCGCACCACGGCGCCGGTGCTGGAGATCCCGCAGGTGGTGAACGTGGTGCCGGCGCAGGTCATTCGCGACCAGCGCCCGCGCAACATCGACGACGCGCTCGCCAACGTCAGCGGCATCAACCAGGGCAACACCCTGGCCAGCACGCAGGACACCATCATGAAGCGCGGCTTCGGCGGCAACCGCGACGGCTCGATCATGCACAACGGCATGCCGCTGGTGCAGGGCCGCGGCATGAACGCGGCGGCCGAGAGCGTGGAAGTGCTCAAGGGCCCGTCGTCGCTGCTCTACGGGCTGATGGACCCGGGTGGCGTGATCAACGTGGTCAGCAAGAAGCCGCAGCTGCGCCAGCGCACCTCGCTGTCGCTGCTGGGCTCGGGCTATGCGGGCGGACGCGACGGCGGCGGCGCCACGCTCGACACCACCGGTCCGATCGGCGAGAACGGCCTGGCCTACCGGCTGATCGTCGACCACGTGAACGAGGACTACTGGCGCAACTTCGGCACGCACCGCGAGACGCTGGTGGCGCCGTCGCTCGCCTGGTACGGCGACGACACGCAGGCCGTGCTCTGGTACGAGTACCGCAAATACACCACGCCCTTCGACCGCGGCACCGCGCTCGACCCGCGCACCCAGCGCCCGCTCGCGCTGCCCAAGACGCAGCGCCTGGACGAACCCTTCAACGAGATGCGCGGCGAGACCCACCTGGGCCAGCTGTCGGTCGACCACCAGTTCGGCGGCGGCTGGGCCGGCCACGTGAACCTCAGCTACAACCGCGAGGCCTACGACGCCAACCAGCTGCGCGTGAACGGCATCAACACCACGCGCGGCACCCTCACGCGCAGCAACGACGCCACGCACGGCGCGCTGAGCACCGACAGCTACGCCACCGCCTACATGGACGGCACGCTCGAGCTGGGCGGCATGCGCCACGACCTGCAGTTCGGCTGGGACGCCGAGTACCGCAAGATCTACCGCGCCGACCTGCTGCGCCAGGCCACCACGCGCACCTTCAGCTACCTGCTGCCGGTGTACGGCCTCGAGGCGCCGTCGGGCACCGTGTCGGCCAGCGACAGCGACCAGACCGACCGGCTGCACAACCAGTCGCTGTTCTTCCAGGACTCCATTCACCTGAGCGACCGCTGGATCGCGGTGGCCGCATTGCGCTACCAGGCCTGGACGCAGCTGGCGGGACGCGGGCGCCCGTTCAAGGTCAACACCGACACCGACGGCTCGAAGGTGCTGCCGCGCGTGGGGCTGATCTACAAGCTGAGCGACACGGTGTCGTTCTACGGCAGCTACACCCAGTCGCTGAAGCCCGCCTCGACCATCGCGCCGCTGTCCAGCGGCTACGTGCTCGATGCGTCGGTGAAGCCCGAGGAGGCCAAGTCGTGGGAAGTCGGCGCCAAGCTCGACATGCCCGGCGGCCTGACCGGCACCGTGGCGCTGTTCGACATCCACAAGAAGAACGTGCTGGTCTCGCAGTTCAACGACACGACCAAGCTCACCGACTGGCGCACCTCGGGCGCGGCGCGTTCGCGCGGCCTCGAGGTGGACGTGGCGGGCCAGCTGAGCAAGAACTGGAGCGCCATTGCGAGCTACGCCTACATCGACGCCAAGACCACCGAGGACCCGCTGTACGCGGGCAACCGGCTGTGGAACGTGGCGCGCCAGACGGCGTCGCTCTCAGCCGTGTACGACTTCGGCCAGGTGTTCGGCGGCGAAGGCCGGCTGCGCCTGGGCGCGGGCGCGCACCACGTGGGCAAGCGCGCGGGCGACTCGGCCAACAGCTTCGTGCTGCCGGGCTACACCACGGTCGATGCCTTCGCCACCTACGACACGCGCCTGTACGGCAAGAAGGTGAAGTTCCAGCTGAACGTGAAGAACCTGTTCGACAAGACCTACTACCCGTCGGCCGTGAACAGCTACTTCATCTCGGTGGGCGACGCGCGGCAGGTTTCCGTCCTCACCACCTTCGAGTTCTAGGATGAGCAAGTTCCTCGAATCCAGGCACCTCACGCGCCGCGCCGCCGTCCTGCTGGCCGCGGGTACTCTGGCCTTCGCCAGCCAGGCCGCCGAGCTGCCGGGGCAGGGCCGCAAGGTCGTGCTGCTGGTGCAACGCGACGGCCCCAGCCTGCCGGTCGACGAGAAGGTCAAGGCGCACCTGGAGTCGCGCGGCTTCGCGGTGACGCTGCAGGACCAGTCGGCCACACCTGCCGTCACGGCCGGTGCGGCCGGTGCGGCCGGTGCTGCCGGCGCTGCCGGCGCGGACCTGGTCGTCATCTCTTCCACGGTCGCCGCCAAGGACGTGAGCGCCGCGTGGCGCCAGCTGCCGGTGCCGCTGCTGACCTGGGAGAACGACCTGCTCGACGACCTCGCCATGACGGGCAAGCGCCACGACAGCGATTTCGGCGAGGCCGCCAAGGAGCGCTACCTGTGGCTCGTCAATGCGCCGCACCCCATGGCCGCGGGCCTGCCGGCCGGCGTGGCCAACGTCTACGTGAAGCAGGCGGGCATGAGCTGGGGCAAGCCCGGGCTGGGCGCGACGACCATCGCCACGCTGTACGGCCAGCCCGAGAAGGCCGCGATCTTCGGCTACGAGAAGGGCGCCACCATGGACTACGAGTCGCTCGCGCCCGCGCGCCGCGTGATGTTCTTCCTCGGCAACGAGGGCTTCACCAACCTTTCGCCGGCGGGCCGGCTGCTGTTCGATGCAGCGGTCGACTGGGCCGCCGGCATCCGCTGAAAACAATCGATCGATGAAATTTCCCTCGCTGCGTCAGTTCTGGTTCCAGCTGCACTGGTTTTTCGGCATCACGGCCGGCACGGTGCTGATCGTCATCGGCCTGAGCGGTGCGGTGCTGTCGTTTCGCGAGGAGATCATCGATGCGATCAACCCGCACGGGCGCCATGTGCCTGTGCAGGCATCGGAAGGCACGCGGGTCCTGAGCCCGCCGCAGTTGCTCGCGGCCGTGCGGCAAGCCTGGCCCGAGCGCCAGGTCGGCACGCTCGCGCTGTTCGCCGAGCCCGGCGCGGCCGCGCGCGTGATCTTCGCGCCGCCCAAGGGCCAGCGGCGCGGCGAGGCCGTGTACCTCGACCCGTACACCGGCGCGGCCCTGCCGCCGCTGGAGGGCGCGGAGTTCTTCGAATGGGTCGAGTCGCTGCACCGCTGGCTGCTGCTGCCGCGCGAACCCGGGCGCGTGGCGGCCGGCGTGCTGGCCATCGGGCTGCTCTTCCTGTCGCTGTCGGGCCTGTACCTGCGGTGGCCGCGCCGCGCGCTCGACTGGCGCGCGTGGCTCACCTTCGACCCGGCACTGAAGGGGCGCTCGTTCCTGTGGGGCCTGCACTCGGTGGCGGGCACCGTGGCGCTGGTGATGTACGTGGTGTTCACCACCACCGGGGTCTACTGGTCCTTCGATGCGTTGCGCGACCGCGTGGACGCGATGGCGGGGCATCCGCGCGTGCCCGCGCAGCAAGCGCAACAAGGGCAGCAAGCACGCCCGGCGCCGCGCGAGCGCAACGTGGCGCGCGACGATGCCGCCGCGGTCGACGTCGCGCCCGCCTGGGCCGCCTTCGAGCAGCGGGCACAGGAGACCGGCGGCTGGAGCGAAGTCATCCTGCGCGTGCCCACGGGCGCCGCGCCGTCGGTGCTGCCGTCGGTGCTGTTCACCTGGCTCGACACCGTGCCCGCGCACGAACGCGCGCGCAACCGCATGACGGTGCGCCTGCCCGGCGGCGAAGTCGCGCAGGACGAGCGCCATGCGGCCAAGTCGGCCGGCGGGCTGTTCCTGGGTGCGATCTATCCGCTGCACATGGGCACCTACTTCGGCCTGCCGGGGCGCATCGTGATGACGCTGGCCGCGCTGATGCTGCCGGTGTTCGCCGTCACGGGCTGGATGCTGTACCTGGACCGCCGCCGCAAGAAGCGGGCGGTGCGCGCCGCACGCGCGGCGCTCGAAGGCAACGCGCGGCCGGCGGACCCCGCCGCGCCCTTGCCGGAACGCGTGCTGGTCGCTTTCGCCAGCCAGTCGGGCACGGCCGAGGGCATTGCGATGCGCAGTGCCGCCGCGCTCGAATCGGCCGGCCTGCCCGTGACCGTCGCGTCGATGGCGCGGCTCGACCCCGAGCAGTTGCGCGAGCACCAGCGCCTGCTGATCGTTGCCAGCAGCTTCGGCGAAGGCGGCCCGCCCGACGCCGCGCGGCGCTTCGCGCAGCGGCTGGCCCAGGTGGGCGGCGAGGCGCTGTCGCACCTGCGTTATGGAATGCTCGCGCTGGGCGACAGGCACTACGAACGCTTCTGCGGCTTCGGCCACACGCTGGACCATGCGCTGGTGGCGGCCGGCGCGCAGTCGCTGTTCCCGATGGTCGAGGTGGACGACGGCGATGCCGGTGCGCTGGCGCTGTGGCGCAAGCAGCTGGGTGGGCTGCGCGGCGCGGGTGCGGGTGCGGGTGCGGGTGCGGACGGTGTGGCGTTCGCGGAGCCTGCCGATGCGGACGCGTTCGGCGTGTGGACGCTCCGCGCGCGCAAGCTGCTCAATCCGGGCAGCCTGGGCCACCCGCTGTACGAGATCGAACTCGCCGCGAAGCAGGGCCAGCTGCCGAGCTGGCACCCGGGTGCGCTGGTCGAGCTGCGGCCGGGCCCCGAGCTCGCGGCCCGGCGCTATTCGATTGCCTCGGTGCAGACCGAGGGACACCTGCGGCTGCTGGTGCGGCAGGCGCGCCATGCGTCGGGCGTGGCGGGCTTGGGTGGCCTGGCGGGCTTGGGTGTTGTGTCGGGCTGGCTCACCGCGCATGCGCCGCTGGGGGCCGACGTGCAACTGCGGCTGCTTGCCAATCCGACCTTCGAACCCGTGGCGGACGCGCGGCCGTGCATCTTCATCGGCAACGGCTCGGGCTACGCGGGCCTGCGCGGCCACCTGCGCGCGCGCGTGGAGCGCGGGCATTACCGCAACTGGCTGCTCTTCGGCGAGCGGCAGCGCGCGCACGACGCCTTCTTTGCGCAAGAGGTCGCGCAGTGGCAGGCGCAAGGCCGCATCGAGCGCACCGACCTCGCGTTCTCGCGCGACCAGCCCGAACGCGTCTATGTGCAGGACCTGCTGCATCAAGCTTCCGACGACGTGCGCCGCTGGCTCGGCGAAGGCGCCGTGCTCTTCGTCTGCGGCAGCCTGAGCGGCATGGCGGGCGGCGTGGACGCCGCGCTCGAGCGCATGCTGGGTCGCGCCGCGCTCGACGACCTGATCGCCGAGGGCCGCTACCGCCGGGACGTGTACTAGGCGGTACTGGAGTAGCCCGCTCGGATTGGCGGGGTTGGGTAGCATCGGGCCCTTGTCCAGCTACAGCAGCCAGCCGCAACCGCCAGCCTTCCAGGCTGTCAGGTGCCCCCCGATGACCGAACAGCGGCCCTTTCTCGACATTCACCAACTCCGCACGCGCGACCGGCCTCCGGTCGACCTGCAGGCGCAGCGCGGCGAGTGCATCTGCATCCTTGGAAAGTCCGGCTCGGGCAAGAGCGTGCTGCTGCGGCTGGTGGCCGATCTCGACCCCGGCGAGGGCACCGTGCGGCTCGACGGCGCCGACCGCAACAGCTGGCCGGGCCCCGAATGGCGCAAGCGCGTCGTCTACCAGGCGGCCGAGCCCGCATGGTGGGGCGCCACCGCCGCAGAGCACTTTCCCGCCGAGGCACGCGAGCCGCTGCAAGGCTGGCTGCGCGACGTGGGGCTGGACGGCAACGTCCTGGACGCGGACATCGCGCGCCTGTCCACCGGCGAGCGCCAGCGCCTTGCGCTGCTGCGTTCGCTGGCGCGCAAGCCGGCGGTGCTGCTGCTCGACGAACCCACCGCCTCGCTCGACCACGCCACCACGCTCGCGGTCGAGGCGCTGCTGGCGCGCCAGTTGGCGGCGGGGCTGGCGATCCTGATGGTCACGCACTCGCAAGAGCAGGCGCAGCGCATCGCGCACCGCTGTTTCCACATGGCCGAAGGCCGGCTGCAACCCGCATGAGCACCATTCACCTCGACGCCACCGACCTGGTGCTGGCCACCTTGCTGGTGCTGCTCAACGCCGGCGCATCGCTGGCGCTGCATCTGCAGTTGCACCGGCAGGTGCTGTGGGCGGCGACGCGCATGGTGGTGCAGCTGCTGCTGGTCGGCCTGGTGCTGCGCTACGTCTTCGCGGCGGCCTCGCCGGCAGCGACGCTGACCATCGTGATCCTGATGATCCTCGCGGCGGCGCGCGAGGTGGCCGTGCGGCCCGCGCACCACCTGAAGGGGCGCGGCAACTTCCGCATCGGCGCGGCGGCGGTGGGTGTGTCCAGCGTTGCCACGGTGGTGCTGGCGCTGATGACCGCGATCCGGCCCGACCCCTGGTACGACCCGCGCTACGCCATTCCGCTCATGGGCATCGTGCTGGGCAGCGTGCTCAATTCGGCCAGCCTCGGGCTCGACAGCTTCTTCGAAGGCGTGACCACCGGACGTGCGCGCATCGAGGCGCGGCTGGCGCTCGGCGACACCATCCACCAGGCCATGGCGGAGCTCACGCGCTCGTCGATTCGCCGGGGGATGATCCCGATCATCAACCAGATGTCGGCGGCTGGCGTCATCACCTTGCCGGGCATCATGACCGGCCAGTTGCTGGCCGGCATGGACCCGATCGAGGCGGCGAAGTACCAGATCCTGCTGCTGTTCCTGCTGACGGGTGCGGGCGGGCTGGCCGGCGCCGGGGCGGTCTACATGGCCGCACGTTCGATGACCGACGAACGCCAGCGCCTGCGCTTCGACCGGTTGGACTGAACCGCTGATTTGCTCACTCGGTTGCCTGTTCCTCAGCTGTAGGCCTCGACCGGGCCCCATTCCCGCGAGAGTTCCTCGCGGCCCTGCGCGGTGATGCCCGAGACCACCGCCAGCTGGTAGTCGCCGAAGCGCGCGCACAGGTCCAGCGGCGGATAGATGTCCGCCTCGAGCAACCCGACCGCCTTCAGGACCGCGATGGACCTGATGGCTTCGGGGTGCTTGACGCGCAAGGGAAATGGCGAGTGCTCGATCTCGAGCAGGTATTCGATAGGCATTTCGGTCGCATGCAGGCCTCGTGGGTTCTTGTGAAAAAACCTTCGGGCGCGCGGGCGCCGCCTGGCGTGCGCCGCCACCGCGACGCGACGTGGGACATGGCTGTCGAACGCCGGGCCGGTTGAACGGTGGAACGGCCTGAACACGGCCCGGGCAATGGCCTAAAGTCAGCGGATGACCCGCACCCTGGACGCCTCCGCCGACTACGCCCGCTTCATCGTCGAACTCAAGGACCGCGTCGCGGCCGCGCGCCTGTCGGCGGCGCGGTCGGTCAACCGCGAACTCATTGCGCTGTACTGGGACATCGGCAAGGCCATCGTCGGCAAGCAGCAGGCGCTGGGTTGGGGGCAGTCGGTGGTCGAGCAGATTGCGCGCGACCTGCGCGCCTCGTTTCCGGGGGCGCAGGGCTTTTCGGCGCGCAACGTGTGGGACATGCGCCGCTTCTACGAGGCGTACACGAGCCCGGAGGTTCTGCGGCAGCTTGTCGCAGAAAGCGGCAAGCCCGCGCCGCGGCGCCGCACGGGGCGGGAGCTTGCGGTGCCTTCTTCCTCTGACGAAACGGGCGAAGGCGGTGACGGCATCGAAGTTCTGCGACAAGCTGTCGCAGAAGTGCCGTGGGGCCACCACCTGCTGATCTTGAGCAAGCTGGAAGCGCCGGCGCCGCGGCTCTACTACCTGCGCGCCTGCGCCGCCTTCGGCTGGAGCCGCAACGTGCTGCTCAACCAGGTCAAGGCCGGGGCGTGGGAGCGCTCGCTGGCCGACGGAAAGACCCACAACTTTCCGCTGGCGTTGCCCGGGCACCTGGCCGAGCAGGCCGAAGAGGCGCTCAAGAGCAGCTACAACCTGGAGTTCCTGGGGATTCGACAGGCGGTGAAGGAGCGCGAACTCGAAGACCAGCTGATCGACAAGCTGCGCGATTTCATTCTCGAGCTCGGCTACGGCTTCTGCTTCATCGGCCGGCAGCATCGGCTGACGCTGGGGCGCAACGAGTACTTCATCGACCTGCTGTTCTATCACCGCTTCCTGAAGTCGCTGGTGGCCATCGAACTGAAGATCGGCAAGTTCGAACCGGAGTACGCGGGCAAGATGGACTTCTACCTGAACCTGCTCAACGAGAAGGAGCGCGCGCCCGACGACGCGCCGTCGATCGGCATCATCCTGTGCGCCGAGAAGGACAACCTGGAGGTGGAGTTCGCGCTGAAGAGCAAATCGAACCCGATCGGCGTGGCCGAGTATCAGCTGCAGGACAAGCTGCCGGCCGAAATGAAAGGCAAGCTGCCCACGCCGCGGCAACTGCAGGGCATCGTGCGCCCGGGGCTTCTGGCGCCACTCGCCAAGGTAGCCAAGCTAGCCAAGGCAGTCAGGTCACCGAAGGACTGACCGCTCGGCACGGCCACATGGCGCCTTCGCTCAGGCGCGCAGTGTTCGAAGCCTGGGAGCGCCGCTCGCCATCTGGCGAAGCAGCTCCAACTGGGCTTTTTCCTGCGCGTCGCGCAGGCTCTTCGCGGCACGGGCCGCGGCGTAGCTGGCAAAAAGTGCTTCGATCGCGCGGTGCCACGCCTGCATGGCCAGCCCCGATTCCGGCGGCTGCGCCGGCATCACGGGTGGTGCTGCGGGCGCGTCCGGCACCGCGAAGCCGTTCTTGCGAAGGATGGTGGCTTTCTGGTCGGATGTGAGCATGAAGAGGGCAATGCGATCTTCATGCCAGCTTTCGCCCTGGCCCTGGCCCTGGCCCTGGAGCCACCGTCAACGCATCAGCTGCAGGAGAGCTTCATTGCCTCGATGCGTCCGCCGAAGCCCAGCTTGCGCACCAGGCCGCCTTCGCGGCTGTTGGCAGGGAAGCTCACGGTGCGGTCCTTGAACATGGCGTGTTCGTACACCTCGAGCGTGGCGCGCGGGCCGACGCTCACGCTGTCGATGTCGCGCTTGAGCTGCCGTGCGGTGCCCTTGTCCGTGCTCTGCACCTGTGCCGGGCCGACCAGCGTGGCGACGTCGCCCTGGAAGTCGCGCTTCGAATAGAACTGCGCCCAGCAGCCCGAGGCCAGCGCCGGGTCCTGGATGCGCACCGGCACGAGCAGGATGGTGGGTTCGGGCTGGTTGTCGATCCCCGATACGGTGCTCGACGACGGCGCGTTGCTGGCGCATGCACCGAGTGCGACGGTGCCGGCGATCAGGAGGGAGCGGGAAAGCAAGGCGGTAAATTTCATGGATCCGTGCCGCGGGGCAAGCTGTGGTTTCGAAGCCCACGACCCTATCGGGGGGCCACCCACCGCAGGCGTAGGAGGATCACTCGAAGGGCCGTCGCCCGGGGCTGCGTGCGGTTTCCAGCTTGCGCGCGCGACGCGCGTTCAGACCACGTCGGCGGGCCCGACGATCACGCGGCTGTATTTGCCCATGGCCTCGGGGTCGACGCCCAGCCATCGCGCCACCTCGTCGACCGGCGTGCCGCGGCGCAGTTGCCGCAGCGCGAAGGTGTGCCGCAGCTTGAACGAGCCGCCCTCCGCGGCATCGAGCCCGGCCTCTTCGAACACCGCCTTGGCAGCCTTGTAGTGCGCTTCCTTGCTCCACGGCTTGCCGCTGAGGGTCGAGGGAAACAGATGCTCCCCTAGGATGCGCACCTCCGCGCGGACCTGCAGCCAGTGCTGGAGCAGCTCGCCGGCCCATGGCGCGATCGGTGTTTCGCGCGGCGGCAGGTTGCCGTTGCCCGGCACCACCACCTTCCATGGCCGGTCGCGGATGCGCCCGCCCGCCGAGACCGGGGCGAGCAGGTTCAAGGCACGCACGTCGCCCGGCGCCAGGCCGCCGCCGAGCTGCAGCGCAACGGCCGAGCGGTTGCGCAGTTGTTGCCAGGTGAACGCGCGGTGGGCGTCGCGTCGCGGTGCGGACAGGCCGGGCCGCGGGCGCGCTTCCGAGAGGAACGTGATCAGCCGGCGGGCCTCGCCCACGGAGAGGAACTCGGGCAGCGGATCGGCCTGCGCGGCCTCCGCGTAGCGGATCTCCGGATGGGCCTGCAGCCAGTCGGCCGCCGCGGTGTTGGGCGGCAAGCCGGCCTCCGCCGCGTAGTGCCGCATGACCCTGTCGATGAGCCGCAGCAGGCGCAGCGCATGGCGTGGCGAGAGCGACTGGTCGGCCGCCTTCATGCCGTAGCGCGCGGCCTGGAACGCCTCGAGGTCACTGGTGTTCAGCGTCTCCAGGTCGACCACCGGCGCCTGGCCCAGGCACCACGCGGCAAAGCTGCCCCACATGTCGCGGTAGACCGCCATCGACCCGCTTTGCCGCAACGCGCCCGAGGCCCGTTGGTCCGCAAGCCAGCGGTCGAAAGCCTTGCGATGGGTCTGGTCGGAGGGTGGGGCGAAGAGGGGAAGGGTGTCCATGACAAATACACTAACGGCCTGACGAGTATATTTGCTGAACGGAATTTCTGTCCAACAAGAAATGCTTAGCCGTTAGTGGATTTATGCAGCGTTGGTTCAACAGCGAAGAATCAACGCTCCGCCTTGTGCGGCGTGCGCTGTGCCGGGTCGTAGAAGAAGGTCTCGGCCAGCAGCCGTTCGCCCTCCCAGTGCTGCCAGGCGACTTCCTCCATGTGGATGGTGCTGCCGTCGAGCCATTCGAAATCGAACACCCAGTGGATCGCGACGTGGTCGCCATGCACCAGCGCCGGCCGCACGCAACGCGAGGTCATCGAGCGGGCCTTGGCGTGGATCGCGTGCTCGCGCGCCATGGCCGCGCCGCGCCCGACGCGCGGCTCCGACTGGTTCTCGCGGACCGCGGCCTCAGGCGCATAGAACACCTCGACGGCTTCGGCGTGGGCATTGGCTTCGACGAGCGAGATGAAGCGCTCGAGCGTTTCGGGTGTGGGCATGGCAGACCTTTTCCAGGAAAAAGGGAGAGAAGGGAGAGAAGGGAGAGAAGGGAGAGAAGGGAGGGGCAGGGAAGGGGAGCGGCGACTGTGCCGCTCGATGCGGCGCACGTCGATTACCTGCACGTCATGGCCGTGGCGACGCGCTGTTCTATGCTCCGCCGATGCACAACGACACCGGGAACCCGGCCTTCCAACTGGGCGAACGCCTGCGCGGCTGGCGTGAGCGCCGGGGGCTGAGCCAGATGGCGCTGGCGCTGCAGGCCGAGGTGTCGACCCGGCACCTGAGCTTCGTGGAAACGGGCCGCGCCCAGCCCGGCCGGGAGCTGATCCTGCGGCTCGCCGAAGAGCTAGAGATTCCGCTGCGCGAGCGCAATGTGCTGCTGGCCACCGCAGGCTTCGCGCCGGTGTTCGAGCAGCGGCCTTTCGACGATCCGTATTTCGACCCGGTGCGCGCCATCATCGGCATCACGCTCGAGCGGCACCGGCCATTTCCGGCCTTCGTCATCGACCGGCACTGGAACGTGGTGCGCACCAACGGCGGCGTGCCGGAACTCTACGAAGGCATCGATGCGTCGCTGCTCGAGGCGCCAACCAACGTGGTGCGGCTGATGCTGCATCCGCTGGGCATGGCACCGCGCGTGCAGCGCCTGGCGGCCTGGCGTTCGCACTTCATCGTGCAGATGCGCAGGCAATTCGACCTGACGGCCGACCCCGGCCTGGGCTCGCTGTTGAAGGAAGCGCTGGCCTGGCCCGGCGGCATGGCGCCCATCGACGAGTCGACCGGCGGGCCGGCCATGACGCTGGACATCGACACCCGCATCGGCCGGCTGTCGTTCATCAGTGCGATCACGGTGTTCGGCAGCCCCGTGGACGTGACCTTGCAGGAGATCGCGCTGGAGGTGATGCACCCGGCCAACGCGTTCACCGATGCGACAGTGAGGGCGGCTGCGGCGGCGCGTGCCGAAGTCAGGCCCGCGCGATAGCGATGGCCTCCACCTCGATCTCCACCCAGGCGCCATCCGGCAGGCTGCTCACCCCGACCGCCGTGCGCGCCGGCGGTCTCTGGCCGGCGAACGCCACGGCCAGCACGTTCGAAGCGCCGTCGAGCACCGCGCTGTGCCGCGCGAACCCGGGCTCGGCGTTGATGAACCCGCGCACGCGAACGATCTGCTCGACCTTCGAGAGCCCGCCCGCCGCGTTCGCCAATGCCGACAGCGCGTTGAGCACCGCCACCTCCGCGGCGTGCGCGGCTTCGAGCACATCGTTGTCGTCGCGGCAACGACCGGCGAGGGCGCGGCCGTCGATGCGGCAGGTCTGGCCGCTGATGTGCACCCATTGCCTTCGGTCGCCGAGCGGCACGACGCACGCGGGCGCGTAGTTGCCTTTCGGTGTGGGCGCCGCGGGCAGCACCAGGCCCGCTGAACGCAGGCGCTCGAGCGGATCCTGCACGCTCACAGCGCAGCCCACTCGACCTGGCCGCTGAGCCAGCAGCCGACGACTTCGCCATCGTTCCCGAAGCGCGCCTGCAGCTCGATGGCCGACGGGCTGCCCATGGCTTCGCCCTGGCGAACGGTCGTCACCACGGGTGCCGCCGGGGTGCCGACGGGCACGGCATCGGTTTCGCTGAGGTAACCCCACAGCGCGGCGGCAGCGATGCCTGTCGCCGCATCTTCCGGGTAGCCGGAGGAGCGAGGGAATTGACGGGCCGCGACCACCGTCGGGCCGTTGCCGCGCGTCTCCACCGCGTAGGGATAGAGGCCCGTCGAATCGATGGCCGCGCATGTCGCCTCCACCTGGCCGAGCGCGGGCTTCAGTGCGTCGAGTGCCGCGATGTCCTGCATCAGCACCAGTGTCTTGACGCGGCTCGTGGCGGCGTTGACGACTGGGGCGTGCCATGCGCCCGACTGCTCCGGACGCAGCACGCCGCAGACGCGTTCGCCAAGAGACTCATCGACAGGGGAGAGCCGGACCTTCGGCTGCGAGATCCAGACGCGCCCGCGCTGCGCGTCCCAACGCGCATCGACCACGCCGCTCAGGGTGCGCACCCGCGCGGTCGGCGTGGTCCATTCGCCCCATTCGCGCAGGGCCCACAAGGTGCCCACGGTGGCGTGGCCGCACATTTCCATCTCGTGGTTGGGCACGAAGAAGCGGAACGTCCAGTCGATGCCGGGCTCGTTGGGCGCGAACACGAAGGCCGATTCGTGCCCGTGGCGACGGGCCACGCCCTGCATGTCGGAGGCCGACATGCCCGCGGCATTTCTCACCAGCGGCACAGGATTGCCGCCGTTCGGTCCGTTGACGAAGACGCGGATGCCCGTGACTTCGCCGTGTTGCTGAGTGGCCATGTTCATGTCGGTCATCAGTCCGCCGTTGCACCCGCTGCCTGGGCGATGCCGCGCCAGTACGGCGCGTCGCGCGCCACGGCGCTTTGCATGGCCGCGGAAGTGCCTGGCGTCGCGTTCACGCCCTTGGCCGCGAGGTCGGCCGCAATCGCCCTGTCGCTCAGCACCGCGCTCAATGCGCGGTTGAACTTCTCCACGATGCGCGGTGGCGTGTCCTTGGGGAATGCGAAGCCGTACCAGAGCGACTGATCGAATCCGGCAACGCCCGCCTGCGCGAAAGTCGGCACGCCGGGGAGCAGGGCGTTCGGCGCCGTCGTTGCGATCGCCACGAGCTTTCGGCTGTGGATGTAGGGCGCCAGGCCGACCGGGTTGTCGAACATGAACTGCACCTGGCCGCCGATCAGGTCGGTGTACGCAGGGGCCGCGCCGCGGTAGGGCACGTGCACCAATGGCGCCTTTGCGACATCCTTGAACTTCTCGCCGAGCAGATGCGACACGGTACCGGCACCGACCGAGGCGAAGCTGGCGCCTTCGGAGCGCGCGCGCAATGCAGCGACGAAGGTCTTGAGGTCGGTCGCCTTCAGTTCGGGGTTGGCCACCAGCACGTAGGGCGAGGTGCCGATGAAGCCGCCGTAGGCGAAATCCTTGACCGGGTCATAGGACAGCTTCTTGTAGACGCCCGTGCTGACGGCGTGCGTGCTCGTGGTCGCGATGCCGACCGTGTAGCCGTCAGGCGCGGCCCGCGCGACCATGCCGGAGCCGATCGTTCCGCCGGCACCGCCGCGGTTGTCGATCACCAGTTGCTGGCCGAGCGCCTTCTGCAGCGCCACCTGCACCGAGCGCACGACGAGGTCGGTGCCGCCGCCGGCGGGGAAGGGCACGATCACGGTGATCGGCTTGGTGGGCCATTCCTGCGCGAAGGCGGGGAAAGCGGAAATGGCCGACAGGGCCGACATGGCAATCGCCAGCGGTGCGATGTAGCGCGTGGCGCGCCGAGGATGTCCAAGCATGAATCAGCTCCAGGGGTGTGTGGGCCGATGCTAGGAAGACGCGGCATCGGGCACGAACCCGGAGGCGACGAAGGCCGATCCAGGATGCGACAGGCGGCGTCAGTGCGCGACCGCGCGCAGCAGCCGGCCGAGATGCCCGCTGCTAGCGAAGCCCAATTGCAGGCTGGTCTGCGCCAGCGTTTGCCCTTGCGCCATCAACTCGCGTGCGCGGCTGGCCAGCATGCGGCGCCGAATGTCGATGGGCGACGCGCCGAACTCCTGCAGGCACGCGCGCTGCAGTTGCCGCTGCGACACGCCCAGTTCGCAGGCAACCGCATCGACCAGCGGCACCTGCTGGTCCCACTCGAGCGCAAGACCGAAGCGGCTCACCATCTTCTGTCCGAGCGACGGCGGCGTGGCCTCAGGCAGCAGCGGCAAGCTGCGGCCCACGGCGATCTGCATCACGATGGCGTCGACCAGCGGCTCGGCGCTGCGCGGATCGAGCGCGGCGGACACCAGCGCATCGAGCATGGCGAGCGTTGCGCCATCGAGCCGGAAGGCGCCGAAGCTGCCGCGGCCCTTGAGGACTTCGGGCGCGAGATAGAGCTCGCCATGGCGTTGCTTCTGCGTGCTGGCCTTGGTGTTGTGCGCGGTTGCGGTGGGCAGCAGGATGGCTGTCGAGCGGGACAGCTGAACGGAACCGGCCTGGCCGGGGTTCTCGCCGGCATGGCCGTTGACCCACGCGGTTTTCAGGCTCCCGGTCTGCGGCCACAGAAGCATCGCGCAGTCGTGCATGTGCCAGTCACGCTGGTAATGCGGCTGGCCGCTGCAGCGCAAATCGAAACCGCGGGGCGCGGTCAGGGCGAGCTTGGGGGAAAGATAGGCATGTGGCGTCACGGAGCAGCCTCCTGGGGCAAGCGCGAAAGGCTTGCCTTCGCAATTATCGGACCGGGCTGTGGTCGGTTGTTAACTACACAAGGTTCGTTCCGTCGAATTCGCGAACGCAATAACGCTTATGTCAAGCGTTTTCAGCTTGAAAAAGTGTAATTCCTAGTAAGACTATCAGACAAAATCGGCCTCCAAATGGAGGCCTTTTTCATGGGACTGCAGGACAGAGATTGGTATCGCGATGAGATGCGCAGGCGGAAGCGAGAAGAGGACGCCGAGGAAGAAGCTGCAGCGCGATTCGCCTGGCTGAAGACGCAGCGCACACGCCGACCAAGAGGGCAGGGACCGAAACTGTGGGGAGCGGACTGGCACTGGTCACTACAGCTGCTCGTATGGCTTGCGATTGCAGTGTTGGCAATCGCTGGCATGAAACTGCTGAAGCTGTAGGAGCCTGCGTCCGCAGGCGTCGTTTGGCCGGCCAGAGACTACGCAGGGGCACGTAACCCACGCAGCGCCAGAGACAAGGTGCCTCCGCCACAAGGGCTCCGGCGTTTTGCTTTGCAGTGATGAGGGCGCCAGCGCAGGGGCACGTAACCACGGCCAAGTGAAGTTCGACCAGGTCGAATCAGCGGGCCGAGTTGCGTACGCCGGCTGGATCACGGTAGCCGGGACCGTCCAGCACAACGAGGGTAGGGGCAGAAAGCGCCTCAGAGGGCCTTGAATGGTCCGGGGCAGGGGAGGGCTGGACTTCCAGCTTCGGCACGGCGTAGGGGTTGAATGGCGTGTTGGTGAGCCACTCGCGGCACTGCATCTCAGTGAGGCCTGCATCGGTGCCTTGCTGGGTGTAGCAGCGCACGATCTTGCCCTTGATGAAGCCCGCCGAGACGACAGGCATCGCGGTGACCTTGCGAAGTTCGTCATAGGCCGGCGCGCTCTCGGGCCTGGCGCTGACGCGAGGAGTCCAGTCGGTGGCATCGTCAATGCGGTGGGCAGCTTGACCTGGCACAGCTGGAGATCCTCCTGCAGGAGCTTGGCCAGCGGCACCAGGCGCAGCGGCCGCAACTGGCTTGGAACTCGTGCTCGAGGAGGTCGCAGGCTTGCCGGTAAGACCGTCATACACGACAGGGGCCTTCCAGATCAGCAGCGCCGCGGCCAGGACGAAGAACCACAACACACCAGGCAGCTTTCGCGGTTGCTTGGTGTGCAGATCTGCGCTGTGGTAGAGCTTGTAAACTCTCTTGTCGTGGCGAAATGGGCTCTTGGTGATCGCCTTCGCGAACAGCAGCTGGCGGCTGATATGGTCCCACTCGTAGACCGTGGCGAAAGGCATGTTGGCGATGCGCCGGACGTGTAAGTGCCGCCCACCGAGCGCGTGAATGTTGCGGTCGACCAGCATCACGTTTTGCGTGATCAGGATGAAGTCGACACCCATATGTCGATGCGTCTCCAGCGCTTGAATATCGTCCGGCACCTGCGAGCCATTGGAGCGCGGAGCCCAGATCTTCTGCACCTCGTCGAAGACGATCACGGCACCAGGCTTGGCCCAGAGATGCCAGTCACGCAGGCCGTTCTCGTCGCCGCCATCGATCAGCTCATGGTCGATGGTCAGGCCCTTGATGTTGGTGTAGATCGTGCGCGGATGGATGGTGGTGATGCCGTCCACGACCTGGACAACATCGGTGCCCACGAGCGGCAGCAACAGCTTCTGAATCGCGTAGAGCGTTTTGCCGGCACCAGGCGTGCCAGTGATCACGGTAATCATCCTGTGTTCTTCCCGAGGATCTGTGTCGATCGCTGGATCTGCCAGAGCATCAACTTTGTGGTGAGGGCACCGAAGACGATGCCGATGGCCTTGCCGCCGCCGGCGAGGAGGAAGAGGGCGAGCGCATCCGCCGGCATCGAGTTGGTGCTGCCGAGCATCGACTGCTTGAGCTGGGACAGCAGCGCCTCCATGCCGAGGATCGAGACCACCGAGAAGCCGAGAGAGAGCAGGATCTTCGCCAGCAGCGGCTGCATCAGCGAAACGAGAAAGGTGCCGAACTTCATGCTTCAGGCTTCCCGATGGAGAAGATGATCACGATGGCCATCCAACCGGCGATCATGAGAACCAGAGGGCGCACATAGCTCGTGATGGTCGAGCAGGTCGGTGCGTAGCTGAAGGTGTACTGACCGATCAACCGGTCAGCGGGGCAGCTGCCGCCACCGAGCACAGCCTCCTCAGAGAACGTGATGTTCTTGTTGCTCTTTGGGATATCGCCCGAGGGGACATCGAGGTCAGAGCATCCAAGGCTGTTGGGGTATTTGTCGCACTGAACCTTCTGCTCTGGTGGCTCAGCAGGAGTGCCAGGCGTTGTAGTCGTAGTGCTGGTGCCCGTCGTGCTGGTCGTGCCGTCCGCGTTCTTCGTCGTAGTGGTCGATGTGATCGAGGTGCCAATGTTGATCACCTTGTTGCCCTCGTACGTGTAGTTGTTCGTCGTGTTGGTCGTGACCGTAGAGCTAGTGTTGTTGGTGGTGTTGTTGGTGGTCGTGCTGGTGGTGGGCCCGGCGACGCTAGATGGGCCAGTAACCTGAAGCGGTGGATTGCCGAGCTCGATGCCACGGTCTGCGAGCTCGCGCACGATGCCAGGATCGACAGGCAGGTTACTCATGTAGGGCGCAATGTCATTCATCGACGACGGCAACCAATTGGTATACCCGTCAGGCACCCGCGTACGACTTTGAAAAGCCTGCTGGTTTTGGTTCGCAAGTGCAGGCGCACCGGATGTGTTGGTACCGCTCCAGCCGTCATACAAGCATCCAGAGCTATCTGCAGACAAGCCCTTGAAAATGAGGGTGTAGCCGTTGTAATAGGTCTTAAACCCAACTGGACAGCTCTTCTCTTTGTACCAACCGCCTGGCAGCGGCGGGACCGCAGCGGCGCCGCCGAAGGTGAACTGCCACTCATAACAAGGGCCGACAGTGCAAGACACAGGATCCTTGCGCTCGAACGCACCGGTCTCCGGATTGATTCGACCACCAGCGCGCGTGATCCAGTCATAGGCGAGCGGCGCACCAGCTACAGCAGCACCAACAGCAGCACACGCCAGCACCCCAACTACTCCTCCCTGCACACAGCCAATACCGGAGATAGCCGCGGGGATCAGCACATCCGTGCCTAGATTGGCTTTGACCGCAACTGGCACAGTCGAACCATTAACGGGAACTGTTGCAGTTCCAGCCAGGTTGACGCCAGCAGAGGCGGTCGCTCCAGCTGCCGTAGCGCCCATGCCTTGGGTCGCCGTGCCGGCAGCCGCAACCGAGTTGGCATTCCCGACAACCGTGCCAGTAGACGAGACAGCGTAGCCAGCACCGATAACGGTCTGCGGAGCACGGAGCTCGGTAGTCTTGCCGTTGCGCACGAGCTCGAAGTTGCCGTGCGTGGTGCGCGCGATGAAATTTGCGTTGGCGGTCAGCGAAAGAACGACCAGAGGCAGAGCAACAAGCCACCGACGAAAAGCAGCTCGGCAGGTGAAGTGAACATCACGAGTTCTCATGATTTGTGTCGAAAATCTGTTGGACTTTTTTCCATCCCCAGATGCCGACGAGGACAGCGAAGAAGGCCCAGAACATCGACCAGTAGAGGGCGACGTTCTCGGGCGAAGCCGGCGCAGGCTGCACCTGGACAACGATGGTCTGCGTTGAGTCAGCCACGGCCTGCGCCTTCGGGTCGAGGACTTACCACCAGCCCATCTTCTGGCCGGCGCGCTTGGCGGCCCAGAACGTCACCATGATGCCGACCACCGCGACGGCGTAGCCGACGATCTTCACGCCGGCAGCGGCGATCTGCGAATCGATATCGCCTTCTGCGGCGAAGGACAGGGCAGGGGCCGCGGCAATGGCTGCGACGGCGCTGGCCTTGAGGATGGCGTCACCGGCAATGCGCTTGGCGCGGGCGACGGAAGCACCGCTCTTGCGAGCGAGGATGAAAGCGTTCATTTGGAACTCCAGGTGAACTGGTGTTCCCGAGAAATTCGGGATTGCACCCGATAACCCTCGGCGTCTCACGACGTTGGAGGGCTACCAGTTGAAATCACTCAATGACTGGCCGACTGATATAGCCGCGACGCTCGACACGACGACGCAGCCGATACTCAGCGACGGCGACCCACACACGAACGCCACCAAGAAACAGCGCGGCGGCAATCGCCAGCAACAGCCAGGCGTGCAGGTCAGCCATGATCAGGCAGGCCGCACGGCAGTGCCGGCGGGCTTAACTTCGGACGCGGTGGGCACGATGGAGACGATCTGCTGCTGCCGTTCACCGAAACGCATCACGTCTTGAAACTCGACCTCCGCCATGAACGGCGGGGCGTTGTGCTCGATCTTCTTCAGGACCGAGGGCTCGCAGCGGTACTCACTGCCCATGTAGCCCTTGGTGCCCTTGGAGCCGGCCAGGGGGAGGGCGGCATACAGCTTGCCGATGGCATAGGGCTGGCCGGTCTTCTTCGATACGCCTTCGCTGCTTTCAAACCCGATCACGTTGATCTTCATGGTTCGCTTTCTTGAGATATTCGGCAGGCGACGCCGAAAGGTTGAAACGCGCCAGGCTGGACTTTTCCAGTCGCCTTGGAACACCTGGGCGCGAGAGGGATTGGAGAACCTCGTCAGCAGTCAGCCGGAGGCGGAGCACGTCGAACAGCTGCCCGTAGGCGCTGCGTGCGTGCTCAGTGAGTTTGTCGAGTGCGATCTCGCCTTCAACCTGGTGCGTGCGAATGCGCTCCGCAGCAGCTGCGAGGATGTCTTCGAGACAGCGATAAGCACCGACGAAGTAGTGATCGCACCTGGTCAAAATGTCGAGGGGCAAATCGCGGTCGATGTTGCGGAGTTCGACCTCGAAGCGAGTCCATGGGCTGGCGGTGTCGCCCAGTTGACGACCCTTCTCGTAGGCGCGCAGCATCTTCCCGTTTTCACGCCTGCCGACCTCCAGCGTGCGGCCATGCTTCGGGCAAAGCCAGTCGCCCGGGGTGCTGTGGCGAGGCATCCTGCCGCCAGCGTTGAAGCGTCCTGCCAAGTACCAATCGCGCGCATGCTCAACGGTGTATTCACCCATGAGCAGATCAACAGCCAGGTCAACACGCGTGAGCTTGTACGCAGCCTGCCGCTCGATCCAATCCTGCACGGCCTGCCAACTGGCGACCTTCGAGCAGCCGGTGCCGGAAAGGTCGAAACGCGCACGCATGTCGTGGTGTGCACCACCGAAGTCAACGCGGGCGACGTTCACCTGCGTGCCGTTGAGCTCCACGAAGAACCTGCACCCTTCCTGGTAGCCGAACATGCCAGGCGCCTCAACGCCGACAACAGAAGGCCCGACGACCTCACGAAGAAGGCCGAGGATCGTGGCGGGGACATGCTCGTCCGGATCGGGATACCAGGTGCAAGTAAGCCAGTCGACTTTGGCGCCCCGTTCGAGGGCGAGACTTTCCCCCCCTGTTAGAGCAGGGGGGCAAGGTGCAGCGCTCAGCGCTTGGTGCGGCGCTTCGCTTGCCCCCGCGCGCTTCGCGCTGAGGCGACGGCGGAACGTGTGGCCGTAGCCGTGGGCCTTGTAGGGCTGGAGCTTGCGGGTCACTTGCGCAGGCCTCGCTCGATCAAGATGGCAGCAGCGGTGCTCAACGACACGCGTTTGCGAGCAGCATAGGCAACCAAGCGCTCACGAACTTCGGGAGCAAGTGCGACAGGGATACGAGTCGCAGCAGGAGCCGGAACGATGGTCATGCCGTGAATGAGCTTGCCCTCAACAGCGCGAATCACGAGCGGGCCTCCCGGGCAACTCGCATCTGGTCGAGGTGCTGGGCATAGGGTTGCAGAGCGCTGCTTCTGGCTGTAGCCCCTTGGGGCGCGCTCGTGAACATGTCCAGCTGGCGATGAGCCCAGAACGACCGACGAAGCACAGCCGCGCGCGGCGTTGCCTCGATAACCCTCTTTCGTCCCTCTAGCGCCATAATCACCCCAAATCAACGTCGTTTGCCAAACCATGGTGGTTTGGTCGGCGCGAGTCTAAACCAAAATGGTTTGGTACAGGAGTTACGTATGCCAGCAGACCAAGAAGTAATAACCCTACTTGACAAAGCCAAAAAAGCTATGGGAACAGACGCATCGGTAGCGCGTGCGCTTGGGACCTCGGCTCAGCGGGTGACCAACTGGCGTACCGGCAATGCGCCATGCTCACCGGAGAACCAAGCTCTGATCGCGGCTATCGCAGGCTTGGATCCGTTGGCAGAACTAGCTCGAGCGGTCGTGCGGAAGCACGAAGGCACCGCGAAGGGAGACCAGCTCATGAAAGCTCTGGGAAAGTCTTCGCTAGCGATTGGCGCGGCGCTGGCTTCCGTTGGCGCTTCGGCACATCAGATTTTTTCGACGGTCCCGGGAGCTACTGACCTGGTCGAACTCGCCTTGCGTTGGATACAAGGTTCGTTATGTTAACTTACTTGCACTTTGATCTGCCCCTTCATCCTTGCCCGTCCATGTTCAGAAATCTGTTCGCGGATCTATCAAGAAGTGAGCAGACACGAAGTTCAATACTTTTCGGCCTTTTTCAAGCGTGAACTGATCTGGCTCATCGCTCTTGCTCCTTGGCAGGCTTCGGCCCCTCATGCAAGAAACGTGCTCTTGATCAGACCTTCCCTAAGTGCCTCACACCGGACGGAACAATGGCGGCGGCGCCATCGCGAAGCTCCAGGTAGATGTCGGCCTACCTGGCGGTCACCCCCTTCGCATCCGCTCGCAGCCCCGTCAGGCCTCGCCCTTCAGGTGAAGAATGATCGTGTCCAACGTGCGCTCCAAACCTCGCACATCGCTTTGGCTCAATTCGCTCGTCATGGCATCCTGGCGCTGTCGTGCAAGCTTTACCACCGCACGATACGTATTGTGGCCGGACGCGGTGAGGCTGTTGATCTGGCGCCGGCCGTCTTGCTCGTCGCGCGAGCGTCCGACCCGGCCATTGCGCCGAAGACGGTCCAGCGCGCGGCTCACAGTCATTGCGTCGAGCCCTGTGAGCTCCGACACCTCGATGTTCGACAGCCCGCCGCGCGCGTGCAGCGCGACCATGGCGCGCCACTCAGGCAGAGTCAGGTCGCGCTCGGGGCCAATCGACTCGTTGAATGGACGGGCCAGAAGGCTGGACGCCACCATTAACTTGAAGATGGGCGAGTCGAAGAAGTCGGTTTCGGGCGCGGCGACGGGGCTGGGTTCGGTGGCGTTGCGTGTCATGCGTTGCGGATGATAGCCAGCCGCGTCACGACCCCATGCCAAGGCTACAACTCTGGCCACCATCCACCGGCAGGCATACGCCGTTGATGAAGGCCGCTTCGTCCGAGGCCAGGAACACCGCGGCGTTCGCAATGTCCCAGGCGGTACCCATCTTGCCCGTGGGAACGGCGCGGTTGCGCGCGGCACGCATTTCCTCCACGGAGGCGTACTGGCCCGAGATCTCGCGGTAGATGAGCGGTGTGTCGATGGCGCCGGGCAGGATCGCGTTGGCACGGATCCCCTGGCGGGCGTACTGCAGCGCAAGCGCCACTGTGGCCTGGTTGACCGCCGCCTTGGCAGCGTAATAGGCGAAGTACGGATACCCGCCCCAGCGGATGGCAGCCAGTGAAGAGATGTTGATGATCGCCCCTGCCCCCTGCTGCAGCATGTGCGGGATCACGGCGCGCGTGGTGCGATAGACGCTGCCCACGTTAATGTCAAGCGAGCGGTTCCACGTTGCCTCGTCCAGATCGGGCGGACCGCCCATCACGGTGATACCGACATTGTTGTGCAGAATGTCGATCCGCCCGAAGGCGGCCAGTGCGCGTTCGACCGAAGCGTCGACCGAGGCGGTATCGGTCACGTCCGCGTGCAGGGCAATAGCCTGATGCCCCTCGCCTTCGATGATGCCGGCCGTTTCCTGCGCCGCTTCGCCCGACATGTCGATCGCCACCACCCTGGCGCCTTCCCGCGCGTAAGCCACCGCCGCGGCCTTTCCATTGCCCCAGCCCGGGCCCGACGAACCTGCGCCGAACACCAAGGCCACCTTGTCTTGAAGACGTCCCATCGTCACTCCTGAAATCAAGATAAAAAAGCGTACGGCATGGCTCAGCGCGCCTGCGGCAGAAAGCCAATGGAGAACCACGGGAAGATCGCCACAACGACAAGCCCGATCACCAGCGCCACGAGATAACCCACGATGGGCCGCACGCCCTCCTCCGGGTTCACCTGGCCGATGGCGCAGGCCGTGTAGTAGCCGATGCCCAGCGGCGGTGCGAACAGGCCGATGCCCATCGCAAGAATTGCGACCATGGCGTAGTGCACGTCGTGGATGCCCAGCGTGCGCGCAATGGGAAACAGCAGCGGCCCGAACAGCACGATGGCCGGAATGCCCTCGAGCACGCTGCCCAGCACGATGAACACGGCGATCGACACGATCATGAAACCCACCGCGCCGCCGGGCAGATGGCTCATGAACTGAGTGAGGTCGCGTGCAAAGCCCGACTGCGTCAGCGCCCAGGCCATGGCCGTGGCCGTGCCGATGATGAGGATGATGGCGCCCGTGAGGGAGGCTGTGTCCACCAGCATCGAGCCGAGCCGGCGCCAATCGAACTGCCGGTAGACCAGCGCGCCGACCACCACCGTGTAGAGGATGCCGATGGTCGATACCTCAGTGGCCGTGGCCACGCCCTCCACCACCGCTGCGCGGATGATGAAGGGCAGTGCGATGGCTGGCGCCGCGATGACAAACGACCGAGCGACGCGGCCCACCGTGGTGCGTTGCACTCCGCTGAGATCTTCGCCGCGGGCGCGCCACCAAGCGACGGCGCCCAGCGCCAGCGCCATGACGATGGCTGGCACCAGCCCGCCCGCGAACAGCGCCGAGATCGACACGCCCGCCGTTGCGCCCACCGTGATGAGTACCAAGCTCGGCGGAATGGTCTCAGACATCGCGCCAGAGGCCGACAGCAGTGCGGCCAATTCACCCGGCTTGGCGCCGCGCCGCTTCATCTCGGGAAACAGGGAAGGTGCAATGGCCGCCATGTCCGCCGCCTTCGAGCCCGATATGCCCGAAACAAGCACCATCGCGCCGAGCAGTACATAAGACATGCCACCACGCACGCGCCCCAGCAGGCCGGCGAGCGCATCCAGCATCGCACGCGCCATGCCGGTCATCTCGAGCAGCAGGCCCAGGAAGATGAACAGCGGCGCGGACAGCAGGATCAGATGCGACATGCCTTCGTCCATGCGCCCCACCACGATGCTCACCGGTGTACGCGTGGCGAAGGCCACGTAGGCCACCGTGGCCACACCGAACGCGAAGGCGATGGGCACGCCGCAGAGAATCAGCGTGGCCAGCCCGAAACCGAAGAACACCAACAGGTTCCAGTTGCCGAGGTTTTTGAGCACCGGCTGCAGGAAAAAGAGTGCTGCGCTCAACGCAATGCACCCCGCAGCAATGACCAGCATAGCGCGCATGTCGCGCGACTTTGCAATTTGCATCAGCACCGCAAGAATGATCAGGCCCAGCCCCGCCGGGATGGCCGCCGCGCGCCACGCCGACGAAATTCCAAGTGCAGGCGTCATGACGACCGCTTCGTCTGCTGCGTAGCCCCAGCCCGCGTGCAACAGCACGCCAGCCAGCACGAGCGACACGACGGCCGCTAGCATGTCGAGCCACACTCGCTTGCGCTCGCCGGCGCGCGCAACCAGCGACGTCATGCGCATGTGCGCCCCGCGCCGCATCGCGATGACTGCGCCAAACATGGCCAGCCACAGGAACAGGATCGACGCGAGTTCGTCGTTCCATGTGATCGGCGAATGCAGCGCATAGCGCGCGATCACGCCAGCGCTCAGCAGCGCGATCTCCGCAAGCACCAGCAGAGCGGCCAGCACCTCGACGACGCTGCCCAGAGCGCGGTCGAGGCGCGTGACCACAACGCGCAACGGCGCTGCAGCGACGGCGGATGCGGCCGCTTCAGGGGACGGCATGGACGCGTGCATGGTTCACCCCATGCCGCCGACGGCGGCTTCGAGCGTGTCCCACGCTTCCTTGCCGAGCTTGCCTTTCCACTCCGCATAGAAACCGTTCTTGCGCAGCCGGTCGCGGAAAGCCTCCTTGTCGACCTCGTTGAATCTGAGTCCCAGCTTTTCAAGGTCGGCGCGCGAGCTCATCCCCAACCGTTCGACGTCGCCGCGTTGCGCTACCGCCGCGGCGTCGAGGTTGCGCTGCACGATCTCCCGGATGTCCTTTGGCAATTTCTCGAAGATGCGCTTGTTGGCAAGCATCCAGTAGCCGTCCCACATGTGGTTGCTGAGCGCGCAGTACTTCTGCACTTCGTTGAGCTTGGTGAACTGGATGCCCACGAGGCTGTTTTCCTGCCCGTCGACGATGCCGGTCTGCAGCGCGGAATACAGTTCGGGCGGTGCGATGCCGGTGGGCGCGGCATCCAGCGCCTTGAACATGGACGTCCACAGAGGGCTGATCGGCACGCGCATCTTCATGCCCTTCAGGTCGTCGACAGATCTGATGGGCCTGGTCGAACTCGTCATCTGGCGAAAGCCGTTGTCCCAGGCCTTGGGCATGGCCATCAGGTTGGCCTTTGCGAGCTCCCCACGCACATAGCCGCCGAGCTTGCCGTCAATGGCCTGCCACACGCTTGCATAGTCCTTGAACGCAAAGCCCATTCCAGTGATGGCGGCGGTGGGCACGAGCGTCGAGGCCACCAGGCCCGACATCGTCAGGAAATCGATGCCGCCCGCACGCAACTGGCTCAGCAGGTCGGCGTCGGCACCGAGCTGGTTGCTCGGGAAGATCAAGAGTTCGACGCGGCCTGCGCTGTCCTTGGCGATCTTGTCCGCGGCCTCCTTGGCGCGAACGTTCATCGGGTGGGTGGGCGGCAGGTTGTTTGCGAACTTGAACTGGAACTCCGCCGCGGCAAAGGCCGATGTCGACACACCCGCCGCACCGATCGCGACAGCGCCCGATGCAACGAGAAGGCGGCGCCGCGTGAGCGGCAATGGGGAACGGAATGCATTCATCGATGTCTCCTGTCAGGGTTTCTTGTGACTTGCCGAAATGATAACGATCGTTATGATCTATTCAAGCTGAAGTTTCACGATTCCACGTAAACCCCTAGGAGACATACCCCATGCAAGCAGTGCTCGACCCCATCATCGAAACCGACGCGAGCGTCTTCGTCCAGGAAAAGGAAGCCATGCGCTGGGTGGATGCTTCGCGCCCCGGACTGCGCTTGGCACCAGTACATGAAGACCGCAGGACGGGCCGCTTCCTCGGCCTGCTGGGGTTCGACACCATGGCTTCGTCGGGCCTTCATCATCACATCGACATCGCCTTCAGCTACATGCTCAGCGGCGGCCTCACCGACTACGCGGGGACCACGGTCGGCGGACAGATGGGCATCAACATGCCTGGCGCAACGCACGACGCCATCGCCTACCTGCCTACGCTGATGGCGTCACGGCTGGACGGCCCTATCCTCTATTCACCCGAGGCCAACCATGCCGACGCACCGCACCTTCACGCGGGTGCACGTGTGCAGAACTTCGAAAACCCGCGGCCCGAGGAGTCGCCAGACGTGAGCATCTTCGTGGAGCGGTTGCCGGCGCACGCCACGTCGGTGGCAGGTCTGTCTCGACGGCTCATCTGCGACTACAAAGGAACGCCGCACGACTATCGCAACACCGCTCTCACGCTGATCCCGCAAACGCGCGTGCCAGTGTTCATCACTCGCGCACCGGTCGAGATCTTCATGATCGGAGGCGGCATGAAAGTAAACGGACAGCTCGTGCTCGGCGGCGGCTTCTGCATGATCGAAGCAGGTGCGCAGGTGCGCATGTCGAGCGGCTTCGGTGCCTTCTTCCTTGCGTGGTCGGAAGCGCCGATCGAATGGCTTGATGGCGAGCGCGCGGACCTGTTCGGCTTTTGAAGGTGATGACTATGGACGGGAAAGTGGCGCTCATCACAGGCGCGGCCGTGGGCATCGGCGCCGCCATCGCGCAAAGTCTGGCGCATGACGGCCACGCGGTCGTCGTGGCGGACATCGACGCGGCGGCGGCGGATGAAACCGCGCGGCGCCTGTCGGCTGAAGGCTTCGACGCCTGGCCGCTCGCCATGGACGTCGGAAATGCGGACGCGGTGGCAGCGGGTTTCGCTGCAGTCAGAGAGAAGTACGGCCGCTGCGATGTACTCGTTAACAACGCCGGCATCGCGAAGACCTATGCCTTCCTCGACTACCCGATGGACCACTGGGACAAAGTGATGGCCGTCAACGTGACAGGTCCCCTGATCTGCGCACAGCATGCGGCGCGGTTGATGCGTGCGCGCGGTTGGGGCCGCATCGTCAACATGACGTCGGTATCCGGAATGCGGGCGAGCGCCGGGCGCACGGCTTACGGCACATCCAAGGCGGCGCTCATCGGGCTGACCCGTCAGATGGCCATCGAACTCGCGCCTTTCGGCATCACGGCCAACGGTGTATCGCCGGGCCCAATCGATACACCGCTCACGCTGGCGCATCACTCACAGGCCACTCGAGCGAACTATGCACGCTCGATACCGAGTGCTCGATACGGAACGACCTACGAGGTGGCTGGTGCTGTGAGCTATCTCGTTTCGGATCGCGCCGCGTTCGTAACCGGACACATCCTGCCCGTGGATGGCGGATTTATGGCTGCGGGCTTGCTTGAAATTTAAGGGCTTTGCTCGGGTCGAAAAGCTCTTTCAGGATGAGCGCAGGTGTTATCCAGCGGCCCTTTGCAGTCGCTCATTGCCATTGGTCTTCCAATGGGCTGCTCGGCCCGACACTGTCGGACATCGCCGGGCATCCGCGGTGCAACCGCGTCATAGGCCGTCCTCGTGGGGGCAATATGCGCCGAGCCCATCGCCATCGCCATCGCCATCCGCCGTTCGATGCTCGATGCTCGATGCTCGATGCTCGATGCTCGCGGAGGATTGCGGAGAACTTGGCCTTGGCAACACGCCTCTCTGTTGTCCTCACGCCGTGCATTGCCGACGGGAGGCCGGACCTCGTACCACTGTGACAAACTGGGCGCCCCTCCCGGAGCGCCCCACGTTGACCCGCCGCATCGATCCCTACAGTGTCCGCCTGTTCGTCGCCGCCGCACGCGCGGGCTCGATCGTTCGCGCGGCCGAGCAGGAGCACATTGCGGCCTCGGCGCTGAGCCGCCGCCTGGCGGACCTCGAACATGCCTTCGGCACGCCGCTGCTGGTGCGCTCCCCGCGCGGCATCAGCCTCACGGAGGCCGGCCGGCTGGTGCTGGCGCGCGGCGAAAGAATCGACGAAGACCTGCGCGCGCTGGTGCGCGAGGTGCAGACCGAAGGCGACGAGGTGCGCGGCACGGTGCGCCTGTACGCCAACATGTCGGCGGTGATCGGCTTCCTGCCCGAGCGGCTGCAGCGCTTCATGGCGGCGCATCCGCGGGTGACGATCTCGCTGCACGAGGAAGACACGCGCGACGTGGTGCGCGCCTGCCTGGACGACCGCGCGGACATCGGCGTGGGTGTCGACGTGCCGGTGCCCGCCGGCCTCGACGCCTGGTTCTTCGCGAGCGACCCGTTGCACGTGGTGCTGCCGGCCGGCCATGCGCTGGCGGCGCATGAGGCGCTGGCGGCGCATGAGGCGCTGGGCTTTGCGCAGGTGTTGCAGCATCCGCTGATCGGCGTGCACGCGGGCGGCGCGCTCGACCGCTCGCTGCAGGAACGCGCCGATGCATTGGGCATGCGCTTCGCGCCGAAGGTGTCGGTCAGCAGCTTCGATGCGGTGTGCCGCATGGTCGAGGCCGGGCTCGGCATCGCGGTGATCCCGCAAAGCGCGGCCATGGCCTATGCGGGCAATGCGCGCTTCGAGCGCCG
>NZ_FOWL01000025.1:0-89810 GCF_900115445.1 Variovorax sp. OK605
GTGTGGGAACACGCGTACTACATCGACTACCGCAACCTGCGCCCGAAGTTCGTCGAGACCTTCCTGGCCAAGCTGGCCAACTGGGACTTCGCCGCAAAGAACTTCGGCTGAGCCTTCAGTTGAGCCTTCGGCTGAAGCTTCAGCCGTTGATGAGGTTCAGGATGTTCCCGTCCGGGTCCTTGAACCACGCGACCTTCATGTCACCCATGACATGCAGGTCGCCTTCGAGCGTCGTGCCGGGCATGTCGTAGTGCTCGAAGCGCACGCCGCGCTGCTTCAGCGCCGCGGCGATGCGCCCGATGTCGTTGCCCACCTGCCAGGTCACGGCCGTGGCCTGGTTGGTGCCCGCGAACTGCGAGCGGTACACGTTGATGCGCGTGCCGCCGCTGCGGTAGACGATGACCTCGTCGCCCTCCGTGTCGACCTGCGCGAGGCCCAGCGTGTCTTCGTAGAAGCGGCGGGCCACCGCGAGGTCCTTCACCGCGAGATTGGCCACCGCGTCGATGTTTCCGAGCATGAGCGTCTCCTTCGAGAATTGATGACTCAACTTTGATTACTCAACCGTCCGGTGCAGTATTCGCCGCTCGCGCGCCGCTGTCAAGGCACGCGCAAAACAGCCCCCGCGCCTCGATACGGGCCCCATCGCGAATGAAGAAATCCTTCCGGCGCGCCTTGCGGCACACTGCACCCCCGGTGCAGTGACGGCATCGCCGCACCCCCGATTCGCTTCGACAGACGACAAAGAGACAACAACCCATGATCCGCAGAAACCTCGGCACGCTGGCCATTGCGCTGGCCCTGCCGCTCACCTTCTCGCTGGCCCTCACGGCCACCGCCCACGCCCAGACAGCCGCATCCGCCGCGGCCTACCCCGCCAAGCCCATCCGCATGGTCGTGCCCTTCCCGCCCGGCGGCGGCACCGACATCCTGGCGCGCCTGGTCGCGCAGAAGCTCACCGAGGCCAACCACTGGACCGTGGTGCCCGACAACCGCGGCGGCGCCGGCGGCACCATCGGCATCGCCGAGGCCGCGCGCGCCGCGCCCACGGGCTACGACATCGTGATGGGCCAGAAGGACAACATGGTCGTGGCGCCCTGGCTCTACAAGAACCTGAGCTACAACCCGGTGAAGGACCTCACGGCCGTGGCCCACGTGGCCTACACGCCGGTGGTGATCGTCACGCAGGCCAACTCCAGGTTCAAGTCGCTCGACGACGTGGTGAAGGCCGCGCGCGCCGCGCCCGACACCGTCACCTACGGCTCGCCGGGCAACGGCACCACCATCCACCTGGCCGGCGAGATCTTCGACAGCGCCGCCAAGATCAAGATGCGCCACGTGCCCTACAAGGGCTCCAACGCGGCCATGATGGACGTGCTCGCGGGCAACGTCGACCTGATGGTGTCGTCGGTGCCTTCGGCCCTGGCGCAGATCAAGGCCGGCAAGCTGCGTCCGCTGGCCGTCACCTCGGCCAAGCGCAGCACCTCGCTGCCCGACACGCCCACCGTGGCCGAGCTCGGCTACAAGGACTTCGACGTGTCCACCTGGTACGGCCTGTTCGTGCCGGCCGGCACGCCCAAGGACGTGGTCACGCTGCTGAACGCCGAAGTGAACAAGCTGCTGGCCACGCCTGAAATGAAGGCCGCCATCATTGCCCAGGGCGCGGAGCCGCAGGGCATGACGCCGGCGCAGTTCGGCACGCTGCTGAAGACCGACTACGACAAGTGGAAGGGCATCGTGCAAGCCTCGGGCGCGACAATCGAATAAGCCTGCGCGCCGCAGAATGGTGTCTCCGGAACAAGCCGCAGCGACGGCATGGAGACACCGATGGTTCTTTTCCCTTCCCGCTTTCCTTCCCGTTCACCGTTCCTGAAGACAGCCGCGCTGGCCGCGGTTGCCGCCCTCGTCCAGGGGTGCGCGCAGACCCCGGCCTCGCAGGCATCGGCCTCACAGGCATCGGCCTCGCCGGCGCCCTCCAACGCCACCGTCGCCGCCCACGTCTCGGCGGCCACGAAGACCGCGGGCACCGACCTCGGCGCGCTGCTCACGCTGTGCAAGCCCGCCGCCGACGCGCGGCCGCAGCAGGCCGAACTCGACCGCAGCCTCACCGCCCTCATCGACAAGCCGGCGCCGCCGCCCGGCAAGGCCTTCGACAACCTGTACTTCGTGGGTGCCGACTGGGTCAGCGCGTGGGCAGTGAAGACCTCGGACGGCATCATCCTCATCGATGCGCTGAACAACCAGGTGGAGGCCGCCGCGCTGATCGAAGGCGGGATGCGCAAGCTGGGCCTCGACCCCGCGCAGATCAAGTACGTGCTGGTCACGCACGGCCACGGCGACCACTACGGCGGCGCGCCCTACCTGGCGCAGAAGTACCACGCGCGCGTGGTCATGAGCGAAGCCGACTGGACCATGACCGAGACCAAGCTGGAGTTCGCCACGCCGATCTGGGGCGCACCGCCCAAGCGCGGTCCGCGCGACATCTCGGTGAAGGACGGCGACCGCCTCACGCTGGGCGACACCACCCTCACGCTGTACATCACACCGGGCCACACCATGGGCACCATCTCGCCGGTGTTCGACGTGGCCTCGGGCAAGCAGAAGCACCGCGCCATGCTGTGGGGCGGCACGGGCTTCAACTTCGGCAAGGACGTGCCGCGCCTGAACAGCTACATCGCCGCCACGCAGCGCATGGACACGGTGGTGTCGGCGCAGAAGATCGACGTGATGCTGTCGAACCACTCGAACATCGACGGCTCGCAGGGCAAGCTGGCGGCGCTGCGCCAGCAGCCGGCGCAACCCAATCCGTTCGTGATGGGCACGCCGGTGGTGGAGCGGGCGTTGAGCGTGATGGGGGAATGCGCGCAGGCGCAGCGGGACAGGTTTGCGATGCAGTGAGCCCGTCTTGCGCCTTCCCCTTCGGGGGAAGGTTGGGATGGGGGCTGACGGCGTTTGAAAAAGCCGTGGCGATGGATGCGCCGCTGGCCCCCACCCCTGCCCTCCCCCGGAAGGGGAGGGAGACATGCAAATACCGCGGGCTCAGTCGGGCACGAACTTCGTGTTGAAGATCTCCACGTCCGACGCCAGCTCGAACGTCGCCACCTGCCCCATCTTCCCGTCGCTCATGCGGCAGGCCGAGAACAGGCTGAAGCGGCCCTTGAAGTAGAACTCGTCCATCACGATCAGTGCGTACGGGTAAGGCACGAAGACCTGGTGTTCGAAGATGATGCGGTGCACGTTCCTCGGCGACGGAAAGAGCTTGTAGTCGTTGGTGTCGATCGACTTGGCTGTGGCCATGGTGTGCGTCCCGTTTCGATGCGTTGCTGCGTGCGCGTTCAGGCCGGGTCGCGCACGTCGGCCACGGGGTTCGCGCCGAAGTCCGCGCGCGCCAGGTACTTCAGCACCTTGGCGGCGGCCGTGGCGGGGCTGTCGAGCATGCCTTCGTTCTTCATCTTCTCGAAGCGCGTGCGGTCCGGGAACTTGTCGGCCGAGGCGCCGCGCAGCTGCACCTGCATGTCGGTGTCGATCACGCCGGGCGCCAGCGACACGATGCGCGCGCCGTTCGGCGCCTGCGCTTCCTCGAGCGCCACGGCGCGCGAGAAGTGGTCCATGCCGGCCTTGGCGCCGCAGTACGGCGCCTGGCTGCCCATGGCGTTGCGGCCCAGGCCCGACGAGATGTTCAGCACCTTGCGCGCGCCGCGCCATTCGCGCGTGGCGCCCAGGAACGCGGCCGTGAGCAGCATCGGCGCTTCGAGGCCGATGCGCAGCGCCAGCGACAGCTCGGACGCCACCGCGCGCGACAGCGGCGCGGGGTTGCCCACGGTGCCGGCGTTGTTGATGAGCGTGACGCTGTCGAAGCGCTGGCCGTCCACGGTCTGCAGCCAGGCCGACAGGCGGGCCGCGGCGGCCACGGGGTCGGACAGGTCCTGCTCCCATTGCGTGAGCTCGGCGCCGGCGGCCTTGGCCGAATCCGCGGCCGCGGCCAGCTCGGGCGATTGCTTGCGCGAAATGCCGAGCACCACGTGGCCGGCCTGCAGCAGCTGTTCGGCCATGGCATGGCCCAGGCCGCGCGAGGCGCCGGTGATGAGGGTGAGGTGGGAAGCGGTCATCGGGAAAGGACTTTCTGGAAAGAAGGCGAGGAGGTTAAGGGGTAATGAAAAGCCTTGCGGGCAAGCCTTGGGGAAAGCCTCGCGGCTCAACCGGTGCGGAATTGCTTGCGCAGGAAGTTGCGGTGGCGGGCAATGTGCTGCAGCTGCGCGGGCGCAACGGTGCCACCCAGGTCGACTTCGTCCGCGCCGTTGAGCACGGCATTGGCGTTGACCATGGCGCGCGCCACCACCTCTTCCTCGCTCACGCCGAGCTGCGCCGCCAGGTCGAGCGCCACGCGGCGCATGGCGCGCTGCGACAGCATCCACATGGCGCCGAAGCGGTCCCACGCAAGCGCGGCTTCGTCGGCCTTCTCGCGGTCGGCCAGGATCTCGCTGAGCGGCTTGGCCAGCACGGCGTCGAGCGCCTCGATCTTCTCGGCCAGGCGCTCGTTGTGCGCAAGGGCTTCTTCGAGCGTGGGGCCGGCGTCTGCGGCTTTCGCCTTCTTCGCCGGTTCGGGCGGCTCGGGCGGTGCAGCGAAGGCGGCCTGCTCATTGGCGGGAACGATCTGGATCTGGTCTTTGAGGCTCATTGGGTTTCCGTTTCCGCGGAGGGTTGGTTCTTCTTGTTCGACATCGCGGTCGCGCGCAGGCCCGGCAGGTCGAGCACGCGCAGGCCACCGTACTCCACGCGGATCAACCCCTGCGCCGACAGGCCGTTCAGCGCCTCGTTCACGCGCTGGCGCGACAGGCCCACCAGGTAGGCCAGCTCCTGCTGCGTGATGCGCAGGACTTCGCCCACGCCCGGGTACAGCACCGGGTTGAACAGCGACACCAGGTTGCGCGCCACGCGCGCGTCGGGGTTGTTGAGCCGGTCGATCTCCAGCGCGGCGATGAACTGGCCCAGCCGCTCGTTGAGCTGGTTCATCACGAAGCGGTTGAAGCCGATGGAGTGGTCCAGCAGCCAGTGGAAGCTCTCGATGGGCAGGCCCGCCACCACGCTGCGGCGCAGCGCCTGGATGTTGTAGCGGTAGGGCTCGCGCTTCATCACCGTGCCCTCGCCGAACCAGCCGCCGGGCGGCACGCCGGTGTAGGTGACGGAGCCGCCGTCGGCGTTGTCGTTGCTCATCTTCAGCAGGCCCTCGACCACGCCGAACCAGTAGGTGGGCGAGCGCCCGACGCGGCACACCAGGTCGCCGGGCTCGGCCTCGCCGACCACCAGCGTGGCCTCGGCGCGGCGGCGCTCGGCGGGCGTGAGCGTGTGCAGCCAGGGGATGCTGTCGAGTTCGGCGCCGCTGGGGGGACGCACGCGGTCCTTGATGGAACCGCCGAGCACGTGGTTGTGGTTGAGGTCGCCGTGAGGCATCGGGAAACTCCGGGGAGTAGTGTCCCTAGGATTGTCGTTGGAACGACAACCGGGCGTCAAAGTGGGACCTACGATCCGCCCACTGTGCAAACAACCGCCCCCACCTTCCCCCGTCTGCTGCTCGCGCATGCCGAGGCCCAGCCCGAGGCGCCCGCCGTGCGCGAAAAGGACCTCGGCATCTGGCAAACCTGGACCTGGAACGCCGTGGCGCAGGAGGTGCGCGAAATGGCCTGCGGCCTGGCGAGCCTCGGCTTCAAGGCCTTCGACAACCTGGCCATCGTCGGCGCCAACCGGCCGCACCTGTACATGGCGGTGGTCGCCGCGCAGAGCCTGCGCGGCGTGCCCGTGCCGCTGTACCAGGACGCGGTGGCCGGCGAGATGGTGTTCATGCTGCAGGACGCGAGCATCGAGTTCGTGATCGTCGAGGACCAGGAGCAGGTCGACAAGCTGCTGGAGTGCCGCGAGATCCAGAAGGAGCGCTACCCCGCGATCCGCCACATCATCTACGACGACCCCAAGGGCCTGCGCCACTACGACCAGCCCGGGCTCATGAGCTACGAGCAGCTGCGCGCGCTGGGCCGCGAGTTCGACAAGGCCCACCTGGGCTACTACGACCGCGCGGTGGCCAGCGGCGAGGCCACCGACGTGGGCGTGATCCTCTACACCTCGGGCACCACCGGCCGCCCCAAGGGCGTGTGCCAGACGCATGCCAGCTTCATCGCGGCGGGCCGCGGCGGCGTGGAGACCGACCGGCTCGGCCCCGGCGACAACATCATGAGCTACCTGCCGATGGCGTGGGTGGGCGACCACCTGTTCTCGGTGGCGCAGTGGCTGGTGGGCGGCTTCACGCTGAACTGCCCCGAGTCGAGCGAGACGGTGATGAACGACATGCGCGAGATCGGCCCGAGCTACTACTTCGGCCCGCCGCGCACCTTCGAGGGCCTGCTCACGGCCGTGTCGATCCGCATGGAAGACGCGGCCGCGCCCAAGCGCTGGCTGTATGCCAGGTTCATGGCGCTGGCGCAGCGCGTGGGCGCCGACATATTGAACGGCGCGCCGGTGAGCACCGTCGACCGGCTGCTGTACGGCCTGGGCAACCTGCTCATCTACGGCCCGCTGCGCAACGTGCTGGGCATGAGCCGCATCCGCGTGGCGTACACCGCGGGCGCGGCCATCGGGCCCGACCTGTTCCGCTTCTACCGCTCCATCGGCGTGAACCTCAAGCAGTTCTACGGCCAGACCGAGACCTGCGCCTACGTGTGCCTGCAGCAGGACGGCAAGGTCAAGCTGCAGACCGTGGGCACGGCCGCGCCGGGCATCGAGCTGAAGATCGCCGAAGACGGCGAGGTGCTGGTGCGCGGCGTGTCGGTGCTCAAGGAGTACTACAAGCGCCCCGACGCCACCGCCGAGGTGCTGGACGCCAACGGCTACTTCCACACCGGCGACGCGGGCGTGCTCGACAGCGAGGGCCACCTGCGCATCATCGACCGCGCGAAGGATGTGGGCCGGCTCGTGGGCGGCGCGATCTTCGCGCCCAACTACATCGAGAACAAGCTCAAGTTCTTCCCGCAGATCAAGGAAGCCGTGTGCTTCGGCAATGCGCGCGACCAGGTGTGCGCGGCCATCAACATCGACTTCGAGGCCGTGGGCAACTGGGCCGAGCGGCGCGGGCTGGCCTACGGCGGCTACGTCGACCTGGCCGGCAAGCCCGACGTGCTGACGCTGATTGCCGAGTGCATCGGCAAGGTCAACGCCGACCTGGCGGGCGAGGACGGCATGGGCGAGACGCAGATCGCGCGCTTCCTGGTGCTGCACAAGGAGCTCGACCCCGACGACGACGAGCTCACCCGCACGCGCAAGGTGCGCCGCGGCTTCATCGCCGAGAAATACGCGGTGCTGGTCGATGCGCTCTACGGCGGCAAGGCCGAGCAGTTCATCGAGACCCAGGTCAAGTTCGAGGACGGCCGCACGGGCGTGGTGAGCGCCACGCTGAAGGTCGTCGAGGCAAAGAATTTCCCCATCGTGAAGGCGGCTGCATGAGCGCGCGCAAGACCGGCGACGTCGTGCTCGACGTGCAGAACATCAGCTTGAGCTTCGGCGGCGTGAAGGCGCTGACGGACATCAGCTTCAACGTGCGCGAGCACGAGGTGCGGGCCATCATCGGGCCCAACGGCGCGGGCAAGAGCTCGATGCTGAACTGCATCAACGGCGTGTACTGGCCGCAGCAGGGCTCCATCACCTTCCGCGGCCAGACCTTCAAGCACATGAACTCGCGCCAGGTGGCCGAGATGGGCGTGGCGCGCACTTTCCAGAACCTGGCGCTGTTCAAGGGCATGAGCGTGCTCGACAACATCATGACCGGGCGCAACCTCAAGATGAAGAGCGGCCTGCTGGCGCAGGCGCTGCGCTGGGGCCCGGCGGAGCGCGAGGAGCTGCGCCACCGCGAGTTCGTCGAGCACATCATCGATTTCCTGGAGATCCAGGCGCACCGCAAGACGCCGGTGGGCCGCCTGCCCTACGGCCTGCAGAAGCGCGTGGACCTGGGCCGCGCGCTGGCCATGGAGCCGCAGGTGCTGCTGCTGGACGAGCCCATGGCCGGCATGAACGTGGAAGAGAAGCAGGACATGAGCCGCTTCATCCTCGACGTGAACGACGAGTTCGGCGCGACCATCGTGCTGATCGAGCACGACATGGGCGTGGTGATGGACATCTCCGACCGCGTGGTGGTGCTGGACTACGGCAAGAAGATCGGCGACGGCACGCCGGACGAAGTGCGCAACAACGAAGACGTGATCCGGGCGTACCTGGGCGTGGAGCACTGACGCCATGCCGCCATTCGCCACGAAGCATTGCTCCTTCCCCCTCTGGGGGAAGGCTGGGATGGGGGCACGACGGCCCTCGCCACACGGCAGCGCCCCATCGAGCGCCGCATGCCCCCACCCCAACCCTCCCCCGGAAGGGGAGGGAGAAATACAGGGCACGCAACGCCGGCCCCCGATGCATTGCTCCTTCCCCTCCCGGGGGAAGGCTGGGATGGGGGCACGACGGCCCTCGACACACGGCAGCGCCCCATCGAGCGCCGCATGCCCCCACCCCAACCCTCCCCCGGAAGGGGAGGGAGAAATACAGGGCACGCAACGCCGGCCCCCGATGCATTGCTCCTTCCCCTCCCGGGGGAAGGCTGGGATGGGGGCACGACGGCCCTCGCCACACGGCAGCGCCACATCGAGCGCCGCGTGCCCCCACCCCAACCCTCCCCCGGAAGGGGAGGGAGAAAAACAAGAGAGACATTGACCATGGGCTTTTTCCTCGAAACCCTGTTCGGCGGCCTCATGGTCGGCATGCTCTATTCGCTGATCGCCATCGGCTTCGTGCTGATCTACAAGGCCTCGGGCGTCTTCAACTTCGCGCAGGGCGCGATGGTGCTGTTCGCGGCGCTGGCCATGGCACGCTTCTCGGAGTGGTTTCCGCTGTGGTTCGGCTTCCAGAGCCAGATCCTCGCGAACATCCTGGCCTTCGTTGCCGCCATGGCGGTGATGGTGGTGGTGGCCTGGCTCATCGAGCGGCTCGCGCTCAGCAAGCTGGTGAACCAGGAAGGCATCACGCTGCTGATGGCCACGCTGGGCATCGCCTACTTTCTCGACGGCATGGGCCAGACCATCTTCGGCAACGACATCTACAAGATCGACGTGGGCATGCCCAAGGAGCCGCTGATGGTGCTGCAGGGCACCTTCGAAGGCGGCCTGCTGCTGAGCCAGGAAGACCTGGTGGCCGCGCTGGTGGCCGCGGGCCTCGTGGTGGTGCTGGCCATCTTCTTCCAGAAGACCGCCACCGGCCGCGCCCTGCGCGCGGTGGCCGACGACCACCAGGCCGCGCAGTCGATCGGCATTCCGCTCAAGCGCATCTGGGTCATCGTGTGGTCGGTCGCCGGCTTCTCGGCGCTGGTGGCCGGGATCATCTGGGGATCGAAGCTGGGCGTGCAGTTCTCGCTGTCGCTGGTGGCGCTGAAGGCGCTGCCGGTGGTGATCCTCGGCGGGCTCACCTCGATCCCGGGCGCCATCATCGGCGGCCTGCTGATCGGTGTGGGCGAGAAGCTGTCCGAAATCTATCTCGGCCCCATGCTCGGTGGCGGCATCGAGATCTGGTTTGCCTATGTTCTTGCATTGGTCTTCCTGCTCGTGCGGCCCCAGGGGCTGTTCGGCGAAAAGATCATCGACCGGGTCTGAACGCGATGTTCTACAGAGAAAACGGCCAGTTCAAGTCGAGCTACCGCGCCGACCAGCAGATCTTTCCGATCGCGCAGGACCGCATCGCGATCCTGGTGCTGCTGCTCGTGGCGTTCATCGTGGTTCCGCTCGGCGTGTCCGACTACTGGATGCGCGCCATCCTCACGCCCTTCCTGATCCTGTCGCTCGCGGCGCTGGGCCTGAACATCCTGGTGGGCTACTGCGGGCAGATCTCGCTGGGCACGGGCGCCTTCATGGCGGTGGGCGCGTACGCGGCCTACAACTTCCAGGTGCGCATCGACGGCATGCCGCTCATCGCCTCGCTGCTGCTGGGCGGTCTGTGCGCCACGGTGGTGGGCGTGCTGTTCGGCATTCCGAGCCTGCGCATCAAGGGCCTGTACCTGGCGGTGGCCACGCTGGCCGCGCAGTTCTTCACCGACTGGGCGTTCCTGCGCATCCAGTGGTTCACCAACAATTCGTCGTCGGGCTCGGTGAGCGTGGCGGGGCTGAACGTGTTCGGCGTGCCGATCGAGTCGCCGGTGCAGAAGTACCTGTTCTGCCTGGCCTTCGTGGTGGTGTTCGCGCTGCTGGCCAAGAACCTGGTGCGCAGCGCCATCGGCCGCGAATGGATGGCCATGCGCGACATGGACGTGGCCGCCGCCGTGATCGGCATCCGCCCGGTGTACGCCAAGCTCACGGCCTTCGCGGTGAGCAGCTTCATCGTCGGCGTGGCCGGCGCGCTGTGGGGCTTCGTGCACCTGGGCGCGTGGGAGCCGGCGGCGTTCAGCATCGACCGCTCGTTCCAGCTGCTGTTCATGGTGATCATCGGCGGGCTCGGCTCGATCATGGGCAGCTTCTTCGGCGCCGCGTTCATCGTGCTGCTGCCGCTCTTTCTGAACCAGCTGCCCGCGTGGCTGGGCTTCTCGATTTCCACTGCGCTGGCCTCGCACCTGGAGACCATGATCTTCGGCGCGCTGATCGTGTTCTTCCTGATCGTCGAGCCGCACGGCCTGGCGCGGCTGTGGTCCACGGCGAAGGAAAAGCTGCGGCTGTGGCCCTTCCCGCACTGACGAAGTTCCGAGAGTCCCGAGAGTTCCCGTTCGCAAAAACCCGGCACCGAGGTGCCCACATAAGGAGACAGGCATGAAACTGAAATCGCTCGCTCTGACCGCCGCCCTGGTGGCCAGCACCCTCGGCGCCATGCTCGCGCCATCCCTCGCGCAGGCGCAGGCCAAGGAGCAGTTCTTCCCGCTGCTGGTGTACCGCACCGGCCCCTATGCGCCCAACGGCACGCCCTGGGCCAACGGCAAGCAGGACTACCTGAAGCTGGTCAACGCGCAAGGCGGCATCAACGGCGTGAAGATCACCTTTGAGGAATGCGAAACGGGCTACGCCACCGACAAGGGCGTGGAATGCTACGAACGCCTGAAGGGCCGCCCCGGCGTCGCGCTGTTCGACCCGCAGGCCACCGGCATCACCTTCGCGCTGACCGACAAGGTGCCCACCGACAAGATCCCGCTGGTCACGCTGGGCTACGGCCTGGCCGCCTCGCAGGACGGCGGCGTGTTCAAGTGGAACTTCCCGCTGATGGGCTCCTACTGGACCGCGGCCGACATCCTGATCCAGCACCTGGGCAAGAAAGAGGGCGGCATGGACAAGCTCAAGGGCAAGAAGATCGCCCTCGTGTACCACGACTCGCCGTTCGGCAAGGAGCCGATTCCGCTGCTGCAGGAGCGCGCGAAGATGCACGGCTTCGACCTGTCGCTGATTCCGGTCACCGCGCCCGGCGTGGAACAGAAGTCGGCCTGGCTGCAGGTGCGCCAGCAGCGCCCCGACTTCGTGCTGCTGTGGGGCTGGGGCGTGATGAACTCCACCGCGCTGAAGGAGGCCGTGGCCACCGGCTTCCCGCGCGAGAAGATGTACGGCGTGTGGTGGGCCGGCGCCGAGCCCGACGTGAAGGACGTGGGCGCCAACGCCAAGGGCTACAACGCGCTGGCGCTGAACGGCTCGGGTCCCGACAACAAGGTGATCCAGGACATCCTGAAGCAGGTGCACGACAAGGGCCAGGGCACCGGTCCGAAGGAGGAAGTGGGCTCGGTGCTGTACACGCGCGGCGCCATCATCTCCATGCTGGGGGTGGAGGCGGTCAAGCGCGCGCAGGAGCGCTTCGGCAAGGGCAAGGTCATGACCGGCGAGCAGGTGCGCTGGGGCCTGGAGAACCTGGCGCTCGACCAGAAGAAGCTCGACGCGCTGGGCTTCGCCGGCGTGATGCGCCCGGTGAGCACCTCGTGCCAGGACCACATCGGCTCGACCTGGGCGCGCATGGAAACCTGGGACGGCGCCAAGTGGAACATCGCGCCCGACTGGTACCAGGCCGACGAACAGATCATCAAGCCGATGACCAAGGCCGCCGCCGACAAGTACGCCAGCGAGAAGAAGCTGACGCGCCGCGAGGCAGCCGACTGCCAGTCCTGATGCACTGAGCGTGCCGTGGCGGCTCGCGAGAGCCGCCATTCGCAAGAACAGCCCGGCGCGCGATCGCCCTGTCGCGCTGTTCTTGCGAATGCTTCGGACCACACCATGAGCGAACCCAACATCCTCCTCGACGTCAACGGCATCGAGGTCATCTACAACCACGTGATCCTGGTGCTCAAGGGCGTCTCGCTCACGGTGCCCGACGGCGGCATCGTGGCGCTGCTCGGCGGCAACGGCGCGGGCAAGACGACCACGCTGCGCGCGGTGAGCAACCTGCTCGCGGGCGAACGCGGCGCCGTCACCAAGGGCACCATCGAGCTGCGCGGCGAGCGCATCGAGGCGCTGTCGCCGGCCGAGCTGGTCAAGCGCGGGCTGATCCAGGTGATGGAAGGCCGCCACTGCTTCGCCCACCTGACCATCGAGGAGAACCTGATGACCGGCGCCTACACGCGCACCGACGGCAAGGCCGCGGTGCTGCAGACGCTGGAGAAGGTCTACGCCTACTTTCCGCGCCTGAAGACGCGGCGCAGCTCGCAGGCGGCCTACACCTCGGGCGGCGAGCAGCAGATGTGCGCCATCGGCCGCGCGCTGATGGCCAACCCGACCATGGTGCTGCTCGACGAACCGTCGATGGGGCTGGCGCCGCAGATCGTGGAGGAGGTGTTCGAGATCGTGAAGGACCTCAACACCAAGGAACGCGTGACCTTCCTGCTGGCCGAGCAGAACACCAACATGGCGCTGCGCTATGCCGACTACGGCTACATCCTGGAGAACGGCCGCATCGTGATGGACGGCGCGGCGCAGAGCCTGCGCGAGAACGAGGACGTGAAGGAGTTCTACCTCGGCGTGGGCGGCGCGGACCGCAAGAGCTTTCGCGACGTGAAGAGCTACAAGCGGCGCAAGCGGTGGCTGGCGTGATGCTCCCGCCGGGCGCCTGCGCTTCGATTGACCGCGGCAACAGAATTGAAAGATGAAGGGTACGGACATGACCGACCACTACGACACGCTCGAGATCCGCGACCCCGCCGAGCGCGAGCGCGACCTGCTGGCCGCGCTGCCCCGGCAGATCGCGCAGGCACAGACCGCCGCACCGGCGTTCACGAAGATCCTCGACGGCGTGAAGCCTACCGACATCGGCACGCGCGAGGCGCTGGCCCGGCTGCCGGTCACGCGCAAGTCGGAACTGCTCGAGCTGCAGAAGGCACGCCGCGGCGACGACCCGTTCGGCGGCTTCTCGTCGATCGCGCGCGGCGCGCGCATGCCGCGCGTGTTCGCGAGCCCCGGCACCATCTACGAGCCTGAAGGCGAGGCGCGCGACTACTGGCGCACCGCGCGCGCGCTGCATGCGGCGGGCTTTCGCGGCGGCGAGCTGATTCACAACAGCTTCAGCTACCACATGACGCCCGCGGGCTCGATCATGGAAAGCGGCGCGCGCGCCATGGGCTGCACCGTGTTCGCGGGCGGCACCGGCCAGACCGAGCAGCAGCTCGAAGCCATGGCCGACCTCAAGCCCGAAGGCTATGCGGGCACGCCGAGCTTCCTGAAGATCCTGCTGGAGAAGGCCGAGGAAAAAGGGCTGAAACTGCCTTCGCTCACCAAGGCGCTGGTGTCGGGCGAGGCCTTTCCGCCGAGCCTGCACGACTGGATTGCCGCGCACGGCGTGCAGGGCATGCAGTGCTACGCCACCGCCGACCTGGGCCTGATCGCCTATGAAACCAGCGCGCGCGAAGGCCTGGTGCTCGACGAAGGCGTGCTGGTCGAGATCGTGCGGCCCGGCACCGGCGACCCGGTGCCCGACGGCGAAGTGGGCGAGATCGTCGTCACCACCTTCAACCCCGACTACCCGCTGGTGCGCTTCGGCACCGGCGACCTCTCGGCCGTGCTCGCGGGCACCTGCCCCACCGGGCGCACCAACAAGCGCATCAAGGGCTGGCTCGGCCGCGCCGACCAGACCACCAAGGTGCGCGGCATGTTCGTGCACCCCTCGCAGGTGGCGGAGGTGGTGCGGCGTTTTCCGGAAGTGCAGCGCGCGCGGCTCGTGGTGTCGGGCGAGATGGGCGACGACCGGATGACGCTGAAGCTCGAATGCGCGAACGCGCCCGAAGGGCTCGATGCGCACGTTGCCGATGCCGTGCGCGAAGTGACCAAGCTGCGCGGCACCATCGAGCAGGTGGCGCCGGGCAGCCTGCCCAACGACGGCAAGGTGATCGAGGACGCCCGCAGCTACAAGTAGCTTCGGTACAGCCGGCGCGTGACGGTGCGCGTGAGTGCCACCACCAGCGCCATGTAGACCAGCACCAGCGCGAGCACGAAACCGACGATGCCGCCGCCGCTGTAGAAACTGAACGACGACTTCGCCGCCAGGAACAGCCACGCGATGGCAATGACGATGCAGCCCACCTGCACCAGCACGAAGGACGACACGGCCGCGGCCACCGCCCTGAACGGGCGCACCACCGGCAGCGCGGGCCGCGTGCCGAGCCAGCCGCCCCACCAGGCCAGCGCGAAGCCGATCACCACCGGCAGCCCCCAGGTCAGCAGCAGCACCAGCACGCTCAGGTCCGGCGCCGGGAACGCCCAGCGCGTCGCGGCGAGGCTGCCCCACAGCTGGAGCGCGGAGAACATGGCGGCGACCACGAGGGCGACGGCGCGGCGCGGCGGCACACCCAGCGCCTCGGGCGCATCGACGGCATCGGTGAGGTCCGCATCTCCTTGCGCAACGCGGCTCTTCGCCAGCGCGACACGCGCCGCCAGCCACACACCCAGCACGAGCACCAGCAGCTGCACGAGCGACTGCAGCAGCATGGCCACGCCCAGGTAGATGCGCGGCGAGTAGGCGAAGACGTCCTCGAAGCGGCCGCCGGGCATGAACATCACCTGGAACTCGTAGAACAGCGGCGTCAGCGCGTAGTAGTTCAGCACCAGCGCCAGCACCCACACGCCGCCGAAGCGCAGCCGCGCATCGTGCGCGAGCGCCACGCGGGCCATGCCCCGGCGCTCGAGCGCGTTGCGCCCGTGGCTCCATGCCAGCGTGGCGACCATCGTCCACGACATGACCATGCCGACGAGCAGCGTGACCCACACGCCGGGCGTGGCGTAGGCGCTGCGCAGCTGCTCGGCCTCCGGCCTGAAGGGGCCCAGCAGCACGGTCATGTTGATCGCGAACACGATCGCGTCGAGGCCCACCGCGATCGACGCGAAGTCGCGGGGCAGGCGCAGCGCGCGCACGTAGGAAGGGGTCGCCGACATGGGAATACTTTCGCTTTGAATCGGGCGTGCCTTGCGGGCACGCGAACACAGCGAGGGTATCGGATGACGGCGCGCGCGCCGTGTAGGTTCAGTGCGCGAGTACGGGTTCGGGCGTCTGGAGGGTCACGGGGGCCGCGGCCTCTTTCGGCGCGGGCCCGACGTACACCGACTGCGGCCGGATCAGCCGCCCCTTGCGCACCTGCTCGCGCGCGTGCGCCAGCCAGCCGCCCACGCGGCCCGCCGCGAACACGCAGGTGAAGCTCTCGCGCCCGAAACCCAGCGCCTCGAGCAGCAGCGCGGTATAGAACTCGACGTTGGTCTCCAGCGCGCGGCCGGGCTTCTTCTCGCGCAGGATCGCAAGCGCGGCCTGCTCGGCCGCCTCGGCCAGCGCGAGGCGCCCGGCGTCGACACTGCCTTCGGCGCCGAGCCGGCGCAGCGCGCCCTTCAGCGCATCGGCGCGCGGGTCGCGCACGCGGTAGATGCGGTGGCCGAAGCCCATCAGGCGCTGGCCGTCGGCCACCGCCTCCTCGAGCCAGGCGCGCGCATTGGCGGCGGTGCCGATGGCGTCGAGCGCGTCGAGCACCGGCCCGGGCGCGCCGCCGTGCAGCGGCCCCTTGAGTGCGCTGATGCCGGCGAGCACCGCCGACCCAAGCCCCGCGCCGGTCGACGCGACCACGCGCGCGGCAAAGGTCGAGGCGTTCAGGCCGTGGTCGCACACGGTGACGAGGTAGGTGTCGAGCGCCGCACCCTGCGCGGCCGTGGGGGTGCGGCCGTGCAGCATGCGCAGCATGTCGGCGGCGTGCGGCAGGGTCTCGTCGGGCGCGAGCGCCTGCACGCCCAGCCGCCAGCGCATGACGGCGGCGGTGTACACGGCGGGCGCGGCCACCAGGCGCAGCGCGGTCGGCAGGTCGTCGCCGTCGGGCAGGCGCGCGAGCAATGCGCGCACGGCCTCGATGGGCGGCAGGCGGCGCAGCAGCGCATCGTCGTTGGGCTGCAGGCGCTCGAAGGCCTCGCGGCGCGCGCGGCCGATGGCGGCACGCAGGCCGTCGGCCTGGGGCCATGTGTCGAAGAAGCCTTCGAACAGCAGCGCCACCACGTCTTCATAGCGCCAGCGCTGCGCGATCTCGTCGAGCGCATGGCCGCGGATCACCAGCCGCCCGGCCGCGCCGTCCACTTCGGACAGCACCGTGTGCGCGGCCACCACGCCTTCGAGGCTGCCGTCGTCATCGTTGTTCATCGTCTTTGCTCCAGGGTTGTCACGATGAAGCCGATTCTGGCCACGCGGATATTGACGTCAATCTTGATTTATTCTGTCAACATGACCGCAACCAAAGCGCCGCTGTGGCTCCCGGCGGCCGACGCCCTCGAACTGATGCAGGTTCGCCCGCAGACGCTGTACGCGAGCGTGAGCCGCGGCCGCATCCGCGCCAAGCCCGACGCGACGGACCCGCGCCGCAGCCTCTACCACCGCGACGACGTGCAGCGCATCGCGGCACGCGCGCGCGGCCGGCGCAGCAGCGAGGCGGTGGCGAGCGAGGCGATCCAGTGGGGCGAGCCGGTGCTGGCCTCCGGCGTGTCGACGGTGGCGGAGGGGCGCTTGCTCTACCGGGGGCAGGACGCCTGCGCGCTGGCCGCGCACGCCACGCTGGAAGAGGTGGCGGGCCTGCTTTGGGAGAGCGCGACGCCATGCTTTGCCGCGGCCATGCCGGCGGCCGTCGCGCACACGGACGCCGTGCCGCTGCAAGCGGGCCTGCTCGCGCTCGCCGCACGCGCCGCCACCGACCTGCCTTCACGCGGCCGCTCGCGCGCGGTGCTGCAAGCCGAGGCGGCGGACGTGATCGGCACGCTGGCCGATGCATTGCTGGGGCCTGCACCTGCACCGCCGGCGCGTGCGATGCCGCTGCACATGCGCCTGGCATCGGCATGGCGGCGTCCGCGCGCGGCGGACCACCTGCGCCGCGCGCTGGTGCTGCTGGCCGACCACGAACTCAATGCATCGACCTTCGCGGCGCGCGTGACGGCCTCCACCGGCGCGTCGGTCGCGGCCTGCCTGCTCACGGGTCTCTCGACATTGACGGGGCCGCTGCACGGCGGCGCCTCGGCCGCGGTGCAGGCGCTGATGCGCAACGCAGCCGCCATCGGCACCGACGCCGCCGTGCGCGAATGGCTCGCGCACGACCGCCCGCTGGCGGCCTTCGGCCATCCGCTCTATCCGAATGGCGACGTGCGTTGCCACGCGCTGCTGGAAGGCATCGGCCTGCCGCCGGCCTTCGAGGAGCTGCGGGACGTGGGCAGCCGGTTGCTGGGCGAGGCCGTGAACATCGACTTTGCGTTGGCCGCCCTGGCCGCGGTGCACAAGCTGCCGGCCGGCGCGCCGCTCACGCTGTTCGCGCTGGCGCGCACCGTGGGCTGGACCGCGCATGTGCTGGAGCAGCAGGCAACGGGGCAGCTGATCCGACCCCGTGCCCGCTACACCGGGCCCGGGCCCGGTGCGCTCGCTGCTGCTGCTACTGAAGCTCCGACTCGTAAGCCACTTCGAACAGCTTCGTCATCTCGCGGTTGAAGGCCGGCAGGTCGTCGGGCTTGCGGCTCGTGACGAGCCCGTGGTCGACCACCACTTCCTGGTCGCTCCACTTGGCGCCCGCGTTCTTCAGGTCCGCGCGCAGCGAAGGCCACGACGTCATCTTGCGGCCCTTGACGCCGCCCGCGTCGATGAGCGTCCACGGCCCGTGGCAGATCGCCGCAATGGGCTTGCCGGCTTCCAGGAAGGCGCGCACGAAGCCGACGGCCTTCTCGTCGATGCGCAACGCATCGGGATTCACCACGCCACCGGGCAGCAGCAGCGCGTCGAAGTCGTCGGCGCAGGCGCTGTCCAGCGGCACATCGACCGCGAAGCTGTCGGCCGGGTCGTGGTGATGCCAGCCACGCACGGAGCCTTCGACGGGCGAGACGATGCGCGTCTGTGCGCCCGCCAGGTCGAGCGCCTTGCGCGGCTCGGTCAGCTCGACCTGTTCGAAGCCGTCCGAGACCAGGATCGCGACCTTCATTCCGTCGAGCGAAGAGACAGTGGTGGGCATGTGAAAGCACTCCTTCGAGGTTGTTCAATGCTTCACCGTAGAAGGCCGCGCGGCCCGCCGCATCGTCCGGCGCCGGGTCCGCCTGTCGGACAAGTCGACGGGCGGCAAACTTCCCTTACGACTTGCCGGCCTTGTTCATCGGGTACCAACACGGCAGACATGGCCGGCATGGCCGGCATGGCCGACACGGCACATATGTTGGCGCGCGGAAGCCGCGTTACTTGCGGCAGCTCCTGGGCAGCGTCTTCTCCGGCAGGTCGTCGCCCGCCACGCAGTGCCACGTGATGCCGTTGTCGCCCTCCGAGGGTTCCATGCGCAGCGTGCCCATCGTGGCGCCCATGCCTTTCATGCCGCCGCGCTTCGGCAGGCTGGCCTCCACCACCATGCTCTGCGCATCGAGCGTGAGCGTGGCGCCGCCGGGCAGCGTGTCGGGCACGCGCGCGGCCTCCAGCGACGCGGGGATCTCTTCCTTCTCGGTGTAGTAGTTGCCGAGCGCCTCGCGCACCGCGGCGCCTTCGCTCCAGGCCTGTGCGACGGCCGCGCGGCTGGTGTAGTCCTGGTAGGCCGGAATGGCCACGGCGGCCAGCACGCCGATGACGGCCACGGTGATCATCGCGCCGAGGGCCCCGCCGCCCGCGCGCCCGGTGTAGGGCACGAAGATCGCGAGCAGGTAGGCCAGCGGGTTGCGGCTGGGCAGCTTCGCGTTCGCATCGAGCACGCGCGCCACGCGCTTGGTGAGCCACGGGTAGCCGGCGATCAGCTCGTGGAACGACGCCCAGAAGCCGCTGTTGCCCGCCGACTGCGCGGCATAGGCCTGCAGGTTGACGTTGCGCCACTGCTGCGCGCCGGCGGCCAGCGCCACCAGGGCGCGCGGCGCGGAGTCGGGCTCCTCGCAGCAGGCCTCGCCGTGCAGGTCGCAGGTGTATTCCTTGGCGCGCGCATAGGCCGCGCCCAGCAACGGCAGCCACAGCACCGGGGCGCGCCAGATGTGGCCCGTGAGGTGGCCGCGCCGGATGTGGCCGAGCTCGTGGCCGATATAGAAGTTCACGCCGTCGGGCTGGCGTTCCATGGCGTCGACCACGTCGGACAGCAGCACCACGAAGTTGCGCCCGAAGAAGCGCGTGGCAAAGGCGTTGAACATGCCGTCGCCGTGCAGCAGGTAGGCCTCGGGCGGCTTCTCGACACCGAGGAAGCCGCAGCAGGCCTCGAAGCGCGCATGCAGCTCGGGCAGCTGGGTGGGCGAGAGCTTCACGCCAGTGCCCTTGATCCAGGCGATGACGGCCGACTGCGCGAACACGTAGCCGATGAAGCCCAGCAGCACGTAGACCAGCGCAATGCCCAGCGTGCCGACGATCAGCAGCAGCCAGACCAGCAGGCCGAGCCCCAGCGTGATGTTGCCGAGCCAGCGCTCGCGCGGATAGACCCATGGATCCATTGGAAATTCCTCCTCGGTGCGGCCTGGAAGACCGCCTGGTTTGTGGTTGTTCTTCGCGCCCCTCCGGCGCGCCTTGCAGCGCTGCATCATGCCCCAGCAAGGTGCGTATTTCGATGACCGCCTAAGGGCTATTCGGTATAGGTCAGGCCCTGGTCAGCCGATAAGATCGCGGCCTTTTTACCCCTGTCACAGAAATCGGAGACGACATGAAGAAACTGTTCGCCCTCGCGGCGATTGCCGCCGCAGCTGTCGGTGCTCACGCCCAGGACTTCCCCGCGGGCAAGACCGTCACGCTCGTGGTGCCTTTCGCGGCCGGCGGCCCGACCGACCGTGTGGCGCGCGACCTCGCCGAAGCCATGCAGAAGACGCTCGGCACCACGATCGTGGTGGACAACACCGCCGGCGCGGGCAGTTCCATCGGCACCGCCAAGGTGGCGCGCGCCAACCCGGACGGCTACACGCTGCTGCTGAACCACATCGGCATGTCCACCATGCCCGCGCTGTACCGCAAGCTGCCCTTCAACGTCGAGACCGACTTCGAGTACCTGGGCATGGTCAACGAAGTGCCCATGACGCTGATCGGCAAGCCCACGCTGCCGGCCAACAACTACAAGGAACTGACGGCCTGGATCGCCGCCAACAAGGGCAAGATCAACCTGGGCAACGCCGGCCTGGGCGCCGCGTCGCACCTGTGCGGCCTGCTGTTCCAGAGCGCGCTGAAGGTCGAGATGACGCCCGTGCCGTACAAGGGCACGGCACCGGCCATCGCCGACCTGCTGGGCGGCCAGATCGACCTGCTGTGCGACCAGACCACCAACACCACCTCGCAGATCGAGGCCAAGAAGGTCAAGGCCTACGCCGTGACCACGGCCAAGCGCCTGACCACGCCGGCCCTGAAGGACCTGCCGACGCTGGACGAGTCGGGCGTGAAGGGCTTCGAAGTGTCGATCTGGCACGGCGTGTACGCCCCCAAGGGCACGCCCGCGCCGGTGCTGAAGAAGCTCAACGAAGCCATCCTCGCGGCCATGAAGGACCCGGGCTTCATCAAGCGTGAAGAAGCGCTGGGCGCGGTGATCACCACCGACAAGCGCACCGAGCCGGCCGAACACAAGAAGTTCGTCGCGGCCGAAATCGCCAAGTGGGGCCCGATCATCAAGTCCGCCGGCGTGTACGCCGACTGATCACCGCGCCTGCCAGACAGCAGCGAAGCAGCCGCAAGGCCGCCTGAGCCCCCCGGGGCCAGGCGGCTTTTTTGTTTATGCTCGCCGGGCTTTCTTCCACGCCCACCCCCTCGCTCTTCTTCCATGCGTCTTCGCGGCAGTCTTCGCGGCACCCTGCCTGTGCTGGCCTTGCTGGCCCTGCTGGCCCTGCTCGCGCATGACGGCATGGCCCGGGAGCCGGGCCCGCGCACACTGCAGACGCCGCAGACGCTGCTGTGGATGTGGGACCGGCCCCAGCTCTTTTCTTCGCCGCCCGCCGGCGTGGGCATCGCCTACCTGCATGCCACGGTGCGGCTGAGCGGCGACCAGGCCCGCACGATCTGGCGCCAGTGGCCGCTGCGCATCGCGCCGGGCGTCACGGTGGTGCCGGTGGTGCATGTCACGCTCGACAACCTCGCGCCCTCGCCCGTCGACGAGGCGCAGCAGCAGGCCATTGCCGCGGCACTGGAACACGCCGCGGCGCACAACCGCTCGGGCTGGGTGCAGCTGGACTTCGAGGCGCGCCGCAGCCAGCGCGAGGCCTACGCCGCGCTGCTCGAGCGGCTGCAGCCGCTGCGCGAGCGCGGGGTGCGGCTGTCGGCCACGGCGCTGGCCTCGTGGTGCATGGGCGACCCGTGGCTGCCGGCCGGGCTGCTCGACGAGGTGGTGCCGATGTACTTCCGCATGGGGGCGGACGCCGCGCGCATCCGCCAGCGGCTGCAGGCCACGGGCGCGGCCACGGTGCCGGCCTGCCGTGACGCGGCGGGCCTGCTGCTGGGCGAACCGTGGCCCGTGCTGGGCGGCGTGAAGCGGCGCTACGTGTTCCACACGGGCACGTGGAAGAACGAAGACTTCAAGAAGATCGACACCAGGGACGCGAACCAATGAACTCACCCATCACCGCCCGCGCGCTGCGCGCCGGCTTCAGGCTGCTCACGCTGGCCGCGTCGCTCGGCGCCGCCGCGGCGCAGGCCAGCGGCGGCTACGACCCCGTGGACCTGTTCTTCGCCACCACCCGGCCCGACCAGCCGGTGCGCGAGTTCATCGAGCGGCCGGCCGGCTACTACACCGACTACCTCGTGCCCTACCAGGTGCTCTGGTACTGGCGCCTGCACGGGCAGTCGTTCTCGCCCGAGGCGGTGCGCGCCTTCTCCGAGCTGCTGGAGAAGCTGCCGCGCGAGGACAACGGCATGGACGACACCGACACCGCCTGGACCGGCTGGCGCCAGGCGCGCAGCGAGGCCTACGCGAAGCTGGGGCATCCGCTGCCCGCGCCGGCGAAACCCGCCACGCCGCCCTCGCAGCAAACGCCGCAGTGGAACGCCGACAGCCTGCAGGCGAGCCCCAACTGCTTCTACGGCGACGCCTTCCGCAACGCCGCGAAGACGCTGGCCGAGCGCATGGAACGCGCGGGCGGCGACAAGGCCGCGGGCCCCTTCGTGCTGCACTGGCTGCAGGTGCAGGACGCCGTGTTCGACACCTGCGACGAGAAGGCCGCTGCCAAGCCATCCGCCCTGCCCGCGCTGCCGGAGCGCGCCCCCGCCTGGCTCAAGGCCGACCACGCCTACCAGTTGGCCGCGCAGCGCTTCTACGCCGGCGACCTCGACGGCGCCGACACCGCCTTCAGCGCCATCGCCAGCGACAAGGCCAGCCCCTGGCGCGACCTTGCCGCCTACATGCGGCTGCGCGTGCTCGCACGCCAGAACCCGGGCGGGGAGCCTTCGTACTCGGAGCGCGATGGCCCCGGCAAGGAAAGCCCCGAGGCGCTCAAGCAGCAGGCCGAGCTCACCCAAGCGGTCGACGCCATCGCGCTGCCGCTGCTGAAGAACCCGCGCCTGCAGGCGCTGCACGCGTCGGTGCACCGGCTGGCCGAGTCGCTGCGCATCCGCCACCTGACGCCCGGCACGCGGCTGCAGCGCCTGGCCGACGGCCTGAAGACGATGGGCGCGCCCGACGTGGCCGCCGCCAGGCTGCTGTTGCTGAACCACGAGTTCCGCTCTTGCGCCATTGCGGGCTGCGCGTACGTCGGCCCCGAGCAGAAGCCGGACCTGGTGCAGTGGCTCAGCACGGTACGCGGCTTCGACGGCCCCTCGGGCGGCCTCACGGCGCAAGACAAGTGGCGAGAAAAGTTCAGCTGGAGCAGCTACCAGCGCACGCACGACCTCGCCTGGCTCATGGCCGCCGCGAGCCTGGTGCCCGCGGCCACGACCGCCGACGACAAGCGCGAGGCCGAGCTGCAGGCCGCGCTGGCCGCCGTGCCCGAAGACCACCCCGCGCGCTTCGCCGCCACGCAGCTGCGGGCGCAACGCCTGTTCGCGCAGGGGCGCTTCAAGGAGGCGCGCGAGCTGGTCGCCGGCACGGCCGATTCGCCGCTGATCGCGCACAGCCTCTCGGGCCAGAACCTGGTGAAGGCGCTGCTGCTGCCCACCGCCGCGTCGGAAGAAGAGTGGCGCCGCCTCGCGATCCGCCCCGTGGTCGCGCACAGCGACCCCGAGGCGATGGAGGCCAAACCCAGCGCCGTGCCGCTGGCCAGCGCGTTCGACGACGACGTGGTGCGCTTCCTGAACACGCGCGCGCCGCTCGCGATGTGGCTGCGCCTGGCCGCCGACCCGGCGCTGTCGCCCGCGCTGCGCGACACGCTGCTGGAAACCGCATGGACGCGCGCCGTGCTGGCCGAGGACTACGCCACCGCCCGCCGCGCCGCGCAGCTGCGCGTGGCCTCCGCGCCGGCCGCATCGGTCAAGGGGCCCGACACCCTCGCGGGCATCCGCCGCTCGGTCTCGCTGGCCGCCACCGACACCGCCGCGTGGCACCGCCTGCTGCTGGAGCGCATGGTCAGCACCACCGAGACGCTGCAGCCGCCGCACTGGCCCAACGCCGGCTGGGACATCCGCCCCACGCCGCTGCGGCCCGCGCAGGACATGGCCGCGCAGCGCGGTACCACGCCCGGCACCTATGGCAAGTGGTGCAGCCCGCTGGGCGTGCAGACCTCGGGCCCGCAGGCGGCCGGCGCCGCCGATTTCGAGATGCCCGCCTTCGTGCCGCAGGCCGAGCGCAAGCAGCAGGCCGCGCTGGTGGCGCGGCTGCGCAGCGTGCCGCAGGACTCGGTCTACTTCACGCAGGAAAGCCTGGCGTTGATGCAGCGCGACAAGGCCGACGCGCTGGTGCCGCAGGCGCTCTCGGTGGCGGTGAAGATGGCGCGCTACACCTGCCCCGACAAGACGGTGGGCGACTGGTCGCGCAAGGGCCTGCAGGCCCTGCACGCGAACTACCCGAAGTCGACCTGGGCCGCCAGCACGCCGTACTGGTACGGCGGCCGATAAGCAAGGCAAGGGCAAGGGGCGCAAGCGCCCTCCCCTTTTTCAGGCTGCCGGCTACTTCGGCCGGACGGCGTCCGCCGTCCCCTGGATGAAGGCCTTGATGCTCTCGATGTCGTCGCCCGAGAGCTTGCCGGTGAAGTCCGGCATGCCGCGCGCCATGGCCGGGCCCTTCAGGATGAACTTGTCGAGGTTCTCGATGTAGGCCGCGTCCAGGTAGCCGAGGTTGGGAATGTTGCCGCCGCGGTCCACGCCCGGCACGCCGTGGCAGAACACGCAGTTGCTCACGTAGAGCATGGTGCCGGCCTGGACCTTGGCGGGGTCGTACTTCACGCCCTGCACCAGCTTGGCCATGCGGTACTCCACGAAGTCGGGCATCTTGGCCGTGCCGCCCACCGCGAAGGTGTAGACCGTGCCCGGCCCCTGCTTCTCGGTGGCGCGCTGCGCCAGGCCGTACACGCCGCCCCAGCCCACGGCCACCGACACGTACTGCTTGCCGTCCACCATGTAGGTCGAGGGCGCAGCCACCACGCCGGTGCCGGTGGGCGTTTCCCAGAGCTTCTCGCCGGTCTTCGCGTTGTAGGCCAGCAGGCGGCCGTCGGCCGTGCCCTGGAACACCAGGTTGCCGGCCGTGCTGAGCGTGCCGCCGTTCCAAGGCGACACGTAGTCCACGCCCCACGCCTCCTTTTGCGCCACCGGGTCCCAGGCGACGAGGCGGCCCGAGGGCTTGCTCTTCGGCGGCTCCACGTTGGCGAACTTGGCCAGGTTCCAGCCCAGGCCCGCGTGCGGGCGGCCCGGCACGTCCTCGTTGAACTTCCAGTCCTTGTCGTCCATGAGGTTGATCGGCACGTGCTGCGAGGGCAGGTAGGCCAGGCCGGTCTGCGGGTTGAACGACATCGGGTGCCAGTTGTGCGCGCCGAACGGGCCCGGAATGGCGTCGTTGGGCTTGGTGCCGTCGCGCGCCGACGCGACCTCGATGGGCCGGCCGTTCTTGTCGTAGCCCGTGGCCCAGTTCACCTCGGTGAAGTTCTTCGCCGAGATGAACTTGCCGTTGGTGCGGTCGATCACGAAGAAGAAGCCGTTCTTCGGCGCGTGCAGCAGCACCTTGCGCGCCTTGCCCGCGACCTTCACGTCGGCCAGGATCATCGACTGCGTGGAGGTGTAGTCCCAGTTGTCGCCGGGCGTCTCCTGGTAGTGCCACTTGTACTTGCCGGTGTCGGGGTCGAGCGCCACCACCGAGCCCAGGTAGAGGTTGTCGCCGCCCTTGGGGCTGCGCGCCTTGTGCGACCACGGCGAGCCGTTGCCGGTGCCCACGTACATCAGGTTGAGCTCGGGGTCGAAGGCGAAGCTGTCCCACGCGGTGCCGCCGCCGCCGGCTTCCCAGTACTTGCTGCCGGGGTCCCAGGTCTTGGCGGCCTTGGCCATGGAAGCGTCCTCGAAGGGCTTGGCCGGGTCGCCCGGCACCACGAACCAGCGCCACTTCTGGTCGCCGGTCTTCGCGTCGTAGGCGGTGACGAAGCCGCGCACGCCGTACTCGGCGCCGCCGTTGCCGATGATGACCTTGCCCTTGAACACGCGCGGCGCGCCGGTGATGGTGTAGCTGCCCTTCTGGCCCGCGAGCGTGTCCTTCTCCCAGACCTTCTGGCCGGTGGCCGCGTCGAGTGCGATCAGGCGGCCGTCGTAGGCCGCCACGTAGACCTTGCCCTCGTACAGCGCCACGCCGCGGTTCACCACGTCGCAGCAGCCCTTGAAGCCCTTGGACTTGTCCACCTCGGGGTCGAAGGTCCACAGCTTCTGGCCGGTGCGCGTGTCGATCGCGTGCACCACGCTCCACGAGGCGGTGACGTACATGATGCCGTCCACCACCAGCGGCGTGGCTTCCACGCCGCGCGTCGACTCGAGGTTGTACGACCAGACCAGGCCCAGCTGCTTCACGTTGCCGGCGTTGACCTGGTCGAGCTTGCTGAAGCGCGACTCCGAATAGTCCAGGCCGATGCTGGGCCAGTCGGGCGTCTTCTGCGCCGCATTGGCGCGGATGAAGTTGCCATCGACGCGTTTCGCCGCGGCCGCCGCGCGATCTTGTGCGCCTGGTGCGCCTGGTGCGTTCTGGGCCGTGGCCGCGGTCGATACGCCCAGGCACAGCAATGCGCCGGCGAGCATCCGCAGCCCGGGGTGTGTTTTTGTCATCGCAGGTCTCCTTTGTGCCGCAAGGATCTTCCGCACGGGCTTCGCGTTCATCTTGGGGATTTCCCCAGTCCGGTGCTGTTCCATTGCGGAACACATTCAGCGTTGGTCCCGACCCCCGACCCCACGCAGGGAGGCAACGAACCCATGACCCTCGACAGAATCGGCACGCCGGATGCGCCGCGCCAGCTCTTCGCCAGCACGCCCGCGCAGCGCGTGGCGCTCGCGCGGCAGCAGTTCTTCGAGGAAGGCGTGCGCCCCTCGGGCCTCATCGGCGAGGCGGTGATCCAGTCGTGGATGCGCTGCAGCCGCACGCACGCCGACCGCCAGCGCATCGTGCCCTTCGACACGGTCACGCCGAGCCGGCTGCACGCCACGCTGGCGCGCAACCGCGAGCTGCTCGAGGTGGCGCGCAAGGAGCTGGTGCAGATGGAGCACGCGCTCGCGGGCACCGACTGCCGCGTGATCCTCACCGACAGCGACGGCGTGCTGGTGCACGTCACCCACCAGCCCGCCGCCGCGCACCAGCCGGTGCTGCGCAAGACCGCGCGCGTGGGCGTGAACATCTCCGAGCAGGTGGTCGGCACCACGGCGCCGGGCATCGTGGCGTCCACCGGGCAGGCCTGCACCGTCGACGGCGCCGAGCACTACTTCGACGTGCTGTGCCACATGCAATGCGCGGCCGCGCCGATCCGCGGCGTGACGGGCGAGCTGGCCGGCGTGCTCGACCTCACGGTGGAGGCGCGGCGCTTCGGCTTCGATGCGGCGTCGATGGTGGCGCTCTATGCCACCACCATCGAGAACCGGCTGCTGCAGGCGCAGTCGCGCGACCACCTGATCCTGCGCTTCCAGGCCAGCCCCACGCTGCTGGGCACGCCGCTGGAGGCGCTCGCGGGCATCGCGCCCGACGGCACCATCGCGTGGCTCAACAACGCCGGCGCGCGGTTGCTGGGGCGGCTGCCCGAGGCGGCGGACGAGCGCGATGTGGAGTGCCTGCTGGGCCACGACCTCGCCAGCCTGCTGCGGCTCGGGCGGCGCGAGGCGGCGCAACCGCTGCGGCTTGCGAGCGGCCTGGGCGTGTGGGTGCAGGCGCACCTGAAGAGCCCCGACGGCACGGACTTCCGGCATGCGGTGGCGGTGCCCGCGGAAGCGGCGCCTATCGCCATCGAACGCCATGCGGACGCGCCCGCCTTCGACGCCGGTGCGCCCGCGGACGGGAGCGACCCCGCGCCGCATGCGGAAACGCTGAGCGAGCACAGCCGCAAGCTGATCGAGGAGACGCTTGCCGCGCACGGCGGCAACGTGTCGCAGGCGGCGCGGCAGCTGCGCGTGTCGCGCGGCACGCTGTACCGGCGCCTGCGTGCATGGGGCGACGGCGAGGCCGACGCCGAAGAAGCCGCGCCGAGCTGACCTGTCAGGCCCGGGCCGGCTCAGGCCACCGCGCGCGCCAACGCCCGCGCGCGGCGCGCCTTCGCGTCGGGCTGCAGCGGCCGCAGGTACTCGTGCAACGCCAATGCCGCCGCGCCCACGGCGGGCGCCAGCTCGTCGTAGCGCGCGGTGCGCAGGGCCGGCGCGGGCATGCCCGCGCCGTCGGCATGGCGCTTGACGCTCTCGAACGCGGCCTGCGCAAAGCCGCGGTGCTCGGCGCAGGCCTTGCCGCCGAGCACGATGGCGCGTGGATTGAAAGTGACCCACAGGTTCTGCAGCAGCACGCCGAAGAACGCGGCGGCGCGCTGCGTGTCGGCGCCCTCGCGCTCCAGCACGCGCGAACCGAAGAAGGCCTCGGCGCAACCGCGCCGCCCGCACGAGCACAGCGGCCCGTCGAGCTCGAGGATGGTGTGGCCGATCTCGCCGGCCATGCCTTGCGCGCCCGTGAAGAGCCGGTCGTTCAGCACCACGCCGGCGCCCACGCCCACGTCGCAGTTGACGAAGATCAGAGGGTCTTCGCCCTCGCCGGAGGCGAGCTTGTTTTCATTGGCAGCGAGCTTGTATTCGCTCGCGACGAACTCGTACTCGCCGAGCACGGCCGCGTCGGCGTCGTTCTGCAGCTGCACCGTGACGCCCGGCAGGCCGACGGCGGCAAAGGCCTCCTCCAGCGCCGGCAGCAGGCTCACGTTGCGCCAGCCGAGATTGGGCGCGAAGCGCACGACGCCGGTGCAGTCGTCCACCGCGCCGGGCACGCACACGCCGATGCTCGACACGCGCAGCCCGCCCTTCTTGAGTTGCGCGTTGGCGGCGGCGGCCATGCGCGCCACCTGCGCGCACACGCCGGCCGGCGAGCCGTCGGTGAGCGCATGCGTGTCCGCGTACAGCACCTCGCCCTGCAGCGACACGCACACCAGGCGCACCGTCTCGACGGCGATCTCCACGCCCATGAGCGCGCGCACGCCGACGTTGATCCGCAGCGGCGTCGACGGCCGGCCGAGCCCGTCGGCCACCGCGGTACCGCCCTCGCTGAGCCAGTCTTCGTCGATCAGCTCGCGCACCAGCAGGCTCACGGTCGACTTGGTGAGGCCGCTCTCGGCGGCCAGGCGCGCGCGCGAGAGGCCGGGCTGCGCGCGCAGCAGGCGCAGCAGCACGCTGCGGTTCATGCGCTTGAGCAGCTGCTGGTCGCCGATGGTCGTCACGTCAGGCCGTGGCAGTGACAGTGGCGCCAGTGGCCGCGGTGATGGCGTGCGGCGCCTGCGCCTTGCCCTCGGGCCGCTTGCCCGCAATGATCATTCCGAGCACCTCGTCCTCGGTCACGTCCGCGGTGCGGTAGGTGCCCACCAGCTTGCCGTTCTTCATCACCGCGAGCCGGTCGCTCAGCGAGAACACGTCGGGCATGTCGTGCGTGATCAGGAAGATGCCCACGCCGTCGTCCTTCAGCTGCTTCACCAGGCGCCCGACCATCGCGGTTTCCTCGGGGCCCAGCGCCGCGCAGGGCTCGTCCATGATGAGGATGCGCGCGTTGAAATACAGCGCGCGCGAAATGGCCACCACCTGCCGCTGCCCACCCGAAAGGCGCCGCACCGGGATGCGGATGTTGCTGAAGTTCTTGTTCAGGCGCTGGAACACCTTGCGCGCCTGCACTTCCATGAAGTGGTCGTCCAGCGTGTTCCAGGCCGTCATCTTCTCGCGGCCCAGGAACAGGTTGGCCACGGAGTCGAGGTTGTCGGCCAGCGCCAGCGTCTGGTAGATGGTCTCGATGCCCTGCGCCTGCGCTTCGGCGGGTGTGCGGATGTTGACCTTCTCGCCCGCGATGAGCGTGTCGCCCGCGTCGATGGGGTAGGCGCCCGCGAGCATCTTCATCAGCGTGGACTTGCCCGCGCCGTTGTGGCCCAGCAGCGCGACCACTTCGCCGGGGTAGAGGTTCACGCTCACGCCGTCCACGGCCTTGACGCCGCCGAAGGACTTGCGGATGTCCTTCAGCTCGACCAGCGGCCTGGAGGCGTCTGTGTTCCTGGGGTTGTCGGTGGCCATTTCAGTTCTCCCCGAACTTGCGCCGGTACAGCACGTCGAACACCACGGCCACGATCAGCACCTGGCCGATGATGACCATGCGCTTGCCGATGGGCACGTCCAGCAGCAGCATGCCGCTGTCCAGCGACTGCATGATGAGCGCGCCCAGCACCGAGCCGAAGATCGAGCCGCTGCCGCCCGCCAGCGCCGTGCCGCCGATGACGGCCGCCGCGATCACGTACAGCTCCATGCCGTTGCCCAGCGAGTTGGTGCCCGCGTTGAGCCGCGCGATCGACACGATGGCCGCGATGGTCACCAGCACCGCCAGCAGCGCGAACAGCATCAGCGTGACGCGCTTGACCGGAATGCCCACCAGCGCCGCTGCGTCGGGGTTGCCGCCCATCGCGAAGATGTAGCGGCCGAAGCGCGTGCGGTGCACGATGAACGACAGCACGATGGCCACCGCCGCCCAGATGAGCACCGGGATCGGGATGCCCTGCGGCGCGTCCTTCGAATCGATCTTGTAGTGGTTCATGACCGCCGCGAAGCCGATCACCACCGCCGCGGGCACCGCCGTGAGCAGCAGCTCGAGCCACAGCGGCTCGTTGGGCATCTCGTGGCGGGCGCGCGCGCGGCGCTTCTGGACCATGCGCGCGAACAGCACCAGCGCCACCAGCCCCGCGATCACCCAGCTCGCGGTGACGCCGATGCCGCCGTCGTAGCCGCCGCCCAGGCGCTGGAAGAACTCGTCGTTCACCGGCTGCGTCTTGCCGTCGGCCACCAGGAAGGCCGCGCCGCGGAACGACATGAGGCCGCCCAGCGTGACCACGAACGACGGCACGCCCAGCATCGCCGTGAGCCAGCCCTGGTAGATGGACACCAGCAGCGCCACCGCGAGCCCCGCGAGGCAGGCCGTGGGCCACGACCAGCCCGAGGTGTACTGCAGGTAGGCGATGAGCACGCCCACGAAGCCCATCACCGAGCCGACCGACAGGTCGATGTGGCGCGCCACGATGATCAGCACCATGACGGTCGACACGATGCCGACCACGGCCGTCTGCTGCGCGACGTTGTAGAGGTTCTCGGGCGAGAGGAACACGCCGTCCGACATGACGCTGAACACCACCGCCATGACGACCAGCAGCAAGCACATCAGGATCAGCCGCAGGTCGATGCCCGTGCGGCGCCACCAACCCGGTGTTGGATCGCTCATTTTTCGAACCCTCTCAGGACTGCGGGTGCGCGACCGTCCGGCGCCCGGCTCCGCAAGGGGCCGGCCGTGGACTGCGGAGCGCGGGAAGATGCGTCGAACGACGCGAAAGAGATACGCAAGGAAGTGCCCGAAGGCGTGCGGGAAGCACCGGGGCGGGCGCGCCGGCCGGTGCCGCCCGCGCCCGCCGTTGCGTTACTTGCAGGCCGCGGGCGCGCTCGCGCCGGTCACGCCCTTGCAGAGCTCGTCCTTCTTGATCCAGCCGGCCTTGACCACCACGTCGAGGTTGTCGCGCGTGACCGGCACTGGCGTCAACAGGCGGGATTGCAGCGAGACCTTCTTCGGGCCGCTGGCCCAGGTCGCGGCCTTGTCGACCGGCTTGCCCTGCGACATGGCGACGGCCGCGATGGCGGCTTCGCGGCCCAGTTCGCGCGAGTCCTTGAAGATGGTCGCGGTCTGCGTGCCGAGCGCGATGCGGTTGAGCGCCGCGAAGTCGGCGTCCTGGCCCGACACCGGAATGCCGCGCAGGCCCTTGGCCGTGAGCGCCGCCACCGCGCCGCCGGCCGTGCCGTCGTTGGCCGCCACCACCGCGTCGACCTTGTTGCCGTTCTTGGTGAGGATCTGCTCCATGTTCTTCTGCGCGACCTCGGGCTTCCAGCCTTCGGTGTATTCGTCGCCCACGATCTTGATGTCGCCCTTCTTCACGGCGTCGGCAAGCACCTCCTGCTGGCCCGCGCGCAGGAAGTCGGCGTTGGGGTCGCTCGGCGAGCCCTTGATGATCACGTAGTTGCCCTTGGGCTTGACCTTGAGCACCTCGCGCGCTTCCATCCGGCCGACCTCGACGTTGTCGAAGGTGATGTAGAAGACGCCCGGCGCTTCGATGAGCCGGTCGTACGCCACCACGGGCACCTTCTGGCGCGTGGCCTTGGTGACGGCGGGCAGGATCGCATCCTTGTCCATCGCCAGCACGATGAGCGCCTTGGCGCCCTTGGACATCAGCCCCTCGATGTCGCCGAGCTGCTTCTCGGGCGAGCCGCCCGCATCGGCGCTGATGTACTTGGCGCCGAGCTTCTCGAGCTGGGCCTTGATGGCCGCCTCGTCGGTCTTCCAGCGTTCTTCCTGGAAGTTGGACCAGCTCACGCCGACCACGGTCTGCGCCATCGCGCCCACAGCCGTAAGACCGAAGGCCACGGCGGCCAGGGTGTGTTTGAGTTGCATCGATGTCTCTCCAGTGTTGGTGCGCCCTGCAGCGTTCAACGGTGTAAGAAATTAGTTAGTTTGAAGGGCGAACTAACTATCCCATCGGCCCGGGGCTCTGGGCATCCGGGAATTCCCGGAGCGCCGGGCGCGTGCAAAGCGGATGTGCTTTTTGGCTGCGCGCGGGGGGATGCGGTCCTACGCGGCGTGCACGGGCGGGCCCGTATGTTCCGCTGCGCCCCGCACCATGCGATGCCAGGGCCACAGAACAACGCCGCCCAAACCAACAACAAGGAAGCCACCATGTCCACCGAAATGCTCAAGCAGATTGCCGCCTCGCGGCTGCCCCTGGTCATGTCCTCGCCGAAGGATGTCGAGGCGGTGCTGCGGTTGCGCGCCGCGGGCCTGGTGCTCGCGATCACGCCCTCGGCCGCCGACCTCGCGAAGATGCCGGGCTTTCGCGTGGTGCAGGTGCTGGCCGTGACGCAGAAGGGTTTCGAAGAACTGCAGTGCGTGGGCTATCCGGGCGAAAGCGCACGCGAAAAAGGCCGGGAGGTCCCGGCCTTTTCGTGAGGCGGTTGAAGACACCGGGCGCCACGCATCTGGCGGCGCCTGGGGTCAGCCAGTCACCGCGTCAATCGCGCGCACGCGCGGCATTGCGCAGGTCGCGGATCTGGTCATGGTTGCGCTGCGCGCCTTCGGCTTGCATGGCCACCACCGCGCGCACGTCGGTCGGCAGGTTCTGCTTCATCGCCTTGCGATAGCGCGCCACCGCGGTGTCCTCGCCGCGCTCGCACGACTCGAGAATCGACAGCTCGCTGTTGGCGCCCAGCGAGCCCTTCACATGCACCCAGCCGCGGTGCAATGCGCCGCTCGCGGTGCCGCCGTCGGCCGGCGTGCCGCCATAGGCGCTGATCAGCGCGACGAGTTCGGCTTCGGCCTTCTTGCATTGCTCGGCGCGGCTGGCGAACAGCTGCTTGGCGGCAAGGCTCTTCACTTCGTCGGCGCAGGCACGGAAGCCGTATTCGCCGTCGCGGGAGTTTTCGAGCAGGTCGTTCAGGACGTCCACCACGTCGCCGTTGGCGAGCACGGGGCCGGTGTTGAGGGTGTCGACGGTCGCGTCGTTGTAAGCCATGTCGGGTCCTTTCATTGCCTGTCTGCATGACAGGACGGGGTTGGTACTTTCAGCGCTTGCGTTGCCTTGCATCTGCTGTGCAGCTGTGCATCGGCATCGCTGCTGATCGAAAACCCATGGTTGAAAGCTTCGCGGCCGCGCCGCGTCGTCCCATCGGGCAAGCGGGCGTAGGCGAAGGACGACCCTGGCCCGACCCCCCACCCCCCGAACACCCGAACGCGCAGTTCAGCCGATGCGCCAGGCCTGCATCCACGCGGCCACGCCGTCGAGCAGTTCGTCCAGCGCCTGCGCGTCGGTGCGGCCGCTGCGCTTGAGCACGTGGAAGGAATGGTCCGCGCCGTCGATCTCCAGCACGGTGGCGAGCGGCCCCAGCGCGCCGACGGCGGTGCGAAACGGCGCGGGCTCGGCCAATGTGTCGCGCGGGCCGTGCGCGAAGAGCATGGGCACATCGACCTGCTGCAGGTGCGCCGCGCGCGCGGCCGCGGCGCCGGGCGTGCCCGAGGGGTGCAGCGGAAAGCCGAGGAACACCAGCCCCTGGACACCCGGCAGCGGCGCCAATGCCTGGGCCTGCGACGTCATGCGGCCGCCGAACGACTTGCCGCCCGCAAACAGGCGCAGCCCGCCGAAATGCGCCGACGCGCAGGCCACCGCCGCGCGCACCGTGGCGTGCGCCAGCGCGGGCGCGTCGGTGCGCTTCTTGCCCTGCTCCATGTAGGGGAACTGGTAGCGCAGCGTGGCGAAGCGCCGCTGCGCGAGGCCTTCGGCCACGGCCTGCATGAACGGGTGCGCCATGCCCGCGCCGACACCGTGCGCCAGCACACAGCAGGCCTCTGCGGTGTCGGACGACGGCGGCGATACCGCGATGGCGGACACGCTGAGGTCGGGCGCCACGGAAATGGAGAGGTTCCGAGAAAGGTTCGGGGAGGTGTTCGGGGAGGTGTTCACCGCGCCAGTGTGCCAAGGACGGTGTGCCGTGTTGGCCTGGTGTCTGCCTGCTGTCTGGCGAATGCGGCAGAAAGCATGCGTCTTCGGCGCCGTCTGACACGCACGGCAGCACGGTCGATGTAAATTGATGTTTCTCAAGTCGGCCGCTGTATCGGCTTGTAGAGTCCCTCCTTTCATTTTTTCACCTTGGAGTCTTCGTCGTGAGGCGTGTGAGTCACCTGTTGATGGCAATCGGCATGATCGGCTGCGCGGCCCACGCGCAGCCTGGTTGGTTCACGGTGGTCGGCGATCCGCAGGACAAGGTGGCCGACACCGTGCAGGTCGACCCCGCGCGGGTCGCACCCGCGGAGAGCGCCAAGGAAATGAACCTGCGCGTGAACCGCGCGACCGCGCGCTTCAACTGGGACGGCATTGCCTACCGTTCGTACGAATCGCGTGTAGTGTTCGACTGCCAGGCGCGCCGCGCCAGCTACGTGGCCGCGCGCTTCTACATCCAGCCGCTGTGGCAGGGCGAGGCGCACCACGTGGCCGACTACACGGACGCGCCCAAGCCCGTGCTGTTCCGTGACATGAAGCCCAACCCCACGGCGCGCATCGTGCGCGCGGCCTGCCGACCTCGCGCCAGCTAGCAGCGAAAGCTCAAAGCTGTGACGACAGCAACGAAGAAAGGTGCTCCAGCGCCTTCTCGTGCAGCGGGCGGTCTTTCCATTGCGCGAACGTGAGCCGCTTCGACTGGCGCAGGTCGGCCTCGAACTGCGCGGTCTGCTCGGCGGCGAAGGCCTCGTCGTAGATGTTGAGGTTGGCCTCGTCGTTGAGGCGGAACGAGCGGTTGTCGAAATTGGTCGAGCCCACCGACACCAGCAGGCCGTCGACCGTGAACACCTTGCAATGGAACATGGTCGGCTGGTATTCGCTGATCTCCGCGCCCGCCTCCAGCAACGGCCCCCAGGCCGCACGCGAGGCGCCGCGCACGGTCTGCGAATCGATGATCGGCCCCGGCGTGATGATGCGCAGCCGCACGCCGCGCTTCATGGCGGCCACCAGCGCGCCCACCGTGAGGTCGTCGGGCACGAAGTACGCGCTCGACAGGTCGATGGTCTTCGTGGCCGCCGCGATCGACAGCAGGTACATCAGGTGCATGCTCTCGCTGCCGCCCGAGGGCGAGCTGCTGAACACCTGGGCGCGGCCCTCGCCCAGCGAAGGAATCGGCGGAAAGTAGCGCTCCCCGTGCAGCACGTCGCCCGACACCTTGACCCAGTTGTCCATGAACACCGCCTGCATCTGCGCCACCACCGGCCCCTCGACCCTGTAGTGCGAGTCGCGCCAGTGGTCCGGGTCCTGCGCGTGGCCGGTCCATTCGGGCGCGATGCCCACGCCGCCGGTGAAGCCGGTGCGCCCGTCCACCACCAGCAGCTTGCGGTGGGTGCGGTTGTTCATGCGGGCGATGTCGTACCAGCCGGGCTTGTGGAACTTGCGGATCTCCACGCCGGCGCTTTCCATCTCGCGGATGAAGTCGGCGTCGACCTTGGCGCTGCCGACCCAGTCGAGCAGCACGTGCACCTTCACGCCGGCGCGCGCGCGCTCCGACAGCGCGTCGGCAAATGTGCGGCCGATGTCGCCCGACCAGTAGATGTAGGTCTCGAAGGTGATGCTCTGCTTCGCGCCGCGGATGGCCGCGAGCATCGGCGGAAAGATCCTGTCGCCGTTCTGGAAGGCCTCGAAGCGGTTGCCGCCGGTGATGGGCGGGCCCAGCATCACGCCCAGCGCGCGCTGGTACTGCGGGTCGTGCAGCGCGTATTCGCGCTTGACCTGCTCGTCGAGCTTCTTCTCGCCGCTGGTGAAGTTGAGCACCAGCAGCGTGGCGGCCAGCGTCAGGACGAAAGTCCAGACGACGGCCTTGAGTGTCCCGCGGTGGCGCACGTCAGGACGGCTCGTTGGACCGCGTTCAGTCGATCAGCTGCGTCTTGATCGCGTAGTAGGTCAGGTCGCTGTTGGTGGAGAGGTTCATCTTCTCCATGAGGCGCGTGCGGTAGGTGCTGATGGTCTTCACCGACAGCGACAGCGCCTCGCCGATGGCGCCCACCGACTCGCCCTTGGCCAGCTTCAGGAACACCTGGAACTCGCGCTCCGACAGGTGCTTGTGCGGCGGCGCGTTGTCCTTGCGCTCCAGCTGGCCGGCCAGCAGCTCGGCCACCGAGGGCGAGATGTAGCGGCGGCCCAGCGCCACGGTGCGGATGGCCTTGGCGATTTCCTCGGGCTCGCATTCCTTGTTGAGGTAGCCGGAGGCGCCCTGGCGGATCAGGTTCACCGCGTAGTGTTCTTCCGGGTAGCCGCTCAGGATGAGCACGCCCAGGTCGGGCGCCTTGGCGCGCACCATGGCCAGCGCATCGATGCCGCTCTGCCCGGGCATGGAGAGGTCCATCACGAGCACGTCGATGTCGGCGGTGCGAACGAGGTCGATGGCCTCGCGGCCGGTGCCGGCCTCGCCGACGACGCGGAAATCGACGAAGGTGGAGAAGAACGCCTTGAGGCCTGTGCGGACGACGGCGTGGTCGTCGACGATGCCGATCTTGATCATGGTGTTGCTCCTGCTCTATCTCTGTGCTTGAACGGTGGGCGCCGGGGGTTCGGCGCGACAGGGGAGTCACGATGCCACACGCACAGCCCCGCCGGAGGCCCGAAACGCAGGATGCGGCGTTGTCCTGCACGCCAACGCAGGCTTGGCCGTCGCGGGCGTCGGACACGGGCGACACGCAGGCGCCGCGCGCGGGGCCAGGCGTCTGGAGCGGCGTGAGTGAATTGCCCGAACGAGCGCGTGAGCGCGCTCTTCGATCTTCATAGTGCGCGCACCGCTGCGCGGTCCACCGCGATGCCGGCTGAGGCGCCCCGTCAGGCGATGGCCGGGTAGCTGCCCGGGCCGTCGGGCCACGCGGTGAGCACCTCGAAACCGTCGGCCGTGACCGCCACCATGTGCTCCCATTGCGCCGACAGCGAGTGGTCGCGCGTGACCACGGTCCAGCCGTCGGGCAGTTCCCGGGTCTCGCGCCGGCCGGCGTTGAGCATCGGCTCGATGGTGAAGACCATGCCGGCCTCCAGCCGCAGGCCCTGGCCGGGCTGGCCGTAGTGCAGCACCTGCGGATCGTCGTGGTAGACCTGCCCGATGCCGTGGCCGCAGTACTCGCGCACGACGCTGAAGCGCTCGCGTTGCGCCACGCTCTGGATCGCATGGCCCACATCGCCCAGCGTGGCGCCGGGGCGCACCTGCAGGATGCCGGCGCGCATCGCCTCGTAGGTGGTTTCCACCAGCCGGCGTGCCAGCGCGCCGGGCTCGCCCACGAAGTACATGCGGCTGCAGTCGCCGAACCAGCCGTCCTTGTCGACGGCCACGTCGATGTTGACGATGTCGCCCTTCTTCAGCACCTTCTGCGCCGACGGAATGCCGTGGCAGACGACCTGGTTGACCGAGGTGAGCACGGTCTTCGGGTAGCCCTGGTAGCCGATGTTGGCCGGGATGGCGCCCTGCACCTCGACGATGTGGCGGTGGCACAGGCGGTCGAGTTCCTCGGTGGTGACGCCGGGCTTCACGTGCGGGCCGATCATGGCCAGCACCTCGGCCGCGAGCCGGCCCGCCGCGCGGGACATCGCGATCTCCTCGGGCGACTTGAGCTTGACGCCGTCCCTCATGCGCGCGCGTCCGCCGTGGCCTTGCGCGGTGCGGCGGCCGGCCGGCGCGTGGGCGTGGGTGCCGACGCTGGTGCTGGTGCCGGTGCCGGTGCCAGCGATGCCGACACGGTCGCCATGTCGAAGCCGCCGGCCTGCTCGGCGCGGATCAGCAGCTGGCAGATCTCGCGGTGGTCGAGCGCGGGGTGCAGCTCGGCCAGCATGCCGATGCGCATCCAGTGCTCGGCCTGCGCGTTGATGGAACGGCTCAACGCATTGCCCGCGACGCGCAGGTTCTCGTGCATGAGGTCTGAAATCTTGACGATGCCCATGGTGGATCTCTGAAATTTATATACGAAACGTATATGAATCATATCAAGCATCGCGCGCCGGGAAAACTCTGGGGACAGTTTCCGCACAAGGGCACGGTTATCCACAGAGGGAGCGCATGCGCGCGAGTTGTTCATTTTTCAGGCGCACCGCGAAAGCACGGGAGCACACAGTGACTCAGGTGTGACAAGTCGTTGTCAGCCAAGGAAAAAAGCGCACTGTCCACAGCAGGGGTTTACCCTTATCTACTACTACTAACTTAAATAAGAGAAATAAGTAGAGAAGAAGGCGGGAGCCACGCGGCCCGCACGGCGGCGGAAAGCGGAGGGTTAGCCCGGTACGTCGATTCGATCTCGCTTGATACGATTTTTGCCAAAGCGCCCGTTTGAAGCGCGTTGGAGACAAGATGGACTCGAGCACATCCCACCGTGCCGCCCAGGCGCTGTACCGCGTCATGGTGCGCATACGCGCCTTCGAGAACGCCGCCGAGGCGGCCAGCCAGGGCGGCGTGAGCGCCTATGGCCAGCAGGCCGCCGGCGCCGCCAAGGTGCGCGGGCCGCTGCACCTGTCGACAGGGCAGGAGGCGGTGCCGGCCGGCGTGTGCGCGCACCTGCGCGCGAGCGACTACCTCACCTCCACGCACCGCGGCCACGGCCACACGCTGGCCAAGGGCGCCGACCTCACGCGGATGATGTGCGAGCTGTTCGGCAAGGCCACCGGTTTCAACGGCGGCAAGGGTGGCTCGATGCACATCGCCGACTTTTCGGTCGGCATGCTGGGCGCCAACGGCGTGGTGGCGGCGGGCCTGCCGATCGCGGTGGGCGCCGCGCATGCGCAGAAGCTGCTGAAGACGCGCGACGACATCACGGTCTGCTTCTTCGGCGACGGCGCGATCAACCGCGGGCCGTTCCTCGAAGCGCTCAACTGGGCGCGCGTGTACCGGCTGCCCGTGCTCTTCGTCTGCGAGGACAACCGCTGGAGCGCGACCACCGCCAGCGGCCCGATGACGGCGGGCGACGGTGCCTCGGCGCGCGCCGAGGCGCTCGACATCGCGGCCACGCAGGTCGACGGCAACGACGTGTTCGCGGTGCACGAGGCCGCCGCCACGCTGGTGGCCGCGGTGCGCGCCGGCAGCGGCCCGCGCCTGCTGCACGCGCTCACGTACCGCGTGAAGGGCCATGTGTCGGTCGACCTCGCGGCCTACCGCGACCCGGCCGAGTTGGCCGCCGCGCTGGAGACCGACCCGATCGCGCGGGCGCGCGGCCGGCTGCTGTCGACGGGCGTTGCCGCGGCGGCGCTCGACGCCATCGAGAACGCGGCGCGCGACGAGGTCGACACCGCGCTGGCCATCGCCGACGCGGCGCCCTGGCCCGAGGCCGGCGCCGCCTTCACCGACGTTCAGACCACGGGAGCCGGCCAATGGCATTGAAGAAAGACCTGAGCTATTCGCAAGCCGCCGTGCTCGCGCTGCAGCGCGAGATGGAGGCCGACCCGCGCGTGGTGGTGCTGGGCGAGGACGTGGGCCGCGGCGGCATCTTCGGGCAGTACACGGGACTGCAGCAGCATTTCGGCGCCGAGCGCGTGATCGACACGCCGATCAGCGAGGCCGCGATCATGGGCGCCGGCGTGGGCATGGCGCTGGCCGGGCTGCGCCCCGTGGTCGAGATGCGCGTGGTCGACTTCGCGCTGTGCGGCATGGACGAGCTGGTGAACCAGGCCGCCAAGAACCGCTTCATGTTCGGCGGCCAGGGCCGCGTGCCACTGGTGGCGCGCATGCCGGGCGGCATCTGGGACGCCTCGGCGGCGCAGCATTCGCAGTCGCTGGAGGCGTGGTTCGCGCACTTGCCGGGCGTGGTGGTGGTGTGCCCGTCGACGCCGCAGGACAACCACGGCCTGCTGCGCGCGGCGCTGCAGTGCGGCGACCCGGTGGTCTACATCGAGCACAAGACGCTGTGGGGCGTGCGCGGCGAGGTCGACGAGGACATTGCCGTGCCGCTGGGCCAGGCGGCGCGCGTGCGCGAGGGCAATGCGCTCACGCTGGTGAGCTGGAGCCGGCAGATGCAGGCCTGCACGGCCGCCTGCGACGCGCTGGCGGCCGAGGGCATCGCGGTCGACCTGATCGACCTGCGCACGCTGTGGCCGTGGGACCGCGAGACGGTGCTGTCGTCGTGCGCGCGCACGGGGCGCCTGCTGGTCGTGCACGAGGCGGTGCAGGCCGCGGGCTTCGGCGCGGAGATCGCGGCCAGCGCGGCGGAGGCCACGGGCTGCCGCGTGGCGCGGCTGGGCGCGCCGCGCATTCCGGTGGGCTACGCGCCGGTGCTGGAGGCGCAGTCGCGGGTGGGGGTGGACGCCATCGCCGCGGCCGTCAGGAAGCTGGCCGGCTGACAGCGCCCCGGCATGGACCCGCTCTTCTTCAAGCTGGTGCGGGTGGTCAACCTCACGGCGCGGCCGTTTCACGAGCGCGTGGGCCGCGAGCACCAGCTCACGCTGAACGAATGGCGAACGATGGCGGTGCTGGGCGCGCAGCCCGGGCTCAACGCCACGCAGGTCGCCGAGCAGACCGGCCTCGACAAGATGGCGGTGAGCCGCGCGCTGGCCGGCCTGAAGCGCCACAAGCGCGTGCAGCGCCACGAAGACCCGACCGACCAGCGCAGCGGCCGGCTCTACCTCACGGCGGCCGGCAAGGCGCTGCATGAAACGGTGGGCGCGCTGGGCCGGGAGCGGGAGGCCGCGCTGTTCGCGGGCGTGGATGCCGGCGAACTCGCGCGGCTCGGCGCCACGCTCGACAAGCTGATCCTGTCGGTGTCGGGCCGGCCCTGAGCTTGCTCAGCGCGCCGCCGCGCGCCGCAGGCTGTCGAGCACCGGCAGCAGCTCCGACGGGTCGGGCCGGTTCGTGTAGTCGGGGTTGACCTCGGCATAGGCGATGGTGCCGTCGGGCGCGATCACGTAGCGCGCCGGCATCGGCAGCGTCCAGCCCGGGTCGCCGTTGACCACGGTCAGGTCGTTCTTGAAGGCGTCGCGGTAGAGCTCGATCAGGTAGTCGGGCAGCCTGAAGCGCAGGCCGAAGGCGGCCGCCACCTCGTTGCCGGGGTCCGAGAGGATGGGAAACGCCAGCTTGTTGTCGCGCGCCGACTTGCGGCTGTTCGACGCGGTCTGCGGCGACACCGCGACCAGCTCGGCGCCGCGCTCGCGCACCGCGGGCAGGGCCTCCTGCAAGGCCTGCAGGTCCATGTTGCAGTACGGGCACCACACGCCGCGACAGAAGGTAAGCACCAGCGGGCCGCGCGCCAGCAGGCCGGTCGACGAATGCGCCGCGCCGTCGGCGTCCTGCAGCGTGAAGGCGGGCGCGGTGTCGCCGGCCTTGAGCGCGTGGCCGGCGGCGTCGGCGGCCACGAGTTCGGCGGTGGCGCGGTGCATCGGCTCGTGCACCCAGGCGGGCGCGTTCCAGGGCGGGCCGCCGGCTTCGAAGTTGGCGCGGAAGGCTGCGAGTTTTTCGGGCAATGACATGGGGAATCTCCAGTGAGGCCGGCGCCGGAAGCGGTGCCGTGAGCTCACTGTCTTTCATTCGCCGCATGCGCGGTAGCCGGCCCGTTTGACTAAGATATATCCATGATCTGCATGAATCCCTCGGCATGAGCGACCGCCTGTCCGCCCTCAAGCTTTTCGCGCGCGTCGCCCACGCGGGGAGCTTTTCCCGCGCGGGGCGCGAGCTCGGGATGTCGCAGCCCTCGGTCTCGCGCGTGATCGCCGCGCTCGAGAAGGACGTGGGTGCCGCGCTGCTGACGCGCACCACCCGCGCGCTCACGCTGACCGAGGCGGGGAGCGACTACCTCGCGCGCATCGAGCCGATCCTGGCGGCGCTGGAAGAGGCCGACTACGCCGCGCGCGGCACGGGCGAGCTGCGCGGTGTGCTGCGCGTGGCGATGTCGTCGAGCTTCGCGGTGCGCGAGGCGATACCGCGGCTGCCCGCCTTCATGGCGCGGCATCCGGCGCTGCGCATCGAGCTGCTCATGAGCGACCTGCACCAGGAGCTGGTGAGCGCGGGCGCCGACGTGGCGCTGCGCTTCGGCAAGCTGGCCGATTCGAGCGCCACGGCACGCCGGCTCGGCGCGTTCGAGCGCGTGCTGGTGGCCTCGCCGGCCTACCTGGCGCGGGCCGGCACGCCGGGCGCGCCGGGCGAACTGGCGGGGCATGCGGTGATCGCGGGGCCGAGCGGCGTGAGCTGGACCCTCGAGCGGGACGGGCGCACGGTGTCCGTGCGCGTCGAAGGCAAGCTGAGCGTCTCGATCAACGAGGGCTCGGTTGCCGCGGCCGTGGCGGGCCTGGGCATCACCTCGACCAGCCGCCTGGGTTGCCGCGCCGAGCTGGCAAGCGGCACGCTGGTGCCGGTGCTCGCCGGCTGGCGCATGGCGCCGGTCGAGCTCCATGCGGTGTTCCCCGCGGGGCGGGCCGCCAAGCCCGCGGCGCGCGCCCTGGCCGAGCACCTGGCGGAAATTGCGGCGGTGGAAGACCCGGCGGGCAGCGCGCGCGCCGGCTGAGCCTCCACCGCGCGGCCTCGGGCGGCGAAGCCGCCGTTGACGTTCAGGCTGCAAAGCCGCCATCGATGTTCAGGCCCGCGCCGGTCACGAATGCTGCTTCGGGGCTGGCCAGGTAGCCCACCATGCCGGCGATTTCGTCGGCATGGCCGTGGCGCTCGATGGCCATGAAGCTGTGCATGGTGGCGGCCATCGGGCCGTTGGCGGGGTTCATGTCGGTGTCGACCGGGCCGGGCTGCACGTTGTTGACCGTGATGCCGCGCGGGCCGAGGTCGCGCGCCAGACCCTGCACCAGGCCGGTCAGCGCCGACTTGCTCATGGCGTAGATGCTGCCGCCGGCAAAGGGCATGCGCTCGGCGTTGGTGCTGCCGATGTTCACGATGCGCCCGCCCTTGCCCATGTGCGCCAGCGCGGCCTGGATTGCGACGAACACGGCGCGCACGTTGACGGCGATGGTGCGGTCGAAATCGGCCAGCGTGAGCTGCTCGACCGGGCCCAGGTGCAGCACGCCGGCGTTGTTGACCAGGATGTCGATGCGCCCGCCGAAGTGCTTGGCGGCCTGGTCGATGCCGGCCTTGAGCGCGTCGGCGTCGGCGCTGTCGATCTTCAGCGCCAGCGCGCGGCCGCCTTCGGCCTCGATGGTGCGCGCGAGTTCGTCGGCGACCGCTTGCGAGCTGCCGTAGCTGAAGGCCACGGCGGCGCCGTCGCGCACCAGGCGGCGCACGATGGCCGCGCCGATGCCGCGCGAGCCGCCGGTGACGAAGGCGACCTTGCCGGCCAGGACGGGGGTGGAAGCAACAGAAGAAGCTGCAGAAGAAGTGTTCGAGGCCATGATTTTTCCTTGGGGTTGTGTGTGGGAAGGGCTCGAGTTTGGGCGTTCGATTGCATTCCCGGTAGCCAGCAATTCGGCCAATCAAATTCAACCTTTGGTTGAAAATGGCGGCATGGAACCGCTCAATCACCTCGAATCCTTCGTGCAAAGCGCCGACGGCGGCAGCTTCTCGGCGGCCGCCCGGCGCCTGGGGCTGACGCCGGCGGCGGTCAGCAAGAACGTCGCGCGGCTGGAGGCGCGGCTGGGCGTGCGGCTGTTCCAGCGCAGCACGCGCCGCCTCACGCTGACCGAGGGCGGCGAGCGTTTCCTGGCGCAGATCGGCGGCGCGCTGGCCACGCTGCAGGAGGCCGTGGCCGGCATCGACACCGACGACGGCCAGCCGGCCGGCACGCTCAAGGTGAGCATGGGCCAGGCCTTCGGGCGCGAGCATGTGCTGCCGATGATGGGCGACTTCCTGGCGCGCTACCCGGCCATCCTGCCGGACTGGCACTTCGACAACCAGCAGGTCGACCTGGTGGGCGAAGGCTTCGACGCGGCCATCGGCGGCGGCATCGAGCTGCCGGCCGGGCTGGTGGCGCGCGAGCTGGCGCGCATCCACGTGGTGGCGGTGGCCTCGCCCGCGTACATGGAAGGCCGCAAGCGGCCGCGGCATCCCTCGGAGCTGGCCGCGCTCGACACGCTGCTGCGCCGCTCCTCGCCCACGGGCCGGGTGCGCAGCTGGACGCTGCGGCATTCGCGCGGCGAAGAGGCCACCGTCGATCTGCCGCGCCCGCGCGCGATCTTCAACGACCCCGAAGCCATTGCGCACGCCGCGTTGATGGGCCTGGGCGTGGCGATGCTGCCGATGCCTTTCGTGGAGCGCGGACTGCGCGGCGGCGAGCTGGTGCGGCTGCTGCCCGAGTGGTTCCAGGACGCGGGCGCGGTGTGGCTCTACTACCCGAGCAAGAAGCTGCTGCCGCCGAAGACGCGCGTGTTCATCGACTTCGTGCTCGAGCGTTTTCGCAACGAGAGGTTCGCACAACGGATGCAGGTGGGCTGACCGCGCGGCTCACGGGGTTTTCACCCGCGACGCCCACGGCGCGCCCCTGTACAAACGCGCGCATGACTTTTCTCTTTTCCTCTTCTCTCCAGTCCACCCTGCGGCCCACGCGCCGCACCGTTCTGGCCGCTTCGGTCACCGCCGCAGTCACCTTGATGGCCGCCCCCGCGTGGGCCCAGGCCACCTGGCCGACCAAGCCGGTTCGCATCGTCGTGCCGTTCGCGGCCGGCGGCACCACCGACATCCTGGCGCGCGCCGTGGCGCCCGAGCTCTCGAAGGCCTTCGGCCAGCAGTTCATCGTGGACAACCGCGCGGGCGCCGGCGGCAACGTGGGCGCCGAACTGGTGGCGCGCGCACCCAACGACGGCTACACGCTGCTGATGGGCACGGTGGGCACGCACGGCATCAACCGCGCGCTGTACCCCAAGCTGCCCTTCGACCCGATCAAGGACTTCGTGCCGATCACGCTGGTGGCCGCCGTGCCCAACGTGATGGAGATGAACGCCGAGAAGGCCAAGACGCTGAACATCCACAACGTGCAGGACTTCATCAAGTACGCCAAGGCCAATCCCGGCAAGCTGAACATGGCGTCCAGCGGCAGCGGCACCTCGATCCACCTGGCGGGCGAGCTGTTCAAGAGCATGACGGGCACGTTCATGGCGCACATCCCGTACAAGGGATCGGGCCCGGCGCTGCTGGACATGGTGGGCGGCAACGCCGACGTGATGTTCGACAACCTGCCTTCGTCGATGGCGCAGATCAAGGCCGGCAAGCTCACGGCACTGGCCGTGACGAGCGCGCAGCGTTCGCCCGCGCTGCCCGACATTCCGACGGTGGCCGAAGTGGGCGGCCCGACGCTCAAGGGCTTCGAGGCAAGCTCGTGGTTCGGGTTGCTGGCACCGGCGGGCACCTCGCCCGAGATCGTGAACCGGATTCAGCAGGAAGTGGCCAAGTCGCTGGGCACGCCGGCCATCAAGGAAAAGATGCTCGCGCAGGGCGCGCTGCCCAGCGGGAACTCACCCGCCGACTTCACGAAGCTCATTGCGAGCGAACACGTGAAGTGGGCGAAGGTGGTCAAGGACTCCGGCGCGAAGGTCGACTGAGCGCGCTCAGGTCTTCCAGGTCACGTCCTTGCTCTCGGCGAGCGAGTCCTTGAGCATGTGAAGCAGGGGGGCTGCACGCTGGTGCAGTCCCACATGCTGCTTCTCGGCATCGTTGGCATGGCCTTCGACGGCGTAGTCGTCATGGTTGTGGGCGTTGCCGCCCTCGCGGCTCAGCGCGGCCTCGAGCGCCGAGATGGCACCGGGAATCTGCTCGACGGTGATGATGCCCTGCGGCGCGATCGACTTGCCGACGATGTCGAGCAGTTGGCGCGCATGCACTTCGAGCATCACGAAATCGGGAGAAGCACGGGACTGGAATCGATAGAGCATGGTGTTTCTCACTCACTTGTAGATGAAGTCACGGGCAAAAGGGTACACCGATTGCGCACCGCGCAAGACGCCTTCGCGCCCTACATTGCCGTCAGGCTTTGTCGACAACATCTGGTGCAGGGAGATCCAACCCTGCTCGAAACTCATGGCCGAACCCGCCAGGTACAGGCGGTAGGCCCGCAGCACGCGCTCGGCGTTCTCGGCCTGGCGGCCGCCGTTGCGCTGCAGCACTTCAAGCGCCACGCCGAGCTGCGCCTCGAGCGCGTCCGACCAGGCCCACAGCGTGCGCGCGTAGTGCGGGCGCAGGCTCTCGGTGTCGACCATTTCCAGCCCGGCCGCAGCCGTCTCGCGCAGCACGTGCGTCACGTGCAGCAGCTCGCCGCCCGGGAAGATGTACTTCTCGATGAAGTCGCCCATGCCGGCGCCCAGCTGGCGGTAGTTGAGCTCGCCCGAGGTGATGCCGTGGTTGAGCACCAGGCCGCCGGGCTTGAGCAGCGTGTGGATCTTGCGGAAGTAGGTCGGCATGTTGGCCGCGCCCACGTGCTCGAACATGCCCACCGATGAAATCTTGTCGAAAGGCTGGGTGTCGGGCAGCTCGCGGTAGTCGCGCAGTTCCACGCGCACCCTGCCCTGCAGGCCCTTTTCCTCGATCAGGCGCTGCACGTACGCGTGCTGGTTCTTCGACAGCGTGATGCCGGTGGCGTCCACGCCGTAGTGCTCGGCCGCCCACAGCAGCAATGCGCCCCAGCCGGAGCCGATGTCCAGGTAGCGCTCGCCCGGCTGCAGCATCAGCTTGCGGCAGATGTGGTCGAGCTTGGCTTCCTGCGCCTGCGCCAGCGTGAGCTCGGGCGTGCGGAAGTAGGCGCAGGAATACACGCGGCGCGGGTCGAGCCACAGCGCGTAGAAGTCGTCGGAAACGTCGTAGTGGAACTCGATCTGCGCGGCATCCTTGCGCAGCGAATGCGAGCCGCGCGACTTCGTGCGGTGCTGCAGGCGGCTCCACCAGCTGGTGTCGGTCTCCGCCGGATTGCCCGGCAGCATGCCCACCGTGGCGTCGATCAGGTCGCGCATGGCGCCCTCGATCTGCACCTTGCCCTCGACGTAGGCCTCGCCGATGGCCCCCACCTGCCGGGCCGCCAGCTTGGCGAGCACCGTCCACTCCTTGAAAGCCAGCGTGACGCGGGCCCCGGCCTGGGCAACGCGCCGGCCATCCGGCAGTTCCAGCGCGATGGGGACAGGCAGCGAAGCCAGCTGCGACTCGATCTTGGGTATCAAGTTTTGCATGGGGCCCATGGTATTGATTTTTGCAAGTTTTTGCATGACTGCCGCTCCGGCAGCGGCACGGGGTACCCCGCGGCCCTGGTTACGAATCCGCATTGACAGCAGATTGTTTATGCCTAAACTATTCAACCATGAACAGCCTCAGCACGGTCAAACCCGCCCCCGCCTCGGACCTCCAACGCATCCTGTGCATCGGCGGCGGGCCTGCCGGCCTGTACTTCGCCCTGTTGATGAAGGCGCGCAACCCCGCGCTGCAGATCACCGTGGTCGAGCGCAACCGCCCGTTCGACACCTTCGGCTGGGGCGTGGTGCTGAGCGACCAGACGCTGGGCAACCTGCGCGCGGCCGACGGCCCCACCGCCGCGCTCATCGGCAACGAGTTCCACCACTGGGACGACATCCAGGTCTTCTTCAAGGGCCGCCAGGTGCGCTCGGGCGGCCACGGCTTCTGCGGCATCGGCCGCAAGCGGCTGCTGAACATCCTGCAGGAGCGCTGCCTCGAGCTCGGCGTGGCGCTGGTGTTCGAAACCGACGCCACCGACGACCAGGCGATTGCCGCAAAGTACAACGCCGACCTGGTCATTGCCAGCGACGGCCTGAACAGCCGCATCCGCCAGCGCTACGCCGACGTGTTCAAGCCCGACGTCGACCTGCGCAACTGCCGCTTCGTGTGGCTGGGCACGCACCAGACCTTCGACGCCTTCACCTTCGCCTTCGAACAGACCGAGCACGGCTGGTTCCAGGCGCATGCCTACCAGTTCGACGACAAGACCTCGACCTTCATCGTGGAGACGCCCGAGGCCGTGTGGAAGGCCCACGGCCTCGACCAGATGGAACAGCCCGAAGCCGTCGCCTTCTGCGAGAAGCTCTTCGCCAAATACCTGGACGGCCACGCGCTCATCAGCAACGCCACGCACCTGCGTGGCTCGGCCAACTGGATCCGCTTTCCGCGCGTGGTGTGCGAACGCTGGACGCACCGCATCGACGTCGAAGGCCGCTCGGTGCCCGTGGTGCTCATGGGCGACGCCGCGCACACGGCGCACTTCTCCATCGGCTCGGGCACCAAGCTCGCGCTGGAAGACGCGATCGACCTGGCGAACGAGTTCGCGCAGGGCGGCACGGTCGACCACGTGCTTGAAGGCTACGAGGCGCGCCGCAGCGTCGAGGTGCTGAAGATCCAGAACGCCGCGCGCAACTCCACCGAATGGTTCGAGAACGTGCCGCGCTACACGGGCATGCAGATCGAGCAGTTCGCGTATTCGCTGCTCACGCGCTCGCAACGCATCAGCCACGAGAACCTGCGCGTGCGCGACACGCAATGGCTCGGCGGCTACGAGCAATGGCTCGCGGGCGGCAAGGCCATGGCGCCGATGCTCATGCCCTACAAGGTGCGCGGGCTCACGCTGAAGAACCGCATCCTGGTGTCGCCGATGGCCACCTACAGCGCGGTCGACGGCGTGCCGCAGGACTTCCTGCTGGTGCACCTGGGCGCACGCGCGCTCGGCGGCGCCGCGATGGTGTTCGTCGAAATGACCAGCCCGACGCCCGAAGGCCGCATCACGCCGGCCTGCACGGGCCTGTACAACGACACGCAGCAGGCCGCGTTCAAGCGCATCGTCGATTTCGTGCACACGCAGTCCAGCGCGAAGATCGCCATGCAGCTCGGCCACAGCGGCCCCAAGGGCTCCACGCGCGTGGGCTGGGAAGGCACCGACGAGCCGCTCGAAGACGGCAACTGGCCGGTGCTCGGCGCGAGCGCCGTGTCGTATGGCGAACAGAACCAGCTGCCCGCCGCCATCACCCGCGCCGAGATGGACACGCTGCGCGACCAGTTCGTCGACTCGACCCGCCGCACGCGCGAGGCCGGCTTCGACTGGCTCGAGCTGCACTGCGCGCACGGCTACCTGCTGTCGGCTTTCATCAGCCCGCTCACCAACCAGCGCACCGACGAATACGGCGGCGACATCGAAGCGCGCTGCCGCTACCCGCTCGAAGTGTTCCGCGCCATGCGCGCCGTGTGGCCCGAAGACAAGCCCATGAGCGTGCGCATCTCCGCGCACGACTGGGCACCGGGCGGCAATACCGACGCCGACGCGATCGTGGTCGCGCGCCTCTTCAAGGACGCCGGCGCCGACTTCATCGACGTGTCGTCGGGCCAGACCACGCGCGCCGCCAAGCCGGTGTATGGCCGCATGTACCAGACGCCGTTCTCGGACCGCATCCGCAACGAGGTCGGCATCTCGACCATTGCCGTGGGCGCCATCACCGACGCGGACCAGGCCAACAGCATCATCGCGGCCGGCCGCGCCGACCTGTGTGCCGTGGCGCGCCCGCACCTGGCCGACCCGGCGTGGACGCTGCACGAAGCGGCCAAGCTGCAAAGCCGCGACGTCGAATGGCCCAGGCAGTACCTGAGCGGGCGTGACCAGATGTACCGCGAGATCGCCAAGCAACAGCAGATGGCCGCCGCGGCGAATGCCGCCGTGGCTGCCCAGAACAGCGAGGAGACGCACTGACATGGACCTCGAAGCGCGCGCGCACAGCGAACACCCCGAAGCCTTGCGGCTCTGGCTGCGCCTCTTGACCTGTACCCAGCTCATCGAGAAGCAGGTGCGCAACGAACTGCGCTCGCAGTTCGCGACGACGCTGCCGCGCTTCGACCTCATGTCGCAACTCGAGCGCTCGCCCGACGGCCTGAAGATGAACGAGCTCTCGCGCCGCATGATGGTGACGGGCGGCAACGTGACCGGCATCACCGACCAGCTCGTGACCGAAGGGCTGGTCGAACGCATCAACGTCGAGGGCGACCGCCGCGCATGGCGCGTGCGCCTCACGCCGCGCGGGCGCAAGCTCTTCAACGACATGGCGCAGCAGCACGAAGACTGGATCGTCGGGGCCTTCTCGGGCCTCAGCGGCAAGGAGATCGCGCAGCTTCACAAGCTGCTCGGCAAGGTCAAGCAACACTCACACAACCAATCGATGGCGGAGACGGAATGAAGCACTACATCGGCGCAGGCAACCCCATGCGCGCGCAATTCGAAGCGAAGGCAGCCTACAAGGCCGAACACTTCGCATGGAGTTTTGAAGCCGGCGTCGGCACCATCACGCTGAACCGGCCGGAGCGCAAGAACCCGCTCACCTTCGACTCGTACGCCGAGCTGCGCGACCTGTTCCGCGCGCTGACCTACGCGACCGACGTGAAGGTGATCGTGGTGACCGGCGCGGGCGGCAACTTCTGCTCGGGCGGCGACGTGCACGAGATCATCGGACCGCTGACCGGCATGCGCATGCCCGAGCTGCTCGAGTTCACGCGCATGACGGGCGACCTGGTGAAGGCCATCCGCGCGTGCCCGCAGCCGATCGTCGGCGCCATCGACGGCGTGTGCGCCGGTGCCGGCGCGATGATCGCGCTGGCCTGCGACCTGCGCTACGGCTCGCCGGCCACGCGCACCGCGTTCCTCTTCACACGCGTGGGCCTTGCCGGTGCGGACATGGGTGCCTGCGCACTGTTGCCGCGCGTGATCGGCCAGGGCCGCGCGTCGGAGCTGCTGTTCACCGGCCGCGCCATGACCGCGCAGGAAGGCCATGCCTGGGGCTTCTTCAACGCGCTGCACGAAAGTGACGCACTGCTCGAAGCCGCCACCAAGGTGGCGCGTGACCTGGCCGAAGGCCCGACCTTCGCGCACGGCATGACCAAGACCATGCTGGCGCAGGAATGGTCGATGACCATCGACCAGGCCATCGAGGCCGAAGCGCAAGCACAAGCCATCTGCATGCAGACCGAAGACTTCAAGCGGGCGTACGAAGCCTTCGCGGCCAAGAAGAAGCCCGTGTTCGGCGGAGACTGAAGCGATGATGACCAAAGCACCCGCACCGCCATCGACCACGCACCTCGCGCTGCCCTTCTTCGATGCGGCGCACCATGAACTGGCCGAGGGCCTGTTGCCCTGGGCCGCATCGCAAGAGATCGACGAACACGACGACCGCGCGGCCTGCCGCGACTGGGTGCAGCGATTGGGCGCCGGTGGCTGGCTGCGCTATGCCGTGCCGGGCTCGTCGGGCGGCGCGCTCGAGCGCCTCGATTCGCGCGCGCTCGTACTGCTGCGCGAAACGCTGGCCTTCCATTCGCCGCTGGCCGACTTCGCGTTCGCCATGCAAGGCCTGGGCAGCGGCGCGATCACGCTCGCGGGCACGCCCGATCAGCATGCGAACTACCTGACGGCCGTGGCCAAGGGCAGCAAGATTGCCGCCTTCGCGCTCAGCGAACCCGAAGCGGGTTCCGACGTGGGCGCGATGGCCATGCGCGCCGAAGCCACGCCCGACGGCTGGAAGCTCAACGGCGAGAAGACCTGGATAAGCAACGGCGGCATCGCCGACTTCTACTGTGTCTTCGCGAAGACCGACCCCACGGGCGGTACGCGCGGCATCACCGCGTTCATCGTCGACGCGACGACGCCGGGCCTCGACACTTCAGAGCACATCGACGTGATGGCGCCGCACCCGCTGGCCACGCTGCGTTTCGAGAACTGCGTGGTGCCGCGCACCGCGCAACTCGGCGAACTCAACGGCGGCTTCAAGCTGGCGATGCGCACGCTCGACATCTTCCGCGCGTCGGTGGCTGCGGCCGCACTCGGCATGGGCCGCCGCGCGCTGGCCGAAGCCATCTCGCATTCGAAGAACCGCCGCATGTTCGGCCAGACGCTTGCGGACTTCCAGCTCACGCAAGCCAAGCTCGGCGAGATGGCCGCGCTGATCGACAGCGCCGCACTGCTCACCTACCGCGCCGCATGGATGCGCGACGACGCCGAACAGCGCGGCGCGCCCGCGGTGGGCGACGTGTCGGCCGCCGCAGCCATGGCCAAGATGTGCGCCACCGAGAACGCGAGCCGCGTGATCGACATGGCGCTGCAGATGCATGGCGGCCTCGGCGTGAAGGTTGGCACGAAGATTGAAAGCCTCTACCGCGACATCCGCTCGCTGCGCATCTACGAAGGCGCGACGGAGGTTCAACAACTGATCATTGGCAAATCCGTTCTGCGGGGATAAATACCGTGTCTGCCCAAGTCGACCGCTTCGTTCATGACCGCCTGCCGCCTGCCGCGCAGCTGCCCGTCTTTCGCTATGAGCTGCCCGAGCTGCAGCTGCCCGACCAGCTGAACCTGGTCGAGGAGCTGCTCGACAAGGCCGAGGCGAAAGGCTTCGGCGACAAGCCGATGCTGCGCTCGCCGCAAGGCACGCTGACGTACGCGCAAGCGGCCGTGGAGGTCAATCGCATCGCACAGGTGCTGACGGAAGACCTCGGGCTGGTGCCGGGCAACCGCGTGCTGCTGCGCGGCGGCAACTCGGTGGCGATGGCGCTGTCGTGGCTCGCGGTGGTGAAGGCCGGCTTGATCGCCGTGGCGACGATGCCGCTGCTGCGCGCGAAGGAACTCGGCGAGATCATCGAGAAGTCGCGCCCTGTGGCCGCGCTGTGCGATGGCCGCCTGCTCGACGAACTCGTGATCGCACAGCGCGAGCACCCCGTGCTTGCCGCAGTGATCGCGTTCAACAAGCCCGATGCACCGGACTCGCTCTCCGCGCGCGCCGCGAAGAAGAGCGGCGTGTTCACGGCCTGCCCCACGGCATCGGACGACATCGCGCTGCTCGCGTTCACCTCAGGCACCACGGGCAAGCCGAAGGCGCCGGTGACCACGCACCGCGATGTGCTGGCGATGTGCGAGACCTGGCCGCGCCATGTGCTGCGCGCACGCAGCGACGACATTGTGGTGGGCTCGCCGCCGCTGGCGTTCACCTTCGGCCTGGGCGGCATGCTGGTGTTCCCGATGTGGGCCGGCGCGTCGATCTATTTCGCCGATGCGCCGTTCACGCCCGAAGGGCTCGTGAAGCTCATCAACGAGGTGGGCGCGACCATCTGCTACACGGCGCCCACGTTCTACCGCCAGATGGCGCCGTTCGTGAAGCAGCACGGCATGCCCAGCCTGCGCATCAGCGTGAGCGCGGGCGAGGCGCTGCCCGACGCCACGCGCCAGCTGTGGAAAGAGGCCTCTGGCATCGAGATGCTCGACGGCATCGGCGGCACGGAGGTGTTCCACATCTACATTTCCGCGGCCGGCAGCGACGTGCGCCGCGGCGCGGTCGGCAAGGTCGTGCCAGGCTTCACCGCGAAGGTGGTGGACAACGAAGGCAACGAGGTGCCGCGCGGCACCGTCGGCAAACTCGCGCTGCAAGGCCCCGTGGGCTGCCGCTACCTCGACGATGTGCGCCAGGCCGACTACGTGAAGAACGGCTGGAACTACCCCGGCGATTCGTTCGTGCAGGACGACGACGGCTACTTCTTCTACCAGGCGCGCGCCGACGACATGATCATCACGGCCGGCTACAACGTCGGCGGCCCCGAGGTCGAGGACGCGCTGCTCAAGCACCCGGCCGTGGCCGAGTGCGGCGTGATCGGCAAGCCCGACGCCGACCGCGGCATGATCGTGAAGGCGTTCTGCGTGCTCAAGCCTGGCAACGAAGGCGACGCGGCCCTCGTGAAGTCGCTGCAGGACCATGTGAAGGCGACCATTGCACCGTTCAAATACCCGCGGGAGATCGAGTTCGTGACGGTGCTTCCACGCACCGAGACCGGCAAGCTCCAGCGATTCAAACTGAGACAACTCAACACCACACCATGATCAACAAACTCCTGCAGCCTGAAGGCTGGTTGCCTCCCAAGGGCTATGCGAACGGCGTTGCCGCGCGCGGCACGATGCTGTTCGTCGGCGGCCAGATCGGCTGGAACGCGCAGCAGCAGTTCGAGTCGGACGACTTCATCGACCAATGCGGCCTGGCGCTGCGCAACATCGCCGAGGTGCTTCGCGCCGGCGGCGCGGGTCCCGAGCACATGGTGCGCATGACCTGGTACGTGACCGACCGCGACGAGTACACGCGCCGGCTCGCCGAGCTCGGCCCGGTCTATCGCGATGCGATGGGCCGCAACTTCCCGGCCATGACCTGCGTGCAGGTGGCCGCGCTGGTCGAGCACCGCGCGAAGGTCGAGATCGAAGTGACGGCGGTCGTTCCGGACTGATGCGCCCGCGCGCACCGCCCTCGTTCTTCAGACGATGGCGTGCGCGAAACGCTTGCGGTATTCCGCCGGCGTGATGCCGACCTGCCGCTGGAACGCGCGGCGCAACGTGTCGGCATCGGCGAAACCGCAAAGGGGCGCCACCTGCTTGGGTGCGACGTCGCCAGCCTCCAGCAGGCGCCGTGCGGCCGCCACGCGAATGTCTTCCACCCACCCCGCGGGTGTGACCCCGACCTCCTGCCTGAACAACCGCGCGAAATGGCGCTCGCTGAGGCCCATGCGCGCGGCGAGGTTCGCAACGCTGTGGTCGACGACGGGGTTGGCCGCGATCCAGCGCTGAACCTCCTGCAGCGCCGATCTGCCCGTGGGCGCGGCTTCACCCTTGCGGCTGAACTGCATCTGGCCGCCGGGGCGTTTGAAGAACATCACGAGCTGGGCCGCGACCTTCATGGCGATGTCACGGCCCAGGTCTTCCTCGACCAGGGCCAGCGAGAGGTCGAGGCCGGCCGTCACGCCCGCCGCGGTGCGCAGGCGGCCGTCGCGCACGTGGATGGCATCGGCATCGACGGTGACCGAAGGAAAGTCGTGCGCGAGCTGGTCGGCGACGGCCCAGTGCGTGGTCACGCGCCGGCCGTTGAGCAGCCCCGCTTGCGCCAGCACGAAAGCACCGCTGCAGACGGAACCGAAGCGGCGCACCTTGGGCGTGCGCTGGCGCAGCCATGCGGCCACGTCGAGATCGGACACGGCGCTTGCCGCGTGCGGCGTGCCGGCGACGAGCAGGGTGTGGATGGGCTCCTCGGGTTCGTCGCCGATGACGGCGTCGGGCATCAGTCGAACACCCGATGAACTGCGAATGGCGCCACGGCGCGTTGCGATGACGCGCAGGCGATAGGCCTGCGCATGGGCTTGCACGTTGGCTTCGGCGAAGACGTCGAGCGGGCCCGACACGTCCAGCAGCTGGACGCCGGGCATGGCGAGGATCGCGATGGTCTTGGTGCTGCGCACGATTTTTCCTGCGTCTCTTTCAGCCCTGCAATGTCTGGATTCGTCGCTCTACGGCTGAACACGCCAATGTAGCTCGCTCCTAAAGTCATGTTCACACTCACAGGAGAAATCCACATGAACTTCACGACGACAGACATCGAAGGGGTGCGCATCCCCGACAGCAAGCTCGCGCGCGAGATCACGGAGCTGGTTCAGGACACCGCGCCGCCTCTGCTTTTTCATCACTCGAGCCGGGTCTACTACTTCGGCGCGCTGGCCGGCAAGCACCGCGGATTGAGCTTCGACCCCGAGCTGCTGTACGCCGGCGCGATGTTCCACGACATGGGGCTGGTGAAGAAGCACAGCAGCGCGCACGAGCGCTTCGAGGTGGACGGTGCGAACGTGGCGCGCGATTTTCTGCGCGGGCACGGGATCTCGCGGCAGGACATCGACCTGGTGTGGACCGCGATCGCGCTGCACACGACGCCGGGCATTCCGCAGCACATGCACCCGGTGGTGGCACTGGTGACGGCCGGTGTCGAGATGGACGTGCTGGGGCTGACCTACAAGGAATACAGCGAAGCCGAGCGCACGAAGGTCGTGCACGCGCATCCGCGCACGGAGCACTTCAAGGAAGACATCATCCAGGCCTTCTACGACGGCATCGGGCACAAGCCGGAGACGACCTTCGGCAACGTGAAGGCGGATGTGATCGCGGACAAGGAGCCTCATTTTCACCGCGGCAACTTCTGCAGCGTGATTCGCTGCTCGGCCTGGCACGGTTGAAGGTAATCTCCAGAAACAAGAAAGCCCTCATTGCGAGGGCTTTTTCAATTCAATTACCGGCCAAGAAAAAAGGCCCTTTGATAAATCAAAGGGCCTTTTAAATTGGTTGCGCGAGCAAGATTTGAACTTGCGACCTTTGGGTTATGAGCCCAACGAGCTACCAGGCTGCTCCATCGCGCGGCAAGTATAAATTATAGCTTATTAATCAGCAGTTTGCTCAGCTGCATCAGCTTTAATTTCAGCACGGTCGACGAGTTCGACGAGCGCCATCGGCGCGTTGTCGCCCACGCGGAAGCCCATCTTCAGGATGCGGGTGTAGCCGCCCGGACGCGCGGCGAAACGCGGGCCGAGTTCGCCGAAGAGCTTGACGACGCTGTCGCGGCTGCGCAGGCGGTCGAAGGCCAGGCGCTTGTTGGCGAGCGTGGGCTTCTTGGCAAGCGTGATCATCGGTTCGATGACGCGGCGCAGTTCCTTGGCCTTGGGGACCGTGGTCTTGATGACTTCGTGCTCGATGAGCGAGTTCATCATGTTCTGCAGCATCGCAAGGCGGTGCGAGCTGGTGCGGTTGAGTTTGCGAAGTCCGTGTCCGTGACGCATGGTGCTTTTCCTTTACTTTATAAAAACAGGCAGCCGTGTCAGGTACTGCCCGGTGCACTGGCTCTTTTCTGAGCCAAATTCAAATTAACGCTTGTCGAGGCCGGCCGGCGGCCAGCTTTCGAGCTTCATACCCAGGGTCAGGCCGCGCGAAGCGAGGACTTCCTTGATTTCGTTGAGCGACTTGCGACCCAGGTTGGGGGTCTTGAGCAGCTCGTTCTCGGTGCGCTGGATCAGGTCACCGATGTAGTAGATGTTTTCGGCCTTCAGGCAGTTGGCCGAACGCACCGTCAGTTCGAGTTCGTCGACAGGGCGCAGCAGGATCGGATCGAATTGCTGTGCGCTGCGCGGTGCGGGTGCATCGAATGCAGCGAGTTCGCCGCCTTCGAGCTGCGCAAACACGGCGAGCTGTTCGACCAGGATTTTAGCCGAAGCGCGCACTGCGTCTTCCGCGGTGATCGCACCGTTGGTCTCGATCTCGACAAGCAGCTTGTCCAGGTCGGTACGCTGTTCGACACGGGCGCTTTCGACGGTGTAGCTCACGCGCTTCACAGGCGAGAACGATGCGTCGAGAACGATGCGGCCGATCGACTTGGTCGGCTCGTCCGCGTAGCGGCGCATCGTGCCGGGCACGTAGCCGCGACCCTTTTCAACCTTGATCTGCATGTCGAGCTTGCCGCCTTGCGACAGGTGCGCGATCACGTGATCGGGGTTGATGATCTCGACGTCGTGCGGCGTCTGGATGTCCGATGCCAGGACCGGGCCTTCGCCGTCCTTGCGCAGGCTCAGCGTGACTTCGTCGCGGTTGTGGAGCTTGAACACCACGCCCTTGAGGTTCAGAAGGATGTTGACGACATCTTCCTGCACGCCGTCGATCGACGAGTACTCATGCAGAACGCCAGCGATCGTGACTTCGGTGGCCGAGTAGCCCACCATGGACGACAGCAGAACGCGACGCAGCGCGTTGCCGAGCGTGTGGCCGTAGCCGCGCTCGAAAGGTTCGAGCGTGACCTTGGCCTTGTTGGCGGCAAGTTGCTCGACCTGAATGGTCTTGGGTTTCAGCAGGGTGGTTTGCATGCAGACTTCCTCTCAATACCCCCGGCTCGTTACACCGGTAAGGCTGGTGAAGCACCTGATCCGCAGCAGAGTGCGGAGCAGGAACGTGAACAACAATAACAATCTCCCGCACGCGCCGAAGGGCGGGTGCGGGTAGAAAAAATCAACGCGAATACAGTTCGACGATCAGCGATTCGTTGATGTCGGCTGCGAATTCGTCGCGATCGGGCACCTTCTTGAACGTGCCTTCAGCCTTGTCGGCGTTCACATCGACCCATGCCGGGATGCCGACTTGCTGAGCGAGTTGCAGCGCTTCAACAATGCGGTTCTGCTTCTTCGACTTGTCGCGCACGGCAACCACGTCACCGGTCTTGACCAGGTACGACGGGATGTTGACCGACTGACCGTTCACCGTGATCGCCTTGTGCGACACGAGCTGGCGCGCTTCGGCGCGGGTCGAGCCGAAGCCCATGCGGTAAACGACATTGTCCAGGCGCGATTCGAGGATGAACAGCAGGTTGGCGCCGGTGTTGCCACGGCGGCGGTCTGCTTCTTCGAAGTAGCGGCGGAATTGCTTTTCCAGCACGCCGTACATGCGTTTGACCTTCTGCTTTTCACGCAGCTGCAGGCCGTAGTCGGAAGTGCGCTGACCCGAGGTGCGACCGTGCTGGCCGGGCTTGGAGTCGAACTTGGCCTTGTCCTGGATCGAACGGCGGGCGCTCTTCAGGAACAGGTCGGTGCCTTCACGGCGGGAAAGTTTGGCCTTGGGGCCGAGGTAACGTGCCACGATTCTTCCTTTGTGTATCTGCCGCAGTTGCCTGCGGGAGCCACCTGCGAGACGCGAGTGGCGGTGGGCTTAGATAAAAAACAAATGCGCAGCCGCTATTCAAAGCCGGCTGCGCCTTGCGGACTGACGATCAGATGCGGCGACGCTTCTGGGGACGGCAGCCGTTGTGCGGAACGGGCGTCACGTCGGCAATGGAGTTGATCCGGATGCCGAGCGCAGCCAGGGCGCGCACCGACGATTCGCGACCGGGGCCGGGGCCCTTGATCTCGACGTCGAGGTTCTTGATACCTTGTTCAACAGCAGCACGGCCGGCCACTTCGGAAGCGACCTGCGCAGCGAACGGGGTCGACTTGCGCGAGCCCTTGAAGCCCTGGCCACCCGACGAAGCCCACGACAGGGCGTTGCCCTGGCGATCGGTGATCGTGATGATGGTGTTGTTGAACGAGGCATGCACGTGGGCGATACCGTCCGCGACGTTCTTGCGAACCTTCTTGCGAACGCGCTGTGCGGCGTTGTTTGCAGGTGCTTTAGCCATGCTGTTCTATCCTTATTTCTTCAGGGACTGCGCAGCCTTGCGCGGACCCTTGCGAGTGCGTGCGTTGGTGCGCGTGCGCTGACCGCGCATCGGCAGGCCGCGACGGTGACGGAAGCCGCGATAGCAACCGATGTCCATCAAACGCTTGATGTTCATCGTCGTTTCGCGACGCAGATCGCCTTCGATGGTGAACAGAGCGATCTGGTCGCGGATCTTTTCGAGATCGGCGTCGGTCAGATCCTTGATCTTCTTCGAATATTCGATGCCGCTCGCTTCGCAGATTTGACGGGCGCGGGTGCGACCGATGCCGAAGATGGCGGTCAGGCCGATTTCAGCGTGCTTGTGCGGCGGGATGTTGATGCCAGCAATACGTGCCATGTGCGTCCTCTAATACTCTTCAATCAACCCTGGCGCTGCTTGTGGCGCGGGTCGGTGCAAATCACACGCACCACACCTTTACGGCGGATGACCTTGCAATTACGGCAGATGGTTTTGACCGAAGCCGAAACTCTCATTTCATTCTCCTAAAACTGTTTAACGTGGCGGTCTACCGCCCGGACTCAATACTGAAACACAGCCCTACGATGTCTTGAAGTTCGCCTTCTTCAGCAGCGATTCGTACTGCTGGGACATCATGTAGTTTTGCACCTGGGCCATGAAGTCCATCGTGACGACCACGATGATCAGCAGGGAGGTACCACCGAAGTAGAACGGCACGTTGTACTTCAGGATCAGGAACTCCGGCAGCAGGCAGACGAAGGTGATGTACACCGCGCCGGCCAACGTCAGTCGAACCAGAATCTTGTCGATATAGCGAGCGGTCTGGTCACCCGGGCGAATGCCAGGAATGAATGCACCACTCTTCTTTAGGTTGTCGGCCGTTTCCTTGCTGTTGAACACGAGTGCCGTGTAGAAGAAGCAGAAGAAAACGATCGCAGCGGCATACAGCAGCACGTAGATCGGCTCGCCCGGACGCAGTGCGCCGGCAATGTCCTTGATCCAGCGGAAACCACCGTCACCCGTGCTGAACCAGCCAACCACCGTTGCGGGCAGCAGGATGATCGACGAAGCGAAGATCGGCGGAATCACACCGGCCATGTTCAGCTTCAGGGGCAGGTGCGACGACTGACCGCCATACACCTTGTTGCCGACCTGGCGCCGCGCATAGTTCACGAGGATCTTGCGTTGACCGCGTTCGACGAACACCACGAAGTACGTGACCAGCACCACCACCGCGACGATGAACAGCGCAATGATGGGGTTCATCGCGCCGGTCGTCACCAGCGAAGCCAGGCCGCCAATGGCGTTCGGCAGACCGGCTGCGATACCTGCAAAGATCAGGATCGAGATGCCGTTGCCCAGGCCACGTTCGGTGATCTGCTCGCCGAGCCACATCAGGAACATCGAACCCGCCGTCAAGCTCACCATGGCGGTCAGGCGGAAGCCGAAACCGGGCGAGATGACCAGGCCGGCCGACGACTCGAGCGCCACTGCGATGCTGAACGACTGGAACAGTGCCAGACCCAACGCGCCGTACCGCGTGTACTGCGTGATCTTGCGGCGACCGGCCTCGCCTTCCTTCTTCAATTGCTCGAAGGTCGGAAGCACGTAGGTCATCAGCTGCATGATGATCGACGCCGAGATGTACGGCATGATCCCCAACGCGAACACGGTGAAGCGCGACAGCGCACCGCCCGAGAACATGTTGAACAGGCTCAGAATGCCGCCCTGCTGGCCCTGGAACAACGCTGCCAGCTGGTCCGGGTTGATACCCGGCACAGGAATGTGCGCGCCAATCCGGTAGACCACGAGCGCGAGCAGCAAAAAGACGAGCCGACGACGAAGGTCGCCGAACTTGCCTGTTTTTGCGATCGTTGCCGCGTTAGTTGCCACGAAGAACTTCTTTCAGTCCGTTGGTGATCAGGCGAAGCTGCCGCCGACTGCTTCGATAGCAGCCTTGGCACCAGCCGTTGCGCCCACGCCCGTCAGCTTGACGGCCTTGGTCAGCTCACCGGTCTTGATGATCTTGACGACCTTGGCGAGCTGGCCAACGAGGCCGGCTTGCTTCAGTGCCAGCACATCGACTTCGGCCAGGCCGAGCTGCTCGAGAGCAGTCAGCGTGACTTCGGCGTTGAACTTCAGCAGATGCGACTTGAAGCCACGCTTCGGCAGGCGACGCTGCAGAGGCATTTGACCGCCTTCGAAGCCGACCTTGTGGAAACCGCCTGCGCGCGACTTCTGACCCTTGTGACCGCGACCCGCGGTCTTGCCGATGCCAGAGCCGATACCACGGCCAACGCGACGCTTGGCGTGCTTGGCGCCGGCTGCCGGCTTGATGCCATTGAGTTCCATATCAGTCTCTCTTACAGAACTTTGACCAGATAACTGATCTTGTTGATCATGCCGCGCACCGCCGGGGTGTCTTGCAGCTCGCTCACGCTGTTGAGCTTGCGCAGGCCGAGGCCACGCACGGTCGCGCGATGCGATTCCTTGGTACCAATCGGGCTCTTGACCAGTTGGACCTTGAGGGTTTGTTGTTGCGTCGTCATTTGAATACTTCTTTCAGGCTTGCGCTCAAGCGAAGATATCTTCGACGGTGAGGCCACGCTTGGCAGCCACCTGACCAGCGGTCGTCGAGTTCTTCAACCCGTCGAGCGTGGCGCGAACCATGTTGTAAGGGTTCGACGAACCATGGCTCTTGGCCACGATGTCGGTGATGCCCATCACTTCGAACACAGCGCGCATCGGGCCGCCGGCGATGATGCCGGTACCCTTGGGGGCCGGGTACATCACGACCTTTGCAGCGCCGTGGTGGCCTTGCACCTGGTGGTGCAGCGTGCCGTTCTTGATCGAAACCTTCAGCAGGTTGCGACGCGCTTCTTCCATCGCCTTTTGCACTGCTGCGGGCACTTCCTTCGACTTGCCCTTGCCCATGCCAACGCGACCATCGCCGTCACCGACCACGGTGAGTGCTGCGAAACCGAGGATACGACCACCCTTCACCACCTTGGTGACGCGGTTGATCGCGATCATCTTCTCGCGCAAACCGTCTTCAGGGCCTTCGTTCTGCGTTCTTGCTTGAATCTTTGCCATTTTGAATCTCGTGTCCGGTTAGAACTGCAGACCGGCTTCGCGGGCGGCCTCGGCCAGCGCCTTGACGCGGCCGTGGTATGCGAAACCTGCGCGGTCGAAAGCGACCTTCTCGACGCCGGCAGCCTTCGCCTTTTCAGCGATGCGCTTGCCGACGGCGGTGGCAGCAGCGGCATTGCCGCCCTTGCCCGAACCGCCGAGCGAGGTACGCACTTCGGCTTCTGCCGTCGATGCGGTTGCAATCACCTTGGTGCCGTCGTCGGAGATGACGGTGGCGTAGATGTGCAGGTTGGTGCGATTCACCGTCAGACGGGCCACGCCCTGCGTCGCGATGCGAATGCGGGTCTGGCGTGAGCGGCGAAGACGCTGTGCTTTTTTGGTCAACATCATTTTGCTGCCCCTTACTTCTTCTTGGTCTCTTTGATCACGATCTTCTCGTCCGAATAACGGATGCCCTTGCCCTTGTAAGGCTCAGGCGGACGAACAGCGCGGATCTCAGCGGCGATTTGACCAACGCGCTGACGGTCAGCACCCTTGATCACGATTTCGGTCGGGGTCGCGGTGGCCACCGTGATGCCTTGCGGCATTTCGATGTTGACCGGGTGCGAGTAACCGACTTGCAGGTTCAGCTTGGAACCGGCTGCGGCGGCCTTGTAGCCCACGCCCACCAGGTTGAGCTTCTTCTCGAAGCCCTTGGTCACACCGACCACCATGTTGTTCACCAGCTGGCGCAGCGTGCCGCTCATCGCGTTGGCTTCACGCGATTCGTTGGCGGGCGCGAAGCTCAGCTTGCCGTCGTTGTTGGCGACGTTCACCAGCACATTGCGCGTGAGGCTGAGCGTGCCGCCCGTGCCCTTGACGCTGATCTGGTCTTCCTTGATCGACACATCCACGCCTGCGGGGATGGTGATCGGCATTTTTCCTACTCGGGACATTTCAGTAACTCCTCGATGTCTCGGTTAGGCGACGTAGCACAGAACTTCGCCACCGACACCGGTAGCGCGAGCCTTGCGGTCGGTCATCACGCCCTGGGGGGTCGTGACGATCGCAACGCCGAGGCCGTTCTGGACTTGCGGAATGGCTGCGCTGGCCTTGTAGACGCGCAGGCCGGGGCGGCTCACGCGCTCGATACGCTCGATGACCGGACGGCCAGCGTAGTACTTCAGCGTGATGACGAGTTCGGACTTGCCTGCATCGGTCTTCACTTCGAAGCCGTCGATGTAGCCTTCGTCTTTCAGGACTTGTGCAATCGCGGCCTTCACCTTGGAAGACGGGATCGACACAGTGGGCTTCGCCACCATCTGCGCGTTACGGATACGCGTCAGCAGGTCGGCAATGGGATCACTCATGCTCATGTTGTTTGCTCCTGCCTGGCTTACCAGCTGGCCTTGGTGACACCGGGGATGTCGCCAGCGAAAGCCAGTTCACGGATCTTGGCGCGAGCCAGACCGAATTGACGGAAGGTACCGCGCGGGCGACCGGTGATTTCGCAGCGGTTGCGTTGACGCGTCGGATTTGCGTTGCGCGGCAGCTTCTGCAGCGCCAGGCGTGCAGCAGCGCGCTCTTCTTCGCTCTTCTTCTGGTCATTGGAAGCCGCCTTCAGTTCTGCGTGCTTCGCAGCGTACTTGGCAACCAGCTTGTCGCGCTTGAGTTCGCGCTGGATCAAAGATTGTTTAGCCACAGTTCGCCTCAGTTCTTGAACGGGAAACGGAAACCAGCGAGAAGCGCCTTGGCTTCTTCGTCGGTCTTGGCCGTCGTCGTGATGCTGATATTGAGACCGCGCAGGGCATCGACCTTGTCGTACTCGATCTCAGGGAAAATGATCTGTTCCTTGACGCCGATGTTGTAGTTGCCACGGCCGTCGAACGCACGGCCGGAGATGCCGCGGAAGTCGCGAACACGCGGCAGCGCGATGGTCACGAAACGGTCCAGGAACTCATACATCTGCACGCCACGCAGCGTGACCATGCAGCCGATAGGCTGGTTTTCGCGGATCTTGAAACCGGCGATAGCCTTCTTCGACTTGGTGACCACGGGCTTCTGGCCAGCGATCTTGGTCAGGTCGGCGACAGCGTTGTCGAGAACCTTCTTGTCGGCGACTGCTTCACCCACACCCATGTTGAGCGTGATCTTGGTGAGGCGCGGAACCTGCATCGGCGACTTGTAGCCGAACTTTTCCGTCAGGTCTTTCGCGATCTTTTCGCGATAGTGTTGTTGGAGACGTGCCATGTGAGTACCTCTTAGGCGAACTTGATTTCGTCGCCGCTGGACTTGAAGACGCGAACAGCCACGCGCTTGCCGTCTGCACCCTGGGTGACCTTGATGCCCACGCGATCGGCCTTGCCGGTCGCGGCATTGAAGATCGCCACGTTGGATTGGTGAATGGGCATGGACTTCTCGACGATGCCACCGGTCGTACCCTTGAGGGGGTTCGGCTTGGTGTGCTTCTTGACGAGGTTCAGGCCTTCGATGAGGACGTGCGAGTCGTCCTTGCGCAGCGAGATGACGCCGCGCTTGCCCTTGTCACGACCGGCCAACACGATGACCTGGTCGCCTTTGCGAATCTTGTTCATGACGTTGTTGTCCTTAGAGAACTTCAGGTGCCAGCGACACGATCTTCATGAACTTCTCGGTGCGCAGTTCGCGCGTGACCGGTCCGAAGATGCGGGTGCCGATAGGCTCCAGCTTGGCATTGAGCAGCACGGCGGCATTGCCGTCGAACTTGACGAGCGAACCGTCAGCACGACGGATGCCCTTGGCGGTGCGAACCACCACTGCGCTGTAGATCTCGCCCTTTTTGACGCGACCACGCGGAGCGGCTTCCTTGATGCTCACCTTGATGACGTCGCCCACGCTGGCATAACGCCGCTTGGAGCCACCGAGCACCTTGATACACAGGACGGATTTCGCGCCTGTGTTGTCGGCCACTTCGAGCCGGGATTCAGTTTGGATCATTTCTTGATATTCCCAACTTGTACCGATGTGCCTCCAGGAGGGAAGCACCGCGGTCAGTCTTGGTCCCGTCGTCCACACCCCGAACCACTCGGGGCGCTTCCGCTTTGGGCTGAAAGCTTCGCCTTTTGGAAGCGAAGCCCGCGATTGTGGCACGCACTTATGGCGATGTCAACAACCCCATTACACCATTTCTCGCTGGCACTAGACTTCGGGCGTGCGCCAGCCCGTGAAATCCTCCTTTTCGCCTCCCGCCCTGCCACGCCGCCGCCTGCTCGCAGCCGGCGCGGGGGCGGCCGGCCTGCTCACGCTGGGCCTGGCCGGTTGCAGGAGCGCAACGCCCAATCCCGACCCCGGGCAGCTTCGCCGCATCGCCGAGGCGCGCTGGCCGCACCGCCTGTTAATAGAGGGCACCACGGCGGGCGGCCTCTCGGGCATCGACTACGACCCCGTCCGAGGTGAGTACCTGCTCATCAGCGATGACCGGTCAGACCTGGCGCCTGTGCGCCTCTACACCGCCCGCTGGCCCCAGCCGCAGGCCCAGGCCCAAGCCACCCCGCCCGAACCCACGAGCGTGGTCCAGTTGCAACGCCCCGGCGGCGGCCCCTGGCCGAACCGGCGCCACGCGGTCGACGGGCTCCCCGTGCCCGACCCCGAGGCCCTGCGCCTGCGCCCCGCCACCAACACCCTGCTGTGGACCAGCGAAGGCGACGTCGCCCGCGGTTTCGGCCCCGCGCTGTACGAATCGGCGCGCGACGGGCGTTTTCTGCGCGAATTCACGATGCCGGCGATGTTCCAGGTCGACCCGGCCCAGCGCCGCGGCCCGCGCGACAACCTGAGCTTCGAAGGCGTCACGCTCACGCCCGACGGCCGCTTCGCCTGGCTCGGCATGGAAAACGCCCTGATACAGGACGGCCCCGAGCCCACCACCGGCGCGCCCGGCGGCCCCTGCCGCTTCACCCGCATCGACCTGGAAACCGGCCAGGCCGACCGCCAGATCGCCTACGTGCCCGACGCCATCCCGCTGCGCCCGCTCATTCCCGGCAGCTACGCCGACAACGGCGTGAGCGAGATCCTCATGCTCGACGCCGACCGCATGCTGGTGCTGGAGCGCGCCTACGCCACCGGCAAGGGCAATTCGCTGCGCCTGTATGAAATAGACACCCGCGCCGCGAGCGACGTGCTCGCCGTCGACGCGCTGGCGCCCGGCAACCACCGCCCCGCGGCCAAGACGCCGGTGGCCGACTTCGCGGCGCTGGGCCTGTCCCGCCTCGACAACACGGAGGGCATGTGCTGGGGGCCGCCGCTGCCCGACGGCAAGCGCATGCTGGTGGTCGTGAGCGACGACAATTTCAACCCGCTTCAAGTGACCCAGTTCGTCGCCTTCGAATACACAGACCGTCCAGACCGAGCCGCCCGACCATGACCATCGCCGTGACCTTCCTCCCCCGCACCGGCCCCGCGCCCCTGCCACCGCTGCCGCCCGTCGCCTTCATCGGCGGCGGCAACATGGCCAGCGCCATCATCGGCGGCCTGATCCAGCAAGGCACCCCGGCGGACGCGTTCGAGGTGGTCGAGCCCTTCGAGGAAGCCCGCGCCAAGCTGGCCCATTCCTTCGGCATCACGGCCCGGGCCGAGGCCAGCGACGCCCTCGCGCGCTGCGGCGTGGTGGTCTGGGCGGTCAAGCCCCAGACCTTCGCCGAGGCCGCCCGCTCCGTGCGCGCGTTCGCCGGCGACGCACTGCACCTGAGCGTGGCCGCGGGCATTCCGTCGGACAGCATCGCCCGCTGGCTGGGCACCGAGCGCGTGGTGCGCGCCATGCCCAATACGCCGGCGCTCGTGGGCCAGGGCATGACGGGCCTGTATGCGCGCCCCGGCGTCGAGAGCACCGACCGCGCCATGGTCGCCCAGTTGCTGGGGCCGACCGGCGAGCTGATCTGGGTGGACGCCGAACCGGCGCTCGACGCCGTCACCGCCATGTCGGGTTCCGGGCCGGCCTACGTGTTCTATTTCATCGAGGCGATGACCGAGGCCGGCGTCGAGATGGGCCTCACGCCCGAACAGGCCCAGCAACTGGCGATCGGCACGTTCACGGGCGCCTCGGCGCTGGCGCACAGCGCCACGGAGCCGCCGTCGGTGCTGCGCGAGCGCGTCACCTCCAAGGGCGGCACGACCTATGCGGCCATCACCTCGATGCAGCAGGCCGACGTGAAGGCGCAGTTCAAGACCGCGATCCGCGCCGCGCAGAAGCGCGCCGCCGAACTGGGCGAGGAATTCGGCCGCGGCTGATCGCAACGGCCAACGGCCCATTGCCGATCGCTGCTGGTGAATGTCAGGCCGGCGGCAACGCGCCCGGCCCGAGGAAGAACAGCCACTCGGCGGCCAGCGTGACGGTGCCGTCCTCCAGCTCGAGCCGCACTTCTTCCTTCAGCAGGAAGCTGTCGCCGGGCTTGGGCGTCACGTCCATGATGCGCACCCGCGCCCGGAAGCGCGCGCCCACCGGCATCGGCCGCACGAAGCGCAGGCGGTCGAAGCCGTAGTTCAGCGCGTGGTTCGAATCGAAGGGCAGCAGCGTGCGCATGGCCTCGCCGGTCAGCTTGATCAGGTGCGAGACCTGGAAGAAGCCCTGCACGATGGTGCCGCCATAGCTGGCTTCACGCGCGGCGCGCGCGGGGTCGAGGTGGATCCACTCGCCTTCGCCGTCGCCCGACAGCGCCGAGTAGCGCTCGACCATGTCCTGCGTGATGCAGTGCCAGCCGGAGAAGCCCTCCTGGCCGATCTTCTGATTCAACCGTTCGAGCATGGCAAACGCCCTCAGCGCAGCGCGTAGCCGGCCACGATGCCGGCGAACACGGTGAAGCCCAGCCAATGGTTCAGGCGGAAGGCCTTGAAGCAGCCGTCGCGCGTGCGGCCGTGAATCAGCCGCCAGTGCCACGCGGCCTGCGCCGCGGCAATGGCAAGGCCCGCGCAGAACGGCAGGCCCAGCGAATGGCTCGCGCCGGCCCAGCCCCAGATGGCCAGGAAGATCGCATAGCTCGCCATCACCGCCGCCACGTCCAGGCGCCCGAAGGTGATGGCCGAGGTCTTCATGCCGATCTTCAGGTCGTCGTCGCGGTCGACCATCGCGTACTCGGTGTCGTAGGCCAGCACCCAGAACAGGTTGCCGACCAGCAGCCACGCCACCAGCGGCGGCACCGTGGACTGCACCGCCGCAAAGGCCATCGGAATACCGAAGCTGAAGGCAATGCCCAGCACCGCCTGCGGGATCGACACATAGCGCTTGGCGAACGGATAGATCAGCGTGATGGCCAGCGCCGCGAACGACCACAGCACCGTCACGCGGTTGGTCGTGAGCACCAGGCCGAAGGCCGCCAGCGCCAGCACGGCGCCCAGGCCCAGCGCTTCCTTCACCGACATCGCGCCGCTGGTCACGGGGCGTTGCGCGGTGCGCTTCACGTGGCGGTCGAAGTCGCGGTCGGCCACGTCGTTGATGCAGCAGCCCGCGCTGCGCATGAGGAAGGTGCCGAGCGTGAACACCACCAGCAGGTGCCAGCCCGGCCAGCCGTCCGCCGCGAACCACAGCGCCCCCAGCGTGGGCCACAGCAGCAGCAGCCAACCGGCGGGGCGGTTCCAGCGGATCAGGTCGAGGTACAGCGCGAAACGACGGGCGAGCATGCGGCGGGCGGGCAAAAAAAGAGCGGCCATTGTGCCGCTCCTGGTTGGTGCAAGGACGGTGCGCGCTCAGTCTTCGAGCAGCGAGCGCAGCATCCAGGCGGTCTGGTCGTGCACCGTGCAGCGCGCGGTGAGCATGTCGGCCGTCGGGTCGTCGCCGGCTTCCTCGGCCACGGGAATGAACTCGCGCGCGATGCGCGACACGGTTTCGTGGCCCTTCACCAGGATGCGCACCATCTCCATCGCCTTGGGCGGGGTCTGCGGCACATCGGGCACGGTGGCGATCTTGCTGAACTCGGCGTACGAGCCCGGCGCGTAGTGGCCCAGCGCGCGGATGCGCTCGGCCAGCACGTCGGTGGCGCCCCACAGCTCGGTGTACTGGCCCATGAACATCGCGTGCAGCGAGTTGAAGTGCGGGCCCGTCACGTTCCAGTGGAAGTTGTGCGTGGTGAGGTACAGCGTGTAGGTGTCGGCCAGCACGCGGCTCAGGCCTTCGGCGATGGCGGCGCGGTCCTGGCGCTCGATGCCGATGTTGATGATCGGCGCATTGCGGCTGCCGGACTCCTGCGCGACCACCGCGCCGCCCTTCTTGGGCACCTTGCCGGCGGAGGAAGCGGACGACGATTTCTTCGGGGCTTTGGCCATGGCGGGAGCTCTTTCTTCAAGTTGGAGGGACACCGGAATTCTCGAAGCCGGCGTGCGGCTTCGCAACAGCGTCACTCTATCTCAGCGATCAACGATTCAAAACACGCGGCGCGTAGGCCGATCTCTCGAATCGCGCGCCACCATGGGCCACGGCGGGCTGCTGGCGGGCTGCTACGACAGGCGCTTGACGCCCGGCAGCTCGCACGCATAGATCGCATTGCGCAGCGCCGCGATCGCCTCGTAGCGCGTGAAGGTGCGCCGCCATGCGAGCACCACGCGGCGCGTGGGCGGGTCGCGGTCGTTGGCGTCGCGCACGGGCAGGTAGCGCACCATCTGCTCGGGCTCCTTGCGGCCCTTGACCTTGGGCTTGAGCGCATCCGCCGGCACCGACAGGCGCGGCACCAGCGTCACGCCCATGCCCGAGGCCACCATGTGCTTGATGGTCTCCAGCGACGAGCCCTCGAAGCTCTTGCGGATGCCTTCGGCATTGCTGGAGAAGCGCGCGAACTCGGGGCACACCTCGAGCACGTGGTCGCGAAAGCAGTGGCCCGTGCCCAGCAGCAGCATGGTCTCGCTCTGCAGTTCTTCGGAGGTGATCGATTCGCGGTCGGCGAACTTGTGCTTGTTGGGCAGCGCGGCCATGAAGGGCTCGTCGTACAGCGGCGCCATGGCCAGGCCGGTGTCGGGAAAGGGCTCGGCCATGATGGCGCAGTCGATCTCGCCGGCGCGCAGCATCTCGAGCAGCTTGACGGTGAAGTTCTCCTGCAGCACCAGCGGCATCTGCGGCGTGCGCTGGATCACCTGGCGCACGAGGTCGGGCAGCAGGTACGGCCCGATGGTGTAGATCACGCCCAGGTTCAGCGGGCCGGCCAGCGGGTCCTTTCCGCGCTTGGCGATCTCCTTGATGCTGGCGGCCTGGTCGAGCACGCTTTGCGCCTGCTGCACGATCTGCTCGCCCAGCGGCGTGACGGTCACTTCGCCGGCGCTGCGCTCGAAGAGCTTGACCTCGAGCTCGTCCTCGAGCTTCTTGATGGCGACCGAAAGGGTCGGTTGGGACACGTAGCAGGCCTCGGCGGCCTTGCCGAAATGGCGTTCGCGGGCTACTGCGACGATGTATTTGAGTTCGGTGAGAGTCATAGCTTGCGTCAATTATGCGCAAGGGGCGGCAACCGGGCAGCGCCGGGGCCGGAAGGCCCTGTAGAGGCCCCTAACAGAGTGTCAAATTTCCCAACAGAGTGTCAGAAATCGAGAAGATGCGCGAAAATTACAAATAACAGAGTGTCAAAATTTCCGCCGACAACTCCGCGCAAACAGCAGTAGTAGACACTAACATCGAAGAAAAAATCGCACGCATTTGCCAGCGAAGCGGACACTCGAGACTGCGCACGAAATCACGTCACTTCTCAACTTGAGCAGTATTCCGGACGCCTAACGCGGGGCGCCCCACTCCTGTCTCGACTGAGCGCGGTCAACGCATCAATGGTTGCGCCTGGGAACCTGTGCCGCCACAGACGCGGCTTCAAGCCTCGCCTCAAACTCGGCGACGAAAAGTCCCATATCGATACCTATTGCGGCTGCCCAATGCCTCAATTCGACAAAGTCGATGCGCCGCGCTCCCCGCTCGACTTTGCTGAGGTCACTTTGGGTCATGCCAAGTTTCTTGGCCAGTTCCACCTGGGTCATTTCCCTTGCTTGCCTGAACTCTCGTAGGAGAGTCGTCACCAGCTTGCTTTGCCGGCTGTAAATCGTCTTCTGCATGAGCCACTTCCTTGTGGCCCGCACCCTGAAGTTCGTTTTGGAATAGTGGAAATTCGACTATTCTTCAGGTCTCACACTGAAGCGATTCGACTCATCGCAGCTTCCAGCGAAGTCCGCGTCGTTTTACTGCTGGCACAGGACGATGAATGAAAGCAGAACCTACACAGCCGCCAATTAGTTGCCAGGTCACAGATCTTGGCGATTTAGCTTTGCCGGGCCATCCATCAAGTTCTCGGCGAGATGGGCCGCGCTTTGCACCACCACAGGACATCGTCGGCTCCCCGTTGAGAGACGACACTCGTTCACGGTGGTCTCAGGAGACTCACTCGTGACACTCCCGCTCCTGGCGATGCTCGCAATCGCACTGGTCCTCTTCTACTGGGCCTGGATCGCATTGCCTCGTTCGAGCCAGGCGGGGCGCGAGCAGATGCTGCGGGAACAGGGGCAGGCAACTGGCGCGACCTTCTTCCCGGTTGATCCTCGCCGCATGCTGGGCAACTGGGATGGAACCTGCTTCCTGTTCGATCCGGATGCCCGCAAAGCCTGCATCGTGCGCGGAAAGTCCGCCTGGACGGTCGACTTCGACTACTTCAGCAATTGGCAGCTCAAGTGGACCGAATATCCCCAGAACCCGGTGTTTCGGTTTCAGCACATTCATTTCCTCTTCGAGACCAATGACTTCGACCGCCCGACGATCCGCGTGGCTGTGCCTTCTATCCCTTACGGCGAGGCGTGGAACTCCAAACTCTCGATCCTAATGTCCTGAGCGCCCTGCTGAGAACGGACCTACCGACGTGAAGCTGCTCATCCTTTCGGACCTGCACCTCGAGTTCGGTACTTTTCTCGTTCCGAAGGCTGACTACAACGTCGTGATCCTTGCTGGAGACATCTCGGTGCCCGGCTCCAAGGCCATGCGATGGGCCCGGCGGGCCGAGAACTTCGGAGAGTCAGTGCCCATCCTGTTCGTACCGGGCAACCACGAGTTCTATTCCGGCGTCGTGCAGAACTCGCTCAAGGAAATGGCGCTGACCGCGAAGGCGTGCAACGTGCATCTGCTGGTGCCCAGCGAGGCCGTGATCGGCGGCGTCCGGTTTCTGGGCTGCACCCTGTGGACCGATTTCGAACTGCCGATCCAGACCAAGACAGGGTCGCTGGTATTCACCGAACGGGCCACAAAGGCGACCAAGGTCCGTCTCAACGACTACTCATCGATCCGGTGGGCCGAGGAGGCGCAGGAATCCTCCGACGCACCCGTGGTAGCAGCCAAGTCAAAGAAGCGCCGCCTGGTACCTGAAGACACACGGGCGCTCCACCAGCGTGACCGCGCCTGGCTGGCCCAGAAGCTGGCTGAGCCCTTCGACGGGCCAACGGTGGTTGTGACCCACCACGCCCCGCATCGAAACTCTCTCGCGCGGCACTATCAGTCCGACTGGCTGTCCGCATCTTTTGTGAGCGAGCTCCCAAGGTCCTTCTTCGAAGTGCCGTCACTCTGGGTGCATGGCCACCTCCACGAGAGCTTTAACGATCAAACGGGTAACTGCCGGGTGGTGTGCAATCCACGGGGGTACGTGCGGCATGGCCGAGACCACGAAAACAAGCAGTTCAACCCAGCGCTGGTGGTCGAGCTATGAGCGACATCCCGTCCTCTACCCGCACAATCCAGAAAGTGCTGGCTGCCGCGACCGCGGTCGCGGGCGGGGACCTCGAGGCGGCCATCCTCTGGTACAGGAACGAGCCACTCGCGCTGTTTGATTACAGGACCGCCGAGTCGCTGGTAGCCGAAGGGCGAGCTGCCGACGTGCTCAATCTCCTCGAGTCCTTCCAGGCCGGGTTTGTTGGATGATGAAGCCCTGTACTTGCCATCTATCCATGGCAGAACCGACGCTGACCCATGATGCCTTTGGCCACACGGGCGATTCCAGCGACCTGCTGTTCCTGGATATCGATGGCGTGCTTCATCCTGTCGGCGTGGACTACTCGTTCAGCAGCAGGTTCTTCAGCCATTTGCCGCGGCTGGCAGAGCTTCTTCGAGAGTTCGAGTCTGTCGACGTCGTCATCTCGTCGGACTGGCGACTGGCCGAGAGCATCGAGCAGCTGCAGCGCTATTGCAGGACCGACTTCCTGCACCGGATCATCGGAGCGACGCCGCAGATTGACCCCCATGTAGTGGTCCACCACCGGCGCCAGTTGGAAATCCAGGCCTGGCTCGATAGGAATGGCCGCAACGACGCGGAATGGGTCGCACTTGACGATTGGCCTGGGAGCTTTGAAGCGAACTTAGAACGGCTCGTCCTCACCGATCCCAAGCGTGCATTCGATCAAGACAGCTTCCAGGAACTGCGCTCGCACTTCCTGCGGTTCGCGGCTGGACGATGAAGCGCCATCAGCATATGAAATGAAACCTCTCATCCCGTTGGACCTCCATGAGCGATCCGAGCACAACCAGTCGAAGCCTAAGCTCATGTTCTTCGGCGATCCGCACGGCGATCTCGATCCGGTGATCGCCGCGGTCGAGCGTTTTCAGCCCGAGGCGATCGTGCTGTTGGGCGACATCCAGACGCGCCGGCCTCTGCACATCGAACTGGGTCCGATCCTGGATCTCACCGAGGCTTACTGGATCCCGGGCAACCACGACACGGATTCCGATGCCGACTACGACAACCTGTGGGGATCAGAGCTCGTCACCCGCAACCTGCACGGACGCATCGTCGAGATCGCCGGGTACAAGGTCGCAGGCCTGGGCGGCATATTCCGCAGCAAGATCTGGGATCCGCGGCGGCCGACCAAGGAGGCCGCATTCCAGTCCAGCGAGGCCATGCGTCGAACCATGAAGCGCGAGGAGCGGTGGCGCGATGGCATTTCCCGCAAGCACCGATCCTCCATCTTTCCGGATGACTACCAACAGCTGCTGCGGGGTGGGCCGGCCGACATCCTAGTGACGCACGAAGCGCCGTCGGCGCATCCGCATGGCTGGCAGGCGATAAACGAGCTCGCCGAGGCGCTCGGCGTGCAGTTGGTGGTACATGGCCACCACCACCAGAATATCGACTACCTCGCAGAGGGCTTGATGACCGCCGCGGCACCGTTCCGTGCCTTCGGGGTCGATATGGGCTCGCACCTGGGGTGGCCACTGGATCCGCAGAAGGAGACTGCCTCGTTCGCTCTTGCGCAAGATCTGCCGTCTCTCGCCACCCAAGTTTTCGGAGCAGCGGCGCAGGCTTGGCTGAACAAGCCGCACAGACTGTTCAACGGTCGAACACCCGCTGCGTTCGCTGCGGAAGGCGGCTCGGAAAAGGTGCGCTCCATGCTCATTGCCATCCAACACGGTGGTGTCGTATGAGGACCAATGAGCGGATCGAGAGGTCCTGAGTGATCCTGTTCCTCGACTTCGACGGTGTGCTTCATCCGGAGGGAGAAGACCACATCCTCAACGGCGGCTTCGACTTCTGCTTCCTGCCGCGCCTGGAAGCACTGCTGCGCGAGTTCCCGCACGTGAAGATCGTGATCAGTTCGTCGTGGCGAGCGCATCTCCGCTACAAGACATTGATGAAGCCCTTCTCCAGTGACATTCGAGCTCGTATCCTGGGGATGACCCCATACCCAGGGTGCGGCCTTCCTCCGCCGTACAGGCCGCGTGAAGGAGAAATCCTTTCCTGGCTCCAGATCCACGATGCGGTCGACGAGCCCTGGGTCGCGCTCGACGATGCTTACTGGCAGTTCGATCGGTGCAAGGATCATTTGGTGGTGTGCAACTCATTCGTGGGCTTTGACGACAAAGCCTGTGCTCAGCTTCGCGCGTGCTTTGAAGGGGCATCTCCATGAAAGTTTTGATCCTCTCCGATCTTCACCTCGAGTTCGCGCCGTTCGAGCCCGCGCCAGAACTTGATTTCGATGTCGTCGTCCTCGCCGGTGACATTCATTCGCCGGCCAAGCGGGCGGTCCAGTGGGCGGCAGATCGTTTTCGTGGCAAGCCCGTTATCTACCTGCTGGGCAACCATGAATACTACGACGGCCGTTTGGATACGACGCTTGCCGACGCGCGGCGCGAAGCCGAAGGAACCAATGTCCATCTGCTCGACGTTGACGCGGTCGTGATCGACGGCGTGCGGTTTCTCGGCGCGACATTGTGGACTGACTTCGAGCTCGCGATCGAGACATCTGAAGGTCTGGTCAGCGATCCAGCGCGGGCCATGAAGATGGCGACCAACCTGCTGAACGACTACACGTTGATCCGGGCACCCGACGAGTCGGCGGAACCGGACACTTGGCGCCATAAGCAGGGAAGAAAGCTCCAGGCGGCGGATACGCTTCGGATTCATCAGGCGCAGCGCGCGTGGCTGCAGGCGAAGCTTGCGGAAGCGTTTGCTGGATCTACGGTGGTCGTGACGCATCACGCGCCCCATCGCGGCTCGTTGTCGCAGCGCTATGCCGATGACTGGGCCTCGGGCGCCTTCGTCACGGAGCTTCCAGAGGCCTTCTTCGATGTGCCTGTGCTCTGGGTGCATGGTCACACGCATCAACGGTTCGACTATCGAGTCCGCAATTGCCAGGTGGTGTGCAACCCGCGCGGTTATGTGAATTGGAGCGGCCGGATTGAGAACCAGGCATTCGAGCCTGGCCTGATCGTCGATGTGAAATCTCCGGCAGGAGACCAGCGACCATGAAGTTGCTCATCCTCTACGACTCGCACCCCGAGCTTGGGACCTTCGAGGTGGCGAAGGCATTGGACTACGACGTGGTTGTCCTGGCGGGCGATATCGTGGCTCTTCGACCGCGGCGAAGTCGTGATCGCAGGGAGGCGCTTCCTAGGCTGCGCTTTGCGCCGACTTTCGCCTGTGGATTGACGATGCAGGCGTTGCAGGGCAGCTGATGCGGCAGCTGTCGGGTTGGGACCGGCCTATGACGGCGTGCACGCGCTACCAGGTCGACTGTGCCATGATCTGCATGGATGACCTGCACCCCTCCAATTCGTGCGGCACATGATGCCTGGTGCCAATGGACACCTTACTGAAACACCGACGGCACCGCGCCTGACCGCGTTGCAATCGCGTGATGCCCTTGGCCACTCGCACGAAAGTGCGAAACTCCTCCGTCGTCAAATCCCACATGATCCATGACGCAAATGACAGGACAGAATGCAACGTTCCGGGGCGATGAACCGACATGGGCCAACGCCTGTGTAGGGGAGAACGGAGACCCGCAAATCTACGAGTACGCAAGCGGCTTCGCGTCGGCTGCAAATCTTCTGCTCGATCAAGTCATCTCGAACAGGGGCTTGACTCTATACGTCGATACGTTCATCTATCCGATCTGCTTCAACATGCGGCATGCAGTTGAACTCTTCCTAAAGTCCGCGGCCGCCTCGCTCGGAAGGCTTGCTGAAATCCGAGGAACTGCGACTCCGAAGTTCGACATGGCGGGGTCGCATGACCTCGGAAAGATCTGGTCCTACGTGAAGGAACACGCGCTGGCGTTCGATCAGCGCTACCACGCAACGATCGGTTCGCTGGATCCTTACGTCGCTGATGTCGCGAGCATCGATTCCACTGGCCAGGTGTTTCGCTATCCGTTCGACATCGACAATAAGAAGCATCTGGTCGTTCTCTCGATCGTGAACATCATCGTCCTGAAGAAACGCTGGAGCGAGCTCGAGAAGCACCTCAAGGATTTGGCATCGCTGGGCGATCGGCTGCTGACCGAATACCGTTGGGGTGCCTTTACAGCAAACTTGTCGAGGGTCCAACTCGCGGAGATCGCCACCGCCATGCCTGCCCGGGTGAAGTGGAATACGGATGCCTTCGACGTGGCGAAGACTGCAATGCGGCAGAAATTCAAGCTGAGCAACAATGAATTTTCCAAGGCGCTGACGATCATTCAAGGTCGACGTGAGCTCGCGTCACTGTTCGAGCATGTCGTTCCGATCCCCGGTGTCGACGCCACGAGCCTCATCAGATTCTTCGACATCTGGCTGCAGCTCCATGACCTTGATGAAATACTGGCGGAAACGGAGACGTTCGACCCGATCGTCGACTTCGATGCCGTCAGCCTGAAAGACATGCTGGCACGGCATGAGATCAAGAAGAAGGCCGTTCAGGAGATGGTCGAACACGTCACTCCCGAGACCTTCGCAGCGCTGCACGCGCTCTACTATTTTCAGCGGGATGAAGAGTGTTCCGAGGCTTTCGAGAGAGCTTTGAGGCTTGCCCATGACGTCGCCTCTCATTACGAGCAATCGCTTCCTCGATACGCGAACGACGCGCGCCATCTGCTGGAGAAGACGGGGGCGATGCCAGACATCCTCAATTCTCTGAATTATCTGGGTGAGATGGAACTCGTGAATGCTATCGTCCGCCACTATCAGCTCGAAGCGCGCCGAGCAAGACTGCTTGAGCCCAGCGAACGTGCGCGCGCTCGCATATGTCCCGGTATGTTGTCGGACTGAACATGGTCTCGTCGACCTCCGGAGCCATCTGGTTGCCAGGCGGGGCTGGACTCGGCAGAGTTCCGACAGAGCTATCAGCGGGCATTCGCCGAGCGCGAGGAACTCAAGAAAGGCGGGGGGAACTAAGCCACCGCCGACTAGATGAAGACTCCACCGCGACCGAGTGTCGACTGCGCGCCATCCGGACGAGCGTTTCCACCACTCGTCGCTGGGGACGCACGTGGGGCGGCCCATGCACCGCGTAAGGAAACTCTTACCTCCTTCCCCAGCCTCTTGGCTTATCGTCGGTAAGCATCCCAGGAGGCCAGACATGCAACAGATCGCCGTGGTGGATGATGACCCTCTCGTCATCGAACTGCTAACCCGCTGGCTCAAAGAGACCGTTCACAATTGCCAGATTTCCTCGTTCTCCGAACTCGAACCGGCGTTGCGCGCCATCGACGATACGGATTTCGATTTGGTGGTCTCAGACGTTGATCTTGGCACAGGCTCGGACAAGTTCGGGGGCGTGAAAATCGCCAAAGCCTTGGACACGCGACGCACTCCGCTGCTGGTGATTACGGGATTCACCGTTGAGGAAGGGGTCTTTAAAGCGCTCGATGCGTGGGACTATCTCCAGAAGCCGGTGGATGAATCTGATTTCAAGTCGGAGGTCAAGCGCGCTCTCACATTCAGGCGCGCGCTGACCGACACGGATGCAGTGCATGAGTCTGAGGGCGATTTCGCTAAAGTCCCAGATCTAAAGATAAATCGGCGCGGTCGCAATAACATTCAGTGGAAGGGGCATCCCCTTCGCATGTCGATGTCGAAAATCGACATCGTCGAAGCCTTGGCCCGAAATGCGGGCACAGCCGTCAACCACAAACAGCTTTACGAATTTATAGTCAGCGGCAAAAATCTCAGGAATCTCCGTGTCAAGGTTTCTGAAATTCGGGACGAATTCCGTTCCGTGGATCCTGATTTTGATCAAATCCAGGCTGTCGTCATGAATGGCTATTTGTGGCAGTTGGACTGATTGCCGCAGCAAGAGCGCGGGTCGCCGCAGTCGAAGCATCCATCCTGGGTCTCGCGAACCGCGTTGGAGTCTGGTATCGCCGCAGAGCCCTGTGGCTGCGAACTGTTCTGTTCCTCACGGTCCTGTTGGTCGTGACGGCATCCGCCTCGATACATCTTTATTTCCTTTCGTCCGACCGCGCCAAGGAAATTCGGCGAGAGCTCTTCCAGCGCGATCTTCGCGACCTCGTGGGGCGATTCGACGCAGATGAAAGGTTCGTTCTTGAAAACAATACCTCGGAGCTGATTAGTGAAAGGCGGCCGCTGAGACCGTTGCTGTTGCCCAGGGCCTACTACACCGGTTTGCCGACAACCGCTGCAACGGTTCTTCCTCGCCAGCCGCCTCGCAATTGCTTTGTCTACCTCGACCCGATTGGCGGAGGGCAACCCTCGGACGATGATCGCTTCTGTTCGTATTTTGGGGAGTCCAAAGCCGCCGGGCGCTATCTGTATGTCGCGGGCACGTTCGCAGAGGACGACGTTGTTCCACTTAAGCCCGGCGACCTCAAGATGGCCGCCGACACCATCAAGATCAACATCGAGGCGAGCGGCCAGAAGGTGACATGGTGGCTGGCGTTTCAGCCCCCGCCGTTCTTTGCCCGCCGCGATCGCTATGAACTGACCGCGTTCCGTCAGATAGGAGACAACCAGCGGGACCGGGATCGAAAAATCGAGGGGTGGGCCTATCTGCAGAGGCAGGCCCGGAGCTCTCGACTGCATTTCATCGCACGGCTGGACTTTCGGGAATTCATCGAGCCCAAGTCCGACGAGGAGTGGCCTCCCAACGGCTGGCATGGAACCACGTTCTCCGTTGAGCGAAGGGATGCGTCGGCGAACACGTCGATCATCAGAACGATCAAGTACCGCGGCGACGGCAGGGCCGAACTCTCCCTCTCAAGCCTCGGCACGCAGATCTTCAATGCCTACGGCAGTATCCAGCTGCGCAAGATCGGGGAGACATCCGAACAGGCCTGGTCGATCGATCCGCCGGAAAATCTCCGGGCGAAGTTCGCGCCCGGTTTTCTAGGGGCAAAGCTTGAAAAGGGCGACTTGTTGCTGCCGGCGACTCCCACGAGCCAGTCGGAGTCGATTCCCGACACGAATCTTTCCGTGACAGTGGCGCACCCCTGGAGACTGATCGAGAAAGGGTTTTGGCAGATCTTCATCTACCTCCTCGTCCTGCTGACGGGAAGCGGCCTGGTGTTCTGGTACTTTGTCCGAAGTTTGTTGGGGCCGATCGGCGAATGGGCAAAGTACTCGGAGCAGTTGGCGGTGACGCGGCGAGACCTGAACGTCAGCCTGCCCTACGGCGATCGGAGGAACGAGATCGGCATGCTTGCCACAGCCATCAACGGACTGATCAAGAGCCTCAGAGAACAGATGGCAAAGGCACATGCCGAGCGTGAGGAAAGGGCCGCTGAGAGTCGTCGCCAGCGTGACCAGGAAGTCGAGAACAGGATGCAGAACCTCAAGGTTATGGGCCACGAGATCCGATCTCCGCTACAGGCTTTGATGGCAATTCACTCCGAACCCAACGATCCAGGCAGGCGTTATGTGGACCGCATGTTCGCGGCGCTTCCCCACCTGATGGGCGGCGCCTCAGCCGTGGACGCAATCGGCTCCCGAGAAATGGACATCGTTGAGTTCGATCTCGCGCACTTTCTTTCGGAAGTGGCTCGCAATGCTGAGCACGCGGACATCTCGCGGGTCGAATATGGAGGACCGCCGCAAGGAGTCAGGTGTCTGGCAGACTTGTTCTCGTTGGAAGACGCGTTGACCCACGTGCTGAACAACGCGGACCGCCACCGAGCGCCCGATACGCCGATCCGGCTCGTGCTCGTTGCGCAAGATGAGGCTGCGGGCATCGAGGTGTGGAACGACGGTCAGAATATCCCCCACGACAATCTCGAGAAAATCTTTGAGTTCGGTTTCTCGACCGCAACCACGGCTGAAGGCTACGGGCAGGGGGTAGGTCTCTACGTGGCGCGCGACTACCTTCGACGCATGAGGGGAACGATCACCGTGCGCAACTACCCGAACGGCGTCGTGTTCACACTGATGCTCCCCATCGCACCAGGCCTGTTCGCGTAAGAAAAAGCTTATCTTCGCTAATGCCCGCGCAAGAACTTCGCCATAACGGGTGCCTGTTGAACTTACGCAAAGCTCGACAAACTGGATGCTCTTCACAAAGTGCGGCCTTTGCCGGCACAGAAGAACAACAGCATGGCGCAAAAACACGACATCATCTTCTACCCCGTAGGCAACGGCGATACGACGCAGATCGTCACTGCGAACGGACGCCGCATCCTGTTTGACTTCAATCACTGCAAGGCGGCCGAGGACGCGGCCGACCCGCGCATCGATCTGCACAAGCAGCTCAAGCGCGAGCTGAGCGAGGCCAAGCGCGACTACTTCGACATGGTTGCTTTCACCCATGCCGATCTCGACCACATCTGCGGCAGCACCAACTTCTTCGAGCTGCGCCACTCGGGTACTTACCAGGGCGAGGGGCGCACCAAGATCAACGAACTCTGGGTGCCAGCGGCCATGCTCATCGAAGAGGTGCGCCGCGACCAGCTTTCGGACGAATTCGCGCTCTGGCGCAAGGAGGCGCGCCACCGCCTGCTGGAGGGCAAGGGTATCAAGGTGTTCTCCCACCCCGAGGAGGTCGACAAGTGGCTGCACCCGGCCCTCAAGGAACGCGGAGAGTCGACGGATGCTCGTGACCACCTGTTCGTGGACGCCGGAACGGTGGTGAGCACCTTCAGCCTTGCTGCCGACGGGATCGAATTCTTCACTCATTCGCCGTTCATCGCGCACTGCGAAGACGGCGACTTCGTTCGCAACGACGCGTCACTCGTTTTCAACGTGCGGTTGGCGGCGGACGGCGCGTACTACGACTTCCTGCAGGTCGGCGACAGCAGCTGGGAGGTGCTCGAGGACATCGTGCGCATCACCAAGTACCACGGTAACGAAGATCGTCTGCGCTATGACCTCTTCAACATTCCCCACCACTGCAGCTATCTGTGTCTGAGCGATACGAAGGGGGAGAAGGAGACTATCCCGAAGCCGGGCGTCAAGGAGCTGCTGCTCTCGGGCAAGAAGAATGCGTACATCGTGAGTTCGAGCTACCCGATCCCGAACTCGAAGGACATGTACGAAGAGGTTCAGCCTCCGCACATCCAGGCCCGCAACGCGTATGAGAGCCACCTGGCTCAGGTCGGCGGCAGGACGTTCGTCGTCACCATGGAGGAGCCGAACGCAGCCAAGCCCTCGCCTCTGACGTTCGAGGTGAGCGTGGGGGGCATTTCGTGGATCAAGGCGATCGCGGGCGCTGCGGCCATTCTGACGTCTTCACCACCGCGCGCGGGGCTCTCCACGAGCACGGTGCGGGTGGGCTGACATGGAGGAAAATTGGGGAACCCTGCCACAGGGCGAGCTGCTGCAGGGGCCGCAGGCCCTTCAGGAGGCGCGAAGCATTGCGATCGCGACGGCGGTACAGCGCCATCCAGACTTCGAGTTGGTGCGCTGTATGCAGCTCCAGCGAGGAGGGCGCCTGGAGCTTCTCGTCGTGGACGCAAAGTGCCACGCTGTGCCGCCCAACAATCCTTTCGGGATCGAATTCATCGAGCGGATCGCGCTGATCGTGGGCTCGGATGCGACGCAACTCGTGGAAGTGCTCGCTGTGCGACGCGGCTTTCCGCGCCTTATGCACCAGAACGCGCGCCCGCCTGGATGTCCGCCAAGCCTTTGTCTCTATTTCGAGCCACCGCGATCCGTGACGCGAACATGGACGCCCGAGAGCTTTCTCGGCCGTATCAAATTCTGGTTGGAAAAAACGGCCCGTGGAGAGCTGCATCCTGCGGATCAACCGGTCGAGCAGCTCTTCTTCACCACGTCCAACGAATTGATCCTGCCGTGGAACGTCGACGCCCTTCTGACGGAGAATCCTCAACAGAAATTCGATCTTTTCGAGGGGGTCAAGCGCACGCAGCACAGCTCGACCTTCCTGCTGCAACCGCGCCTGGAGGGCGTCAAGCGCAGCCCGAGCCTTTCGCTGGTGAGTCTTCGGCTGCCTGCCATGGTGCATGGGCGCATCGAAGAAGACCCCCCAACCCTCGGCCTGCTGGCTGAGATGCTGAGTTCGCGCGGTGTCGATCTGGTTGCTGCACTCGAACTCGCAATCAGCGAGGCCGTGGGGAGCAATGGTGCCGCGGCCGCGACGGACAGTACCGGGACCGTCATTCTGCTCGATATGCCGATCACGCGCGCACCGGACGCCCAAGCGGAGCGTCGTGCAAGACGCGCATATCTGGTCAACCACGGCGAACTCAAGCTCGGCGAGTTGATGGGTGAGCTCCATCGGGTCGGCGACAAGTACTGGCGGGTAAAGCTGCTGGAGCCGGCTGCCAAGTCGGTGGCGTGGAAGCCGGTTGAGATCGAGGCGATCGAGGTACTGCAATGCGTCGATCAAGTGGCCGCGCGGCGCCAGGCCGGCACCGTCGAGTCTGGACCCATCGCAACACTGATTGGAGCAGGTGCACTCGGCGCGACGATGCTCGATCTTTGGGTGCGTTCGGGTTGGGGGGAGTGGACAGTTGTCGACAAGGATCATGTCAAGCCGCACAACCTGGTGCGTCACCCCGCGGACCTTCGACATCTGGGCCACTACAAGGAACAGGTTGCTGCCGCCCGGGCCAAAGAGATCCGCGATGGGGCAGCGGTCGTGACGCCCGTGCACGCGGATGCTTGTGATCTGGTCGATGGAGGCCTCCTTCCAGCCCTGCGCAGCGGCAGACTGGTCGTGGATGCCTCCACGACTTTGGAGTACCCCAGGCTTGCAAGTGCACATGATGACGCCGGCCGTCACGCCTCCGTGTTCCTGACCCCTTCCGGGTCAGGGTGTGTCCTGTTGCTCGAGGATGCGGCGCGGACGACACGCCTCAGATCGCTGGAGGCTCAGTACTACCGTTCCGTCATCACGCAAGAGTGGGGTGAACACCACCTCCAGGGAAGCGCTGGAACGTTCTGGAGCGGTGCGAGTTGCCGGGATATTTCGGTGGTGATGCCGTATTCCTCGGTGCAGGTCCACGCCGCGCTGCTGGCGGAGCAGGTTCAGAAATTGACCACGTCCGACGAGGCCTGCATCCGCGTCTGGTCGCGCGAGGCTGACACTGGGGTGGTCTCGCTTCATGAACTCTCTGCGCATCAAGAGCACAAAATCGCATTCGACGATATGGACCTGTTCATCGACGCGGGTGTCACTGCAAAGATGCGTGCGATGCGCCAGCTGCACCTTCCCAACGAAACGGGCGGAATTCTGCTTGGCTATCACGACTTGAACATCAATGCCGTCGTCGTCGTCGACGCACTTGAGGCGCCCTCCGATAGCCGCTCATCGCCTGGTCATTTCGAACGCGGGGTGGAGGGCGTCGCGAGCGCGGGACGGGAAGCTTCCAAGCGAACCGCCGGGATCGTCGGCTACGTAGGGGAATGGCACAGCCATCCACCAGGCCATGGCGCCGATCCGAGCTCGGATGACTTCTATCAACTGGTGTACCTGGCGCTGGGGATGGCACAGGATGGGCTGCCTGCCGTGTCGCTGATTGTCGGCGACGGGGATGACCTGCGGGCCATGAAAGCTGCAGTGGGTTCGTGAACGAATGGCACCGGCCCCTGGGAGACCCAGTCGTTGTCTCTCGAACGATGTATGCAGAAACGGTGAACCGATGATTGATCTGTTGAAGGACCCTTACGAACGGAAAGCTCGCCTTTTCCCGGGGTTGATGGTGGCGCTGCCACTCCTTGTGCCATTAGTGTGCGTCTACGGACCTCGGCACCCGGTCCTGACGGCGGTCGTCGCCGTGCTCGGGGGATGCGGCGCACTCTACACGTTGGCGAGCGTGACGCGAGGTCGCGGCAAGCAACTTCAAGAGAGCTTACTTGCCGAGTGGGGTGGTTTGCCGACCACCATTGCTCTTCGGCACCGCGAAACCTCCGCTCTGGATGGGGTCAGCAAGCAGCGATATCACGCGATGGTCAGCGCGAAGCTGCAGATCGTCATGCCGACCGCACAAGAGGAGCACGCTGATCCGGCCAAGGCGGATGACGTTTACAACGGGGTCGCGAAACGTCTTCGTGAACTGACTCGGAACAACAAGGGCTTGCTTTTCAAAGAGAACACCGCTTTCGGTTTTCACCGAAACATGTTGGCGATGAAGCCCGTGGGCATCGAGACGAGCTTGATGGGTATGGTCTACGGATTGATCATCGCCAAAGTTCTGCAACTTTCGCCGCTGCAGTTCGCCCCAATCCATCTCGCAGATCCAGGATTGGCTGCGACGCTGACGCTGTTGATCTCACTGGCTATTCTTGCCGCCTGGCTGTTCTACTTCAACAAGAAATCCGTGCTGCATATCGGCTTCTCATATGCGGAGCAATTGTTCGAGTGCTTGACTGCTCTTCCGGATGTTTCTGTGCGCAAACGGGTCGCAAAAGCAGTGTCTGTCCAGCCGCAGGCTGCAGAGTCGAACAAGTAGCTGCATAGCAATGAGCGCGTTCTTGAGCTCTGCTCCAGCGAACGAGCGGTAGCCCTTCTGGCATCAGGAAGGGCCTCGCGAATCCAGGCGGTCAGCGTCTCTCTGCACGGGTAGCCCAGTGCCCTCATGGTGGCAGCAATGCAGTGACCGTGGGCGAGGTAGTGATCGACCGATGCGTCTTTCTGTTCCTGCGAGAACTTAGGTCTGCAGCCCACCATCCGCCAGCTCGGTTGCCGCAGGCTGCCTGCCACGGGTGGCGAGCAAGGCAAGGCAAGTCCGCAGGCGGCGCAACTCGGAAATTTTGCCTCAATCCGAGATCTCGGTGCGCGCGAGATTGCAGAACGCCTCGCTACGCAGTAGCGCGCCGCTGCTGTCAGGGCAAAGCGACGCGCGTTGCATCCGCGAAACCCCATAGCTCCTCGTCTGGTTCGCATTTAGCGACCGCAGACCCGGGGTCTGGACGTGGCGATCGAGTGTGAAAATTTACTGACCTGCATGCCACCGTAGTTAGCACTCCGTATACCGTCGCTCCGCGACGGCGAGCCGACAACAAATGGTAGAACGGTGTGATCAGCGAGAGGCGGCGCCACCACAATGCAGATTTCAACCTGCTTGGGAGCTTCTTCGATGACCAACGAATCCGCCAGCACCAGAGATCCATCGAGCATCGATGGGAGTGAGAGAACGAAAAGATCGTCGCTTTGGTCGCCCTCAAAGCAACGGCTCTGGACGTCGGTGGCTGAATTTCCATTTTCGATCTTCGCCTTGGCGGCGACTGGGCTCGGTGTAATCGTCGCCTTGCGCTACTTAGGGAAGGTCTGAACAGGTCATCAATCGGCGCGCGATGAAGGTCAATGGCGTGCACGGAAATGGATCGCCCCGCCAGATGCCCCGAATCGGCGAGGTCTGCCCCTGATCCAGCGCACTCACGCTGTTTGCAGACGCACCTGTCCCATCATCGCCATCAATTTCTTGCGCGCCATCCACAGGTTGGACAGCGCAAACAGCGTGATCACATGCGCCGTGTTCTTGGCCAGTCCCTTGAACCTCACTTTCGTGAGGCCGAACTGCCGCTTGATCACCCGGAACGGGTGCTCCACCTTCGCCCGGATGCTGGCCTTCTGGTATTCCTGCTTGCGCGCCTTGGCCTTGGCTCGCCCCTCCGGCATCTTCGCCATGTCGCTGGGCCGGCCCGCAATGTGCCACTGCACGCTGCGCTTGACTCGGCTCTGTGCTCCTCGGTAGCCCGAGTCTGCCCACACCTGGGCTTCCTTGCCGTGCAACAGATCACTCACCTGTTCCACATCTGCCTCGTTGGCTGCGGTGGTCGTCACCGTGTGCACCAGCCCGGAGTCCGCATCCACGCCGATGTGCGCCTTCATGCCGAAGTGCCACTGGTTGCCCTTCTTCGTCTGGTGCATCTCCGGGTCTCGCTCGCCGCTCTCGTTCTTAGTCGAACTGGGCGCCGCGATGATCGTGGCGTCCACGATGGAGCCTCTCTTCAGAAGCAGCCCCTTCCTGGCCAGGTGGGCATTGACCTGTTTGAAGATGTCCTCGGCCAAGTCGCTGGCCTCCAGCAGGTGGCGGAAGTTCAGGATCGTCGTCTCGTCGGGGATCGATTCCATCCCCAAGCTCGCAAACGCGCGCAACGAGGTGATCTCGTAGAGGGCTTCCTCCATCGCTGGATCGCTCAGCGCGAACCAGTTCTGCATCAAGTGCACACGCAACATCGCTTCGAGCGGATACGGCCGGCGCCCGCGGCCGGCCACCGGGTAGTGCGGCTCGATGACTTTGAGCAGTGCCTTCCAGGGCACCACCAGCTCCATCTCGGCGAGGAAGACTTCCCAGCGGGTCTTCTTCCTCTTGCCCGCGTGCTCGGCATCCGAAAAACTGATCTGGCTCATCGTTGGCGCTCCTTCCGCTTCGTGTTCAACGTTCAGATCGTCTATCGGTGGACTTGATCAGATGTTCCTTAGCGCTCATCGACTATCCGCTACTTGAAATTGGGGCATTGGTGTCAAGCGCGGGACTGATTGCATTGACCGCTGCTATAGCTCTCCTAGCGACTGCCGGGATTCTTTGCGCTCCAGCGGTTGTTTTCTGGAAAGATTCGAAGTTCCAACCCAAAGCTTGGGATCTGTTTGTTGTCCAAGTTTTCCCGATCACGATCCTGTCGGCAGTCTTCTGGACGACGGATGCTGTCACCTCTATCGACTGGATCAATCTCGTAGCAATGTGGGTACTTGGTCTTGGAGGCGCCGGGATCTTGTTGTTCTGGATGAAAGCGGTGCAGCGTTGGCGCGATGCTGACGCTGGTCGCCGCAAGTCCTATGCTTGGAGATTGGTGGTTTGTTCGTTCTATTCAACCGCTGCAGCGAACGGAGCGTAAGCAATGGGATGAACGCCCCCACCCGTAACGGCATCGACGTGCCAAAGTGGTGACGTTGATCAATCACTTGAACCGAGAGGGGCGTCCACCATGAAGCTTACGACTGTTGGCATCGACCTGGCGAAGAACGTGTTCCAGGTCCACGGGATCGACGAGCACGGTAAGGTGCTCGTGAAGAAGCAGCTTCGCCGAGACCAGATGGCGGCGTTCTTCGTCAACCTGCCATCGTGCCTGATCGGCATGGAAGCGTGCGGCAGCGCACACCACTGGGCGCGCAAGCTCGCAGCGATGGGGCACGCCGTACGCCTGATGGCGCCTCAGTTCGTCAAGCCCTACGTCAAGACCAACAAGAACGATGCCGCGGACGCCGAGGCGATCTGCGAAGCCGTGGGCCGGCCGAACATGCGCTTCGTACCTATCAAGAACGTAGAGCAGCAGGCAGTGTTGGCATTGCACCGGGTGCGCCAGGGCTTCGTGAAGGCGCGCACAGCGCAGGCCAATCAGATCCGTGGCCTCCTCGGCGAGTTCGGCCTCATCATTCCCCAAGGGCTCGGCTACATCGCTGCTCGTGTTCCTGAGCTGATCGAAGACGCAAGCAGCGATCTGCCTGGCAGGTTCCGCATGCTCGTCCAACGGCTGCTCGACCACCTCAAGGAGCTCGACCGTCAAGTTGACGAGATCGAAGCGCAGATTCAGGCGTGGCATCGCAACAGCGAACTCAGCACCAGGCTTGCTCAGGTACCCGGCATCGGCCCCATCACAGCAAGCGCACTTATCGCCTCCATCGGAGATGCGAAGAACTTCGACGGCGGCCGACAACTTGCGGCGTGGCTGGGCCTGGTGCCCCGGCAACATTCTTCTGGTGGCAAGTCGAACCTGCTCGGCATGAGCAAACGAGGAGACAGCTACCTGCGCACCTTGCTGATACACGGTGCGCGATCAGTCATCTATCGCGCGAGCCAGAAGGCGGATCCGTGCAGTTGGGTCAACGCTGTCGTACAGCGGCGAAACAAGAATGTCGCGGCGGTCGCGCTGGCCAACAAGAACGCTCGAATTGTCTGGGCGTTGCTGGCCCATGACCGGCGTTACGACACGGGTTACAGGAAGGCGGCGGAGGTCGTGTGATCGAAGGCCAACTGCGGAACAGACACAACGACTTCAGGGAGAAATACCACCGATTGCTCAGGCGATCATGAAGTGATGGCAAGACAGGTAAGACCGTGGTTGGCCAAGCCCGCATTGACTGCGGCACCCAGAGTGCGTGTAAGCGATCGAGGCGTCAACCAGCAGATCCCATCAGGGGCCGCGGCCAAAAGCTGCACTCACAGCCCGAATGTACGGGAGCAATCTTTGCCTTCGTGTCGTCATGAATTGAGAGGCTGGCATAGGGGGCGTTCATGTACGCTCAATGAACCACGCCCTTGCGCTTGGTGTCGGAGCCGATGCGCGCAGGGAGGCCTGCGCGCCGTCGAGCTCGATGTTCCAGGGCAGCAGCGCCTCGTAGTCGTCGACGGTCTGCGCCAGCGGCAGCTTCTTGAACAGAGCGACGAGGTACCGATAGGGCTCGACGTTGTTGGCCTTGGCCGTTTCGATCAGCGAGTAGAGATTGGCGCTCGCGTGGGCACCACCGACGGTGTCGGCGAACAGCCAACTGCGCCTTCCGACGACGAAGGGCCGGATCGCGTTCTCCACTGGGTTGGAGTCCAGCGGCCAGGCTCCGTTGTCCAGGAACCGCACGAGCTTGGGCCACTGTCCATGCAGGTAGTGCAGCGCCTCGCCCAGCAGGCTCGACGGCGCCACGCTGTGCAGGTGCG